>PBJD01000032.1 GCA_002720635.1 Flavobacteriales bacterium | reverse complement strand
TTACCAACGTAAACGTCGTAATCTCTAATTGGTTTAACGTCAATTTGAGAACCAGGTAAGAAAGCCTCGATTCCAAAAACATCAACAATCAGTCCTCCCTTTGTTCTACACTTAACATAACCTTTAATAATATGCTCTTCTTCAAGTGCAGTATTAACTTTATTCCATGCGGTTAACGCTCTAGCTTTCTGATGAGAAAGCACTAATTGTCCTGATTTATCTTCAGGGTTTTCAACGTAAACTTCAATAGAATCTCCTTCTTTTAAATCAGGATCGTATCTAAATTCTGAGATTGAAATAACACCTTCAGATTTGTATCCGATGTTTACAACAACTTCTCTTTTAGATTTGTTAACGATTTTTCCTTCGATTACTTCGTGAGCGGCAATTGAATTCACCGTATCGCCGTAGGCAGCTTCTAATTCAGCTTTTTGTTCAGCTGTGTAAATTTCATCATGCTTACCTAAACCTTCCCAATTGAAATCTTCGATTCCAGTAACTTGTCCTTTTGACATAGTTTTAATACTTGTACACTAAACGATGCAGCGTTCAATGGTTGTTTTAAATTATTGATAAACAATGTTTTACTGCATTAAAACAGTGCTTAATAAAAATCGAGGGCAAAAATAAGACTAAATCGCCTGAAAAGCAAGGAAATAGAGGATATTGAAATGTTTGTTTGAAAAAACCTCGATATATTAAAAGGTAAAACATAATTTATTTTAATTATATTGTATACTTAAGCTTCCTTAATCCAAATTAAAATGAAAGAACTAGTAATCGCTTTATCAGCGCTATTAACCTTTACTTCTACCCATGCCCAAGAATTTTTAAGGTACTTTGATGGTAAAGACGCCTTGTCTAGTTGGTGTGATGAAGATTATAACTCAACGATATGTCCAGATTCTCTTGAAATTCACATTGATAATTCTACAACCAATATATGGCAGATTGGGAAACCCGATAAATCTTTCCTTACATCTTTTTCCGAGCCAAATGCATTAACAACAAAAATATCAGGAACCTACCCTGTAAATAATAAATCTTCGTTTACCATTGATTTACCCGGGGTGTTCGTTTATAATTGGCGCTCTATTCTGGATATTCAATGGATGCAGCAAATGCATACAACAAGAAAAAAAGATGGAGGATATATTGAGTTTTCAATTGATTCAGGAGCAACCTGGGAAAATGTATTTAACTCTCCATATATCTACAACTTCTATGGATACAATACCATAGACACATTGGTAAACGGAGAAACAGGTTTCTCAGGTATCGACTCTTCATTTAATGATGTTTGGCTCTGTTTTGATGGAAACTGGTTAGGTACTTTAACGAATTTAACATTAAGATTCACCTTTGTTTCCGATTCAATAGATGAACAAATGGATGGTTGGATCATTGATAATTTAATGGTGAGGCGGACAATGATTCATACTGTTCAAACTGTTGAGCAAGCGAAGTATTTTAACGTCTCTCCCAACCCAACTACCGGAAGAGTAAATATTGAAACTCAGAAAAAAGAAGGTTATCATATTATTGAAAATATGGTTTTAACGGACGCAAATAGTAAAGTTCTAAAAACCTGGAAAAATATACCTACGAAATTTTTTATCGATATAAACAACCAAGAGGATGGGGTTTATTTTTTAACCATTCAAACGAATCATCAAAAGGAAACTTTTAAATTGATTTTAAAAAAGTAGAATGAAGTCGTGGATTTCTGCTATTATTCTTTGCACGCTTATTTACAGTTTTAAAGAATTTCAAGATTATTTTGAGGAAAGGCCTAAATTTTTCCCGCCACCATATAGTTCAACAAATAACCCTACGCATTTGGGTTATGACCTCGGTAGACACTTGTTTTACGACCCAATTTTAAGCATCGATTCATCAATCTCTTGTGCATCTTGTCACCAGCAATCAAGTGCTTTTTCAGACAATTTAAGGTTTAGTAAAGGAGTTAACGACAATCTAACCTCTCGAAATTCTATGCCTCTTTTCAATTTGGCCTGGTATCCAAAAATGTTCTGGGACGGAAGAGCTAAGACAATTGAAGAACAAGTTCTCCATCCTGTTCGCCATTCAAAAGAAATGGGGTTAAATTGGCTGGAAGCGGAAAAAAGAATATCTAAGTCGCCTTTTTATAAACAGAAATTTAAAAAGGCTTTTGGAGACGCAAAAATTGATAGTTTCTTAATTGCTAAATCCATTGCTCAATTTGAAAGAGCTTTAATATCTGCAAACTCTAAATATGATAGTGTTCTGAGAGGCCAGGCTTATTTTACAGCGAAGGAGCTAGCAGGCTTTAATCATGTTAACGATCAAACAAAAGGCAACTGCTTACACTGCCATACTACTGATGGAAACGCCTTGGGAACGACAGGTAAATTTAGTAACAATGGTCTTGATACGGCAATGTTACATATCTCATTTAAAGACAAAGGGCTTGGTGGAAATAATAATATATTATCAGATTATGGAAAGTTTAAAATACCGTCCCTAAGAAATCTTTTATATACTGCCCCTTATATGCATGATGGCAGGTTTAATACACTTGAAGAAGTTTTGGATTTTTATAGCGAGGGAATTAATCAAAGCATCACTGTTGATTCAAAAATCGCCAATGTACTTAATGGAGGACAACATCTAACCAATAAAGAAAAACAAGAAATTATTGCATTTTTAAAAACTCTCTCTGATGATTCATTTGTCAAAAATAAAAAGTTTTCTAATCCATTTAAATGAAAATGGAAATAAAAGTTATGACTAAGGAAACTAATCCCACCCTTGATCAAATCAATTTAAAACATAAAATCTTATTTTTTTAACTTTAATATTAATCTCACTGAATATTCAGCATTATCGTGTAATTTAATAAAGTGAACAATAAGCGAATTGGCATATGGGTTTACGCCTTCTGGCCTTTAATTTTCCTAGCCATCTGCTGGGGAGTTTGGCTTTATGGAGTTCAAATTGAAAACAGTGTTAAAATTGGTATTCGCCCAAGAGAGATAGATGGGTTAATTGGCATCATAACCCATCCTTTTTTCCATAGTACTCACCTATCGGATGGCTCAATTGATTTTGGGCATATTGTCAATAACTCCATCCCTCTATTGCTCCTGGGCACAGCCTTATTTTACTACTATAAAGACCTGTCATATAAAATTTCCTTCTGGTTATTTGTTGGGACTGGGGCTTGGTTGTGGAGTTTTGGAAGATCTGCAAATCACATCGGAGCATCGGGTATAGTGTATGCGTTATTTGGATTCATAACAATTAGCGGTTTTATTAAAAAAAACAGAAATCTACTTGGGTTAAGCATGGCCACCGTTTTTGTGTATGGCAGCATGATCTGGGGTATGTTTCCTACTGATCCAAAAATAAGTTGGGAAGGGCATTTCTCAGGATTTATGATTGGTGTTGTGCTTGCTTTATACTTTAGGAAAAAAGGACCACAACCAACAATAACTCAAGTTTCAGATGAGAATTTCATAAATGAATGGAAATATGGAGAGGATTACTGGAAAACAGAAGATCAAATTCGCAAAGAACAAGGTAATTTTAAATCAGAATCACCAATAGACATTGTTTACGAATTCAAACCCAAAAAAGACAAAGATGCATCTTCAAACCAAGAGGAAAATTAAGTTTTCTCTGCAATGCGAAAATTATTTACATTAATTTCGGGAATCAAATTAGGTCATCTAAATGTTTGTCTTTTTCTATCAAGTACATATAACCAAATAAAATTGAAAAAATCAGCTATAATACTCGGCGCAACAGGACTTACAGGAGGCTATGTTCTTGAGCAGCTTTTAAACAACTCTGAGTATGATGAAATTATTGTTTTTGCAAGACGGAAGCTGGAAATACATAATGACAAGCTACACGTTTTTGAATGCGATTTACTCAACCTCGAAGAACAAAAAGAGTATTTTAAAGCTGATGAGGTGTATGTATGTATTGGTACTACAAACAACAAAACTCCAAATAAAAAACTTTACAGAGATATTGACTTCGGTATTCCTGTCACAGCTGCTCAGCTGTGCAGAGAAAATAGAATAGACAACATAGCTGTAATGTCCTCTCTTGGTGCAAATTCCAAAAGCTCAGTTTTTTACACTAAAACAAAAGGTGAAATGGAAGAATCTGTAATGGAAATGGAAATACCAAACACTTATCTCCTAAGACCTGCTATGATAATGGGTCCGAGAAAAGAAAAGCGAGTTGGAGAAACATTAGGTAAAATGCTCAGTTTTATAATTAACCCTTTATTGAAAGGTCCACTCAAAAAATACCGAGGAATTCATGCGGAAACCATAGCAAAAGCTATGGTTAATCTATGTAATGGAAAAAGTGATTTGAGAAAAATAATTGAGTCTGATAAAATTTGGGAACTTGCTGAATTAGATCACCAAACTACTTGACGCTTTACTCTTAACTGAACTATTGTTCCTGAAACTTTATCACCGCTGAGTTTATCTTCCATTGAAAAATGAGACGAAAACTCTCCATTGGATAAATTTTGTAAACGATTTTGAATAACTTCCAAAGCTACAGATTTATGTTGTTGCAATTTTTGTGACTTTAGTTGCTTTGCTTTCTTTATGCCCACTCCATTGTCTTCAATTTTTACGTATAAAAAATTTTCATCTATTGAAAATGAAGCATTTATTTTGCCAATCGACTCAATACCTGCAATACCATGAATTATTGCATTTTCCATGAATGGCTGTATCATCATTGGTGGGATACCCTCTTCCTCAATGTCAATTTCCGAATCTACATCTAAAGAGTATTCAAACGAATTGTTTCTGGTTAGTTTTTCTATATTTAAATAATTGTCCAAAATATTCAGCTCCAACTCCAGGGAAATATAATCTGTTCTTGAGCTATCCAGTATTTGACGCATGAGTTTAGAAAACTTGTTCAAACTGTGTCGTGCCCCCTTATTGTTTTCAGCTCTAATTTGATCCTGGATAGCGTTCAGTGCATTAAATATAAAATGAGGATTCATTTGAAGCCGAAGTGCTTTTTGCTCCATTTCAAGAACTTCTTTCTCTAATTTCAACTTTGCTGCAATCTCATTTGCCTTGGTTTTAATTTGATAAATACGCTTTTTTATTAAAAAATAAGCTACTACTCCCAGAAGCAAAATTACTAACATCCAGAACCATATTTTGTAATAAAACGGCGCTGATATAGCAAAATAAAACTCCAACATTTCACTTTCCAAACCGTCTTTATTTACTGCCTTTGCCTGGAAAATATATCTACCAGGTAAAAGATTGCTGAAAAAAACCTGATTTTGTGATACCAATGGCGACCATCTGCCATCTCCTCCATCTAGTCGCCAAAAATATTTTATCCCCTCAGGATGAGATAAATCATTACCATCCAATTCAAACCCAATGTGATTGTCTTTGAATTTAAATACCAGGTTATTTGGGTTGTACCAATTCAAAATTTTTGGTTCATAGGGAGTTCCTTGAATATTCTCATAAAAAAGATTTACCGAGGAAATAGATACTTTTGGCGGTTTTCGATTTCTTTTTAGATCAAAATTGGGCTTTTTCATTACACCATTTGTTGTTCCCCACCAGATATTATCATTAAGATCGGAACATACAGCACCTTGATTTGTTTCACCACCCGTAAACCCCTCCAGATGACCATAGTGACGTATTTCTTTTTCATTTCTCGTTGGTTTAATTACTCTATGAACACCTTTNGTCCCTCCCAACCACAAATCATTATTCTCATCACAAAATACACTATAAACATTAGTGAAGGTTAATCCGTCTTTTTTATGAATCTGATCTACAGTAATCTCCTCTGAGTAGATATTAATAAAATCGACACCAGCGTTAGCGGTCACAATAAATAAATTACCTAACTTATCTTCTGTTATATCTCTAACAATCTCATCAGACAGCCCATTATTTTTATCAATTACTGTATATCCTGAATCCGAAATACAACCTATTCCCCCACCACGAGTTCCATACCACAATCTGTTGGATCTATCAACATGAAGACAAGAAAGCCTATTAAAATGAATGCGTTTATTTTGTTTTGTATAAGATTCAAAACTCGATAAATTCGATGAAAATCGAGTTAGNCCATTCGTTGTCGCAACCCATATACGACCCTGCTTATCCTCAACGATATCTTTTATGAAACTTGAAACCAACTCCTTCCCTTCTCTCAACATCTTTGTGTTTCCGTTATCTGATAGCATAACTCCATTACCCTCCGTCCCAAGCCATAATCTCCCCTGACTATCTTCTAAAATCTTTTTTATTTTTAACGGATATATATTTTTATCTAACCCATACTCTTCAAACTCACCATCACTCAATTTGAATAATTTCCGAGCATTTGTAGAAAACCAGATACCAGAATCCAATGAAGTCGCAACAGTATAAATATGTTTTACAATTTGCTCTTGATTTTTATTAAAACTGATAATTTCAGGTTGGCTATACTTTAACAACCCTCCACCTGAAGTACCAATCCATTTTCCACCCCAGGAATCCTTAAAAACTTTTCTGCAATTGGTGGTAGGAAGATTTTTATAGTCCTTTATCGGCTTTAAGACTTTTCTTTTTATATCATAGAGCAATACTCCGTTCTTNGAAGTTGATAACCACAAAATATCATTCTCAAAATAAACATCTAAAACAATCAATCCATCCGTTTCAGGTACAAAGTTGTATTTATCTCCTCTAACTTTAATTAAACCCTTTCCGTAAGTTCCCACCCAAATATTTTGATGAAGACCTTCCGTAAAACACTGAGGCGAAACTGTACTTAAAACGTCATCGGTAAATTGATTTACATCTCCTTCTTTAAATCTGGTAAAACCTTTATTATGCGCTACCCATACATTTTGCGCATCATCCACAAAAACATCCATAACNCTATTACCAGACAGACCAATTTCTTTGGAGATATTCAGGTTTTTNCCACCAATTCTTTTGTAAACCCCATTATCCGTACCAAAAAACAATTCCTGTTTTTTATTCTCTGCTATAGAAGAAACAGATACTTTGAAGGATTGCCCCTCGAGCTTATAGTTTCTGAACCGAATTCCATTGTACAATGAAATGCCATTGGATGTTCCTATCCATATATTTTCTTTAGAATCGTGAAAAATTGCTGAAGCAAAATTATTAATCAACCCATCCTGTGTTGTAAACACTTTAAACTTTAAACCGTCGAATTTTGCAATTCCGCCACCTCTTGTTGCCAACCACAAGTTCCCGTTATGGTCCTCTTCGATATCGTATACCTGTGATTGCGGTAATCCATCAACATTAGAAAAAGACTTCAATTTAAAATCTTGTCCGAAAGAAATTTCTGAAAGGATAAAAAATAAAACCACTGAAAAGATCTTCATAAAACTAATTTAGGAAAAGAAAAATCATGANTTAATCATACATATATTCAAAAGCACTTCTGTAGGCATCAATCTCATGAATATAGTCAAGAAAATTATTATAAAATTTATTTTTTACGGCAACTGTTCCACTATCTCCTATTACAACAAGTTTTTTTTTAGCTCTTGTAAGTGCAACGTTCATTCGTCTTTCATCGGATAAAAAGCCTATATCACCCGAGTCATTACTTCTAACTAAGGAAATGTAAACAACATCTCTTTCCTGCCCTTGAAAACCATCAACTGTGTTTATGGTTATTCGATTTTTAATTTTTAAATCAAAATCTGACGAATCAAGCATTTTCGTTAACAACTGAATTTGTGCTTTATATGGTGAAATAATTCCTATTGATTCAGGATATTCATATCCACTTAAGCCAATTTCTTCGATGTATGCATTTAAGTGCTTAAAGACAANATTCGCTTCTTCTTTATTAAACGAACTTTTCGTCTCTGGATGTTGCGATTCAAAAAAACCTGTTCCTGAAGTATCCACATACTCAACAACGCTATCTTCAGGATATATTTTCTGTTGGGCATTATTTTCATTGGCCTTCAAAATTCCTTTATAAAATTGTTTGCTGGAAAATGACATAATCTTTTCATTCATCCTGTACTGCTCATTTAGTAAAACATCTGCTTTATTCCCTTTAATTGCCTTCTCAAACAAAGTCTCTTTTAATCCCCCCTCTCCAGCCTTGAAAGATTTAACCGTTGGTGGCAATTGTAAATGGTCTCCTGCAAAAATCACCTTATCGGATTTGATTATTGGAATCCATGAAGCAGGTTCCAACGCCTGACCAGCCTCATCAATAAAACAAGTAGTGAATTTGACTNTCTTTAATTTAGGATGATTTGCTCCAACCAATGTCGCTGTTATTACTCTTGTGGAAAATAAAACATCNTCCAGGATATCATTGTGAATTCTATCGGCATCTTTTTTTAAACCTCTTGCTTCATGAAGAATAATCTTACGCTGTTCACGCTCGGAATTCCCGAAATTTCTTTTCCATTTGCCACCCAATTTAAAATACTCCTGAGCTTTCTTCTTGACTTCCTTGAGCAATTTAAAGTCTTTATGCTGCGCTGTTTTTGATTCAAGGGTGTGATTTAAAATATCCTCGTCAACTCTTGCCGGGTGTCCNATTCTAACCGTTGAAACTCCTTGTTGAGAAAGTTTTTCAGTTAACAGATCAACAGCAGCATTACTCGGGGCACAAACCAATACTTGTGCTTCCTTTTTTAAAACCTCCTTNATAGCCTCAATTAAAGTAGTGGTTTTACCTGTTCCGGGGGGACCATGAATAATTGCAAAATCCTGAGCTGAAAGCACTTTAGACACAGCATCTTTTTGGCTTTCATTTAAAACAGATAGGCCTGAATAAGTTCGCTGGACAAAAGAAGGTTCTGCAAAGCCTAAAATTTTTTCCTGAAGTTCAAGTCGTCTTTTAGAGTCTGTTTTCATCAGCTCATTTAATGCCCACGTCATTTCTTTATAACTCCTATCATCAAAAAGCAANTGAATTCCAAGTTTTCCATAGTCAATCCAATTTGGAAAATCGTCAGCATTCAAAGTAACAAACATAGTATCATCCTTAACCTTATTGATCACTCCGTTTAATGATGCGGTCTCATCTGAAAAAGCAAAAACCTCTACCAACTTACCACTTGAAAAACTGTGGTTATAATTATGCTCCCTAGATTTTCGAATTTTTAAAATCAATCGTTCTCCTGAATCATAATTTCGTTCTTCAACAGTACANGGATGCCAAAGNACACCATTCGCTCTTCGCTCTTTAAATGATGTGCTCTGCATTTTCTTTTGATATTGAGATAAATCCTCAGCCTGTTCCATGGATAGGAGTTTGAGGAGATTTAAAAAATGTTCAGCAGGATTCGATGCCATTATTCAAAGATATATTGAATTCTTATGTTATATTTGAAATGCCTAATTTAAAATGGATTGATGACTGCCACAAAGCAAGAAATTATTGAACTTTTATTAAGNGGGACTGATGAAAGAACCACGCTGAATGACAATGGTTTATCAAATTACGGAATTGATTTTTCGGATGAAAGTTTAACAAACAGAGGTTCATGCACATGTAATCTGATTACAAATGAGCACATTGATTATTTAGCAGATAAAATTGGTGGTGTTTCAACCGAGGAGGACTGGGTTAACCTGGTTAGTGAAGTTGAAAATGGGATAAAAATTGAAATATCAGACACTACTGAAACTGATTATGAAGTGTTTTTCGGGCCATCAGGTACAGATGTAGTTTATTTCCCTCTTTTATTTTCAAGAGAGCTTTTTCCCGAAAAAAGGATTTTAAATATCATTACCTGTATTGAGGAACTTGGTTCTGGAACAATTAATGCCGGGCAAGGAAAATATTTTTCCGCAACCAATCAATTTNGAAANACANNANCNAAAGGAGAATCGATTATTGATTCTGCTTTTGTTAAAACTGAATATTTAAGTGCTCGATGTGCTGAGGGAACCATTGAAGATCCTAAAAGTCAACTTAGAGAACTTATCAAGTCAAACCCTGAGAAAAGTATTATAGTAAGCTTAGTTGTTGGTTCAAAATCAGGTATTGAGGACAACCTTTCATGGATTGATGAACTGGATGCTGATAATGTTCTCTGGAATGTTGACATGTGTCAATTCAGACACTCCAGGGAATTGATTGAAAAACTAATAAGTAAAGGGGTTTCAGTTATGATTACGGGCTCTAAATTTTATCAGGCTCCTCCATTTTGTGGAGCAATATTGATTCCAGAAAAATGGATTAGTAAAATTGAACACCTTGATGAGTTAGAACATTTTAATTTATTTANCAAAGTGTTCTCCAAATACGATATCCCTGAAAGGCTTCGATTGAAAACAAATTTATCTTCAGAAATTAACAAAGGAGGAGTTTGTAGATGGCTGGTGACAATTAAGTCGATATACGCACTGAGAAGTATTGGTCAGGAGAACATACAAAAAGTAATTACCAATTGGAACAGGTTTGTTAACGAAGAATTGAGTAAATANAATGAATTTATTCTCATGCCTGATCAAAGTAAAACCAATCCGACAATAATATCTTTCCAGGTAAAAGGAAAAAACGGCAAGTTAAATCATCAACAAATGAGAAGTTTATTTTTCTCAATGGTTGAAGACGATCACACTGGCCTGCCCACTAAAAGNGTTTTTATTGGTCAGCCTGTTGCCTATGGTGANAAATCTTTTTTACGATTGGCAATTGGAGCAAATAATATTGTAAATATTCACAATAGAGGTGGCGATACTTTTGAAATTGAGAAAAGAATTATTGCTATTATACAACAAAAATTAATAGAATTTGAGAGCAATCAGTAAATCAATTGCTGAGAAAACTTTAGCTGAAGCAAAATTAAAGGGGTTGACGAGTGATAAAGCCAATTACTTCTATTTAAAGGAGTCACTAAACTATCGACTAAATCTCTTAAAGGAATTCTTTCCAAGTGATACATTGCACGCAATTGCTATTAAAACCAATAGTCATCCAGAGGTATTAAAATACATAGCCAGTAAAGGGTTTGGTTTAGAAGCAGCCTCTATTGAAGAAGTTAAGCTTGCTCAAAAAGCCGGAGTTCCATCGAACAAAATTGTTTTTGACTCACCAGTAAAAACAAAAAATGAAATTTTATATTGCCATAAAAATCTAAAAGATGCTCTGATAAATGTAAATTGTCTGGAGGAAATAAAGCGTTATCCAAAATACTTCAATTGTAAACTTGGCTTACGAATAAATCCATTAATTGATGTAGACACTGATAAAAATCTAAATGTTTCGAAGATTAGCTCAAAGTTTGGTGTTCCTTTCACAAAAAAAGATGAAATTTTTAATGTTTTAACTGAATCCGATCAGTTTACTGCGATTCATTTTCATATTGGGTCTGGAATATCTGATTTTGAACCCAACTTAAAAGCATANAAATTACTTTCAAAATTCATTTTAGAAGTGAACAAAACCAGAATCGAAAAAGGGATATTNACTCCTATTGACACACTTGATATTGGTGGAGGAATCGACTTTGAACTGGAAAAAGAAAACGGCCTAAAGGAGTTTACAAAAGGTTTAAACAAAGAACACAAAAGAACTGAATTAAAGATAGTTACGGAATTTGGCAAGTTTATTCACGAAAACAATTCTTTTGTTTCTTCTTCTGTTGAATACATTACAAAAAACACTCCCGAGTCACACAATGCTTTTATTCATGTAGGCGCTGATTTGTTTTTACGAAAAATTTATTCTTCTATGAAAATAGACTACCCTATTTCGGTAGTTGGAAAGCAAGGTACCCAGCAAAAATACCGAATTGTTGGTCCACTTTGTTTTGCGGGTGATGTTCTCTACGAATCCATTGATTTACCTATTCTTGAAGAGGGTGATGAGATACTTATTTTTAACACAGGTGCAAATACCTACAGTATGTGGTCACGTCATTGCAGTCGTGAGGATATCAACTTCGTTTTCATATAGTAACTATACATAAATTATAGCCTTAAATGAGAAGTACANTTTTAAGTATATTGATAATTTCATCCTTTCTGTGTTTNAGTCAAAGTNAAAAACAGGAAAAAAAACTACAAATTTACCGTGTAAACTTCAACCTGAATTTTGGAACTGCTTATAACATNCCTACCTATTTGAAAATTCAGCAGGAAGGACACGATCCTATTGAACTGTGGGCAAGGTATGCAACAAAAGGTTTTAAAGTCCCTATTTATTGGGATTATAAGCTCGAATTTGAAACTGAAAAAAGATTTTTAGGCTTGCGTTCAACCCACCACAAACTACATCTTACAAATCCTACTCCAGAAATTAATACGTTTAGTATTACACACGGCTATAACCTGGTTATGGCTTATTATGGGTGGAAAAAAAAGTATTTCGATATACTGGTAGGTGGTGGTATTGCTTTTTCTCATCCCGAAGGCGTAGTTCATAACGAGTACATCGCCCTGGAAGAAGGAATCCCTTTATATGGNGGTAAGTACAGGTTAACGGCTCCGAACTTTGAGATTGAAATAAAAAGGAAATGGTACTTAAATAAACGAATTTTCCTTAATGGTGGAGCTCGTTTACTGGGTGGATATGCCAAACCAAAAATTATTGATGGATATGTTGAAACCTATCCAATTGGTTTTCATGCAGCAGCAGGTTTGGGCGTTGACTTTTATAAAAGCACAAAAAAATGCCTTCCCTGCGATGAAAAATAAAAAGGCCCGGTAAGTTACCAGGCCTTTAATTGAATCGTTTTTTTATCTTACCTCCTTTTCGGATCTGCACCTTCTCCGTTGATTATAGCTATTGATGATTTTTCAATTTTTAATCGACCATGATTTTCAATGACAATTACAACGGCAGTTTCAAGAGCTTCATGAATTACTCCGTGAATTCCTCCAGCCGTAACTACTTCATCTCCCTTTTTTATAGCATCACGCTTCTTAGCGAGCTCTTTCTCCTTTTTCTTTTGTGGTCGTATCATAAAAAAATACATTACTGCAAAAATTGCAGCTAACATCAACGGCATTTGCCAACTTGAACCTCCTTCGGCCTGTAATAAAATTGTATTCATAATTCAGTTTTAATTTTTAAATTTATTTATCTTCTGTTGTTAGTCCCCTCAAAGTTAATCGAATCTTTGAATCCTGCCCATTTGATTCTACAATTATACCTACCCTAAACTTTTTACCAATTGGTTTACCGGAATTATTCACCTCAGCTTTAATAAAACCTTTATCTCCCGGATTTATAGGGTTTTCAGGATAATCAACATTTGTGCAACCACAAGAACCTTTAACATTCGTAAGTACTAAAGGAGCATCTCCGTTGTTTACAAAGTAAAACGAATGTTCCAAGTCAGTACCCTGTTTAACAGGAGGAAATTCGTATTCTGTTTCATTGAACAATATACTTGGTCCACCTTTTTTTTGATTAAAATTCTCTAATGCTGAATAATTATTCACAACAATGGAAGAGTCTATCTTTTGGTTATCCTTGCCTCCACATGAAGACAATACAACAATTAAAAAAAATAAAAACAAACCTTTCATTTTCAACTCATTAAGCCCCTACCTATTTTTTTAATCTCTCCCTTTTGCTTTAAATCGGGTACAATTTTATCTAAAATTCCATTTATAAAAACCCTGCTCTTTGGGGTACTGTATGTTTTTGATAACTCAATATATTCATTTAAAGTAACCTTTATAGGAACAGATGGTATTTTCACCAATTCACAAACAGCCATTTTCATCAAGATAAAATCAACAACAGCAATTCGATCAGCCTCCCAGTTTTTTGCCTTATCCATGATGATATCCTGGTAAGCTGAACTATTCAACAGTGTATATCGGTACAATGTTTGAATAAATTCAATATCATCATCAACATCTTTAAACAATTCAGGAGGTCTGAAATTTTGAAAGAATCTACTTTGAAAACCTTTTAGATACTTAACAATATATCCGCACACAAAATAATGGTCATCAGACCAATGTATGCTTCTCTCTTCAAAAAAATCCTGCAGTATTTCATTGTCAGCAATAAATTCTCGATATATTTTTATTAAAAAGCTTTTTTCTTGTTCAAGATCAAGACTCTCTCCCGACATATATTTACCATATGTATCAGAGTCCTCTATAGATTTGAATAGTTTTTGTATTACATCACCATGATTATTCCAGGATATCTTATATTCCTCAACTTTCTTTTGAAGTGAGAGACTATTTGACAGAGCTTTTAAAACCTCATTTTCTACAAATCTCAAATTGGGGTTTAAATCTTCCTGAGAGGGCAAACGTTTATTTTTTCGCTCTTGAATTCTTTTGTAGGCAAATCCACGGAGCTCTATGAAAACTGAAGCATGAAGAACAAAAAGTTCATGAATTCTGTTTACACTGGAGAGCAACTCCCTTTCACCGATACTCAAGTCGTTTTTTGCACCACGAAAATACGAATATATCGCCTGAAAAACTTTAATTCTTAAATGTCTTCTGTTAAGCATAAGAACGTAAAAATTACAGTACAAAGATAAATGAATAATTCAACAAAAAAACACAAAAAAAGTTAATCATTTTCATTCACAGGCAAAGACTCATTGATTACTATATTCCAAGGTAATCCGT
>PBJD01000031.1 GCA_002720635.1 Flavobacteriales bacterium | reverse complement strand
GATGACAAAGTAGTTCTTGAAAATATTGACTTCATTGTTGGTCGTCAGGAAAAAATTGCTTTCGTAGGTAGGAACGGAGAAGGTAAATCAACGTTGGCAAAAATGATTGTTGGGGCGATAAGAGGTAAAGGAAAGATAGAGCTTGGGCATAATATTAATTTGGGTTATTTTGCACAAAATCAAGCAGAAGAGCTAGATTCAGAGAAAACGGTTTTTGAAACTATTGATGATATCGCAAGGGGAGAAATCAGAACAAAAATTAGAGATTTATTAGGTTCCTTTTTATTTAAGGGGGAAGATATTGATAAGAAAGTAAAAGTACTTTCAGGAGGGGAAAAAGGAAGATTAGCTCTTTGTAAATTATTATTGGAACCTTATAATTTATTAGTTCTTGATGAGCCAACCAATCATTTGGATATACCTTCAAAGCAAATACTAAAAGATGCCCTTCTGAATTATTCGGGAACAATTTTAGTTGTTTCTCACGATCGAGAGTTTTTGCGAGGCCTGGTAGATAAAGTTTACGAGTTTAAAAATAAGTCGATAAAGGAATATGCAGGAGGTATAGATTTCTTTTTAGAGCAAAGAAAGATTAACCAGTTAAATGAGCTGAATGAAATTAAATCAAAACCTCAAAAAACTTCTAAAGCATCGCAAGCGAGTCAGTATAAGTCTAAAAAAGAATTGGATGCACTTATAAAAAAGGCATCCAATAGAGTTACAATTGCTGAGAATAGGGTGAATGATTTAGAAGGAAAAAAGACGGAATTAGAAAAAAAAATGAATGATCCCGAATGTGCATCCGACGCTGGTTTATTTAAAACTTTTAATCAAGTTGAAAAGGAATTGATGGTTAATATGGAAGAGTGGGAGAAGGCAACAGAAGAACTGGAAGAACTGGAGAAAAGGAGAAATTCCTCATTCTCATTGTAAATAAACACTTTTCAGCTCGTTTTTTTAGCTTAATTATTAAACTTTAAACTTATTATCGTATCTTTGCAATCCGAATTTTCGGAAGTATATATTTAATAACCAAATTGTTTAACAAATGAATCAATACGAAACTATTTTTGTGATGACTCCAGTTCTTTCAGACGAACAGTTAAAAGAAACGGTGAACGATTACAAAACCTTTTTGAAAGAAAAAGGTGCCGAGATAGTGAATGAAGACAATTGGGGGCTTAAAAAGTTAGCTTATCCAATTAAAAAGAAATCAACAGGTTTCTATCATTTATTTGAATTTAAAGCTCCAGGAAATGCGATTGGAGAGTTAGAAATTGCTTACAACAGAGATGAAAGATTATTACGTTTTTTAACTGTGAAATTAGATAAGCACGCTATCGAATTTAATAAGAAAGGAAAAAACGCTAAAACCTCTAAAGCTTCATAATTATGGCAGATGATGTAAGATATTTAACCCCTCCGTCCATTGAGGTTAAGAAATCAAAGTACTGTAGATTCAAAAAACAAAAAATCAAGCATATTGATTATAAGAATCCAGATTTCTTATTGCGATTTTTAAATGAACAAGGTAAGATTCTTCCAAGAAGAATTACTGGAACTTCATTGAAATTTCAGAGAAAAGTGTCAACAGCTGTTAAGAGAGCTCGACAGTTAGGTTTATTACCGTATGTTGCGGATAACTTAAAATAATTTGAACGATGGAAGTAATTTTAAAAAAAGATATGCAGCCATTAGGTTTTAAAGATGAAATCGTATCTGTTAAAAATGGATACGGTAGAAATTATTTAATTCCTCAAGGTATTGCCGTTTTAGCGACTGAGTCGGCTAAAAAGATGCACGAAGAAACAATAAAGCAGAGAGCTAAAAAAGATGCTAAATTAAAAGCAGATGCTGAAGCTATTGCTGCAAAAATTGCTGAATTAACTGTAAAGGTTTCAGCGAAAGCAGGAGAAACTAAAAAGATTTTTGGTTCTGTGAATAATATTCAAGTTGCTGAAGCCTTAGGATCCTCAGGAGTTCAAGTTGATAGAAAGGCTATTAAGATTTTAGGTGGTAATCCATCTGAATTAGGATCTTATGAAGCAGAAATCAAATTACACAAAGAAGTTGCTGCAACATTCAAGTTTGAAGTTGTAGCTGGATAATTAATGAAATTAATATTAAGCCCCCGATTTTCGGGGGTTTTTTTTCTTAAAAATTATCAAATTCATTAAACTTAATAAGAATGATTCAAAATAAGGCTTATTAAGTGTATTTGCTAGCTGTTCCTTTGACATTCAACAACACTTTTTCGTATTTTTAGTTACACTTTGACAAATAATATTAAAACCCAATAGCCAATGGCTTTTGAATTATATAAACAGTACCTACAACAAATAGAGGAAAGAAAAGATCAAGAATTGGACCCTTTACCAATTGATGGGGCGGAATTGTTGAGCGAAGTTATTGCTCAGATAAAAGAAGGTAACGAAAATAAAGAGCAGTGCTTACATTTCTTTATTTATAATGTCTTGCCAGGTACAACTAGTGCTGCAGTAGTCAAAGCGGCATTTTTAAAAGAAATTATTTTAGGTGATTCAGTAATTGATGAAATTACTCAAGAATACGCTTTTGAATTATTATCCCACATGAAGGGAGGACCTTCTATCAGAGCTCTGCTTGATTTAGCTTTAGATGGAGATGATGAAAATATAGCTCTTCAAGCTGCAAAAGTTCTTAAGACACAAGTATTTTTATACGAAGCAGATACTGAAAGACTGGAAATAGCTTTCAAAGCAGGAAGTCTTATTGCAAAAGATATTATTGAGAGTTATGCTCAGGCGGAGTTTTTTACAAAATTACCGGATATTGATGAAGAAATTCAAGTAGTAACTTTTGTTGCAGGGACTGGAGATATTTCAACAGATTTACTTTCACCTGGTGCCGATGCGCATTCAAGATCCGATCGTCAATTACACGGCCAATGTCTATTCGAGCACAACAAAGAACAACAAAAGGAATTATTAGCTATTCAAGCAGCTCACCCTGATAAAAGAGTAATGTTAATTGCTGAAAAGGGTACTATGGGAGTAGGGTCCTCAAGAATGTCAGGAGTTAATAATGTAGCATTATGGGTTGGTAAACAAGCAAGCCCATATGTGCCTTTTATTAATATCGCTCCAGTAGTTGCAGGAACAAATGGTATTTCTCCAATTTTCTTAACAACAGTTGGAGTTACCGGAGGTATTGGTCTTGATCTCAAAAACTGGGTGAAGAAGAAAGATGATGAAGGAAATACGGTTGTTGATAAAGAAGGAGAACCAATTTTAGAAGAGACTTATTCAATTGCTACTGGTACAGTTCTTACAATTAACACAAAAGAGAAAAAATTATATAAAGACGGAGTTGTAGTGAAAGATGTTTCTGCGGCATTTACGCCACAGAAAATAGAATTTATGAAAGCTGGAGGTTCTTATGCTGTAGTTTTTGGAAAAAAGCTTCAGACATTTGCTGCTGCTACACTTGGGATTGATATTCCACCAGTGTATGCGCCATCAAAAGAGATCTCTCACGAAGGACAAGGACAAGGTTTAACAGCGGTTGAGAAGATTTTTAATAAAAACGCAGTTGGAACTACGCCAGGAAAAGTACTTCATTCTGGATCTGATGTTCGTGTTAAAGTAAATATTGTAGGGTCTCAGGATACGACAGGTTTAATGACTTCTCAAGAGTTGGAATCTATGGCTGCCACGGTTATTTCACCAATAGTTGACGGAGCTTACCAATCTGGTTGTCACACTGCTTCGGTTTGGGATAAAAAAGCACAAGCAAATATTCCTAAACTTATGAAGTTCATGAATGATTTCGGTTTGATTACGGCGCGAGACCCAAAAGGGGTTTATCATTCAATGACCGATGTAATTCACAAAGTATTAAATGATATTACTATCGATGACAGAGCTATTATTATTGGAGGGGATTCTCACACCAGGATGTCCAAAGGTGTTGCTTTCGGTGCCGATTCAGGAACAGTAGCATTAGCTTTAGCGACGGGTGAGGCATCAATGCCTATTCCTGAGTCTGTTAAGGTAACTTTCAAAGGGGCTATGAAGGATTACATGGATTTCCGTGATGTTGTTCATGCTACTCAAGCTCAGATGCTTAAAAAGTTTGGTGGAGAGAATGTTTTCCAGGGTAGAATCATCGAGGTACATATTGGAACCTTACTTGCTGATCAGGCCTTTACTTTTACCGATTGGACTGCAGAAATGAAAGCTAAAGCTTCTATTTGTATTTCTCAAGATGAAACTCTGATTGAATCATTAGAAATAGCAAAGAGCAGAATCCAAATAATGATTGATAAGGGAATGGATAATGGGAACAAAGTTCTTCAAGGTTTAATTGATAAAGCAGATAGTAGGATAGCTGAAATTAGATCAGGTGAAAAGCCAGCCCTTACTCCAGATGACGATGCAAAATATTATGCTGAGTTTGTAGTTGATTTAGATATTATTGATGAACCAATGATTGCTGATCCAGATGTTCATAATGACGATGTATCAAAAAGATATACACATGATACAATTCGTGAGCTTTCATATTACGGAGGTGAGAAGAAAGTTGACTTAGGTTTTGTTGGATCTTGTATGGTTCATAAAGGAGATTTAAAAATAGTTTCTCAAATGTTAAGAAACCTGGAAGCTTCTCAAGGTGATGTTAAGTTTATGGCTCCATTAGTTGTAGCTGCACCAACTTACAATATTATCGACGAATTGAAAGACGAAGGAGACTGGGATTTATTACAAAAGTATTCAGGATTTGAGTTTAGTGATATGTTACCAAAAAGTCAGGCTCGTACGGAATATGAAAACGTGATGTACCTTGAAAGACCAGGTTGTAACCTTTGTATGGGTAACCAAGAAAAGGCTGCAAAAGGGGATACTGTAATGGCAACTTCAACCCGTTTATTCCAAGGAAGGGTTGTTGCGGATTCAGAACGAAANAAAGGGGAGTCTCTTCTAGCCTCTACACCAGTTGTTGTATTATCTGCGATACTTGGTAGAATTCCAAATATGGATGAATATCAGAATGCCGTTGATGGTATTGTATTAACAAAGTTTGCTCCTCCTGGAGGAAAATTGATTAAGTAAGTTANTTAAAAACATTTATCGATTATTAATCTTTGACAAAATCAAAGCCGCTCATTTGAGTGGCTTTTTGATTTATTAAATACGATACAACAAGTCGTATCTTATTGAGAGGGAATTTGATATTTAGAGCGAGTAGCAATTTTTAGTTTTGAGATATCTCAGCTTACCCCTCTAAGTTAAAACGGCGAAGATGAGTTAATTGCAAAAGCTGATTATGAAATATTACAGAAGTAATGTGGATTCGAAAATAACGATTATAATCCNACAGGAGCTGCAAAAAATAAGTGCGATAATATGTTATATTTTTTGCTTACAGGATGTNCAGTTTGTTTTCTCATAATCAAGAAAAGACTGATCCAAATTATATCATAATGGTCGCTTATACTCGTTTATTTAAAGGAACAGTTGCGGAAGAAATACACTAGAGGAAAGGANATTCATTATTAACTTCAACTCCAGTGATAGTATTTTTAATGGTACTAGAATCAAAATTTTAATCATAGCCTCTTGGTGATGTTTTATTACTAAAAGNGTTTTCATTTTTTTATGCTCTAATTACTCAGTCTCTATGAGAATATTTAACTTTATTTTATGGATTCAATTACAGTAATGCTGGATGGTGCAGACATACCTAATTTAAGACTGTTTTTTAAAGAAATGGTAAAAGAGTTACAGTTCCCTAGATATACCAACAATATTCAAACTTTTGACGAGCAAATTAATGATTTGTCCTGGCTGGAAGGTGCAAAGGTCCGAATCAGTATTTCAAATGCNAAAGAATTTTTAATCGAGGAGGAAACTCAGATTAGAAAAACAGTTTTGAGTATACTCTTAAATGCCATGGAAAGCGGAGAGGCCGAAAGCCCTATTTTAGTGATTGTTTCCAAAGATTAATCACCATACTTTTCGTTCAACTAAATGATTTTTTACGTAGTCACTTACCCCTTCTTCTAAAGTTTTAAATCCACCATCATAACCTGCACTTCGTAATTTTTGCATGTTTGCCTCTGTGAAATACTGATATTTGTCTCGGATATCCTCAGGCGTGTCAATAAATCCAATTTTAGGTTCCAGGTCAAGTGCTTTAAAGGTATTTGCAGCTAAATCATAAAAAGTTCGTGCTTTGCCTGTTCCCAAATTGTATAATCCTGACTCTGGTCGTTTTTCCATTAAAAAGGCGATTACTTTTACCACGTCTTTTACATATATAAAATCTCTCAGTTGTTCTCCATCTTTATATTCAGGCACATGGGAACGAAAAAGATTCATTTCACCTGTTTTTTGTATTTGGTTGTAAGTATGGAATATTACTGAAGCCATTCTTCCTTTATGAAATTCATTTGGACCATATACATTAAAGAATTTCAGTCCGGCCCAAAAGAAAGGTTTTCTTTTTTGTTCCAATGCCCAGATGTCAAAATTGTTTTTTGAATCACCATAAGGGTTTAATGGTTTTAATTTTTTGGGGATATCATGATTATCATCATAGCCGAGCTCCCCTAATCCATATGTCGCAGCTGAGGATGCATATATTAAAGGAAGAGCATATTCAATACATTTGTTCCAAACTTTTTTTGAATAATTTAAATTTAATTTATCGAATATATCTTTATTAAATTCTGTTGTATCTGTTCGAGCACCTAAATGGATAATCATTTGAGTAAATCGTTGATTTTCATCCAGCCACTTAATAAAATCGGAGCGATCTACACGTTCTTTGAAAATCTTATTTTTGTAGTTGGCTTTTTTGTTTTGATGTGAAAAATCATCCACTAAAATTAGGTCTTGATATCCTGATTCATTTAAGTGGGCTACCAAACAACTACTTATGAAACCCGCAGCACCTGTAATTACAATCATANTAAATAAGATTTCAAACAAAAATAAGTAATTGGGAATAATTTTTCCTAAATGTAATGTTTAATTAAATTNCTTTAAAAACGTTTTGTTAAGAATGAATAGTCGTATTTTTATACCCTAAATAATTGTCATGTTAACATTAACCAGAAGAGAAAGATTTTGTGCGGCACATAAATTAGCTAATCCCAATTGGAGTGATGACAAAAATGAACAAATCTTTGGAAGGTGTTCCAATAAAAACTGGCATGGGCATAATTATGAATTGTTTGTGACTGTCAGAGGGGACGTGAATCCTGAAACAGGATTTATTATAGATTTAAAATGGTTGGGTGATCTTTTAAAACAAAAGATTGTTGATCCTTTTGATCATCGAAATTTGAACCTTGACGTTCCAAACTTTGAAGGGAAAATGGTAAGTACGGAAATAGTGGCCATTGAAATTTGGAATATTATTGAAGAAGATATTAAGAATCAAGGTGCAGAGTTATATTGTGTAAAATTAAATGAAACAGAGAATAACTCTATTGAATATTGGGGACCTGATCACTAAGTATGGTGTTTAAAAATAAAAATGGGTAAAAATAAACTCCTGTTTATGGGGGAAGATTTGAAAACCCCTCAACAAGAAGATAATTTATTAATCTTTTATTACTAAATAAAAAATAAGATGAAGGCATTTGTATTTCCTGGGCAAGGAGCTCAGTTTACCGGAATGGGAAAAGAACTATATGAAAATAATCCAAAAGCGAAAGAATTATTTGAAAAGGCAAATGATATTTTGGGGTTTAATATCTCAAAAATTATGTTTGATGGCTCGCCAGAAGACTTGAAAGAAACGAAGGTAACACAGCCTGCAATTTTTTTGCATAGTGTTGCAATAGCATTAACAACTGATAATTTTATTCCTGAAATGGTTGCCGGTCACTCTCTTGGAGAATTATCTGCATTGGTCGCTGCTCAGGTAATATCTTTTGAAGATGGTTTGAAAATTGTCTCTCAAAGAGCTCAGGCTATGCAAAAGGCATGTGAAATTAAGTCAGGTACAATGGCTGCTATTTTAGCGCTGGAAGATGACNTAGTTGAAAACATTTGCAGGGAAACAGAAGGAATAGTTGTTGCTGCAAATTACAATTGTCCTGGTCAATTGGTTATTTCGGGTGAAGTTGAATCGGTAAATATAGCTTGTGACAAACTAAAAGAAGCAGGAGCTAAACGAGCACTTGTTTTGCCAGTGGGTGGAGCTTTTCATTCTCCTTTAATGGATCCGGCAAAAGAAGAATTGGCCCGAGTAATTAATGCAACAGAATTTAAAGAACCAGTGTGTCCGGTTTATCAAAATGTTAATGCTCAACCAGTTAAGAATCCTGAAATAATTAAGCAAAATTTAATTTCTCAGTTAACATCTCCTGTTAAGTGGACTCAAACCGTGAAAAATATGCTTTCTGATGGAGCTACCAGTTTTACAGAAATGGGCCCAGGTAAAACTTTACAAGGTTTAGTGAAAAAAGTAGACAGACAAATTGAAACAGCAGGAGTGCAGTAATTGACTATTGCACGAGTGTATGATTTAACAGAGTATCAGAATTAAATAATTTATGAAGGTATTCATTTTTGAGCACCTTTTTTAATCCTCTTAATTGTTCATATTTATGAATATCAGTGCCAACAAAATCAACAAATTTTTTATCGATTAAATAGTTCGCACCATAAACAGCAGTATCTCCATAATTGCCAATCAGTGATAGTAAGTTAATTTGAAATTTTACACCCATTGATTTAAGATGATCAAATTTTTCTGGATTNATAATATAATAGGGATATCGTTCCGGATGCGCAAGAACTGGCGTATATCCGGCTTGAATCATATCTGCAATACTTTCGAAAATAAGTTGGNGCTCATTCAAATAACTAAATTCAAAAAGAAGGTATTTTTCTTTTCCAAAAGAGAGTATATCGTTATTTGCCAACCTTTTTGTTAATTCTTCATCAAAATAGTATTCAGCAGATGCATTGATAGTTATTTTAATATTTCGCTTATCAATTTCATTACGAATGACATCTAGTTTTTCTTTAATAGTTTCTGTCGAATTTCTGTAAAAATCGGACATAACATGTGGCGTGCATAATAAATGAGAGAATCCAATTTCTTGTAATCCTTCAATTAACTCAATAGACTGATCAATGTTTTTTGCTCCATCGTCAATTCCATGTAGAATATGACTATGCATATCGGCTTTTATAAACTTCGATATATTTAATGGCAATAACTCCTCTTGAGTTTTTTTCTGTTTAAAGAAACTAGATAAAAAGCCCATCTTGTCAACCTAGTGCAGGATAAAATTCGTTTTTAAACCAATCAAGCGTAATTTCCAAGCCGTCTTTAATACCAATTTCAGGATTGTATCCAAAATTATTTCTCGCTTTATCTATATTGGCTAATGAATCTCGAATATCTCCGGTTCGGGGCGGACAAATTTCGGCTTCTTTATCAGATTCAGCAGCATTTTTAAGTACTTCGTACAATTCTTTTACAGATGTTTTATATCCGCAAGCTATATTGTAAGCTTCCCCAAAGGCTTCTTTGTTTTCACATAACATTGCCTTAATATTAGCTTGTACTGCATTTTCAACAAATGTAAAGTCTCTGGATTGTNCACCATCTCCAAAGAATTTACCTGCCTTATTTTGAAGTAATGCATTCATATATAATGGAATTACCGCAGCATATGGTCCATTTGGACTTTGATTCGGTCCAAATATGTTAAAATATCTCAATCCAATAGTTTGCATCCCGTATGCAGTATTGAAAGTTTTTGCATATAATTCATTTGTTTTTTTTGAAACAGCATAAGGACTTAATGGATTCCCTGTTTTGTGTTCGTATTTTGGCATTTCAATATTGTCTCCATAAACAGAGCTCGAGCTTGCAAACACAAAAGTTTTAACATCTGCGTCTTTGGATGCAGTTATCATATTAAGAAANCCGGTAGAATTGGCTTCGTGAGTTAANAGCGGTGTTTTTAATGATCTTGGGACAGAACCTAAAGCAGCTTGATGAGAGACAAAATCAATCCCTTTTACTGCTTCTAAACATGTTTTNTTATTNGTAATATCACCTTCAATAAAGTCTAATCTTGAATCAGATATGAAAGGAGCTAGGTTTTTTTCATAACCATTGCTCATGTCATCTAATACACGGACCAGTTTTGCATCATTATCCAATAAATATTGAACAAGGTTGGACCCAATAAATCCTGCTCCGCCAGTTACAAGAAACGAAAAGTTTGATAAATTTTTATCGTGATATTTTGCTGTTATTTTCCAGTTATCTGTCAACATATTGATTTTCGTAGTAGTTTAAATAATCTCCGCTAACAATATTGTTTACCCATTCTAAATTGTCTAAATACCATTCAACGGTTTCTTCAATACCTTTTTCAACAGTATATTTAGGAGTCCATCCAAGTTCAGCGTTAATCTTTCCTGCGTCGATAGCATATCTTTGATCATGACCAGCTCTATCTTTCACGTAGGTAATTAACGACAAAGACTCATCTTTTTTTCGATTCAATTTTTCATCGACTAACTGAATAAGAAGTTTTACCAATTCAATATTTTGAAGTTCATTATGCCCTCCAATATTAAATGTTTCTCCTACCTTTCCTTCATGAAAAATTAAGTCAATTGCTTCGGCATGATCTTTTACATGAAGCCAATCTCTGACATTATCTCCTTTTCCGTATATGGGTAANGGCTTGTTATTAAGTATGTTATTAATAACTAATGGGATTAGTTTTTCTGGGAATTGATGCGATCCATAATTATTTGAGCAATTGGAAATTTTAATTTTTAATCCGTATGTTTCATGATAGGCCCGAACAAAGTGATCTGAACTTGCTTTTGAAGCGCTGTAAGGAGACCTTGGATCGTATGGAGTAGTTTCTAAAAATAAACCTTCATCTCCAAGTGATCCATATACCTCATCTGTAGATACATGATAGAAAATATTGTCAGATTCTAAATTCCAGAAGTTTTTTGCAACGTTCAGAAGATTTACTGTTCCCAACACATTGGTCTGNACAAACTCTAACGGATTTGAAATGGATCGGTCTACATGGGACTCTGCAGCTAAATGAATGATATTGTCGACGTTAAAGTCAGAGAATATTTTTTTAAGCTCATTTTGATTACAAATATCGCCTTTCACAAATTCATAATTTGATTTGCATTCAATATCTTTCAAATTGTCCAGATTTCCCGCATATGTAAGTTTATCAAGATTGATTATTTTGTAATTAGGATATTTATTTACGAGTAATCTTACAAGATGACTTCCTATAAATCCAGCACCTCCGGTGATCAATATTGTTTTTGTAAATGAGTTCATTTTAAAAATGGGTTTTTTGGAATTTCCATGCTGAAGAAAGCATATCCTCTAAATTTAATTCGGCTTTCCAATTTAGACTCTTTTCTGCATGCTCACAATCTGCGTATATTGCTCCTACATCACCTTCCCTTCTTTTAGTTATTTCAAAATTTACGGTAGTATTACTTATTTTTTCAAAAGTTTTCAAAAGTTCAAGAACAGTAACACCTATTCCAGTTCCAATGTTAAAAACGGAATATGAATNAGTATTTTTGTTGTTAAAATCTATTGCATTAACATGGGCTTTTGCTAAGTCAACAACGTGTATATAATCTCGTATGCAACTTCCGTCTTTTGTGTCATAATCGTCACCAAAAACACTTAGTTTTTTTCTTATACCAGCTGCAACCTGAGTAACAAACGGAAGTAAATTATTAGGTCTTCCTGTAGGATAATCGCCTAATAAACCGGATTCATGGGCACCAATTGGATTAAAATATCTTAAATTACAAATTGATTTTGATGATGAATTATGAAAATCTTTTAAAATATCTTCCGAAAACACTTTTGTTTTTCCGTACGGAGATTCAGCTTTTCCAATGGGTGTTGATTCCGTGACAGGAATAGATTTTGGATTTCCATATACTGTGCAGGAAGATGAAAAAACTATATTGGAAATATCTTTATATTCACAAAGTTTAAGAACATTTGTGAGTGATTGAATATTATTTTTATAATATTTAAGTGGAAATTCAACAGACTCCCCCACAGATTTAAATGCTGCAAAATGGATAACTCCTGTAATCTGGTATTCTTCAGTTAATTCCTTTAGCTTATCATAATCACAAAGGTCAACTTCAATAAAGTTGAAACTCTCACCTGTAATTGTTTTTAAATGATTAAGTACAGAAGGGGATGAGTTTACAAAGTTATCCGCTATTAAAACCTCATAACCTTTGTTATGTAATTCAATAACAGAGTGACTTCCTATATAACCAGCACCTCCAGTTACTAAAATCATAAATTATAAACTTAAGTAGTTAATGCTTTCATTTTTATCTCTGTAGATACCTTTAACATCAACTAAAACTCCATTTTCTTTTAAGAGATTGTTGAAATAATCTTCATTTAAAGACAAGTAATCGGAATGATTTACAGCTACGATCACAGCATCATACTTTCCTGATATTTCAGGAATCAATTCAAACCCATACTCATGATTAATTTCTTCATTTGAAGCATGTGGATCATGAACCTCAACATCTACTCCAAAACTTTTTAATTCATCAACAACAGAAGCTACTTTAGAGTTCCTGATATCACTTACATCTTCTTTGAAAGTCGCACCCATAACTAATACTCTTGACTGAACAATTGTTTTTCCATTAGCAATAAGTTTCTTTACAGTTTGACGAGCTAAGTATGGCCCCATAGAATCATTTAGTGCCCTTCCTGAGTTTATTATTTTTGAGTGGTACCCTAATTCTCTTGCTTTGTAAGTTAAGTAATAAGGGTCAACACCGATACAGTGCCCCCCTACCAAACCAGGGAAGAATTTTAAAAAGTTCCATTTTGTACCTGCAGCTTCAAGAACTTCATATGTGTTTATTCCTATTTTACTAAAAATCATTGAAAGTTCATTCATTAAAGCTATGTTCACATCTCTTTGAGTATTCTCAATTATTTTTGCTGCTTCGGCGACTTTAATAGAGGATGCTCGATGTACCCCGGCGTCGATAACCATTTCATATATTTTTGCAATTTGTTCTGCAGAATCTGTACAACTTCCTGAGGCAACTTTTACAATTTTTGATAAAGTATGGTGTTTATCACCTGGATTAATTCTCTCTGGTGAATAACCAACTTTAAAATCCTGGTTGAATTTAAGTCCAGATTCTTTTTCAAGTACAGGAACACAATCTTCTTCCGTACATCCCGGATAAACAGTTGATTCAAAAACTACATAATCCCCCTTTGATAGTACTTTACCTACAGTTTTAGAAGCTCCTAGAAGAGGTTTTAAGTCAGGTAAGTTGTGCTCATCAATTGGTGTTGGAACAGCGACAATATAAAATTTAGAATCTTTTAAGTCATTAATGTTTGCTGTAAATTCTATATCACAGTTTTCGAATTCTTCAGGAGCAAGTTCTTTAGAAGGGTCAACCTTCTCTTTCATCATATTTACCCTTTCTTGATTTATGTCAAAACCTATAACCTTAGCTTTTTTAGCAAAAGCAAGGGCTATTGGTAATCCTACATAACCTAAACCTATAACGGCTAATTTTTCCTCTTTGTTGGCTATCTTTTCAGCAATCATTAATTTAAACTTTTAAGTTTGTATATTCTTTCAATAATTTCAACAACTTTTAATCCCTCATGAGATTTAGTTGTTATTTGGTTTCTACCATTTAGCGTATCAACAACATTTTCAATTACATATTGATGATTGGCCGCAGATCCTTGGTATGAACCATAATCGTTTGGTTTATTTACGGGGGCTAATTTAGGCATTTTATAGTTTTTTATGGTACATTGGGCTACTTTATCCATGTATTGCCCACCAATTTTAATAGAACCATTTTCAGCGATTATTGTAATACTGCTTTCAAGATTTTCGTTCCAAACTGATGTTGAGTAGTTTAGAGTTCCTAATCCTCCCTTTTTTAAGTTGAAATTAACAATTCCTGTATCTTCGAAACTTGTTAAATTTTTGTGATTAAAGTCTCTGAATTCTGCTGAATTTATTGTTATGTCCCCAAAAATCCAGTAAATCGTGTCTATGAAATGTGAAAATTGAGTAAAGAGGGTTCCTCCGTCAAGATCTTTTGACCCTCTCCATGTTGAGTTTTGGTAATATCTTTTATCCCTATTCCAAAAGCAATTGACTTGAATCAAGTAGATATCACCAAGTATATTTTCTGTTATGATTTTTTTTAACCATTGTGAAGGAGGTGAGTATCGATTTTGCATTACACAAAAAACATGTTTGGAAACCTCTTCTGAAGTCGAAATTACTGCTTCACATTCTTTTGATGTAAGTGCCATTGGCTTTTCACAAACTACGTGAAAGCCATTATTTAGGAGTTGAATACTTTGTTGAGCATGAAGTCCATTAGGAGTACAAACACATACAACATCAAATTCAATATCACTGTTAATGAGTTTATCAATGTTTTTGAAAAAAGGAACATCTCCAAATCCGTATTGTTTGAGTTCATTTTTTGGCAAAATATCGCAAATGGCAACAAGTTCAGAATCTTTATTTTGTGTAATCATTTCAGCATGTCTAATGCCAATGTGACCAAATCCCAGTATTGCAAATTTTATTTTACGATTCATCAAACTCTTTGAACAATATTATTATTTAACGAATATTCCTGATTTGATTCTTTACAAAAAGCTGTTTTCTCAATAAATTCCAATTTATGTCCATATTCACTAACCCAACCAATTTGTTTTGCAGGATTACCAACAATGAGAGCGTAATCCGGAACATCTTTTGTCACCACGCTTCCGGCCCCAATTAAAGCGTATTTGCCTATATTAATTCCACAAATTATTGTAGCATTAGCTCCAATACTGGCTCCTTTTTTTACTAAAGTATTTTTATATTCAGATTTTCGAGAGATGGCTGATCTGGGATTTAATATATTGGTGAAAACCATAGACGGACCAAGGAAAACATCGTCTTCACAAATAACACCAGTGTATATTGATACATTATTTTGAACTTTTACATTTTTTCCTAAAATTACATCATGAGAAATTACAACATTTTGTCCCAGATTACACTCTGATCCAATCTGACATCCGGGCATCAAATGAGAAAAATGCCAAATTTTACTGTTTTGGCCAATTTTACAATTTTCATCTATTACTGCTGTTTCGTGAGCGAAGTATGCCATTTAACGAGTTATATATTTTTCGAAATCGTTGTGTTCTTTTTTGTTTAATTCTTCGATTGATAAACTTTTGAAATATTCATAGGTAATCTTCAAGCCATCTTCCCTTGATACTATGGGCTCCCATTTTAAAATGCCGTTAGCCTTTGAAATATCAGGTTTTCTTTGTTTTGGATCGTTTAAGGGGAGATCTTTATAGATTACTTTTTGATTTGTTCCTGTAAGTTTAATAATTTCTTCAGCAAATTCACTTATGGAAATTTCAGATGGATTCCCCAGATTCACCGGAGTTTCGCAATCACTCATGAGCAATTTATAAATTCCATTAATTAAATCATCTACATAACAAAAAGATCTGGTTTGTGAACCATCACCAAAAATGGTTAAGTCTTCCCCTCTCAGAGCTTGTCCTATAAATGCAGGTAAAACTCTTCCGTCGTTAAGTCTCATTTTTGGTCCATAAGTATTAAATATTCTGGCAATTCTTGTTTCAATATTATGGAAGGAATTATATGCCATTGTAACTGCTTCCATGTATCTTTTAGCTTCATCATATACGCCACGAGGTCCAACAGGATTTACGTTCCCGTAATATTCTTCGATTTGTGGATGTACTAATGGGTCCCCATAAACTTCAGAAGTGGAAGCAACCAGTATCCTTGCTTCCTTATCTTTTGCCAGCCCTAATAAATTATGAGTTCCATATGAACTCACTTTTAATGTTTGAATAGGTATTTTTAAATAATCGATTGGACTTGCCGGAGAGGCGAAATGCAAAATATAATCTAAATCACCACTTATTTTAATGAATTTTGAAACATCATGATTGTGAAATTCAAAGTTTTTATTTGGTATAAACTCTTCAATATTTTTTAAATTTCCGGTTATCAAGTTATCCATTCCAATAACATAATGACCTTTATTTAAAAATTTGTTTACCAAGTGTGATCCTAAAAATCCAGCTGCACCGGTAATTAATGTTTTTTTCATTTTTTGTAGCAATTAAATTTCCTTTCTTCCAATACTGAAGTATCTGTATCCCAAAGAAGTCATTTTTTCGAGATCGTATAGGTTTCTTCCATCAAAAATCACTTTTTCGTTCAGTAACTGCGTAACTCTGTTGAAATCAGGATTTTTAAAAACTCCCCACTCTGTTGCAATTAAAAGAGCATCAGCGTTTTTCAAAACTTCATATTCATTTGAACCATATGTGATTTTATCAGAATAGATAGCTTTGATATTATCCATGGCTTCAGGATCAAAAGCACTAATATCAGCTCCTGAATCGATTAATTCATCAATTATATATCTTGACGGAGCTTCTCTGATGTCATCTGTATCGGGTTTAAAAGAAAGTCCCCATAGAGCAATTTTTTTTCCACTTAGATCATTACCAAAATAGTTTTTTATTTTAGGTACAATGATTGTCTTCTGTATTGAATTTACCTCTTCAACTGAATTTAATATCTTAAAATCATAGCCCATTTCTTTTGAAGAACGTATTAGCGCTTTCACGTCTTTTGGAAAACAACTTCCTCCGTATCCTATGCCGGAGAACAAAAATCTTTTCCCAATTCTGGTATCTGAGCCAATTCCAATTCGAACTTTATCAACATCCGCATCCAGACGTTCACAAATATTTGCAATTTCATTCATGAATGAAATTTTTGTAGCCAAAAATGAGTTGGCAGCATATTTTGTGAGTTCAGCAGACTTTTCATCCATGAAGATAATTGGGTTCCCTTGCCTTACAAATGGTCTATATAATTCCTCCATAATTTTTTTAGCCCGTTCGGAGGAAGTTCCAATAACTACTCTATCTGGTTTTAAAAAATCTTCGACGGCAAAGCCTTCTCGAAGAAACTCAGGATTGGATACTACATCAAAGTCTGTTTTTGCATTTTCTTTAATAGCGGCAGTGACTTTTTCCGCTGTTCCAACAGGAACAGTGCTTTTATCAACAATAACTTTGTAGTCTGAAATTATTTCTCCTAACTCTTTGGCAACATTTAACACGTAGCTCAAATCAGCACTTCCATCTTCGCCTGGAGGTGTTGGCAGAGCAAGAAAAATTAAATCTGTTTCTTCAACAGCTTCTTTGAGCGAATTTGTAAACCGTAGTCTTCCTTGTCTGATATTTCTTTCAAACAAAATATCCAGTTGAGGTTCGTAAATCGGGACTTTACCATTTCTTAGTCTTTCCAGTTTTTTTTCATCTATGTCTACACAGATAACCTGGTTTCCGGTTTCCGCAAAACAAGTTCCTGAAACCAGTCCAACATAACCTGTTCCTATTATTGATATTTTCATTTAAAGGATTTAATTGAATTAACGATATGCAAAATTGTCTCTTTGTTCAATTCTGTATGCATAGGTAAAGATAAAACTTTTGACTCTAAATTATTGGAATTTGGAAAGCTTCCTGATTTACTCTTTTTAAAAGCAGGCTGCTTGTGCAAAGACTTTGGGTAGTATACTGTTGTTGGAATATTTAATGAGCTTAAATGTGCTTTTAAGCCATCTCTTTTTCCATTTAGTACTTTTATGGTATATTGATGATAAACATGCTGCGAATAGTGTTCTTCAAATGGAGTTTCTATCCAGTTTATATCTTTCAATTGTGAAGAATATAAAGAAGCTGACTCATGCCTTAAGAATGAATATGAGTTTAATTTTCTTAGTTTAATACGAAGGATAGCAGCTTGAATAGAATCAAGCCTCGAATTAATACCAATAATTTCGTGGCTGTATTTTTGTTTGCTTCCATGATTGCAAATCATTCTTATTTTTTCTGCCAGTTTCGAGTTTTTAGTGAAAATTGCACCACCATCTCCATAACAACCTAGATTTTTGGATGGAAAAAAAGAAGTTGTTCCTATATCACCAATGGTGCCTGCCTTTTTTATTGAACCATCACTAAAAAGATAATTAGAGCCAAGGGCCTGAGCAGTATCTTCGATTATGAAAAGGTTGTGTTTTTGTGCAATTGTCATGATTTTTTCCATTGGTGCACACTGCCCATATAAATGAACGGGTATAATTGCTTTTGTTTTAGGACCAATTACTTTTTCTATTTCTGAAGGAATTAGGTTGAAATTTTTACTGTCAACATCTACAAAAATTGGTTGTAATTTGAGTAATGAAATTACCTCAGCAGTTGCAATGAATGTAAACGTACTGGTTATAATTTCATCCCCGGGATTTAAATCCAGGGCCATTAAAGCAACTTGAAGAGCATCAGTTCCATTACCACAGGGAATTACATGCTCAATATCTAAGTATTTTTCAAGCTCTGACGTGAATTTTTTAACTGAAGGACCATTAATAAATGAAGAATTTAAAATAACCTCTTTGATAGCATCATCTATTTCTTCCTTTATTTTCTGATATTGGGTTTTTAAATCTACCATTTGGATATTGTCCATATCTGATTGAGCTCTAAAGTTGGTATATTTGTTAAATGCAACAAATATACACTCTTGGTATATATTTCTTTTCTTTTTTGGTTAAAGTTTATTCTTTTTTAGATGGTAAAACAAAAAAGTTGATAGACGGACATGTTTCTACCTGGGAAATTATTGAAAATGTTGATTCTGAAGCATTTGTTTGGTTCCATGTAGCCTCTCTTGGAGAGTTTGAACAGGGCCGACCATTGATAGAGTCATTAAAAGTTAAATATCCTGATCAAAAGATCTTGGTTACTTTTTTTTCTCCTTCAGGATATGAGGTCAAAAAAAAATATTCGCACGCTGATTTAGTCCTTTATCTTCCTTTTGATACTCCAAAGAATGCCAGGAGATTTTTGTCAAAAGTCTCCATCAAAGTTGCGGTTTTTGTAAAGTATGAATTTTGGTTTAATTATTTGAATGAGTTGCAAAATAATGATATACCAATCATATATGTTTCTTCATTGTTTAGAAAGGGACAATTATACTTTAAAAGTAATTGGATGGTTGGCGTCTTTAGAAATATCAATCATTTTTTTGTTCAAAATGAAGAATCCCGATTAATCCTGTCTTCAAATGGAATAAATAATGCGACAGTTTCAGGCGATACACGACTTGATAGTGTTGTATTAACCGCAGGTGAAAAATGGATAGAGAAAAAAATAGAAAATTCATTAAACGGTCGTCCGGTTGTCATATTTGGGAGTACATGGAGCGGTGATCATACCCATATAGTTTCTTTTATTAAAAAGCATTGTTCAAATTACCAGTACATTATTGCTCCACATGAAATTAATGAGAAAGAGATATCAGAACTGGAGAACAGTATTGAAGCTAATGTGTCTTTATATTCTACTTCTGAAAAATTTACAGATGTAATGATTATTGATTCTATTGGTATTTTAAAGTATTTATACAGGTATGCGGATGTTGCTTATATCGGTGGTGGTTTTAACAGTGGGATTCACAATACTTTGGAGCCCCTTTCGTACGGTATTCCGGTTTTGTTTGGTTCTAAGAATCATATTAAATTTACAGAGGCAAAAAAAATTCTTGAGCTTAATCTAGGTGCAGTAGTCAACCCTGAAAATTTTAATCAAAAATTAGAACTTTACCTGGACTCTCCAGAATTAAGAGGATCGATTAAACAAAAAATAGAAAAGTATATCGAAAATAACAAAGGCGCCACATCAAAAGTGGTTGATATGCTTACATCTATTTTGTAATCTTTATTAATTGTGATGGATTTTAAAGAAAAAATATTACATTTGCATCCTTAAAATCGAATATTTCAACCAATTATATTGTTTATCAAATGGCAAAAATTAAGTTAGAGTACATCTGGTTGGATGGTTACACACCAACCCAGAACATGAGATCAAAAACTAAAGTCGAGGAGCACGAAAACTTCCAAGGGACTTTAGAGGAATTAGGTGACTGGTCGTTCGACGGTTCTTCTACTTTACAGGCAGAAGGAGGTTCATCGGACTGTATCTTAAAACCTGTTGCGATTTATCCAGATCCGGCAAGAGTTAACGGATACCTGGTAATGACAGAAGTTTATAATGCAGATGGAACTCCGCATGAAACTAATGGAAGAGCAACAATTGATGATGAAGATGATGATTTCTGGTTTGGTTTTGAGCAAGAGTACTTTATCATGGATACAAAAACTCAGTTGCCATTAGGTTTCCCTGTTGGAGGATATCCCGGACCACAAGGTTTATACTATTGTTCAGTTGGTGGAAAGAACACTTTTGGAAGAGATTTAGTTGAAGAGCATGCTGATTTATGTATCGAAGCCGGTTTGAATTTCGAAGGTATTAATCAGGAAGTAGCTTCTGGTCAGTGGGAATTTCAATTGTTTGCTAAAGGAGCAAAGAAAGCAGGAGATGAAATCTGGATTGCCAGATATTTACTGGATAGATTAACTGAGTCTTACGGGTACTATATTGAATACCACCCAAAACCTGTTAAAGGAGATTGGAATGGTTCAGGTATGCATGCTAACTTCTCAAATACGACATTAAGAACATGTGGTTCTAAGGAAACTTATGAGAAGATTTGTGAAGCATTCAGACCTGTTGCGAAAGAACATATCGCGGTATATGGTGCATATAACGACCAAAGATTAACTGGTTTACATGAAACGGCTTCTATTAATGACTTCTCTTATGGAGTTTCAGATAGAGGAGCTTCAATCAGAATTCCTATCATAACTGTAGAGAAAGGATGGAAAGGATGGTTAGAAGACAGAAGACCTGCTTCGAATGGTGATCCTTATAAAATATCTGCAAGAATTATCAAAACTGTTAAGTCTGCAAATGTTTAAATAAATTAGAATTTTCAAAAAAACCTCATCATTAACGATGAGGTTTTTTTTATGTCATTTTTTTGATAAATTGGATAACTTTCAGGTCTGATTTTATCGTATAAACGACAATAAAAATTATTTTTGAAAGGCAACTCTTTATTATGAAATTGATTGAAGAAAAACGGCTTAATGAACGGGATAAAAAAGGAAACCAGATCTGGAGAAAATGGGGTCCTTATTTAAGTGAGCGTCAATGGGGAACTGTACGAGAGGATTACAGTAAAGACGGTTCAGCCTGGAGCTACTTTCCTCACGATCATGCTCGCTCAAGAGTATATAGATGGGGAGAGGATGGAATAGCCGGAATTTCTGACATTCGTCAAAATTTATGTTTTTCTTTGGGTGTGTGGAATGGTAATGACGATATTCTTAAGGAAAGATTATATGGTTTAACCGGAGAGGATGGAAACCACGGAGAGGATGTAAAAGAATTATATTATTATCTGGACAATACTCCATCTCATTCATACATGAAGTATTTGTATAAATATCCTCATGCAAAATTTCCATATGGCAGGTTACTTCATGAAAGTCAAAAGAGAACAAAAAACCAGAGAGAATTTGAATTAACAGATACAGGTATTTTTGAAGGTAATAAGTATTTCGACATTTTTATAGAATATGCAAAAAAAGGTCCTGAAGAGATTTGTATAAAAATAACTGCAAAGAATAGAGCTGATAATCCATCGGATTTGGTTTTGGTTCCTAATTTATGGTTTCGCAATTTATGGGATTTTGGTGTTGTTGATAAAATCCCAACCATCTCAAAACTTAATATTAATAACAAAGACTTTGGAGGTGTGAAAGCTTCTCATAACAAAGCGGGAGACTATTTTCTCTATTTTGATCATCCTGATAAATATTTGTTCACGAACAACACAACGAATTCACAGCGTATTTTCAACACAAAAAATCAGGATGTATACGTTAAAGACTTATTTCATAAGGCGATTATTCAAGATAAGGACTTAACTGTTTTTGACGGAGTAAATTCGGGAACCAAATTTGCGCCTTATTATAAGAGAAAGGTTGCTGCCAAAGGTGAAGTTGTCTTTAAATTATTGCTTACAAATAAGGAAGAAGAAGAGAACCCTTTCATAGATAATTTTGAAACTGTTTTTCAAGAAAGGCTTCAAGAAGCGAATGAGTTTTATAACTATTTTATTCCTGATTCAGCTTCTCCTGATATGGCTAATATTCAACGCCAGGCATTTGCAGGAATGTTGTGGTCAAAACAATACTATAATTTTGATGTTCAGCAATGGCTGGATGGTGATAAAGGGCATCCAGCACCACCGGAATCGAGACAAAATGGAAGAAATTCAAACTGGCGCCATTTACATAATGAGGATATTTTGTCAATGCCAGATAAATGGGAATATCCCTGGTATGCTGCCTGGGATACGGCCTTTCATTGCGTTCCTTTAGCTATGATTGATCCTGATTTTGCAAAGAATCAACTTATTACATTAACCAGAGAGTGGTATATGCACCCCAACGGTCAAATCCCCGCATATGAATGGGCCTTTGGAGATGTAAATCCTCCTGTTCACGCATGGGCTGCACTAAAAGTATATGAAACTGAAAAAAAGCACTATGGACGTGCAGATGTTGATTTTTTAAAACGGATTTTTCAAAAATTAAGCATCAACTTTACATGGTGGGTAAATCAAAAAGATTCTAGAAGAAAGAATGTATTTGAGGGAGGTTTTTTAGGATTGGATAATATTGGAGTTTTTGATCGTTCTAATAAACTTCCGGGAGGTGGTGTTTTGGAACAAGCTGATGGAACTTCATGGATGGCTATGTTTTCGTTGAATATGATGAAAATGGCCATTAAGATTTGTGAATATGATAAGGCATTTGAAGATGTAGCAACAAAATTTTACGAACACTTTGTTTACATATCAGAATCTTTAAATAG
>PBJD01000030.1 GCA_002720635.1 Flavobacteriales bacterium | reverse complement strand
CCATTACTATGGCCAATGACTACGAAGGCGATTTTAAAGAATTCGCCATGGTGGTTCCCGTACCTGTTGTTTTAAGGGAAAAAGATATTAAAGTGGTCCGAAAGGATTTATTTGAGCGATTTGACGGTTATTCCGCTCCAAGATTAGCAGAATATTATGACGAAAACCCTTGTTGGGATTATAGAATTTATGAAAGTAAGGGATTAAGTTTAAATTATTCTTTAAATGATAATTTAGTAATAGAAAAAAATAAAAATGAATACAATGGCGTTACCATTGAAGCGGAATATGAAATTGGAGAATACGACATTTTAATTCTCTCTGCAACAGAATCATCGGGACTTAAAAATTGGCTAACAGACAACGGTTATAAAATCCCAGAAAAAGCCAATGAGGTACTCACTCCTTATATCAAAGACGATATGAAATTCTTCGTAGCAAAAGTAAATACAAAACGTTTGAACAATCGAAGAGGAAACTATCTAAGTCCACTTCAAATCTCTTTTACGCATAAAAAATTCATGTTACCCATCCGACTGGGAATGGCCAACTCAAATGGAAACCAAGATTTAATTGTATATGCATTAACTCAAAATGGACGTGTGGAAACTTCGAATTACAGAACCCAAGTTATGCCCTCCAATACAGATGTCCCATTGTTTGTGAGAGATGTTTTTGGAGATTTTTACAAAAGTGTTTTTAGTAAGGCCTGGACCAACAACAAGTCCTCTGCATTTGTTGAATACTCCTGGGATTTAGATGGCAAAAATTTCACAAAATGCGATCCTTGTAACACAACTCCCCCAGAAGCTCAAGAGCTATCAAACGCAGGCGTGGATTGGTTAAGAACCACCCGAAACAATTGGGGAGCAAATTATTCAGGAAAACTGCACTTTACAAGGCTTCATATTCGATATAATCGAAAAACCTATCCTCAGGATTTAGCATTCATAGAAACAAAAAACAAAGAGAATTTTCAATGTCGATACGTATTGAGAAATCCCGCTAAAATAAACGATGAAAGCTGTGACAAAGTCCTTCCATATTATCAAAAAGTTTTGGACAGAAGAAATATTGAACTGGATAACTTAGAGGACATTACGTGGTGGGAAAGAGAATGGTACAGCGCCTACCCTAAGAAATATGAAAATAAAATTACCCGCTTAAAAGCACAACAAAATCAAAAAGAATACGAGGATGGAACTGAAGATGAAAATAATTTCTTCCCGGTATTTCCAAGTGGAACTATTCCTCCTATGATTATGTGGTTTTTAGTTGGGGTATCATTGATTGGAATATCATTAATTGCATTACATATAAAGCAACAAACACTTAAATTGTAATTTGTTACAAAAAAGGCTGAGTAAAATCAGCCTTTTTTGTAACAAATTTGTGCAATTTATGTTTTACCTATACGTTTCAAAATCAGTATTTTGCACACAACTTGAAAAAAGGTCTTACCATATTGTTGTTAATACCCTATTTTTTGGGAATCTCTCAGGGGGGATTCTTTATAGAAAACAAAGGTCAGTTCCCCGATAATGTCCTTTTTAATGCAAAACTTAATTGTGGTGAATTCTTTATCGAAAAGGATGGTAGTTTTAATATAAAAGTACTATCTCCCAATCAATTAGAAGCAATTTTAGGACATAAACACCAAGAGGAAATTCACAAACATTGTCATCCTAAAAGAGAAATACCAAAAAACTTCATTAAAGGGCATACATTCAAGGTAAAATTTATTAAAGCTAATTTTAGTAAGGATTTCAGTTCAAAATTAGCTGGAAACTTTAAAATCAACCATTTTCATGGGCAGTGTTATGATCAATGGGTATCAAATTTAAATCCATATTCAGAAATTATTCTGAAAAATGTATATCCAAAAATTGATTTAAAAGTTTATATCAAAAACAACTCTGTTAAGTATGAATTTATACTCCATGAATCTGCAGAAACAGAAAATATAAAAATTCAATATTTAGGACTAGAAGAAATTAATTTTACCCCTGCAAGATTAACTTTAAAAACAAGTGTTGGAAATATTACCGATGAAAATCCTAAATCTTATTATTTATCTAACCCTTCAAAAAATATAGAGACAAAATTTCAAAAAATAAATTCAAATACATTTACGCTTAAAACTAAAGTAGAAAAAGTTACTGAATGTTTTGTAATTGACCCTCAGCTAAACTTCTCCTCATTTACCGGAGCAATGAAGGATAATTGGGGATATACAGCAACTTATGATGAAGATGGTCATGCTTATGCTGGGGGCGTTTCTTTTAATGGGGGATATCCAACGACGTTAGGAAGTTTTCAAAGTGCTTATGGAGGAGGGACAATTGATATGGCCATTTCAAAATTCAGTCCTGATGGAAGTAAATTAATTTATTCAACATATATTGGTGGTTCTGGTTTAGAAGCACCACACAGCATGGTTGTAAATTCAAAAAATGAACTGATTATATACGGAATTACTGGCTCTACAAACTACCCGGTAACCACTAATGCCTACGACCGAACATTTAATGGAGGAACATCCTCAGATACGGTTAGTAATGTTTTCATTTTTAATCGCGGAACAGACATTGCCATTACAAAATTAAGTCCAGATGGAAACACAATTTTAGGAAGCACATATTATGGAGGAAGTGGAAATGACGCTTTAAATGACCCCGATAATTCCAGCGGTTTATCTCGTAACTATGCAGATGATTATAGAGGTGAGGTTACCACTGATAACCAAAACAGCATATTTATCTCATCTGTTACCTCAAGTAATAACCTACCTACACCAAATGGTTTTCAAACAACTTATGGCGGAGGTAATCAAGACGGTTGCGTGGCAAAATTTAATCAAGACTTATCTGCAATTATTTGGGGAAGTTACTTCGGAGGAAATAGAGCTGACGCCTGCTACTCAAGTAAACAAAATTCGAGAGGAGAAACCTACATTACCGGCGGAAGCAATAGTACGAATTTAACTCTAAATGGACGTTCAAATAAAAACAATGGAGGGATTGATGGTTTTATTGCAAGAATATCAGCCAATGGCTCAAATATGATTAATGGGACTTTTATTGGAACAAGTTCGTACGATCAAAGCTATTTTGTAGAAATAGATTTTGAAGACAAAATTTATTGCTTTGGACAATCTCTGGGAAATATGCCAACAACTGAAGGTGTATACAAAAACGAAAACAGCAAACAGTTTCTGCAGAAATATAGTGAGGATTTGTTCACATTAGAATCTGCAACTGTAATTGGCTCTGGAGATGGCAGAATAAACATAGTACCTGGAGCATTTATGGTTAGTAATTGCAAAGAGGTATATTTATCCGGATGGGGAGGAGTTATCAATGGAGATCCCGCTGGAACAAAAGACATGCCTATATCAAAAGATGCATATCAAAAAAAGACAGACGGATCAGATTTTTATTTTATGCTTTTAGGGCCTGATTTTTCTTACCTAAAATATGGCAGCTATTTTGGAGGCAGTACTCTGGGTGAACATGTTGATGGAGGTACGAGTAGATTTGATAAAAACGGAACTATTTACCAAGCTGTTTGTGCAGGTTGTGGAAGCTCATCAGCTTTTCCCACAACTCCAACAGCACATTCAAGAACGAATAATTCAAATAATTGCAATTTGGCAATTGTTAAAATGGATATTTCAAAAACTCCACGAAATTCTTTAGTAAAAGACACAATATGCGAAGAAGAAACGCCTACTTATCTATTTTACAATTATTCCGACTACATCGTAAGTGAATTAAATAAAAAGCCTTTTAATCTTAATGATGATAGTATTTATTTCCCAAAAAACACACAAGATACTTACTATATATCAACTATAAGCTCATGTGGTAATTCAATCGACACGTTCAACTTAAGCCTAACTAAGATAGATGAAATATCATCACCAGATACTCTTATTTGCCCGGGATCCAGATTTAACCTATTTGTTAAGGGTGGAGAAGAATACTATTGGTCATCTCCTGAATTAAAGGACAATGCCAACGATTCTTCAATAATTATTTACCCTCATAAAAATCAAATTTATACCAATATAATTTATAAAGGGAAGTGTATTGCTTATGATACCGTTAAAGTCAATGTCATACCAAGCCCACCTCAAAATATAGAAGATGAATATATAATATATTTTGGTAATGATTTTTCAGCTAGTCTAAATCCTGAGTTTCAATATACATGGACACCATATGAATTCCTGAATTGTAATGATTGCAACACCATTTATGGTTCTCCTGATAAGGATATCACCTATCACTTTAGCTACAGTGACAATAAAACCTGTCAATTTACAGACTCAATTGTTGTAAAAGTTATATTCCCTGTTTATATACCCAATACTTTTACACCCAACGGGGACAATAAAAATGAAATTTTTAAAGCCGAAAGTGAAATACTGGAAAAATACGAACTCCTCATATATGATCGATGGGGAAACCTCGCTTTTCAAACAAAGAATCTTTCAACAGGTTGGGACGGTAAAATTAACGGCAATCCGCAACCTCAAGATGTATATGTTTACAAACTTAGATATATGCTAAGACATACCCGAAATTGGCAAGAGAAAGTGGGTATTGTAAATTTAATCCGCTGAAAATAATACGATTATTTAATAGTAGTACTTTTCACTTTTAATACCTGTTTAAAAATTTAGTACTCTTTATATTCCAAAAACCATTTTTTATAAAAAGTAATTAAATAGAAAAGCTCCGGAAGATCCGGAGCTTAACAATATACTCGTGTGTATATTCTATATATGTATATAGGTAGTGTGTACCACTATAATGCAAGTGTTTTAAAAAAGATACAGTCTAAATCAAAAAATAATTATTGGGAGACAAATCAATTGATTTTCCGAATTTTATTTAGATAATTTCTGATTGTTTTTGTGTCTGTCTTTATCTCGATTTGTTTTCTTTGCTATATTTTTCTGAATGGCATCTTCCAGGTCAACACCGGTTTGATTCGCCAAGCAAACTAAAACCCATAAAACATCGGCCATTTCATCCGCCAAATCCTTCTCCTCTTCTGGATTTTTAAAGGATTGTTCTCCATATTTTCGGCTTATAATTCTGGCTAATTCACCAACCTCTTCTGTAAGAATTGCAAAATTAGTCAATTCATTAAAATAACGTACTCCAATTGTTTTAATCCATTCATCAACTTCTTTTTGTAACGCTTTTATTTCCATCGCTTATAAAATAAATGCTCTATCTGCCTATGCTGTTTAAAGGCTCTATAGAGAAAATAATCATTAATTTTCCAGAGAGTAGATGTATAAACTACCCAACTTATCGCCCACAATTAAATCGTAACTTTTATTGTTGTCAATATCGGTAATCAAAGAGGGTGAAATTCCTTCTATTGGGAAACTATTTAAAAGGTTTCCTTTCTCATCATAACCATATATTTTCATCTCGTTTTTATCTGTTAAAATATTCACAGTTCGATTCTCATCAAGTTGAAAAGTTTCAACTCCATATGCCGGTTTAAATTCAACATCAGAAATAGTAGCATCAATTTTTTTATTGTTTTTAAATACTTGAACACTTTGATCATTAAGAATTATGAAATCTAAAGTACCATCACCATTAAAATCTTTGTATTCGATATCAAAATCACCCTCAAAAGATTTTACTATGAAGGTTTCCATTTCGTCGGCTAATTTCAGAAAGTAAATTATACCATTCGTATCCGTACCTAAAACGCCTGAATTTGATAACGCATTATTCTTCCAGATAGAGTAATTATTGGTTTGGGGAGGAAACTGATTATTTAATTTTATTCGATCTTCGCCTTTTCTATTGAGAACTCGAACTCTTCCTGACTCATCAGATAGCACAATGTAGTCTTTGTCTTGAACTTGAATTAAACCTGGCTCGACAACTATATTGTCTCCTGAAATAAAATTCCAACCTTTTACAACTTTTCCATCTATATTAAAATTATGTATATGCTTACCTTGCGTAACCAGCATTCGATAATTTCTATTTTGATCATAATCGAAAACAACAAGTCCTTTGGTTACAGGTTCTTTTAATTTAACCGGATATCCTTCAACATCTCTGCTTTTACGATCAATTTGATGAATTTTATTTTTTGTAACAAAAGTGTATTGAAGCTTATCATTCTTATACCTGTCCACTTGTTGTATACTGCCGACAATTGGTTCTTTTAAATCTTTTTTCCAAATTATCTTACCAACATTGTTTACGAGATAGAGCATATTATTATCATCTTGAATCAGGAGCTCTTTTTCCTTTGTATAATGATTTTTCACAATGAATGGACGAATAGAATATGTAGTATCCAGTTTAACTTCTATGAGCGATATGTTTTGAGAACCTTCGAAAGTATTATAGTTGATATATGCATTCGTAAAAAAAAGCTTTTTGTTTGCGTTGATTTGGAATCCAAAAGCTTGCAATTTGTTTAAACTATCCTTGTTGGCCCTATAGCTTTCCAGTTGATTATTTTTTAGGAGTGAACCAAAATAATTATTGGCCAACTTAAAATTATAATAGTAAAAAAGGTTAGACTCGGTTGAAAATTGACTGTAAAATTGATTGAATTGAAAATTTTTAACTAGTGTTTTTCCACGCAGATAAAAATTAACAATATGCTTAAGTACGCTTTCGTCATTTGCAAAAACGATATAATCCTCAATTACCAAATATTTCGATCCTGAAATTGATTTAAATTCTTCACCCAATACAAGAGGAAAAAAGTTAATGAGTCCTAAATCATTAATTACCAATGTTTGATATAGGGTTTCACTTTGTACACCTGTACTCTCATGGATTTTTCTTAGGCCATCTTTTGCTTTATCAAGGTCTGATATTTTTATAATTAACCCAGAATTTCTTTCGAAAGAAGTTTCATCACCACTAACCGTAAACATAGCGATTTCATCACCTATCCAACTGTAAAAATCATCTTCTACAGTAAATTTATGTTTCTTATTTATATTCAAAAGATTCTTCTGGTGTTTGTATAAAATTTGTTTTTGGGATAAATATTGATTGTATTTTTCCTTGTAGGAACTAAAATTTGAAAAACTAATATAACTTAAAACCCCAGTGTTTTCTGGAAGTACAGAACTCACACTCAAGGATTGCGCTTTCTCCCCAGAAAAAGAATTTAAATAACTTGATGAAGAATCAGAAATAAAACTAAACCCATTCAACATCCAACTTTGATCTCTTGAGTTCAAATCCAGTTCTGCCCATCCTCCAAATTGACTAAATGATTTAGAAAAATCGATATAATTGTTTCCATAGAGATTCAAACAGCCTCCAATTTGATTAAAATTGATAAAGAAATTGCCATCTGCTCGAATATCTGCAGTTTTTAATAGTTTTTTAAACCCGGCATGATCAGGAAGGTGTCTTTCTGCAGATAACTCTCGAATCCCTTCTTCAATCAAAATACCAGACGTAGAAAACAACACTACTTTTCCTACATGAGCAAAAGTGATTTTTGTTTCATTCAATGCATAAACATCTATGGTATTGTTTTCATACTCTTTAGAACTAAGTGCTTTGGAACCAAATATAGATTCTATACAACCTTTAACCTGTTCTTGTGTTGCCCCTTTATTTTCAAAAGCAACAATTTGATTCAATTGATTTCCTGCTGTAAGGACACCCGCTATAAAAACTTTTTGGTTTAAAAAAGATGATATAAATTTATTTTGAGTTGAGTCAATTCTGGAAAAAACAGATTGAATTGCAGAATAACTTTTTATATTGCTTAAGGACTTTCCAATAGTTGAATTGGACAATTCACGCCATTTATCAATAATATTATCTGAGCGAATAATAAATGATGCTTTTGGAGAGATTGCATTGAGTGCTTCAGAATACCCGAAATTTTTCGTTTTTGACTCGATGGGAATAAGTACATAGCCTACCAGACCTATTAGTACTAAACTAATTAAAGCTATTATGAGCTTCCGCATAATTTTAAATTGGAGTTTGTATAAAAATACTTATCAATAAGTATTAAGTATACGGATTACACCTCTTAGTTTTTCACATATAAAGTTTAAAAAACCTTGAGAAATCAAACAGAACTCTTTATGCGACTGGTTTGATATGAATTCTATGCGTTTGTTTCGGTTTCGTAACAAACTTTTTTTACTGCTTGAATAATTCTACCCTCATTTGGTAAAGTTGCTTCAACCAAATTTGCAGCGTAGCTCATTGGAACATCTCGCATAGTAACTCTTTGAACAGGAGCGTCTAAATAATCGAAAGCTTCTCTTTGTACTTTGTAAGCTATTTCTGTTGAAATCGATGCCAACGGCCATGCTTCTTCTACAATTACAATTCGATTTGTTTTTTTAACAGACTCAATTACTGTTGCGTAATCAATAGGCCGGACAGTTCTTAAATCAACAATTTCTGCATCAATTCCTTCACTGGCTAATTGATCAGCAGCTTTTGCTACTCTGTGATATATTTTACCAAAAGTTACGATGGTTACATCCTCCCCTTTTCGCTTAATATCGGCAACTCCTAATGGAATGATATACTCTCCTTCAGGAACTTCACCTTTATCTCCATACATCTGCTCACTTTCCATGAATATTACAGGATCATTATCACGAATAGAAGCTTTTAAAAGTCCTTTTGCGTCGGCAGGAGTTGATGGAACGACTACTTTTAAACCGGGTGTATTGGCATACCAATTTTCAAAAGCCTGTGAATGCTGTGCCCCTAATTGACCCGCAGAAGCAGTTGGACCACGAAATACAATTGGCAAAGGAAATTGTCCACCACTCATAAGATTAACCTTTGCTGCACCATTTATAATTTGATCAATTGCAACCAAAGAAAAATTAAATGTCATAAACTCAACAATAGGCTTTAAACCATTCATTGCTGCTCCAATAGCTATTCCAGCAAATCCATTTTCAGCAATAGGAGTATCAATAACTCGCTCAGGACCAAACTCATCAAGCATACCTTGAGTTACCTTATATGCACCATTGTATTCAGCAACTTCCTCACCTAGAATAAAAATATCCTTATCATTCCTCATTTCCTCATTCATTGCTTCTCTGAGGGCNTCTCTGAATTGTAATGTTTTCATAANTNAACTTTTGNANATTCAAATTTAANAATTTAAATGGTTTTATTTCTATTTTTNAAACAAAATACANAGCAAAAAAAATACAACGTTCAAAANTNAATTTACTNTNNACTAAACTCTNTTTTTTGTAAAACCTTTTAATAANTTATNTCGTACAATNNTCATTGCATTTTAATAAAACAANATATCATGAAAATACTAGTTTGCATAAGCAGNGTTCCNGANACTACAACNAAGATAACTTTNACAAATAACAANACAGAATTCAATAGCAATGGNGTTCAATTTGTNATTAANCCAAATGATGAATTTGGACTTACAAAAGCNTTACANATNAAAGAAANCAATNCNGGNTCNANAGTNACGGTNATTCATGTTGGACCAGCTTCAAATGACCCTGTTATNAGAAAATCATTAGCAATTGGNGCTGATGATGCAGTAAGAATTGATACAACNGCAAANGACCCTATNCAGGTAGCAANTGAAATTGCTCANTATGTTAAAGANAACNCTTTTGACCTAATCATCACAGGAAAAGAATCTATCGATTATAATGGCGCTNTTGTTCCTCATGCNCTTGGTGAGCTTTTAGGNATNCCATCGGTTTCTCCATGCATTGGTCTANAAATTAGCGGAAATGATGCTACAATTACAGGNGTTATAGATGGAGGAAAAGAAGATNTNTCAGCNAACCTNCCAGTTATTGTGGGTGGACAAAAAGGTTTAGTNGAAGAGAGTGAATTAAGAATCCCAAACATGAGAGGAATTATGCAGGCAAGATCAAAACCTCTAAACGTAATTGCCTCTGGCGGATCCAGTGAGTGCCAAAAAGTTATAAGTTATGATACACCAACACCAAAAGCGGCCTGTAAATTAATTGATGCGAACAACGTTGAAGAACTTGTTGCTCTCTTGCAAAATGAAGCAAAGGTCATTTGATTAAACGATTATTAAGAAATAATACTTAACATTTAAAATATAAAACATGTCGGTTTTAATATATATTGAACATACAGATGGAAACATAAAGAAAAATGCTCTTGAAGCAGTATCTTATGGAATTGCTTATGCGGAGAAAACTGGAGTATCTGCTAAAGGAGTTGTTATCGGTAAAATCGCTGATGAGGAAATAAAAAAAGTGGGGTCAGTTGGNTTGGAAAAAGTTGTAAAAGTTGATGGNCTAGATTATTTAAACCACCAAAAAGTNTCNGCTATATTATCCGATGTNGCTAAAANTGAAAACGCGAGTACNATTATTTTTTGTGGATCATCTGAAGGAAAAGCTTCAGGTTCAAGATTGGCAATAAAAATAAATTCTGGAATAATTACTGAAGTAATTGAATTGCCNTCNTCGAACAANCCNATAACCTTAAAGAAAAAAGCATTTTCAGGAAAAGGATTTGCTAATATTGAACTCNCAAATGANAAAAATNTTATTGTNGTTTCAACAAATTCCTTTGGTNTTCATGAAAAACAGGTTGATTGTTCCATTGAAACAATAAGTGCATCGAGTGATGATGATTCCTTAAAGCATAAATCTTTCGATAGAGACACAGAAGGAATATCTCTTCCAGATGCAGAATTAGTCGTCTCTGCGGGAAGAGGCTTAAAAGGAAGTGAAAACTGGGGAATTATTGAAGATTTGGCAAATGCTTTGGGAGCAGCAACTGCATGTTCCAAACCTGTTTCTGACATTGGCTGGAGACCACACCATGAGCATGTTGGTCAAACAGGAATTGCTATTTCCCCAAACCTGTATATAGCTATTGGAATTTCAGGTGCAATTCAACATTTAGCGGGAGTGAGTTCCTCTAAAACAATAGTTGTAATTAATATTGATTCCGAGGCACCATTTTTTAAAGCTGCTGATTATGGAATTGTTGGAGACGCCTTTGATGTTATACCAAAGCTTACAGCTGCAATAAAATCAGCAAAAGGATAAAATATACAACCTTTAACTTTATGTTTGTTAGGGTTTTTATTCTTGTTTTTTTGTATTCTTGCAGTCAGAAAACTGAGTAAATGAATAAAATTGGGTTAGAAATAATAGGTCTTTCATACAGCCAAACACAGTCTGGGGCTTATGCCCTTGTTCTTGGTGAAAAAGAAGGCAATAGAAGACTACCTATTATTATTGGTGGTTTTGAGGCTCAGGCAATAGCNATTGAGCTAGAAAATATGACACCAAGNAGGCCCCTNACACACGATTTGTTCAAAACATTTGCTTCAACTTTTGAAATCCAAGTTCANGAAGTAATTATTTACAATCTAGTTGAAGGAATCTTCTTTGCGAAACTAATCTGTCACCAAGCAGGAAAAGAGGTAGAGATTGACGCAAGAACTTCGGATGCTATTGCTCTAGCTGTTAGATTCAATTGTCCAGTTTTCACTTTTGAATTTATATTATCATCAGCAGGAATCATTCTTGATGAAGAATCAGAATCTCTTGATTTTGAAAGTGAAGGGAATGTTGAAGAAGAAATCTCCAATTTAGTTGATGATAAATCTTCAGACTTGAGTAAAAAATCAATCCACGACCTGGAGGTTCTGTTAAATGAGGCCATTCAAAAAGAAGATTACGAAAGGGCCTCTCTAATTAGAGACGAAATAAATAAAAGACAAGCCAATTAATCAAAGTATTTTTCATACTCAATAGCTTCCCCGATAAGTTCCAACAAATTAAAGATCAAACAAAACAGTTGTTAACACCTGTTGATTACTTAAGCGGTAAAATCTTTCTTTCTAATTTCTTTTTCTGGAAATTTACTTTAGTAAATACCATTTATAATGAAGCAATATTTAGATTTAATGCAGCATGTTCTCGACAACGGAGTTGAGAAAAGTGATCGTACAGGAACAGGAACTAAAAGTGTTTTTGGATACCAAATGAGGTTTGATTTAAGCAAAGGCTTTCCTTTAGTAACCACAAAAAAATGTCATCTTAGATCTATTATTCATGAATTGTTGTGGTTTTTACAAGGAGATACAAATATCGAATATCTAAANCAAAACGGCGTAAGCATTTGGGATGAATGGGCTGACAAAGACNGGAATTTGGGACCAGTATATGGATACCAATGGAGAAGCTGGCCTTCTGCATCAGGAAAGCATGTTGATCAAATAACACAACTGATTGAACAAATTAAAAATAATCCAGATTCNAGAAGATTAATTGTAAGTGCCTGGAATGTAGGTGAAATAGAAAATATGGCCCTACCTCCTTGCCATGCTTTTTTTCAATTTTACGTTGCAAATGGAAAACTAAGTTGTCAGCTTTATCAAAGAAGCGCAGACATTTTCCTAGGAGTTCCTTTTAATATATCTTCTTATGCCTTAATGACGATGATGATCGCTCAGGTATGTGATCTGGAATTGGGTGATTTTGTGCATACTTTTGGAGATGCTCATCTTTATTCCAATCATTTTGAGCAAGCAAAATTGCAATTATCGCGGGAAACAAGATCTCTTCCAACCATGAAAATAAATCCAAAAATTAAAAACATTTTTGATTTTACATTTGAAGATTTTGAGTTAATCGACTACAATCCTCACCCACACATTAAAGCTCCTGTCGCAATATAACTCCATGGAAGTAATACTAATAGTTGCGGTTTCTTCTGTGAATAACGGCATTGGTAAAAACAATGATTTATTATGGCATTTACCAGAAGATATGAAATTTTTCCGCTCGCAAACTACAGGATTTCCTGTAATTACAGGAAGAAAAAATTATGANTCAATCCCAAAGAAATTCCGCCCACTNCCCAATCGTGAGAACATTGTGGTAACCCGTCAAAATATACAATACGAAGGTGCTAAAGTATGTTCATCGATAGCGGAAGCTTTAGAGCTTGCTTCATCCTATAAAAAAGATAAAATATTTATTATCGGAGGTGGTCAAATATATAAACAATGTCTTGAACAAGATTTAGTAGATAAACTCATCATAACATGGGTTGATGCGAACATAGAAGCAGATGTATTTTTTCCAACCTTAGATTCAAAATGGAGTTTGGTATCCGAAAAGAAAAATAACCCTGATGATAAAAACACGTATCCCTACACGTTTACTGAATATCTAAAATCAAATTAGCAACCTACCTCTTGGCAAATCGTCTTTTAAATAACATGATAAAACAAATCGTTTTTATTGGAATTAACAGCATCCTTTTATTCTCTTGTAAAAAAGATGATGGTGAAATATACACTCAATCAGCAAAAGATGTCGCTTTGGGAGAGCGATTGGTTTCCGATGTGTTAAAACAAATTCTATACACAACCCCCAATTTCATAATTGACCCAGCAGACACATTAATAGATGGGGTACATCTTTCAAGCAAACCAGAACTCAATGACTCAACCTTCCCCAAAGTAATCACTATAGATTATGGAGATGGAGTTACAGGGAGCTTAGGTAAAATAAGAAAAGGAAAAATTTTAGTCACTATTAATTCTGGCACCATAATTACTGAGGATTTGGCAGTGTCATTTGATAAGTATAGTTCAGATGGTTCAGAAATTTGGGGAAATATAAATTACAACTACAACTCGACGAACGCTCAATACAGCGGAGAGCTATTAAATAACGGGGTTTCAATCGTTAACCCAAATGGAACAATGAAATGGGACGGTACATTTACCTTAACAAAAACCTCAACCTCAGGAACAGTAAGTTCGGCAGATGACATCTACGAATTTGAATGTACTACTACCGGTATTGATTTTGAACAAACGAGTTTTACTTACATTACATCTGTTAATCACATTATTGATTTTTCGTGTTCAGAATACATTACCTCGGGAACTTCAATTTTAAAACCCAATGAAAAAGGCTCACAAACTATAAATTTTGGAAATGGTAATTGCGACGCAAATGGAGTTATTCAATTGAATAACGGTTCAGAAAAAAACTTCACTTTTTAATTTAAGCGAATTACTGGGGGTCGACATCGATTATTACTCGAACATACTTAAAGGCTACATCTTTCTTAAAAGCAGTAATTAAGTGGTTAAGTTTAGATTTCACCTCCACGATTGATATAGACTTTTCAGCCTTAATCATAATTTTTTTATTGTATAAATTGTTAATTCTGGATATACCTGGATATTCAGGACCTAAGACTTTCTCTTTTCCAATTTCTGATTTTAAATTCAACGCAAAAGTATCACAGCAAGCATCCAACACATTCCTGTCTTTATAACGGAAAGTTAGATAAATCAAACGATAAAATGGAGGATAGAAAAAATTTCTTCTATTTAAAATTTCTGAATTGTACATGTTTAAATAGTCATTATCCATTACATCTCGGATAGTGTTATGATGTGGATTATGCGATTGAATAATTACTTTTCCTCTCTTAAATTTTCTACCTGCCCTTCCGGAAACTTGAGCCATTAATTGATATGCCCTTTCAAAGGCTCTAAAATCGGGATAATAAAGCATCTGATCAGCATTCAATACACCAACTAAACTAACATTATTAAAATCAAGTCCTTTTGATACCATTTGTGTGCCAACCAGAATATCAATTTCTTTATCCTCAAATTTAGATATGAGAGTTTGATATGCGTTTTTGCCTCTTGTGGTGTCCAGATCCATCCTTGATACATTTGCTTTTGGAAAAACTTTTTTTACCTCCTCCTCTATCTTTTCTGTCCCAAAACCTCTCATATCGGTATCAACACTTCCACATGCTGTGCAAGTTAAACCTACTTTTTCTACATAACCACAATAATGACACCTTAATATATTGGAATGTTTATGGTAGGTAAGACTAACGTCACAACGTTTGCATTGCTGAACATGCCCACATGTAAAACACTCCAGCATTGGAGCAAATCCTCTCCGATTTTGAAACAAAATGATTTGTTCTCCTTTTTCTAAAGCTTCGTCCATATTGTTTTTTAACAATTCTGTAAAAAGAGAAATCATACGCTTTTTCTTTTTATCGGCTTTTAAATCACCACACTGAACCTCAGGCAACTGTATCCCTCTATACCTCTTCACCAACTCAACCAAACCATATTTTTGAGTTTTTGCATTAAAATAAGACTCAACAGATGGAGTTGCACTTCCCAAAATAACTTTAGCCTTATGCATTTTTGATAAAACCAACGCTAAGTCTCTTCCTTGATATCTGGGAGCGGGATCAAATTGTTTAAATGTATTTTCATGCTCTTCATCTACAACAACAAGACCTAAGTTTTTAAAAGGTAGAAACAAAGAAGAACGAGCACCCAATATTACCTTATATTTTGAGTTTGGATTTAACATTTCATTCCAAAGCTCAACTCGCTCATTTAAATTAAACTTAGAATGGTAAACACCAACTTTATCTCCAAAGACTCTCTGCAACCGAGTAATTATTTGGGTCGTTAAAGCAATTTCCGGCAATAAATAAAGTACTTTTTCTCCCCTTTCGACGGTCTCAGTAATTAGCTTTATATACACCTCTGTTTTACCACTTCCAGTTACTCCATGAAGCAGTACGCAATCTTTTTGTTCAAATTGGCTTTTAATTGATTCAAATGCCTGTTGCTGTTCATTATTTAATTGCGGTATATCTACAACGTCTCCATCATACTTTGACAACCTTCCCTCTTCTTCTTCCCTAAGAACAAAAATGCCTTTTTTAATCAACCCGTTTACAACTGCTGAAGTTGAGTTGTATTTCTTAACCAATTGGCTTCGTTTAATCTTAAAGGATTCATATTCGCAACCTCCAGCCCCCAAAATCTGCAACAACAAATCCTGTTGTTTGGGAGAAGATTTTAATAGATCAAAAGCCAGTGTTAAACTTTCTTTCGTTGGATAATTATCTTTATTCCAATCAATAAAAGTTCTGATTTTTGGTTTGTATTTCTCCTTAATCTCCTCCTCAAGAACAATTATATTTTTTTCATAAAGACTTTTGATTATTTTATGAATACTCTTAATCCCTAATATATTTGAGATTTCATCTAACGAGAGAGCAGGTTGAATTTGTAAAGCCTCGGCAATTAAAAACTCTTTATCGTTTAAACTTGAAAAATCAATTTCATGATGATAATTCAGCAATACTTTAGTCTCATTCACCAACTTAAAACCTGAGGGCAAAGCAGCATTCATAACCTCTCCAGGACTACACATGTAGTAGTTGGAAATCCAATCCCATAGTTTGAGCTGAATGTCATCTACAATGGGAAAGTCATCCAAAACAAAATCAATTGCTTTAGCCTGATACTCACNAGGAGGATGATTATGAATTGAATGGATAACAGCTGTATACAATTTATTCCTTCCAAACTTAACCACTACTCTTTTTCCAATTTCAATCTGATGAACAAATTCATCTTCAACAAGGTATGTAAAAAGACTCGGTAGAGGAACAGGAACAATTACATCAACAAAAACCATCAGCGTGTTTAAAGAAAAATTAGATTGAGAGTATCTCAATCATCTTTAAAAGATTTGTATCGATCTTTTCCTGATTTTTAATCGCTTTGGAGAAAGGTGTATAACTAATTTTATCATTAACCACACCTACCATTTCACCACTTCTTCCGCTCTTCAAAGCATTAACAGCTTCAAATCCCATTTGACTTGCACGAACTCTTTCCATACAGGAAGGGCTTCCTCCTCGCTGAATATGCCCAAGAACTACTACCCTAATATCATATCCCGGGCATTCATCTCTCAATACATTGCCAACAGTTTGAGCATCACCTTCTTTTGCCCCTTCTGCAACGATAACAATATTACTTAACTTCTTCCTTTTGCCTTCTGAATTCATTCTCAAAACAAGATCTTTTAATTNATCTTCTTCACTTTCAGGATAAAGAATTGCAGCTGCTCCGCAGCCTACACCTGCTCTTAGCGCAATAAATCCAGCATCTTTACCCATGACCTCAACAACAAACAAACGGTTGTGTGATTCAGCTGTATCTCTAATTTTATCAACAGCATCTATAACTGTATTTAAAGCAGTATCGTATCCAATTGTATAATCGGTCCCAACCAAATCATTATCGATCGTTCCCGGTAAACCAATAATTGGAAAATTAAATTCATTTATAAAAATATTTGCTCCGGTAAACGTGCCATCTCCTCCAATTACAACCAATCCATCCATTCCAGAATTTTTTATATTTTCATATGCTTTTTGTCTTCCATCAACTGTTCTAAATCCTTCGCTGCGCATGCTTTTAAGAATCGTACCGCCCCGCTGTAAAATATTTGCCACTGAACCTGATTGAAATTGAATAAAATCATTCTCTATCAATCCATCATAACCTCTTTGTACCCCTATAACTTGAATTCCATGATAAGCAGCCGTTCTCACAACTGCACGCACGGCAGCATTCATACCTGGTGAATCTCCTCCTGAAGTTAACACTCCAATTTTTTTCATAATTAAAAATAATTTAGTCTGCTAAAATTTGAGCAGCTATCAAAAGTAAATAATCTTATCAAATTTGAGAAGAAACCAGGTGTTTTAGCTAAAAAAATAGTTAACGTTCACACCTCTGTTTTTTCAACGTATTCTATATGGATTAAATAAAATTATTCTATATTTACGCATTTTACGGACGAACTATTCTAAGCTTATGAGAAGTTTTAAGAGCAGATTAAAAGGAATGCGTGTTTTATTAGTAATTTCAGTTATACTTACCGCTTGTTCAGGAGGTGATACTGATACCAATCCTGAAATTCAACCCGAAGATACTACCAAGTCGGAAACAAATGAAGTAAATCCTCTAAATGTTGTTCCTGTAGGCGGCGCAATGTTCAGTGTCCCTTCTCCAATACAACTGGGTNGTATTATTCAAAAATCAGGAGCTCCTTACAACGCAGATATTTTAAATAATCCGAAGTCTTATGAAGGATATGTGGACTTAGTTTCCCAATCCTTGAATCTTGGTGTTTATGGAGCTGACTTAGGCTACTGTGCCTTGTACGACAAGCAGCAGGAATCAATTGGCTATATTCGATCAGCTCAAAAACTAAGTGATATATTAGGAATTTCTGATGCATTTGATGTAGAAACAATTCAATCTGTTGAAAGAAACCTGGATAATAAAGATTCTCTTTTGTATATCATTTCAAACTCATATCGAAAAGCCGATGACTATCTTCAAACGAGTGATTTAAAACATATTGGGGCTCTTATTATTGTAGGAGGTTGGATAGAAAGCGTCCATTTTGCAGGAATTCTTGGAAAAGAAAATAAAAGCGCCGAAGTCGTTGACATGATTGGTATGCAAAAACATACCATTAATACAATGCTTGACAAGATGCTTGAGCGCTATTTTAACGAACCAGGTGTAGAAGAAGTATATAATGACTTGGATGACATCAGAACATCTTTCAACAAAGTAAATATCAACTATGAATATATTGCACCAGAAACAAATAAAGATAAAAAAACAACTACTTTAAAGTCGAAGGCAACAGTCGAAATGTCTGATGAAGTATTTTATGAAATTGTTGAAAAAATCAACACGATTAGAACAAAAATTATTACAATTTAAAAGGAGTAAAGAGCTGGAATTATGAAAAAAACATATGCCTTTATTGCATTACTAACAACGATTGGATTATATAGATTAAATGCTCAATGTGATACGATTGCTAACTTCTGCCATCAAAACAACTTCAGTGTTGAATATGTTTCAGATGGCCAAAATTACAGAGCTTTTCTTTTTGGAGACCAAGAAGCAGAGTTTGAAACAACCTTTTTTGGTGGAGTAACCTATAGAATTGCAGCTTGTACTGGCTTTTCACAAGGAGATTTAATCTTTTCAGTTAAAGATCAAGATAATAATGTGCTTTTTGACAGTATTGAACAACAAAATTCACCGTATTGGAATTTTAAGGTGGAAAATACAATTACAGTTAAAATTAGTGCAAAANTGGATGATTTAGAAAACACTTCAGGCTGCGCAACAATTCTTATTGGTTTTAAACAGTAAAAATTGTAAACGTAAACGAAACAAAGGCATTGTTACGCACGTAACAATGCCTTTTCATATATACCCAATTAGGGTAAAGCAAACAACTTACTATGAGTGAAAGAATACTTAAGGCGTTAATGCAACTTTTTGCACTTGTAGCAAAAGTTGATGGTGTCAATGATAATGGTCGCTCAGTCGTAGAAAACTTTCTCAAGCAACAATTGAATGCTGTATTGGTAAATCAATACTTAGACCTTTTTGAGGAATACCTTGAAAAACATCATAAAATATCCAAAAGAAAAGAAGGAAAAGAAAGAAAAAGAACCTCGGTTAACTCCGTTAAAGTTCTAAGAATATGTACCCAAATCAATGAAGAACTTCAACAAAAACAAAAAATTGTTGTACTCATTCGCTTGTTGGAATTCACCTTTTCGGGGAATTATTCTGATCAAGAGATAGAATTCGTTACAACAGTTGCCGAAACCTTTAACATCTCCGAGGATGAGTTCAGAGAAAGTATGGCATTTGTTGTTTCCAANGATGATAAAATTCCAGATAATGATAACTTCTTAATTCTTCACAAAGGAGGTAAAACCTCCTACAAAAAAGCAAAGGAAATAAGCAATCCAGTACTTGAAGGTGCGGTAAAAATATTACGGCTTGAAGATTCTGGAAACTATATAGCGAAATATTGTGGTGAAGAAGCAATTTATATCAATGGACAGGTAATAGAAAATAATAGAGTTTATTTTCTTGCGCATGGCTCAAGCATTCGAAATAAAAAATTAAACCCTATTTATTTCAGTGATATTTCATCAAAGTACAGAACTCAAGAAGAAACGCAAAGAATAGATTTCATTGTAAACAAACTCGAGTACAAATTTCCAGCTGGAAATACTGGGTTGCATGAATTAAACCTTGCTGACAGCAGTGGCAACCTGATTGGAATAATGGGTGCGTCTGGAGCTGGGAAATCGACCTTACTCTCTTTATTAAATGGAACCCTTACACCCACATCAGGTGCTGTAAAAATTAATAATATAGATATACATCATCAAAAAGAAGAGCTTGAAGGAGTAATTGGCCATATTTCGCAAGACGATTTAATAATTGAGGATTTAACCGTATTTGAAAACCTNTTTTACAACACAAAACTCTGTTACGACGGGTTACCCGAGCAAATCATTGTAAAAAAAGCAATTGAAATGCTTAAAAGCCTCGGATTACATGAAATAAAAGACTTAAAAGTAGGATCACCACTTAACAAGAAAATTAGTGGAGGACAAAGAAAAAGACTGAATATCGCCCTGGAACTCATACGAGAACCTCAAGTCCTGTTTGTTGACGAACCCACATCTGGTTTATCATCCAGAGATTCTGAAAATATAATGGACTTACTCAAAGAGCTGGCTTTAAAAGGAAAGCTAGTATTTGTTGTAATCCATCAACCCTCGTCTGATATTTTTAAAATGTTTGATAATTTACTGATTTTGGATACCGGAGGCTTTCCGATTTATTACGGAAATCCTGTAGAGTCGGTAATTTATTTTAAAAAGGCTATCAACCATGTTTCGGCAAATGAAAGTGAATGTCATCATTGTGGTAATGTAAACCCNGAACAGATTTTTAATATTATAGAAACTAAAGTTGTTGATGAATACGGTAATATTACAGAAGAACGAAGAATCCCTCCTAAAACCTGGAACGAAGTATATCGTGAAAAAATTGACAACAAAGACTTAAAAGTTAAAAGTTTAGAAATGCCAAAAGGGAATTATAAAATCCCCAGGAAAATTAATCAGTTTAAAGTGTTTTTTATCAGAGACATACTTTCNAAAATAGCCAATACNCAGTATATGCTGATTAATTTTCTTGANGGTCCCTTTCTTGCTTTTATTTTATCATATTTAGTTAAATTTTACAGTACAGAAAGTGGTCCTGATGCTAAATACCTATTCCGATACAATGAGAATATTACCGCATACCTATTTATGAGCGTTGTTGTAGCTTTATTTATGGGGTTAACTGTCAGTGCTGAAGAAATTATTAGTGATAGAAAAATACTAAAAAGAGAAACTTTCCTGAATCTATCCAGATTTAGTTATTTGTTCAGTAAAACAGTCATAATGATTATCATCTCGGCTATTCAAACCATCTCATATATTTTAATTGGTAATTTAATTTTAGGCATTGACGGAATGCTTCTTGACTATTGGNTNGTTCTTTTTTCATGCAGTTTATTTGCAAATATGCTAGGNTTAAATATATCTTCCGCATTCAATTCAGTAGTTACGATTTATATCTTAATCCCCATTTTATTAATTCCTCAATTGTTACTAAGTGGAGTAATTGTGAAGTTTGACAAGCTAAATCCGACCCTTTCTTCACAAACTGTNGTACCAGTTGCTGGAGAGATGATGGCTTCCCGATGGGCGTTTGAAGCATTAGCTGTTAATCAATTTAAAGAAAATGCATTTGAACGGGATTATTATCATTATGATAAAGCCATGAGCATCGCCAATTACAAAAAAAACTTNTGGGTNTCTTCTATGAAAACAAATCTTACNATGGCTATAAAATACAGACAGCCNTTNAAAGAAAANGATNAAGAAAAAAACACAAAAAGAAAAAATGATTTTCAACAAAAAATTAATCTGGTAATAAATGAAATTGGTCATGAAATTATTTATCTAAACGAATTACACAAACAATTCAAACAGGTTACATCTGAAGAAGTAAAAACCGCTTTGGAAAAAAACTTAAATACAAATCAACGTTCATCTGTTTTAAAAATAGTAGCCCAGTCGCAGCAAAAATTGAAGAACATTGAATCATTTAATAACGCAACAGCAAAAGAAATAAACAACACACTGCAAATTATAAAGGATTTTTACATTAAAATGTACAATATTTTTGCGCGTCTTAAGAACAAAAAAATAGCATACGTAAGGAGCCAGGAAAACGGAAAAAAAAGCTTCATTGACAAGAGAGATAATTATCAAAATGAAAGTTTAACTGATTTGGTTAAAAACAAAAATGAAATGAATAAAATCATTGAATTTGACGGACAGCTAGTACAAAAATCCGACCCTATATATCGTGACTCAAGAGGTTTTAGAGCACATTTTTTTGCACCAAACAAACTTTTTTTTGGATATTCAGTAGATACTTACTGGGTGAATATATTCGTAATTTTAGGAATGTCATTTACCCTGTTTGTTATGCTCTATTTTGACGTCTTAAAACGCTCAATAGATTGGCTTGAGGAAATTTCCAAAATGATTGGTATATCAAAATCTGAATAAATCTACTCATCCATTTAAGGAACTAAATCTTCAACCTGAACCTCCGATTTATCAACTTTAATACTATAGTTTTCAAAATCAAACAAATCCTTATCCAACATATGGGAAGGCGCAATATTCTTAATCGACTTAAAAATAATTTCTTTTCTTCCAGGAGACTTCCTATCCCATTCACTTAACATATCTTTTACAGCCTGTCTCTGCATTCCCTCTTGTGTCCCACAAAGATTACAGGGGATAATAGGAAATTGTTTGATTTTTGAATAGGCATCAATATCAGCTTCTTTACAATACGACAGAGGACGAATTACAGTATGCCTGCCATCATCAGTTTTATATTTAGGTGGCATTGTTTCAATTCTTCCTGAGTAAAACATATTCAAAAACAATGTTTCCATAATATCTTCTCGATGGTGTCCTAATGCAACCTTGTTACAACCCAATTCTTCTGCAACTGAATATAAGATTCCTCTTCTTAACCTGGAACACAAACTACACATTGTTTTCCCTTCGGGAACTTTATCCACAACTACCGAGTAAGTATCTTTTTCTACAATTTTATATTTTACTCCAATTTTTTTGAAATATTCAGGTAAAATATGCTCAGGAAATCCAGGTTGTTTTTGATCCAGATTAACCGCCACAATCTCAAAATTTAATAAAGGTGACTTTTGCATATGCATCAAAATATCAAGCATGGTATAACTATCCTTACCACCGGATAAACAAACCATAATCTTATCGCCCTCATTCACAATCCCATAGTCTTCATTAACTTTCCAAACAGCTTTTCTAATCCTCCTGGTTAACTTAACATTTTCATCTTCCTTTCCCATAGTGCAAAATTAAAGTTTTTATCCCTACTCCGCTTAACTGTTTAACAATTGAGACAATAATCATTCCTGGAACAAAAAAACCTCGACTTTTTAGAAGTCGAGGTTTATAAAGCTCCTGTAAAAGGACTTTTATATTTTAATGCTTACCAGACCTTTCGTCTGAAACAGATAGTTTTTTTCTTCCTTTTCTTCTTCTTGCAGACAATACCTTTCTTCCGGTAGCTGACTCCATTCTAGACCTAAATCCGTGCTTATTTTTTCTTTTTCGTACCGATGGCTGAAATGTTCTTTTCATCTCTAAAAAATTTTATCCCCAAAAGAGGGAGTGCAAAGATACAATAAAATCTTTTTGATACAAACCGTTTTTACAGGTTTTTAAAAAAACAAAACTATGACACATTTATATCAGAACTAAGTGTAAATTTGCAGTAACCATCCTAATAAAATATGTCGTTTGGGCGAAAGAGAAGAAACTTAGGAAAAAGCGAAAAAATTAAGTTAACGAAAGACTCATATTCAAAAGCTAAAAACTTTCTAGCATTTGTAAAACCCTACGCTCCTATTTATTTCATAGGATTTATATTTTTATTGTTGTCCAGTGGTGTATCAGCATCCTTACCTATTTTCCTCGGACAAATCCTTGGTGCTGAATCATCAGAATTTAATACCGACTGGAATTTTGGAAATACAGATAACATCTATGGGGTTCTAAGTATTCTTGCTATTATACTCCCATTACAAGCGGTATTTAGTTTTTTTAGAATCATCACCTTTCATCATGTCACTCACAACTCAATAAAGGATATCAGAAAAAAAGCATTTGAAGTTTTAATAAAGTCTCCAATGGCCTACTTTGACACTAGTAAAACTGGAGAAACCATTTCAAGAATTTCTAATGATACCGAACAAATACAAGAAACGCTTACAACTACTATTGCTGAATTCCTCAGACAGGTTATTGTTGTTGGTTTTGGCCTTGTTTACATTTTTGTAATTAGTGCAAAACTCGTTCTAATTATGTTGGCTGTAATTCCTGTTGCTGCTATCGCAGCAATGCTTTTTGGAAAATTCATAAAAAAAATAGCCCGATCAGCACAAGATGAAACAGCGAAATCAAATAACATTATTGAAGAAGCTTTAGTAGGAATTAAGAGTTTGAAGGCCTATGCCAATGAGTTTATTGAATTAAAAAAATATTCATCTGCTGTGACAAACATCAAATCACTGAATATGAAAGTAGCATTGTGGAGGGGTATTTTTGTTGCTTTTATCGTCACAATACTTGTAGGAGCTATCGTGTTTATAATATGGCAAGGTATTGAAATGGTTCATTCAGGTGGAATAGAAAGAAAAGAATTTTTTCAATTCATATTGTTTACTGTAATGCTTGGAACCTCAATTGGCTCATTACCTGACTTATTTGCTAAAATCCAAAAATCAATTGGATCAACTGAAAGTTTAATGAACATTATTCAGCAAGAAACTGAAAAAATCGATACTTCAAAACCCGTTCCTACCAACAAATTCTTAAAAGGAAAAATTGAACTTAAAAATTTAAATTTCTCATATCCGAGTAGAAAAGAAATTAAAATACTAAATGGATTGAATTTAAATATAAAATCTGGTGAACAAATTGCATTGGTTGGATCTTCTGGAAGCGGTAAATCCACAATTGCAAGCCTTCTTTTACAATTTTATACACTGGATGATGGCGCAATATATTTTGATGATAAAAATGCGAAAGATTATCGTGTAAACGAATTGAGATCGCAAATGGCTTTTGTTCCTCAAGAAGTTATTTTACTGGGTGGAACAATTGAAGAAAATATACGATATGGTAAACCAGGCGCCTCTTACAATGAGATTATCTCTGCAGCGGAAAAAGCAAATGCTCTTGAATTCATCAATGGATTTCCTGAAAAATTTGAAACAGTAGTTGGAGATAGAGGTATTCAGCTCTCAGGTGGTCAGCGACAACGTATAGCTATTGCAAGGGCAATTTTAAGAGATCCTGCTATATTAATCCTAGATGAGGCTACAAGCGCACTTGACAGTGAATCTGAATTAGCTGTCCAGGATGCTCTAAACAAATTAATGCAAGGTCGAACATCTGTAGTCATTGCTCATAGGTTGGCTACCATAAAGAATGCAAATTCAATCGTTGTGATGAACAATGGTGAAATAGCCGAGCAAGGAACTCACGAGGAATTGGTGAATATTGAAAATGGTGTATACAAAAAACTAAGTCAATTGCAATTTTCTTAATTATGGAGACGGGTTTAATATTAAAATACTTTCCTTATTTAACCCAAAAGCAGAAACGTCAATTCAATCAACTCAAAAGTTTATACGAGGAATGGAATGCACAAATAAATGTTATTTCAAGAAAAGATATTGACGAGTTATACACTCGACATGTATTGCATTCACTAGGTATAGCAAAAATCATTCAGTTTAAACCAGGAACATCCATCATGGATGTAGGGACAGGAGGAGGTTTTCCAGGTATACCATTAGCCATATTATTTCCGGAGTCTAACTTTTACCTGGTTGATACAATTGGAAAAAAAATAAAGGTTGTTAATGCGGTTGCTCAAGCCTTAGAGCTGGAAAATGTTGAAGGTGTTCAAAAACGAGCAGAAAAAGTAAACTATGAATTTGACTTCATTATTAGTCGAGCAGTTACTTACCTTCCAAGGTTTAACAATTGGATTAAAGGAAAATTTTCCAACGAATCTTTCAATGATATACCCAATGGTTTACTTTACTTAAAAGGAGGTGATTTATCAGAAGAACTTAAAGAAGCAGGTAAACCATATCAGTCATTCGAATTAAAAAACTATTTTTCTGAAGACTTTTTTGAAACAAAAAAAGTGATATACATAAAAGGATTTTAGTCTATTGTTTAAAACTATAGAATAACAGCACCTGATTTTATGATTAAAAAAGAAAAAAAAAGTTTTTCAGAAACAAAATCATTCAAACGAACAACCCATTTAAAAACAAGAATTTGGAATCCATTTTGGCTATTCAAATTTAAAGGGTTATTCTATGGAATTATTATGTTAAGTACTGGAACACTCTACTTTACCTGGGCACAAATAAAAGAAGGTATGATTCCTTATTATTCATTAATTTTCGTCTTACCCGGAATCTACGTAATTATAAAACACTTAAAAGGAAAAAAAACGTGAAGAACAAACACATTGTAGTGTATTTCGTTCTTTTAAAATTTACAACAAAAAAGCCTCAATTTAAATTGAGGCTTTTTTAATTTATTTTAAATAATTAAATCTTCTCATGCGTATTGGACATGATATTATACAAAAATTCTCTTGCTCTAAATAATTGAGCTTTAACAGTACCCAACGGAATATCCAAATGTTCGGCTATTTCTTCGTATGAATACTCTTTAAAATAACGAAGCTCAACAAGAGTTCTGTAACGAGGCTTTAATGTTTTTACAACCTCATGCATGATTTGAATTTTTTGCTCACGCATAAAAGTTTGTTCTGGATCAAGGGCATCAGATTTTAAATCAATTTCTAACTCACTTCCCTCGTCATTCTCTAAAGTTTTATTAATGGAAAAAGTATTCTTTTTTCTTTTTCTTATGAAATCTATACAATTGTTCGAAGCAATTTTGAACAACCAGGTACTGAATGCATAGTTTGGAGTATACTGATGCAGCTTTTTAAAGGCTTTACCAAACGCTTCAATTGTTAAATCTTCTGCATCATCCTTATTGTTTACCATTTTCAAAAGCATGAAATAAATAGAGTCACGGTATCTATCCATTAACTCAGCATATGCCCTTTGAGATTTGTTTTCTATCGCATCCCGAACTAAGTTATAGTCGTGAAGTGCTTTCTCTGACAAATTCGGTCCTGGTACTACCATTTTACCTTTTTGCTTTTAAAAATTGTTACTAAAACCGCAAAACTATGGATAAAAACTGAGTAAAATTCGGTCAACAACACCATAGTTTTTTTTACGCTAACATCAATTTTAATGAATATTCTTCGAATTAAAGAATACATTGTAAGTTTTTTTAACACAATGATTGTTGAAATAACTAATAAATGGTTTGAATGACTAACGACAAATGGCAATAACAAATACCAAAACACTGATAATGAGTAAAAAAAAGATAAAAGTATACTGTTTCTTTTATTATACCTCAGTCCTGCTGAAACATGCCGAACCTTCTGACGAAAAAATGATTTAAAATTTTCTTTTGGCACTGAAGTAGTTTGTGCATCATTAGAAAAAACAATAGTCACTTTTGTATCCATTGAAATCTCATTAATAAATAAATCATCATCACCACTGGCAATATCATAATGAGATTTAAACCCTCCAACCTTAAAAAACAATTCCTTTTTATAAGCCACATTTCTACCCACCGACATATATGGAAAATTGGCCAATGCATAAGACAAATAATTCATAGCTATAAATCCTGTATCCATTTGAATAAATGTATTGATTATTGACTCTTTTTTTTCATACTGTCCAACGCCCAATACAATTTCACTCCCATCTGAAAATCCATTCACCATTCCGCTCAACCATTGTTTGCTGTTTGGTCTGCAATCGGCATCTGTCAATACCAAATATTCAGATTTCGCTTTTCGAATACCATATTCCAAAACTTCCTTTTTACCATGACATTTCTTGTTCTGAGAAAAACTATATACCCTCAAATTATCGTATTCAACTTTTAGATTATTTAATACAGTCATGCTTCCATCTGAAGAATTATCATTAACAACTATAACTTCAAACGATGGATATTCTTGATCTAAAATCTGTGAAACAAATCTTGATAAATTCTGTTCCTCGTTTTTAGCGCAAATGACGATACTAACAAAAGGAAAATTCGAAAAAGAATGATTTTCTGATTTGTATCTTGCCAGCTTTCTCCAAAAAAACAGATAGTACATAACCAGAAAGAATGAACAAACAACAAATATAATTTCAAGCCAGTAAAACCATTCCATGATTACAAAGAAAATGAATCCAAACCATTTTTAAGCATCTGAGCTACTATTCAGGCAAAAAACTGCATTCATAATGCTATCTTTACAAACAATGAAGTTTACATTAGAAAAAACAAATTCTGATTCCAAAGCTCGAGCAGGTATTATTAAAACTGATCACGGAGAGATTAAAACTCCTATTTTTATGCCTGTAGGTACTGCTGCAACAGTAAAAGCTGTTCATCAACGAGAAATTGAAGAAGACATTAAGGCCCAAATAATCCTGGGAAATACTTATCACTTATACTTGAGACCAACAACTGACACTCTAAGTAAAGTTGGAGGGTTACACAAATTCATGAATTGGAAAAAACCAATTTTAACAGATAGTGGAGGCTTTCAGGTTTACTCTTTAAGTGGGACAAGAAAAATAAAGGAAGAGGGAGTCAAATTTCAATCACATATCGATGGTTCTTACCATATGTTCTCTCCAGAAAAAGTAATGGATATACAACGAGAAATTGGAGCAGATATCATAATGGCTTTTGATGAGTGCACTCCATATCCATGTGATTACAATTATGCAAGGAAGTCTATGCACATGACTCACCGCTGGTTAAAAAGATGTTGCGATCGATTTGATAATACAGATTCTATTTATGGGTACAACCAAACATTATTCCCAATAGTTCAAGGAAGCACATTCAAAGATTTGAGAATTGAATCTGCTGAAACAATAGCATCTTTTGAAAGAGAAGGAAATGCAATTGGGGGCTTATCTGTTGGAGAACCGGCAGAGGAAATGTACTCCATGACCGATTTAGTTTGCTCTATTCTTCCCAAAGACAAACCCAGATATCTGATGGGAGTTGGAACACCAGAGAACATACTAGAAAACATTGCTTTAGGTATAGATATGTTTGATTGCGTAATGCCCACCAGAAACGCAAGAAATGGAATGATTTTTACAAGTGAAGGTATCATCAATATAAAAAATAAAAAATGGGAAAAAGATTTTTCACCATTGGATCCAAATGGAACTTCATATGTTGATCAATTTTACTCCAAATCATATGTACGTCACCTAATTCAGTCTAAAGAAATTTTAGGCAAACAAATCTGCTCCGTACACAATTTAGCATTTTATTTATGGTTAGTAGGGGAAGCAAGAAAACATATAATGAAGGGAGATTTCTATAGTTGGAAAAATATCATGACTAAAAAAGTAACCAATAGATTGTAATGTTTAAAAAATTAGATACATACATTCTTAAAAAATTTGCCGGAACATTTTTCCTGATGATTTTCTTATTTATACTCATTGCTGTTGTTTTTGATATTTCTGAAAAAATTGATGATTTTGACCAGTTTACAATTGAAGAAATTATTTTTGATTATTATTTTAGCTTTATTCCTTGGCTATATAACTTGCTTACACCAATATTAGCTTTCCTAACTGTAGTTTACTTTACCAGCAGAATGGCTTCAAGGACAGAAATTATTCCAATTTTAGCTTCTGGAATTTCTTTTAAACGTTTTTTAAGACCATACTTTTTAGGTGGTATTGTTCTTTTTATTATCTCATTAATAATGAGCCATCTTCTTATTCCTATTACAAACAAAAAAAGAATTGCTATTGAGGCAAAAATTTATAGTCATGCGAGAAGAATTGACAACTCTAAACTGCATAGAGAGGTTGCAAAAGACACCTATATTTTCGTAAACAATTACAATATCAAAAGTGACAATGCTTATAAATTTCGATTAGAAAAAATTGTAAATGGTGAGCTATTGTATAGATTCACTGCAAGTAATCTTAAATGGCATCATCAAACAAAAAAATGGTCAGCTCGAACATGGACAGAAAGAATAATTAATGGCGACAGGGAAATTCTTACTCAAGGAGCACATAAAGACACCTCGTTTTGCTTTGATAACACTGAGTTTCACAGAAGTCCATTTGAAGTTGAAACAATGGACTTATTTGATATTTATGATTTTATTGAAAAAGAAAAAATGCGCGGTTCAAGATATTTAGGAAAGTATGAACAAGAATTGGTAAAACGAACATCGAATCCATTTTCAATTATAATTTTGGTTCTAATTGCTGCCTGTATAAGCTCCCGAAAAGTTAAAGGAGGGGTTGGAATGCACATTGCAAAAGGGCTTTTAATAGCATTATCCTTTGTGTTTTTCTTAAGAATCGCAGAAATATTATCAGAAAAATCAACAATACCCGCTAAACTGGCATTTTGGGTGCCCAATATTTTATTTGCAGTAGTTGCAATATATATTTATCGAACCTCGCCTAAATAATAAGAGCATTTCACCTTACTATTTTAATCTCCAATCTTGTTTACCAAATCCTTATCATACCATACAAATATGTGCAGCCAAACACTTCTGGAATATCGAAATAACAGAGGTGATAAAGCAAACAATATACAAAATATCACCCCTGTAATTTGAAATATTTCCAAGTTTGTTTTTAATAAAAGTATTACTACAACTGGAATAGAAATGAGCACACCAAATGCATAACTAAAATACATTGCACCGTACCAAAATCCTTGCTCCATTTCATAAATAAAATTACAAACAGAACATTTCTTTTCAATTTTGCCGAATTTTCTATGATAAGGATTTTTGTGCGTAAACACCCTTCCTTTTCTGCATTTAGGACATTTACAAGTTAAAATACTCTTAAATAGTGATACTTCTGCCATCAAATCTATTTTCATCGATTAAGTTATACATAAATTGACTTTTACTTGGTTTAGCTCAAAAAAAAGGGCAGTTTTACAACTGCCCTTTTTTAGAAACAAATAATATCAAGCTTCTTCTGTATGCCCCATTGAAGCAAATTTCTTAATTCTTGCAGCAATTCGCTTTTGCTCATCCATATCTCTTAATTGATCTAAAGAATCAAGAATCGCCTTTTTGACATTTTTATAAGCTTCCTCTGGATTAGAATGAGCACCTCCAACCGGCTCTTTGATCACACCATCAATCAATCCTAACTTCTTCATATCACTCGAAGTAAGTTTCATTTTTTCTGCAGCCTCTTCTTTATGATCCCAACTTCTCCATAAAATTGTTGAACAATTTTCCGGAGATATAACTGAATACCATGTATTCTCCATCATAAACACTCTGTCTCCCATTCCAATTCCAAGAGCTCCACCTGATGCACCCTCACCAATAACAACGCATATCAATGGGACTTTCAATTTTGCCATTTCAAACAAATTTCTGGCGATAGCTTCACCTTGTCCTCTCTCTTCAGCTTCCAAACCTGGAAAAGCTCCAGGAGTATCTATAAAGCAGACAACAGGCTTATTAAATTTCTCAGCCATCTTCATTAATCTCAACGCTTTTCTATAACCCTCCGGGTTAGGCATCCCGAAATTTCTATACTGGCGCATTTTTGTGTTAATTCCTTTTTGCTGACCAATAAACATTATAGTTTCTCCATTAACAGAAGCCATACCTCCTACCATTGCTTTATCATCAGCAACAGTTCTATCCCCATGCAACTCAACGAAAGATCCTTCATCTGCAATATTTTCTATATAACTTAAAGTATATGGTCTTTGTGGATGACGAGAAACCTGAACCTGTTGCCAAGGAGTAAGTTTTGAGTATATCTCTTTTGTTTTAGAAGCTATTTGCTTCTCTATATCACTGATTGTTTTAGAGACATCAACATCTCCTATATTTTGAACTTCTTTAATCTTATCTAATTGCTCATTTAATTCTGCAATTGGTTTTTCAAAATCTAAATAAATCATAACGCGAATTTAGTAGAGTAAAGTTAATAATTTTGAATTAAGAAGATAAAAGCTATGTATGTACTTATTAACTATTTATAATTTGTTCAACTTTATCACCCTTAATTTTTATCTTATTTATACATTTAAGCTATGGTTATATTCCCAAACGCAAAGATTAATTTAGGTCTTCACATTACTGAAAAAAGACCAGACGGATACCATAATATTGAATCAGTTTTTATTCCAGTCCCTATTAATGATGCACTGGAAATCACAAAAAACCAAACCAACAAAACCAATTTTTCCAGCACTGGTATTAAAATACCTGCTGATGGAAAACCAAATTTGGTTGAAAGAGCATTTTCAATATTACAGTCAAAATACCAAATACCAACAGTAGACATAGAATTAATAAAAAACATACCAATTGGTGCAGGTTTAGGAGGTGGATCAGCTGATGCTGCAGCTTGTATCTTAATTTTAAACAAACTTTTTGACTTACAACTCTCCCACAAAGAACAACTTAATTTAGCAAGTCAATTAGGTGCAGATTGTGCCTTTTTTATAAAAAATAAAATAATGTACATTGAAGGAATTGGAGATAAATTTACTGATATAACACTTGACTTATCTAACTATCACTTTATTGTCATTTATCCAGATATTCATGTTTCAACATTTGATGCATACAAACATGTCACTCCCAAAAAGCCATCAAATAATATTAGAGAAATTCTCTCCAAACCAATCGAAACATGGAAAAATCAGCTAAAAAACGATTTTGAAATTTCTATTTTTAAACAATACCCTAAAATTGAAAAAATAAAAAACCAACTTTATAACTCCGGGGCAATTTATGCCTCTATGAGCGGAAGCGGATCCACTGTTTATGGAATTTTTAAAAATCCTCCTGAAACCAGTTTTGAAAATTTAGGTAAAAACTGGAGCTTTGTCATGTAAAAGATCTAATACGCATAAATTTAGACACAACTTTTCCTGGTTTATTTTTTCAACAAAAAATCAACAATAACTCCATCATTTTGTTCATAATACATCACGAATAAATAGTTCGTAAATGACTACTTTTGAACTATGGAAGAATTTACAGCGAATTCAAAGAAATCAAGAAGAACACGAAAATTAACCAATGAGCAGTTAATCGCCGAACATGGTAAGATACCTCCTCAAGCATTAGACTACGAGGAAGCTGTTTTAGGCGCTATAATGGTTGAAAAAGATGCACTTACAGAGGTTATTGACATACTTAAAGCTGAATCATTTTATAAAGATGCTCACCAAAAAATTTATAGCGCTATTCAAGGCCTTTTTCAGAGAAGCGAACCCATAGATTTACTTACAGTAAAAACTGCTCTTGAAAAAGATGGAAATCTAGATTTAATTGGTGGACCTGCTTACATAGCACAACTCACTTCAAAAATAGCATCCGCTGCAAATATTGAAGAGCATGCCCGTATCATTTCTCAAAAATATATTCAAAGAGAGCTAATTCGAATTAGCTCCGAAATTATTAAAGAATCATTTGATGAAACTTCAGATGTTTTTGATATACTGGATTCAGCAGAAAACAAGCTTTTTAAAGTTGCTCAAGGAAATATTCGAAAAAGTCATGACACAATGGCCTCCTTAATCTTAGCAGCAAAGGAGCAAATAAAAAAGGCAGGAGAAACAGAAGATGGAATAAACGGTATACCATCAGGTTTTAACCGACTAGATAAGCTGACTTCCGGATTCAAAGGATCAGAACTTTTAATACTTGCAGCACGGCCAGCAATGGGTAAAACAGCACTTGTATTGAGCATGGCCAGGAATATTGTAATTGATTACAAATTACCTGTTGCCATCTTTTCATTAGAAATGTCTGCATTACAAATGGTAATGCGAATGGTTTCGAATGAGTCTGGTCTGGAACAGGAAAAACTAAAAAAAGGAAATCTGGCTCAGCACGAATGGGAACAACTAAATGCTAAAGTTGCAGCTCTTTCAGAGGCTCCATTCTTTATTGACGATACACCTGGACTTTCAGTGTTTGAGTTAAGGGCTAAAGCCCGCCGATTAAAAGCTCAGCATGATATTCAAATGATTATAATAGATTATCTGCAATTAATGAGTGCAGGTGGGAAGGACGGAGGAAATCGTCAGGAAGAAATTTCTATTATTTCTCGTTCCTTAAAAATTATTGCAAAAGAATTGAATGTTCCAGTAATCGCACTATCTCAATTATCAAGAGCTGTAGAAACAAGAGGAGGTGACAAAAGACCTCAATTATCAGACTTAAGAGAATCAGGAGCAATTGAACAAGATGCAGATATGGTAATGTTTATATATAGACCTGAATACTACGAGATTACTGAAGATGCAGAAGGAAACTCAACAATTGGTTTAACAGAGGTAATTGTTGCTAAACACCGAAATGGTGCTTTAGAAAATATCCCGCTACGATTTCAAGCACGTTTTGGAAGATTTGTAGATTGGGATCAAGACGGATTCTCAGATTTTGGTAACCTACCTTCAGAAAATGGAAATTCAGAGGAATATAATGCTCATACAACCGTTATCAAAGGATCACGTATGAATGATATGCCCAGTGATGATTTACCATTCTAGTCAAACATTTTTGTTATGATACTTTCAAACCTAAACAATTTGAACTCTAAGAGCGTTTTGAACATCCAATTAATGGTTCTTTTATTGCTTAGCATTAAAGTCAACGCTACTCATCTAATCATTCCCATGGATGAAGTCCAAAAAAACCATTTAAAATCTTATGGAATTGCATTTTATGCTTTAGAAAGCAAACTCGAGGTAGACTGGTTATTAAATTACAGAGGCGGCTCTTTTGCCCTTAAATTAAATGATAAAATCCTCAAAGAATGTAAAGTTCGTGGAGTATCCTTCGAAATTATTGCTGATATTCAATACAATAAAATAGTAGCCGACGTTACGAAACCTGAAGTCAATCAGGATGTAATGAAACTTGAAAAAGCGCCTAAAATAGCAGTTTATTCGCCTAAAAACAAACAGCCATGGGATGATGCAGTTACCTTAGTAATGACTTATGCGGAAATTCCATATGATGTTGTTTACGATGAAGAAATATTAAAAGAAGGGCTTTCAAAATACGATTGGCTCCACCTTCACCATGAAGATTTTACAGGTCAGTATGGAAAATTCTGGAGCTCATATAAAAATGCTGCGTGGTTTCGAGAGTATGTTCGTTTTAATGAAGGGCTTGCCGGAAAACTTGGCTATAAAAAGGTATCGGATTTAAAATTAGCCGTTGCTATAAAAATTAAAAATTTTGTTTCTTTGGGAGGGTTTATGTTTGCAATGTGTGCTGCTACAGATTCTTATGATATTGCTCTAGCAGCTCAAAATGTAGACATCTGCAAATCAATGTTTGATGGAGACCCTGATGACCCCAGTATGCAAACTAAGCTTGATTACCTTAATGGTTTTGCATTTAAAAATTATGTTTTGGTAGGCAACCCACATGAATATGAATTCAGTTCGATAGATGCGACAAAAGATCATTACAAACTTTTTCAAACTAAAGGAATTCAAGGAGATGTATTTACTTTATTTGATTTTAGTGCTAAATGGGATCCAGTGCCAACTATGCTCTGTCAAAACCACACTTCAGTTGTGAAGGGATTTATGGGACAAACTACAGCTTTTCGAAAAGATAATTTACGCTCTGATGTACTGATAATGGGAGAAACAAAAGCAATTAACTCTGCCCGATATATACATGGGGATTATGGAAAAGGAACCTGGACATTTTATGGAGGGCATGACCCTGAAGACCATACACATAGAGTATCAGATCCTCCAACAGATTTAAACCTGTACCCCAACTCTCCGGGTTACCGTTTGATTTTAAATAATGTACTTTTTCCCGCTGCAAAGAAAAAGCAGAGAAAGACATAAAACAAAAAAAAGCCGCCCGGGAGGGCGGCGTTAACAACTAAAAGTCAAAGTTTAACCTACTTGCGGGAATTATAAACAACTAAATCGTCCGATTTAAAACGAGCTTTGGTAACTTTTGATTCCAACCACAGCTCTGTTAGTAATCTCTCGACACTAACACCGTCTTTGTTAAATGTAACTGAATCTTCTATCCAGTCTAATGTTTTAGTTTCTGACTTGTTTTCTTGCAACAAGCTAAATATCTCAGCTTTTGCACTTTCCTTACTTGATATAAACTCTTCAGGAAATTGACGGGCTACTTTTGTTAAATTATCTGTAAATTCCTTTCCAGACATCAAGTCCTTAACTCGAACTCTGGCAGCTCCCTCTTCATTATTTTCATCCTTCTGAGTCGCAGAGAATCCTTTCCAGATAATTTTACAATATTTAATCTTTTTCTTACTATCTTCCATTACCAAGATTCTATCTTGAAGATAATCCGTATCCTTGATAATTTCTTTTGCTGTTGTTTGATCCATGAGGTGTAATAATTTAGTTAACGATTTCATCTACAAATAAATAACCTTTTAATTTACCATGCAATAACTTTTAGCTTAACACCTTAATTTTATCCTATTAATTAGGTTATTTTTTCGTTAAACAATTTTATTTCCCTGTCGTATTAAATCTTAAGCTTCCCAAAAGCTTGATAATCAACCAAATTAAAGATATTCCAACAGCGTAAACAATTCCAATATGTATGCTAAACATAGAATGCAATAAAATTAAAAATACAGCAACACCTCCAGAAACTAAACAATATGTTAACTGAGAGCTTACATGGTTGATGTGGTTACAACCTGTTGCCATTGAACTGAGTACTGTTGTATCCGAAATAGGCGAGCAATGATCCCCCATAACAGCCCCAGATAAAACGGATGCAATTGAAGCGTAAAAAACACTAAATTCAAAATCTTCAGTAGCGTAAAAAGAAAGACAAACAGATATTACAATAGGGATTAAAATGCCCATTGTGCTGAAACTGGAACCTGTAGAAAAAGCTACAATAGATGATATAATAAAGGTTGTTACAGGTATAACGCAAAAAGGAACATTACTACTTGACATAATGTCTCCTAAATATTCTCCCAATTTCAAATCCTCCAGAACTCCATTTAATCCCCAGGCTAAAATTAAAATCGTAAGGGCTGGTAATAAGGATTTAAAGCCTTCAAACATCCAGTTTACATTTTCTGAAATTGTATTCTTTGTAAATAGGCTAATTATAAAAACAATAACAAAACATGAGCTACTACCCCAAATTAAACCTTTATAACAATCTCCTGTTTGAATAGCACTTAAAACACCACTATCCGTATTACCTGTGGCATAAATTCCAAAAAGTGTCACAAATAATAAAATAACTATGGGTAAGATCGCCCAAATAGGATGAATAGACTTTACAACCTCAATTTCTGAATTTATTATCTCGCTTTGTTTTAACTCAAATTTTTTCATCAATCCAAAATCCTTACCCGTCAGAATTAATATCAAAACAAAAAACAAAATTATGATTGGATAAAACGAATAGGGAACTGAATTTAAGAAAACACCATATGCAGAACCCGAGTCTATAAAATTAGCGGATTCTAATCCATCCTTAATTAATTGAATTTCATAGCCAATCCAGGTAGAAACAAATGCAATACTCGCAATTGGCGCAGCAGTAGCGTCCACGATAAAAGCAAGCTTCTCGCGCGATATCTTAAATCGATCCGTAATTCTTTGCATTGTATTACCTACTACCAATGTATTTGCATAATCATCAAAAAAAACAAAGAAGCCCATAAAATAAGTTATCAAAAGAGCTGATCGCTTGGACTTGGCATATTTACTCAACCAATTAATTAACCCATTGAAAGCTCCTATTTTTGTCATAATGTGTATTGAAGCCCCAATCAACAATGAAAACAGCACTATAGAGGCATGTCCTCCATCCGCAATTGAATTCAATAAGTAATAGTCAAAAACTTTATCGATTCCAAAAAAATACGTTTCTGAATCATAGAGTAATGAATGTATTATTGAACCGCTTACAAGTCCAGTTATTAATGAAATAACCACTTGTTTGGTGCATATTGCTAAAAAAATAGCCAACAGCGCTGGGATGATTCCATACCCCGTTAAATCACCTGTACCTGTTCCCGCAAACAATTGAGGTGAAACAAAAAAACAGCCCAACAACAATATTCTCTTCATTGATACAACGAATATAACATTTATGATTCATGAATATTCATTGAAAGAAATTTGTTTCTGAAATTTAAAAATGCTGAGAAAATCAAACTCCTTAAAAGGTCATTTCTTCCTGGTAGCATCATCTAAGCCATACAGTATGATTAAAGGCATAATCATTAAGTCAAGAGCAAGTGCAATAAGTAACGTCACACTTACCAGAAGCCCCATATAAAAAGTACTCGTAAATGAACTAAAAAGCAATGTAAGAAAACCACCTACTAGTATTAAAGAAGTAACAATAATGGCTTTTCCAGAAGATAAATAACTGCGTTTTAGTGCATATAAATGAGTTCGTCCTTTTCTTCTCTCCAATTTATATTTTGATAACAAATGAATCGTATCATCTACTGCTATCCCAAAGGCAAGAGTAAAAATTAAACTTGTGCTAATTTTTAAATCAATACCCGAGATCCACATCACCGTTGTAAGAAGTAATAGTGGTAACACATTTGGTAATAAAGAAAAAACAGCAATTCTTAAAGACCTAAACATAATGCCCACCACAATTGCAATTACAGCAAAGGCAAAAATCAAACCCAAAATCAAGTTTGTTGCAAGTGTTGAATTATTGTTATCTATTAGTACTGCAGTTCCTGTTAACCTAAGTTGAAGAATACGGGGATTAATGCTCTCTTTTAAAAATTCTTGTAATTTTTTATTTTCCTCCTGGATTTTCAAACCTCCGACATCTCTTAATTTACCCGTTAACCTGCAACTCATGGAATCTGAAGAAATTAAATTAAGGTTCGCATTAAGATCTAATTGTTTAAACTTGTCAGCGCCTCTTTTCATTTGTCTCACCAGAGAATTTAGCCTTCGTTCAGTTTGTGGTAAAACGCGATACTTTGATTTTGAGCCTTTTTTAATAAAATTTGCTTCCTTGACTAAGGTTAATGGAGAAGTTAAAAAACCTACCCCTTCTTGAGTGTAATTGTCTCTCAAATAAGTTTCCAATTTTTGAAGTTCACTCAAAAACTCAAATCCCAAAACACCGCCTGAATCCTGAGTAGTTATTTCAGCCTCAAAAGGTCTTAAACCTGAATAATTTTCTTCAAAATAAATAACATCTTTTTTGATCGGGTCATTATTGGACAAATCCTCTAAAATGAAATTATTTATTTTTAATGAATTCGCTGTAAAAACACCTACGGTTGCTAACAATAAAGTAATTAAAACAACTTTTTTCTTGTTTCCTAATACTTTTAAAAACCAACCTCTTAAGTATTTATCCCAAAAATTACTATTGCTAGCTTTTATCAATTTCCTCGGTGGCTTAACCAAAATTAAAACACTGGGCAATAATGTAAATGCCAAAAAATAAGCTACAAAAACACTAATGCCTGCATAAACACCAAATTCTTTAATAGGTATAATATTTGCTGAAATCAGCGAAAAAAAACCAATCGACGTAGTTAATGAAGTTAAAAAAGTTGCCCAGCGAACCTCTTTGAAAGCAATTTGCAAAGCTTCTTTTTTCCTTTTCCCAATCCTTAATTCATCTATATACTTGGTGAGTAAATGAACTAAATCAGACATACCGACAACAAAAATAATTGTGGGTAACATCACCATTAATAAATCAAATGATTTCCCTGTAAATAGCATTATTGCAAGTGTCCATATTATGGAAACAATTACGATAATTAAAGGAATCACTACACCCCACCAACTTCTAAAAGAGATGTATAAGAATACTATCAGCAACACTATAGAACTGGAAATAAAAACACCCAGTTCCGTGATCATTTTCTTAACAAAATAGGTTTGCGCCAAAACCCTTCCCGCTACTTTATAATCATCAAAATTGTATTCACCTTTCTTTTGCTGAATTAAATTTAATATATGATTAGCCTCCTGTTTGTTAAGATTTTCCTTGGTTTGTAAAAAAACACACAGAGACTTCCCGTCTTTGGACAACAAACTTCCAACCAATTGTTCATTATTGTATATCAATAGGCTATCACGCTTTGTAATGGTCACCTTTGATAAATCCAAATAAGGTTTAAACAAAAGGCCACCCAACCCAGACTTTTTATAATATCCACAATTGTGCACTGGAGAGGCAACAAATTTAACCAGACTATCTTCCTTAAATTCATCCCCCATTTTTTTAACCGCGTTGAGGAAATCTTTTTCAAAAATCCCCTTCTTATTTTCGATACCTATAAGAAGAAAATCACTATCAGCACCGTATTGCTTTTTAAATTTTTCATAATGGATCTTGGAATTATCCGACTTTGGAAAATACTTTTCATAATCATAATCAAAAGAAAGATGCTGCAATTGCCAAAGAAAAATTCCTGTCAGAATTGTAAACACAAATAATATCGTTTTAGCCCAATTGATCACGTCTCAAAAATAGTTCAATAAAGTCAATTTATTCATTGGTTTTAGGTTGTTTAACTTTTCTTTTCTTGTTAGTAATCGTATTTTAGTTTGTATCATGATTAATCTGAATTTTTCTAAAATTACAGTTCAAGAAGCATTATCTATTCTCAAACCTTTTGATGAAAAATGGATTAAAACCTATTACAACTTTCTTCAAACGTATATCCAGGGTAAAGAAATTGAAGTAAGTACAAGCGGAACAACAGGTAGACGGAAAATGATTTCGGTATCCAAACTTCAAATGCAAAAAAGTGCCAGTGCTACATTAAATTATTTTAACCTAAGAGAAGGTAATTCAACTTTGCTTTCCTTGAGTTGTGACTATATAGCGGGAAAAATGATGATCGTTCGAGCAGTTGAAGGAAAATTAAATCTTTTTTTAGGCAAGCCGTGTAGTGACCCTTCGAATTACCTTTCCTCAGAATTTGATTTTGTACCTCTTGTGCCGATGCAGGTTCANAACATTATCAAAACTGGAAAAGTAACTCAAATAAAAAAATTACTTATTGGTGGTGGTAAACTAAATGATGAGATACTTCATCAACTCAAAAAACACAAAACTCCGGTATTCGAATCTTTTGCAATGACAGAAACACTTACTCATTTTGCTGTAAAACAAATTTCTCCGGTATATAATGAATGGTTTAAAACAATTAACGGATTTGAAATAGACATTAATAAAAAAGGTGAACTNNTAATCAAAAAAAACAGCATAACAAATTGTGAGCTGAAAACAAGAGACTTAATTGAAAAAAAATCCAATTCAGAATTTAAGTGGCTTGGACGTTCGGATCACATTATTAACTCCGGAGGAATTAAACTAATCCCAGAGGAAATAGAACGTAAAATATCAAAACTAATTTCCGTGCAGTTCGTACTTGTTGGAGTGCCCGATAAAAAACTTGGGGAGAAAATTGCCATAGTATCCAACGAACCTTTAAAAATAGAGCTGAGTAAAATTAATGATCTTCTGTCTAAGTACGAAAGAATTCATAGTGCCTTTGTAGTAAANTATTTTCCAATTACCCAAAGTGGAAAAATTAGACGTAAAGAACTGATAAAAACACTCAATGTATAAANACCTTNTCATCATATCAACACTCTTTGTTTTTTCTTTTACTCAACAAAGCAGCTATACTTATCGCAACATTCAATATGGAGACTATCTGGCAATTACATACGATAACAATCAAGGTGAGCTGGATTGGGATAATTCCAGTAATAATCTAGCATTTGTATCCTCAAACAATGGCAAACGCGAAGTTTTCTACCTAAACCTTCCTAAAACTCTTGTAAAATCGGCTGGAAATGGCTTTTATTCTGCAAATTATCTCAATGAGCTTATCAGCAAGGAAAATGTATACAATTTACTTTTTTCATCTAACGATACTTCTTTTTATTCGCCAAAGTGGAACAAAAAAGGAAATAAGATCCTTTCAATTGGAAAAACTGAAAATGAAAACGAAATTTTCATTACTTCCAAAAAGACGAAAGAATTAATTGGCACAAAAATTAAAAACGTAGAAGCAGCTCACTGGAAAAATGATTCAACATTTTACGTTGTATATCATAACAATCCAAATCAATTATTAGAAATAACAGTAAAAGACAAACAAAAAAAAGTTGTTGCTGAAACAAAATTTCCAATAATTGGAATTTCAAAACAAAACAACACACTTTTGCTAACTTCAAAGGGTGGAGTTTCTCAATTTTCAATAAAAAANAATTCACTAGAGTGGTTTAATCTACCCATAAAAGGACATACTGTTTGGCGTCTGGCCAAATTAAATTTTGTTGGACTTAATCAAAATGGCAATGCCCAGGTACTGGATTTGAATAACGCAATTGAACACCCATTTTGCTATGGAGATAACAATGGACCCCCTGCAATTTCAAGCGATAAAAAATTTGTCGCATTTTACTCTGAATTCTTTAAGGGGATAATAATTAAAAGAATTGACAAAAAGTTCTTAAAGGAATAAACCTTTTAACAAAATTTTCAGTAGAATAACCCACTATATATGGGATTTACTGATAAAATATCAAACACACAATTGTTTAGAAAGATATTCTACTTCTTTCCTGTCCAATTAATTTTTGTTCACATAAAAAACAACCCTATTCTTATAGGAATATGGTTTATCATTCTTGCCATCTGTACACGTATGGTTTCAGAAAAATATGGAGTTCCGTTTTTATACCTGACACCCGAGTACCTTGGTGAGGTAAGCTTTATATCCTATACCATAATCGGGTTTTCCATAGGAGGATTTATAATGGCTTTTAACATTTCCAGTTATATAACAAACGGACATCGTTTTCCATTCATTGCTACGCTTTCTCGACCATTTATAAAATACTCACTAAACAATATCTTTTGGAGTGGAACATTAATATTAGCCTATTTAATCAGCGCATTTAGATTCTTAATTTTTGAAGAAGGACATTCATTTTCAGAGACTATTATTTTTCTTCTGGGTTTTTTAACTGGAATTTGCATAATGATTGGAATCAATTTTGTTTATTTCAATCGGACAAATAAGGACGTAGAAAAATTATCAGGAGGAAAATACAAAACAGCCTCCAGGCAAAAAGTGAAGTCCAATCCAATTAAAGCTGTACTGCACAAAAAAGTTGGTTGGGAAAAGTTTTTTAACGCCGACAGAGAGTGGAAAGTAGAAACCTATTTGTCATATCCCTTTAATATCGGAATTGCCAGATCAATAGATCATTACGACAAATCGATGTTAAAACAAGTCTTGGAACAAAATCATTTGAATGCAGCATTGTTTGAAATAATTGTATTCATTTCACTTATTGGGTTGAGTTTTGGAAGTAACATAGAACTTTTTAATATTCCTGCGGGAGCAAGTATTTCTTTAATTTTCACAATGTTTGTAATGGTTACAAGCGCAATACACTCGTGGTTCAGAGGTTGGGCCCCAGCTATTATCCTGATACTTCTTTTAAGCTTCAACTTTCTGAGTCAATATGACTTTCTGACTCCTCCAAACAAAGCATATGGATTAAATTATGATAATTTACCAGCTCAAATCACTCCTGAAACTATTCAAAATAAGTTGAACAAAGAAAACTATCAAAAAGACTCTTTGCATACGATAAATATTTTGGAAAAGTGGAAAATTAAAAATACCATCAAGGATAAAAAACCTAAAATGGTATTTATCAATACAACTGGTGGAGGTATGAGAAGTGCACTATGGTCCTTTTGTGCCATTCAATACTGCGATAGTATTTTAAACGGTAAATTACTTCGTCAAACTCAACTTATTTCTGGATCGTCCGGAGGTTTAATCGGATTAGCCTATTTAAGAGAACTTATGCTGAGAGAAAAAAGAAATGAAATTTCGAATTTTCATGAGTCAAACTATCGAAACGATATGGCTAAGGATATTTTGAACAAAGTCGCTTTTTATGTTTCAGTAAACGATATGCTCTTAAGACTACAAACTTTTGAAGACAATGGATTTACTTACCGAAAAGACCGCGGATATGCCTTTGAAAAGCAACTGAATGTAAATACAAGAGGATACTTAAATCGAAGACTCAGCGAATACTATACACCAGAATATAATTCGGAAATCCCAATGCTTATAGTTAATCCTACGATTGTAAACAACGGTAAAAGACTTATTATTTCGCCCCAACCCGCCTCCTATCTATCCTATAATCGAGATCAAAAAAACATTGTAAATAATTATCTAATCGAATCACTAGAATTTAGAAGATTTTTTGAGAAACAAGGTGCAAATGATTTACAATTTACGTCTGCTTTAAGAATGAGTAGCACTTTCCCTTATGTTATGCCAATCGTACACCTACCAAGCAATCCTGAATTTCAGGTAATGGATGCAGGGTTGAGAGATAATTTTGGAGTAAAAAACTCTATAAAGTTTTTATATACTTTTAGAAAGTGGATATCCGAGAATACATCTGGGGTTGTGTTTATTCAGATTAGAGATTCTCAAAAAACACCTAAAACCGACAAACAGGAAAAACAAACTTTTATAGAAACAATCTCTGTTCCTGTTAGAACTGTTTACAAAAATATATTTCTGACTCAAGATTACGACCACGATCAATTACTGCAATATATGAACGAATGGTATGGAAACAATATGGAGGTAGTGAATTTAGTATTGAACAATTCAAAAGAAAAACAATTGAGTCTTAGTTGGCACCTTACAGAATCCGAAAAAAAGGTAACTTATAATTCCATACACAGAGCCGATAATCAACAGGCATTTAAAAGGATAAAAGAACTGCTGAAATAAAAACCTTTTACCTAAAATATCGTAAGAAGCTCTTTAGATGACACGGGTACTTTTTAAACTTCTACTCTTACTTCTTTTGGTTTGCACTGTTTGTTTACAAGGTCAGATAAGTGCAAATGCCTTAAAGTCAGCTTATCTAGTTAAAATCGCTAACAACTTTACCTGGGAAATTTCCCAGGAACCTATAGAAATTGGTGTTTTGAGTAATAGTCATGATTTCTACGCAACTCTAAAAAAATATGCGCAACCAAAAAATATCGGAGGAAGAGATATAAACATTACTTTATTACAATCACCAAAAGCAATGGATGCTTTTGATGTACTTTATATTGGAGAAGAAAAAAATAAAAACCTGTCCGATTTTAAGAAAGAATTAGAAGGAAGAAGGACTCTATTGATTACAAACCTTGCTCCTAATGTTGAATCTTCAATGATTAACTTTTACTTCAGTCACGATCAAAAAATAAAGTTCAAAATCAACACAACACTCTTAAAGAGACATCAATTTGAACCATCAAATTTAATGTTGGTTTTAGGAGGGAGTGAAAATGATATATTATCCTTATTTGAAGAAAAAGATTCATCAATTGTATTTGAACGAAATCGTTCACTTAAATTAAAAACTCAAAATTCAGAACAAGAGAAGCTACTTAAAAAAATTGAGGAGAGAATGGATCGTATTAAAAATTCATTAATTTTTAAAAACCAGGAAATTAAAAATAAATCAAAAGAAATTAAAAAAATCAATACTGAGTTGATCAAGCAAAAAAAACGCCTGAAAAAAATTGAAATAAAAATTCATTCAACCTCTCAAAAACTAGAAAAAAAAGAATCTAAGATTAAACTACAAGAACAATTGATTAGCAATCAATCTTCCGTTTTTCAAAGACAGCAAAAAGAAATACATTCACGAAACAATAAAATAAAATCTCAAGGTAGTATTTTAGAAAAACAAGAAAATCTTTTAAGCTTGAAAGAACAATATTTGAATTATGCTTATATTTTTTCATTAGCTCTTCTGGGAATTTTACTATTTGCGGTAATCAACTTTTTAGGAAAACAAAAATCAAATAAAGAACTTGCCATTCGAAACGAAAAACTTAAAAACACGCTTGAAACTCTGCAACAAACTCAAGCAAAACTAGTCCAAAATGAAAAAATGGCATCCTTAGGTATGGTTACAGCAGGAATGGCTCATGAAATAAACAATCCCATGACTTTTGTATATGCTGGTGTAAACATTTTAAAGAGTGAAATAACAACCTACAGAGATATAATTAATGGGCTAATTCAGAAAAACAATAAAAGAAACAATACAATAACAGACACAAAAACAGCTACTTTATTATCAGAATATTCAGATACTCAAAAATCTGTAGATCAAACAATATCTGATATTGAATTTGGTGCAAAAAGAGTTACGGACATAGTTAACAGTTTACAAAACTTTTCAAGGCTTAATGAAGATGATGTTAAAACTATTGATATAAATGAAGCAATTGAATCTACACTAAAAATACTTGGAAGTCATGCAAAAAATAAAAAAATTACAATTTCGACCAATATTAATTCATCACCACTAAATATAGAATGTTTTCCCGCATCAATTAATCAAGTCTTAGTTAATCTAATTTCGAATTCAATTGATGCTTGTCCCAATAAAAACGGAGAAATAAATGTGAAAGCAGAAATTATAGAAAATATATGTGTTATTAAAATAAAAGATAATGGTTGTGGCATTGAAGAAAAAAATTTCGGAAAAATATTTGACCCTTTTTTTACTACAAAAACTATTGGGGAGGGAACTGGANTTGGGCTTTCAATTTCATACAATATTATTAAAAAACATAACGGTAGTATAACAGTTGAAAATAATATAAATAAAGGAGCCTGTTTTACACTTGAAATACCAAAAACACACACTAACATTGAAAATGCTTAATAGAGTTTTAGATATAAAACCTAAAATATTATACGTTGATGATGAATCAATCAATTTAAGACTTTTTAAAATCAGCTTCAAAGAAAATTGCGATGTAACTACTTCTCAATCAGGAGAAGATGGTCTAAAACTGCTCAAAAACGATAATCAATACGACATAATCATATCGGATCAGAGAATGCCGGGAATGAGTGGGACTGAGTTCATGATTGAAGCAAAAAAAATTCTACCACAATCAAAATATATTTTATTAACTGGATATACCGATATTGAAGCATTAGAAAAGGCTATTAACGAAGTTGGGCTATGGCAATATGTAAAAAAACCGTGGGAACCATCAAATTTAAAATTTATAATTGACAACGCATTTTCAAGTTTAAAAACTGAAAAAGAAAATGTTGTTATAAGCTCAGCGTTGAAACAAAGTGAAGAAAGGTTAAATCTTGCGTTAACAGGAACAAATGTAGGTGTATGGGACTGGAATTTAAAAACTAATGAAATATACTTCTCACCTACATGGAAGGAAATGTTAGGTTATGGGATAGATGAATTGGACAATAATATAAATACTCTTGAAAGTTTAATTCACCCAGAAGATTTTAAAAAATCGCTCACACATTTAAATCATTACATTAAAGGAACGACGAAAAATTATGAAATAGAATACAGACTTAAGCATAAAAAAGGAAATTACATTCATATTCTTTCGCGAGGAAGAGGAGTTAAAAACAGGCAAGAGGAATTTGATAGAATTACCGGTACAAATATAGATTTAACAGAAAAATATAAAGCTGAACAACAAATAAAGGAATTAAATGAAGCACTTGAAGAACGAGTAGAGAGAAGAACAAACGCACTTAAACTACTCAATATTCAACTTATTCAGAGAAACAAGTTTGAACATCTTATTTCAAAAATTTCATCAGAATTAATTGGTATTCAAATTCATGAACTGGATAACCAAATAAGCATTGCATTACATGATATTATTCAATTTAATGGCTCAGAAAATGCTTTTGTGCTGAAAATAGAAGATGATACATTTCATATTGAACATGAAAATAGTAATCTCTTAAACAATTCAAATATTGTTGCAATTTTTCATGAAAAGAAAACAAAATACATGCCTCTTATCATTGAAAAATTATCAAAAATTAAACCCTTCATTCTTAAAAATACTGAAGAAATATCAAGTGAAAATGCTTATGAAAAAAGACTCCTNGAATCAAACAATGTATCTTCAATGCTTATAGTTCCATTATTTTTCAATAAGAAATTAAAAGGTGGATTAGGAATTTCATACAAATCAGTAATCAAAGAATGGAGTCAAGAGGATATTAATTTACTGAAATTCGTTGGTGAAATTTTTATGAATGTTTTCGAAAGAAACCATACAGAACAAAAACTAATTAAAAGAGATAAGGAAATATCTGAAGCGAATAAAATTATTTCAGAAAATGAACGTAAAGCGAAATTATTACAAACCATTGCAAGTATTGCTAATTCTCCCTTACAGGTTGAAGAAGCATTAAACCTATCGCAAGAAATAATAGTGTCACAGGGACAAGGAATTTCAGGGTTTTTGTTTAAAATTAATTCAAGTAACAATTCACAGATGTTTACTATTGAAAATATAATTTCAAAAACAATTGAAGAAAAAAACAAACTAGAGGATTTTTTTATAACCCCTAAAAACAAACTAAAAGATATTTTGAATAAAATTATAAATAGTTCAAAACCATCCATAAATAAAAATGTAAAATTGAATTATAAAACAAATCATGCTACACCCACTTTCTTTGATATTGCCGTAATTCCTGTAATCGTTGAGAATGTTTTACATTACGTTTACATGAGCCTTTTACCTCCCAACAATTCAGTATTTAATGAAGAAGGTATACTAAATGATATCTCTCGAGAAATTTCATTTTTTGTAGAAAGGGATCAAACAAAAAAAGAACTAAAAAAAGCATTGGAAAAAGAAAAAGAACTCGGTAAACTCAAATCCCAATTCGTTTCTATGGCGTCTCATCAATTTAGAACTCCATTAACTGTAATTCAGTCAAACATTGAACTATTCCAAATGCTCGCTTCCAAAATTGATTCAGAACTTAAAGGAAAATTTGATAAAATCTCAAGAAGAATTCAAACGGAAGTAGCTCGTTTAGGAGACCTCATGAATGATGTATTACTACTCGGAAAGCTTAATGCAAATGTATTACTGGCAGATATTCAACCGGGAAATATTTTACAAGACACCACCGAAGTAGTAGATCGACTAAATTCAATCCAACCGGATAATCGAAAAGCAGCTATTTCAGTAGAAGGCTCTCAAAAAAACATAGCTTATGATAAAAAACTTCTTGCGCACGCTTTAAGTAATTTAATAGATAATGCATTTAAATATTCCCGAAACAAACCATCACCAGAAGTTAAAATTTCATTTAAAGAAAATTTAGAAATTTCTGTTGTTGATTTTGGCAGAGGTATTCCAAAAGATGAAATAAGTAACTTGTTTCAACCATTTTTCAGAAGTAACAGTGCTCAGGATATAGAGGGGACAGGACTTGGCTTAGTTATCTGCAAACGTTACATTGAGCTGCAAAAAGGATCATTAAGCGTAACATCAAACTTAAACGAAAAAACAATCTTCACAATTTCATTACCAATTAGATCAAATGAGCAAAGTTTTAATAATTGAAGACGAAAAAAATATTCGAGAAACCATTAAAGAAATTCTTGAATTAAATGATTACCAAATTGCAACCGCAGAAAATGGTTTAATTGGTATTGCAAAAGCGTTGCAATTCAAACCCGATTTAATCGTGTGCGATGTAATGATGCCAGAGATGGATGGTTTTGAGACGTTAAAAAACATACGAGCGATTAATGATATATCCAATACTCCATTTGTGTTTTTAACTGCAAAAACAGAAACTCGTGACTTTAGAGAAGGTATGAATTCAGGTGCAGATGATTTTTTAAACAAACCTTTTAATACGCAGGAATTATTAGAAGTTATAAAGCTTCGCATATCAAAATCAAATCAAGCAAAAGAACTTTTTGTTAAGGAAATAAACAATTTAAAAGAAGAAGTTGAAAACCTACAAAACTCAATTAATAAACTCTCATTTAATAACTCTCATGTTTTAAGAGCACCTCTTTTGAAAATACTTGGTTTGATTAATTATATCATTGAGGATTCTGAAGAAAAATCTCAAATGGACCTTAATGCTCTTGCAATGCTTAAAGAATCGTGCTTAGAGCTCAGTGAAGCAACAGAAGAAGTAGAAAAACTTTTAAATACTATTTAACAATGAATAAATCCATTCTTGTCGTAGATGATGATAAAATATGTAATTTTCTTACTGTTAACGCCTTAAAAAAGGCCGGTGTAAAGGGGAAAATTGACGTTGTTATGAATGGTCTTGAAGCCATAAAAAAACTAAAAGAAAATGCTTCCTTTCCTGATTTAATTCTACTAGATATTAATATGCCTGTTATGGATGGAATGGATTTTCTTGAAAATTACACATCTCAAGGATTCGAAGGAAGAACTAAAATAGCGATGTATACAAGTTCAATAAGAGAGGTTGATAAAAATAAAGCACTTGAATACAATGATGTGTTTGAATTTATAAACAAACCAATATCACACCAAAAATTGGTTAATATAATTAAAGAAATTTAATTTTTAACTGCTTTTTTGCTACCAGAATACATCTCATATTTCTGAAACTTACAATCTAAAGCCCCATTTTTTAGGGGTATTTTTTTTGATGGCTTAAGTCCAATAAACTTTAGTGCTTGAAAATTACTACTAATTATCCAGGCTTTAAAACCAGAATATTCTCTTTTGAAAGTATTGCCTATCTCTTTGTAAAATGTAACAATATCTTCCTCTTTTAATCGCTCACCATAAGGAGGATTACTCACTATAAAACCTTCGTTAAGGGAATTTTTCTTTGTAAAAAAATCCGCTTGGTCAACAGTTATAATATCATCAACAGCAGCCGACTTAGCTGAAAATTTAGCCATTTGAACAAATTTAGGAGATATATCACTACCATATATTTGAGTAGATGAAGGTTCAATTTGATGCTTCAAAGCTTTTTTTACGCGTTTCCAAAGCATTGCATCAAAGTTTTCCCATTTTTCAATCGCAAATTTTTTAGTTGAAAACAATCTTGGAGCAATATTTTGAGTCATCATAGCCGCTTCTACAAGAATTGTACCTGAGCCACACATAGGATCGTATAAATTTGTTTTTCGATCCCAATCCGAAAGCAACAACAATCCTGCTGCTAAAGCTTCATTTAAAGGTGCTATATGTTCTTTTGTACGATAGCCTCTTTGGTGCAAAGAAAAACCACTTACATCCAACAAAATAGTAACGTCTAAATTGTTTACATGAACGTTAATAGGAACATCAGGGTTTTGGACATTTACATCAGGCCTTTTGTCACCATAGTTGGCCCTATATCGATCACAAATTGCATCTTTAACCCTTAGTGCAACAAATTTACTGTGACTAAATACTTTTGAATTGGCAACACAATCAATAGCAAAAGTTTGACTCAAATCCAAAAAGTCTTCCCACGATAATTTTTTAACCTTGTAATATAAATCTTTTTCGGTGTGGGCTTTAAATTTAAAAATAGGTACAAGCAATCTTAAAACAGTCCTCAATGATAAAATGCATCTGTACAACAGTTCGTCATCTCCCTCGAATTTTACTCCTCGTTTAATAAGACGAATATCTTTTCCACCTGCATCCTCTATTTCCTGAGCCAATAAATCCTCTAATCCTGCGAATGTTTTTGCAATAATTTCCATTTAAATCAAATACTAACTTGTCTGTTTAATTAACAAAAAACCCCGCAATGCGGGGTTTTTAACTTAAGCTTCTGCTTTAGGTCCTCCGAAATTAATCGGGAATCCCTGAGTATTGGGACTGCTATCCATTTTAACCGGACCATGTATTTGCTCGAATTTCTTAATATTTTCATTCAAAGCATGAATCAACCTTTTTGTATTTTGCGGAGTCATGACAACTCTACTTTTAACTTTAGCTTTTGGAACTCCAGGCATAATGTTAACAAAATCCATAATAAACTCAGAGTTTGAATGTGATATAATAGCCAGATTTGTATAAACACCCTCGGCTACTTCTTCATTCAACTCAATACTAAGTTGATTTTCAGAATGATTGTTTTCTTTGAAATCTGTCATTATACTTCTTCACTAATTTTTCGAGTTTCCAAAACAGCTTCATATTCCTCTTTAGAACCTACAACAATATTTTTGTAGTGCTTAAGACCTGTACCTGCAGGAATCTTATGCCCAACAATCACATTTTCTTTAAGACCTTCTAAATAATCTACTTTTCCATTTACAGCTGCTTCATTAAGCACCTTCGTTGTTTCCTGGAAAGAAGCAGCAGAGATGAATGAATTCGTTTGAAGTGAAGCTCTAGTAATACCCTGAAGAATAGCAGTAGATGTTGCAGGAATTGCTTCTCTTGCTTCAACCAATGCTTTATCCTCTCTCTTCAAGTATGAATTCTCTTCTCTTAATCTTCTGGCAGTAATGATTTGACCCGCTTTCAATTCCGNAGAATCTCCAACTTCAACAACCACCATTTTACCAAAGATATTATCATTCTCTTTATTGAAATCACTCTTATTTGCGATTTCCTTTTCCAGGAATTTAGTATCTCCAGCATCATCAATAACAACCTTCCGCATCATCTGACGAACAATAACCTCAAAATGCTTATCATTTATTCCTACACCTTGTAGACGATATACATCTTGAATTTCATTTACTAAATACTCTTGTACTTTAGTTGGCCCCATTATTCTCAAGATATCACTTGGAGTAATAGCACCTTCAGATAATGGCATACCTGCCTTAATAAAATCGTTTTCCTGAACTAAAATATGCTTAGACAAAGGAACTAAGTACTTCTTAATTTGTCCTGTTTTAGCTTCAACAATGATTTCACGGTTACCTCGTTTAATTTTACCGTAACTTACAATACCATCAACTTCAGCAACAACAGCTGGATTGGATGGATTACGCGCTTCAAACAACTCAGTTACTCTGGGAAGACCTCCTGTAATATCACCTCCTTTTGCAGCAGATCTAGGAATCTTAGCTAAAGTTTGTCCAGGTTTAATTGTTTCACCATTTTCAACATTGATGTGCGCCCCAACAGGCAATGAGTAAGAACGTAAAACAGTTTTTCCTTTAACCACTTTAATGGTTGGGTTTTTCTTCTTATCTCTATTTTCAACAATTACTTTTTCCTCAAAACCTGTTTGTTCATCAGATTCAATTCTATAAGTAACACCTTCATCAATATTCTCAAATTCAATTTTTCCAGCCTCTTCTGAAATAATTGATGCATTGTATGGATCCCATTCACATACCACATCATCTTTTTTAACCTTTTTTCCAGGCTTAATAAATAACGTAGCTCCGTAAGGAATTAGGTTAGAAGTTAACTGAACTTTAGTTTTTGGATCAACTACTCTCATTTCAGCAGAACGACCAATTACCATTTCAACCTTTTCTCCCAATTCATTTTCACCCTGAACAGTTTTCAATTCATCAATTTCAAGAATACCGTCATACTTAACAATATTTTTGTTATCAGCTGATGAAGTAGAAGCTGTACCTCCAACGTGGAATGTTCTAAGCGTTAACTGCGTACCTGGCTCACCAATTGACTGTGCAGCAATAACTCCAACAGCTTCACCTGGTTTAACCAATCTACCTGTAGCTAAATTTCTACCATAACATTTTGCACAAATACCTCTCTCAGCCTCACAAGTAAGAGCCGATCTAATTTCAACAGTATCAATAGGGGAATCATTAATTTCTTTGGCAATAACCGCTGTAATTTCTTCAGCAGCTCCAACCATCAATTCTCCTGTTTGAGGATGAAAAACATCGTGAACAGANGTTCTACCTTCGATTCTAGCACCTAAAGATTCGATTTCTTCATCTTCTTTTAATAAAGCACTTGTTTCCAAACCTCTCAAGGTTCCACAATCCAATTCGGTAACAACAACATCTTGAGCAACATCTACCAATCTTCTTGTTAAATAACCGGCATCTGCAGTTTTAAGTGCAGTATCTGCAAGACCCTTACGAGCACCATGAGTAGAGATGAAATACTCAAGAATTGATAATCCCTCTTTAAAGTTCGAAATAATTGGATTTTCAATTACTGCCTGAGTTGTAGCACCTGATTTTTGTGGCTTTGCCATCAAACCTCTCATACCTGATAACTGACGAATTTGTTCCTTCGAACCACGAGCTCCAGAATGGTACATCATATAAACAGAGTTAAATCCTTGACGATCTGTCTCTAACTGATTCATTAACACTTCTGTTAACTCAACATTCGTTCTACCCCAGACATCAATAACCTGATTATAACGCTCATTGTTTGTAATGAATCCCATATTATAGTTGCTCTTAATCTCGTCAACTTTTTCCTCAGCTTCCTTAATTAACTTAACTTTTTCTTCTGGAATTAATACATCATTTAAAGAAAAGGACAATCCACCTTTAAATGCATTAATGAACCCTCTTTCCTTAATCTTATCTAGGAAGTTAGCCGCTTCAGCCATTCCTGTAATTCTAATTACTTCAGAAATAACAGATTTTAACTCCTTCTTAGTGAGTAGTTTGTTAATGAAACCAACTGCCTTAGGAGTATCTTGATTAAACAANACTCTACCAGCTGTAGTTTCAATTATTTTTTCAACCAACTCTTCATTTTCTCTAACCGTAGTTTTTACCTTAACAACAGCATGCAGTTCAATAGCTCTCTCATTAAGGGCAATAATTACCTCTTCTGGAGAATAAAAAGTCATCCCTTCTCCTTTTACTGGATTTTTCTTAGTGCCTTTTTTCTCCTTAGTAATATAATATAACCCCAATACCATATCCTGTGATGGAACAGCGATTGGCTGACCATTTGCAGGATTAAGAATATTGTGAGAAGCCAACATCAACATTTGAGCTTCAAGAATAGCAGCATTTCCTAATGGTAAATGCACAGCCATCTGGTCACCATCAAAATCCGCGTTAAATGCAGAACAAGCTAAAGGATGCAATTGTATAGCCTTTCCTTCGATAAGTTTTGGNTGGAAAGCCTGGATACCTAAACGGTGTAGTGTAGGGGCTCTGTTTAATAATACAGGATGACCTTTCAATACATTTTCTAAAATATCCCAAACCACAGGATCTTTCTTGTCTACCATTTTCTTAGCAGACTTTACTGTTTTTACAATACCTCTTTCAATCATCTTTCTAATGATAAAAGGTTTGTAAAGCTCAGCCGCCATATTTTTGGGCAAACCACACTCATGCAATTTCAAAGTTGGACCAACAATGATTACCGAACGTGCAGAGTAATCAACTCTTTTCCCTAATAAGTTTTGACGAAAACGTCCAGATTTACCCTTTAAAGAGTCAGACAAAGATTTTAAAGCTCTGTTTGCATCTGTTTTAACGGCATTGGCTTTTCTGGAATTATCAAAAAGAGAATCAACAGCTTCCTGTAACATACGTTTTTCATTACGTAAGATTACTTCAGGTGCTTTGATTTCAATTAATCGCTTTAAACGATTATTTCTAATAATTACTCTTCTGTATAAATCATTCAAATCAGATGTTGCAAAACGACCACCATCTAATGGAACTAAAGGACGCAATTCAGGTGGAATTACAGGAACCACCTTAATAATCATCCACTCCGGACGGTTTTCAATGTGTTTATTTGCAGATCTAAAAGCTTCAACTACCTGAAGTCTCTTAAGAGCTTCAGCTTTTCTTTGCTGTGAAGTTTCTGTATTCGCCTTATGTCTCAGTTCATATGACAATGCATCAAGATCCAATCTGTTTAATAACATTTCAAGCGCTTCTGCACCCATTGCTGCTATAAACTTATTCGGATCATCGTTGTCAAGGTACTGATTTTCTGAAGGCAACTCATCACAAATATCCAAGTACTCTTCTTCTGTCAAGAAGTCTAAGTAAGCTAAAGGCTCACCGTCTTTATTTTTAGCAACACCAGGATTAACTACTACATATCTTTCGTAATAGATAATCATATCTAACTTTTTCGTAGGCAATCCTAACAGATATCCCATTTTGTTTGGCAACGAACGAAAGTACCAAATGTGCGCAACNGGAACAACCAATTGGATATGCCCCATTCTTTCACGACGTACTTTCTTTTCAGTCACCTCTACCCCACATCGGTCACAAACAATACCTTTGTAGCGGATTCTTTTATACTTTCCACAGTGACACTCCCAGTCTTTTACAGGACCGAAAATTCGCTCACAAAACAAACCATCTCTCTCAGGTTTATATGTTCTGTAGTTAATTGTCTCTGGTTTGATAACTTCACCACTTGAACGATCTAAAATCAATTCTGGAGATGATAAGCTNATAGTTATCTTATCAAATTTTGGTGGAGTTTTTACATTTTTTCTATATGCCATCGTAATACGATAATAAGTTTAACAAAAAATCAGTTCACTTGATTAGCCTAACGAAATGTTAAGACCTAATCCTTGTAGCTCGTGTAACAATACATTAAACGATTCTGGAATACCCGGTTCGGGCATTGGCTCACCTTTAACAATTGCTTCGTAAGCTTTAGCTCTACCGTATACATCATCAGACTTAACAGTTAAAATCTCACGAAGAATGTTGGCCGCACCAAATGCCTCAAGCGCCCAAACCTCCATTTCTCCAAAACGCTGACCTCCAAACTGAGCCTTACCTCCAAGTGGCTGTTGCGTTATTAATGAGTATGGACCAATGGAACGAGCATGCATTTTATCATCAACCAAGTGACCAAGCTTAAGCATGTATATAATACCAACNGTTGCAGGTTGATCAAAGCGCTCTCCTGTTCCTCCATCNTGNANNAANGTTTGNCCNTTTTCAGCTATTCCAGCCTTATCNGTNTATTCNTTNATTTGAGCNANNGANGCACCNTCNAANATTGGNGTNGCAAACTTCATTCCNANNTTNTCNCCNGCCCAAGCNAAAACAGTTTCATAAATNTGNCCNANGTTCATNCGAGAAGGNACCCCNANTGGGTTAAGAACNATNTCTACNGGTGTNCCATCTTCTAAGAANGGCATNTCTTCTTCACGAACNATTCNNGCAACAATACCTTTGTTNCCGTGNCGNCCNGCCATCTTATCACCAACNTTNANNTTNCGNTTTTTNGCTAANTANACNTTNGCCAANTTAACNATNCCNTGTGGCAANTCATCACCNACAGTAATNGCNAANTTCTTACGNTTNTGAGCACCNAANATATCNGANGCNTTAATGTTNAANTTATGAATCAATCGNTTNATCATATCNTTNACNNCNTCNTCNTTNGACCANTTCATNGGNTTNACNTTATCNTAATCGATATCCGCTAAAGACTTNTTNGTAAACTTNGANCCTTTTCCAATNAATTCTTCTTTNTACAAGTTAAATACACCAGCAGAAGNTTTNCCTTCNACTATNTTCCANANCTTNTCNANTAAAATCCCTTTTACTTCNCCAAGNTTNTTNTTNTANTCNTCNTCTAACTTAGCAACCATATTTTTCTCTTCAGCTCTNGACTTTCTNTCTTTNATTGCNCNNGAGAATAATAATTTATCGATNACAACACCTTGAACNGANGGAGANACNTTNANNGANGCATCNTTTACATCNCCNGCCTTNTCACCGAANATNGCNCNTANNAGNTTNTCTTCNGGAGTTGGGTCNGTTTCACCCTTNGGAGTAATNTTNCCNATNAGAATATCNCCTTCTTTNACNTCAGCTCCNACTCNAATCATACCNTTNTCATCCANATCTTTNGTAGCNTCTTCAGAAACATTAGGAATNTCAGCAGTNAGTTCTTCNAGACCACGTTTNGTNTCTCTNACCTGCATNATAAATTCCTCAATATGAACAGANGTATANATNTCTTCTTTNACAACNTTNTCNGAAATNACNATAGCATCNTCAAAGTTGTAACCCTTCCANGGCATNAAAGCAACTTTCAAGTTACGNCCAATTGCNAATTCNCCNTTTTCAGTTGCATATCCTTCACAAAGAACNTGNCCTTCNNNAACTTTNTCACCTTTNTCNACAATAGGNTTTAAGTTNATACAAGTNCCNTGGTTNGTNTTNTTNAATTTAACCANTTGATANACNTTNAAATCNTCNTCAAAGGANACNAATTTTTGAGCATCNGTTCTGTTGTATCGAATATGAATNTCGTTAGCNTCAACATATTCAACNANACCTTCNCCNTCNGCATTNATNAGNACTCTNGANTCTCTTGCNACTTGNTTTTCNANNCCAGTACCNACAATTGGNGCNTGAGGNCTTAATAANGGAACTGCNTGACGCATCATNTTNGANCCCATCANTGCACGGTTTGCATCATCATGTTCNANGAAAGGAATCAATGAAGCNGCAATNGANGCNATTTGNTTCGGNGCNACATCCATCATNGAGATNTCTTTNGGNTCTACNATAGGATAATCNGCTTCNANNCTNGCTTTNACNGAATTNTTNTCNAANGANCCATCATCNTTNAANGATGCNTTNGCNTGNGCAATTAATTTNCCTTCTTCCTCNTCAGCTGAATANTAAGCNAACTCTTTTANGTTTACCTTNCCATTTTCNACNTTTCNNTANGGAGTTTCNATNAATCCTAANCGNTTNATTTTTGCNTANACACANANAGAAGATATCAAACCAATATTNGGTCCTTCNGGAGTTTCAATNGTACANANNCTTCCATANTGNGTGTAATGAACNTCACGAACCTCAAAACCNGCTCTCTCTCTGGATAAACCACCNGGTCCTAANGCNGANANNCNTCTCTTNTTGGTAATTTCNGCCAATGGATTNGTTTGATCCATAAANTGNGACANNTGATTNGTTCCAAAGAATGANTTNATAACAGANGATAATGTTTTNGCATTAATCAAATCNGTNGCNGTAAANACNTCATTATCNCNNACATTCATTCTTTCACGAATTGTTCTNGCCATTCTNGCTAAACCNACTCCNAACTGAGAATANAATTGNTCNCCAACNGTNCTNACTCTTCTNTTNGATAANTGATCNATNTCATCNATNTCCGCTTTNGCGTTAATTAATTCAATTAAATATTTTATAATCTGGATNATATCNTCTCTNGTNAGAACTCTNGATTCTTCNGNNAAGTCATTNCCTAATTTTTTATTAATTCTNTATCNACCAACNTCTCCNANNTCNTATCTTGAATCNGANAAGAANANTTTNTCAATTACACCTCTTGCNGTTTCCATATCNGGNGGTTCTGCATTNCNNAAAACACGATAAATNTGCTCNACNGCNTCTTTNTCAGAATTNGANGTATCNTTTTGNANNGTATTGTANATNATNGCNAAATCTGCAGTNGANGTATCTTCTTTATGCAAAAGAATTGTTTTAGCACCTGAATCTTCAATNAATTCAANATGACTTTCTTCNANNACAGTTTCTCTATCAATAATNATTTCNTTTCNTTCAATAGAAACAACNTCNCCTGTATCNTCATCAACAAAATCNTCAACCCANGATCTTAAAATTCTNGCNGCNAATTTTCTTCCAANNGANGCNTTAAGATTCTTTTTNTTNATTTTNANTTCNTCAGCNAGATTAAANATNTCTAANAAATCTTTATCAGANTCATANCCNATNGCTCNNAACANNGTAGTNACNGGNAATTTTTTCTTTCGNTCNATNTATGCATACATNACACTNTTAATGTCTGTAGCAAATTCNATCCANGANCCTTTGAAAGGAATNATTCTGGCAGAATATAACTTCGTACCNTTNGCATGNCTNGACTGNCCAAAGAAAACACCNGGNGATCTNTGNANTTGNGATACAATNACTCTNTCNGCTCCNTTGATNACAAAAGTNCCTTTNGGNGTCATATAAGGAATTGTACCTAAATAAACATCTTGAACAATAGTTTCAAAATCTTCNTGTTCNTCGTCAGTACAATANANTTTCAATTTTGCTTTTANNGGNACACTGTANGTAAGTCCTCTNTGNATACACTCCTCNATNGAATANCGNGGNGGNTCAACAAAATAATCTAAAAATTCCAATACAAATTGATTTCTTGCATCGGTNATNGGGAAGTTCTCTGAGAAAACNTTAAANAATCCTTCCGACTCNCTGTTTTCNGGAGTAGTTTCAAANTGGAANAAATCTTTAAAGGANTTTAATTGAACTTCTAAAAANTCAGGATATTCTGGACGCGCNTTAGCNTCNGCAAAATTAATCCTTTGTGGAAATTTAGTCAATTCAGACATAAATAAAGAGTTTGTTTTANAACAATAGTGTTAAATCACAAAANGGGNTAGACCAATTCNATTAANGAATTGNTTCTAACCCTTTAGATTTTGNNTGTTGAATTACTTCAACTCAACCTCAGCACCAGCTTCTTCAAGCTTNGCTTTGATNTCTTCNGCTTCNTCTTTAGAAACNCCTTCCTTNACAGGANCNGGAGCACCATCAACTACACCTTTAGCTTCTTTCAAGCCAAGACCTGTGATTTCNTTAACCAATTTAACNACACCNAATTTAGCACCNCCTGGAGCTTTAAGGATTACGTCAAATTCAGTTTGTTCAGCAGCAGCTGAATCACCNTCAGCAGCANCANCACCAGCAGCNACAGCTACAGCAGCTGCAGCAGGNTCGATACCNTACTCTTCTTTNAAAATATCAGCTAGTTCNTTTACTTCTTTAACTGTTAAGTTTACTAACTGTTCTGCAAATTCTTTTAAATCAGCCATTTTTTTAAGCGTTTAAAAATTAAAAATTCTAATAATTAAGTTTAGTTTGCCTTCTCAGACAACGTTTTAAGGATTCCTGAAAGCTTAGATCCACCCCCCTTAAGTCCGCTAATAACGTTTTTAGCAGGTGATTGTAATAATGCAATGACATCAGCAATAAGTTCCTCTTTACTTTTAATAGCACTTAAAACTTTAACTTGATCATCACCTACATATACACTCTCTTCAACGTAAGCGCCTTTTAAGATAGGTTTTTCATTACTTTTTCTGAACTTTTCGATCACTTTAGCAGGCACATTACCTACTTCAGTAAACATGATTGATGTTGCTCCTTTTAACACATCATAAAGCTCTGTATAATCGGCACTTGATGCCTCCATAGCTTTTTTTAATAATGTGTTTTTTACAACTTCAATTCGTATTCCCTGTTCATGAAAAGCACCTCTCAGCTTATTAGAATCCTCAACAGTCATCTCAGAAATATCCGTCAAATAAAAGTGAGGATTTTCCTCAAGTTTACCTTTAAGATTTGCAATTACTTGATTTTTGTCTTCTCTGTTCATGTTTTTAATCTAATAAATTAGAGAAATTATTTATTTGGAAGCGTGTAACAGCATTTTTAGTTGAATGACTTTGTGTCAACCTTAACACCTGGGCTTTGAGTACTTGAAACTGTTAAACTTTTAACATAAGTACCTTTCGCAGACGAAGGCTTAAGTTTATTGATTACACTCATCAATTCATTTANGTTATCTACCAACTTATCTGTTTCAAAAGAGATTTTACCANCTGAAGCATGAATAATACCATACTTATCAACTTTAAAATCAATTTTACCAGATTTAACCTCAGTTACTGCTTTAGCAACATCCATAGTAACTGTTCCGGCTTTTGGGTTTGGCATTAAACCTCTAGGCCCTAAAACTCTACCTAAAGCACCAACTTTACCCATACATGCAGGCATGGTAATAATAACATCAATATCGGTCCAACCACCTTTAATCTTCTCTACGTACTCGTCAAGTCCAGCAAAATCTGCACCAGCATCTAATGCACTTTGAACTTTATCTGGGGTACATAAAACAAGAACTTTCACCTCTTTCCCGGTTCCGTGAGGTAATGTAGCTATTCCTCTAACCATTTGGTTAGCTTTTCTGGGATCAACACCTAAGCGAACATCAACATCAAACGATGCATCAAACTTAGTTGTAGTAATATCCCTTACAATTGCAGCAGCTTTATCCAAAGTGTACAACTGATCTGCGTCATACTTTTCTAGAGCTGCCTTCCGGTTTTTACTAAGTTTAGCCATAATTTATAATTAATTTTTCTTTAATAAGGGAAATTTCCCGCTACCGTAACTCCCATACTTCTAGCTGTTCCTGCAACCATTTTCATAGCTGATGGAACAGTAAACGCATTTAAGTCACTCATCTTTCCTTTTGCAATTTCCTCAACTTGTTCCCAAGTTAACTTTCCTACCTTAGCTCTATTCGGTTCTGAAGATCCCTTCTTTAACTTTAGTGCTTCTTTAATTTGCACTGCTACAGGGGGTTCTTTAAGAATAAAATCAAAAGATCTATCCGAATAAACAGTAATAATCGTAGGAATTACTTTCCCAGCTTTATCCTGAGTTCNNGCNTTNAANGCTTTACAAAACTCCANGATGTTAACACCATTAGCACCTAGTGCNGGACCAACTGGAGGTGACGGATTCGCCGCTCCACCTCTAATCTGTAATTTAATAATACCTGTTACTTCCTTAGCCATTTCTAAGTAAATTAATTAAACAACAATTACTCCTTTTCAACCTGCATAAAATTCAGCTCGAGNGGAGTTTTTCTACCAAAAATNTTCACCATTACNTTCAANTTCTTTTTAACNTCATCNATATCNTCGATNATTCCAGANAANGAATTAAATGGTCCATCTATAACNTTAACTGTTTCACCAACNACATAAGGAATATTCATTTCNTCNTCNCTTTCNGCTAACTCGTCAACTTTACCTAATATTCTATTTACNTCAGNNGGNCTTANAGGAACAGGATTNTTTTGNTTATCNCCTAAAAANCCAATCACCCCAGTAACATTTTTTATTACATGAGGAACTTCNCCNACNAANGCNGCTTCAATNAANATATATCCNGGNAANAAACTTCTCTCNTTTGANATTTTTTTTCCATTNCTNATTTGATANACCTTTTCNGTAGGAATTAAAATTTGCTTAACATAATCTTCAAGACNAACNGCCTTAATCTCATGNTCAATATAATCCCNNACNTTTTTCTCTTTCCCACTNATAGCACGTACAACNTACCATTTNAGNGTAATCTCATTTTTTTTTGCCTCNGCCATAAAATTAAGATTAANGATTAATAAANAATATCCATNATNTTNANGAACACNANATCCATTACTTTAATAACNAAAGCNAAAGCNATTGANGCTCCNAAAACNATTAGNGNATCTTTTTGCANTTGCTTAAATGTTGGCCAAGTTGTTTTNTCNTTCAACTCNCCNNANACATCACGCAAATANANNTTTAATNTTTCCACNTTATATATTTTTTTTACNAGCACGGGAGGAGAGGCTCGAACTCCCGACCGCTGGTTTTGGAGACCAGTGCTCTACCAACTGAGCTACTCCCGTAGANATCAAAAAACTTATTTGTAAANAAAGGTGCCCAGTAATCTAGGCACCTTTATGATAAGGTTTTTGAATCTAATCTCTACTCAACGATCTCAGTAACTTGACCAGCACCCACTGTTCTACCTCCTTCTCTGATTGCAAAACGTAAACCTTTGTTTACAGCAACTGGTACAATTAAATGTACGTCGATAGTAACATTATCACCAGGCATTACCATTTCAGTACCTTCAGGTAAGAAGATTTCTCCAGTAACATCTGTAGTTCTTAGATAGAACTGTGGACGATACTTGTTTTGGAATGGAGTGTGACGTCCACCTTCCTCTTTCTTAAGTACATATACCTCTGCCTTAAACTTTTTATGAGGTTTGATTGAACCTGGTTTACAGATTACCATACCTCTTTTAATAGCTTCTTTTTCTACACCTCTAAGTAAGATACCAACATTGTCTCCTGCTTCACCTCTGTCTAGTAATTTTCTAAACATCTCAACCCCAGTACAAGTAGAAGTCATTTTCTCTTCTTGCATACCTACGATTTCAACTTCTTCACCAACAGTGATAACACCAGTTTCAATAGATCCTGTAGCAACAGTTCCCCTACCAGTAATTGAGAATACATCCTCAACTGGCATCAAGAAAGGCTTTTCATTATCTCTTTCCGGCTGTGGAATCTTTTCATCAACAGCAGCCATTAATTCTTTGATTGTATCAACCCACTTAGCATCTCCGTTTAATCCTCCTAATGCAGAACCTTGGATAACTGCTGCTTCATCACCATCATAGTCATAGAAAGAAAGTAATTCTCTTACCTCCATCTCAACCAACTCAAGTAATTCCTCGTCATCAACCATATCAACCTTGTTCAAGAAAACAACTATTTCAGGAATACCAACCTGGCGTCCTAGTAATATGTGCTCTCTAGTTTGAGGCATTGGTCCATCAGTTGCAGCAACAACCAATATAGCGCCGTCCATTTGAGCGGCACCAGTTACCATGTTCTTCACATAATCGGCGTGACCTGGACAGTCAACGTGAGCGTAATGTCTTGTTTCAGTTTCGTACTCAACATGTGAGGTATTTATAGTAATACCTCTCTCCTTTTCCTCAGGAGCGTTATCGATTGTATCGAAATCTCTTACTTCTGCTCCAGTTACTTCAGATAAAACTTTAGTAATTGCAGCTGTTAGCGTTGTTTTACCATGATCTACGTGACCTATAGTACCAACATTTAAATGCGGCTTTGACCTTTCAAAACTTTCCTTAGCCATTTTTAGTTTAGTTTAGTTTAAAATTTATTATTAATAACACAATTTATGCGAGCCAATGACGGGATTTGAACCCGTGACCTCTTCCTTACCAAGGAAACACTCTACCCCTGAGCTACATCGGCATAAACCGATTTGCTAAAGAAAAAAGAGCGGGAAATGGGACTCGAACCCACGACCCTCAGCTTGGAAGGCTGACGCTCTAGCCAACTGAGCTACTCCCGCTTATATTCTTTAACTCATACGAATGCACTTGATACCGGTTAAGGTTTGTGGGGAGAGCAGGATTCGAACCTACGAAGGCTTGGCCAGCAGATTTACAGTCTGCCCTCGTTGACCGCTTGAGTATCTCCCCGTACCGATAAATTATATCAGTTTTTTTAAAG
>PBJD01000029.1 GCA_002720635.1 Flavobacteriales bacterium | reverse complement strand
AATACCTGGGTTGCTCAAAAAGCAAATGACTGGGGAGAATTAAACGATGGTGTCGATATAAAGTTTGCCGATTGTGATGGTAATGGAGTTGTTGATGGAGATGATATTAGTCCTGTTAAACTCAATTACAACCTGACACACCAAAAAAACAATATCATTCCATTTGATGAAAACGGGCCTCTTTTGAGGATTGTTCCTGCTCAACAAAATTTATCGCCAGATGATACCGCACAATTTGACATCTTTCTCGGAGAGCAAATTAAAAATGCAGAAAATGTATTTGGGCTTAATATGACGGTAAGACCAACTTCCTTATCTCTATATAGCGATTCAATATATGTTGACTATACCGATTCATGGATTGGAAATGTCGACTCTAACGCCATTCATTTAGAACATCAACTAACTGATGGAATTAGTTTTGCCATTGCAAGAACCGATCATAAAAATACAACGAATTACGGGAAAATAGCGAGCATTAAAATCCCCCTAAGCAATAAACCAATTGAAAAATTCACCCTTGAAGTAACCGAACTGAACATTGAAAGCCATGAGGGAGATATTGTTCTGGTGAATGACATTATCGCAGATAGCGTTTCTGTTGTTGATTCAACCGAAATCAACTCATCTATAAGTGTTATTTCAACTATAAACTCCTACCCCAACCCAACTTCAGACAGAGTGTACTTTAATCTTAAAGAGGAGATTAAAAACATAGCGATATACTCTGCCGTGGGCTATCTAGTCAAAAGTGAANCCGTTAATGCCNCATCATTTAACATAGACCTGAGCAGTTTAACCGACGGAACTTATTTTATATCATTACAGGGAAATAACAAAGATTATAAGTCCACAATAACCGTAAGAAAATAAAAAGGGCATCCACCCNAAATGCCCTTCTGTAACTTCTCTGTTTGGTATAAGGTAACTTTCGAAGTCGTACTTTTAATGTCTATATTCATTGATATAATGCAGACTTTAATAAAAAGATACAGTTACACTATTGTTTTTTTCAAGTGAACAACTTTTTGACGAATAATTGAGTTATACAAAATACTTATGCATCCAGGTTATAAAGACGATTAATAAATTGCATAAACATAATCTTGCATTGTATTTATGTTTATATAACAGAAGATTAGAGATATATGAAACCTATAAATTGTATCTTTAAATACCAGGTAATAAACTTTTTCAAATGAAAAATTTTGAGGATTTCCATCTTCATAAGTTTTTAAATAGAGCCGTTAATGAGTTAGGGTTTAAATATCCTACTCCCATTCAATTGGAATCTTTCTCCATTGTTCGTTCTGGTTACGATGCAGTTGGAATTTCCCAAACTGGAACTGGAAAAACACTTGCTTATCTTCTTCCNGTTTTACAGGATTTAAAATTTTCAAAACAAACCACTCCAAGAATTTTAATTCTTGTACCTACGCGGGAACTGGTAATCCAAACCGTTGATTCAATTTCTAAATTGACAAAATATATGAATTTAAGAACTTATGGAGCTTATGGAGGCGTTAACATTAATACTCAAAAAGAAGAATTAAGTGAAGGATTGGATATATTGGTGTCAACTCCCGGAAGATTGTATGATTTAGCCGTTTCTTTAGCTGTACCTCTGAAAAGTGTAAAAAAGACAATCATTGATGAAGTTGATGTTATGCTTGATTTAGGCTTCAGGCATCAACTTAAAAACATATTTGATTTATTGCCTGAAAATCGTCAAAACATTATGTTTTCGGCAACAATGACGGAAGACGTTAATGACTTAATTAATGATTTTTTTAAATCTCCAAAACGCATCAATATAGCGCTTAGTGGAGAGCCGCTAAAGAACATTAAACAAGATTGTTATCGCGTAAAGAACTTTTTTACAAAAGTGAATTTACTGAAACATCTTTTAGTCGATGAAGAAACTTTTAATAAAGTAGTCGTTTTTGTTTCGAGCAAAAAGATTGCAGACCGACTATTCGACGTTTTAAACATTGACAATGTTGGTATTATTCATTCCAACAAATCACAAAATAACCGAAAGGAAACGATTGAGCTATTCGATGATGGTAAATTTCAGGTCTTACTCGCTACCGATATTATAGCAAGGGGACTCGATTTCAGAAAAGTATCGCATGTTATCAATTTTGATACGCCTACTTTTCCTGAGAATTATATTCACCGAATTGGACGGTCTGGAAGGGCTGAAGAAAAAGGAAACTCTATTCTTTTTTATACCGAAAAAGAACAAGATGCTAAACTCGATATTGAACAATTGATGAATGTGAAAATTAATGAATTAACCTTTCCTGAAGAGGTAGAAATAAATCAGCAGTTGATTCCCGAAGAAAGGGAACAAAATAAATATAGACAGTCTAAAAATCGTGAGCAAAAAAAATCAGCAGGACTTGCATTTCATGAAAAATCCAAGAAAAACAGTAAGGAGAATCTTGGAGGAAAATACAAAAGAGAATTAAAAAACAAATACAAAAAATCACGTACACGTGGAGATAAAGGTCAAAATATCAAAAAGAAAAAACGATAACTCACTGACTGGATTTAAAATTTAAAATATACTGAAGCGATGAAATTTCTTCCTGGAGCACTGATTCCCGACGCAAATGTTTTGTAATGCGCATCCAACGCATTTTCTAGCGCGATTTGAATTTTTAAACTCGGATACAAATACATAAAAACAGACCCATTAAGTGTCATCCATGCTGGAGATCCAAAATCAATAACCGCCTCATCTGGATTATCCGACAAAATGTTAAAATCCTTCCAGTTCTTTTTTCCATTGAATCGCGAATAAACAGAGTATTTTATTTTTCTCACTTTATAACTCAAACTACTCATTCCATAAAGGGGTGGTATATGCCCAACGGCCTTCTGGTTGTTTACATAATGAGCTTTGGTTGCTGTGCAGGTTGACGTTAATTCCAAACGATTGGTAAATTTAAATTTTAACACTCCAAATAAACCGTAAATATTAGCTCTTCCACTATTTTGAACGCTCACCAGGTTAAAATCTTCTCCATTTCTGGATACGATTTCCGAACCATTTATTTGTGTGGGCAACTTTGTCATCAAATTATAAACTTGAGTATAAAAACAGGCAACATCAAAATCAATATAATGGTGCATATAATTNCTTCCCAGCTCATAATTCAAAGAGGTTTCTGGACTTAGATTGGTGTTGGGGATGGTAAGATTTCCTTTTTTCTCAAAAATCTTTCCAAAATCATCAACATTTGGCGATTTAAATGCGGTTGAAACAGAACTGTAAAATTTGTAATTACCCTTATGAAATACATAACCCAATGAGCCTGTAAAGGCTTTATTATTTAATGTTTTTTCATCAATATTTAAAAGATTTACAACTTCATTGGAATCGAATTTAGAAAGGATATTCATCGCCGTATATCTGAAACCTGATTTCAAAATATGATTTTTAATGTTTTTTTGAGCCGAAACATAAGCAGCAAAAGATCTCAAATCGGAACCTCCTCCAGGATAACGAGAGGCTAAAGAAGTGAAATCAGAAGTGTTAATGTTTAAAATTTTCCCTTCAGATTCAACTCGATTATACAACCCCTCAAAACCATAATTAATTTTAAATGTTTTATTCGTATCTAAATATTTTATAAAATCTGAATTAAAGGAGTAAACCATTACATCCTCACTATTTTGTTCTTGTTCATTTGATTTATACAATCTGCTTATTCTGTCTTCTTGTATATATTGATGTGCAAATATCGTTTGATTGTAATCAAATAATTTTGAAGCCTTACTGGTTTCTAAACCAAGAGAAATTAATGTTCTGTTTTGTGGCCCGTAATACCATTCACTAAATCTTAAAGTACTGTCTCTATATTCGTTCATTTTATCAATTCTTGGAACGTCTGAGGTAGTTGAATACTGAAAATTAATCCTCAATTTCGTATACTTATTTGCTTTATACATCCCCTTCCAGAGAAAGTCGGTTTGCGTATATCCAGATTGAGGAACAATGTCCTCTTTATCGTTCACAAGCATACTGTCTTTTTGATTTATAATTGAAGTGTAATTGAAAATTTTTCCGAAATCATCAAATCCATGATACCGATTAGCTCCCATCCTTAAATTACCAAAATCACTTCTTGTTACTCCAAATAAATACGCAAAATCTTTAGTCCCATTTTGATAACATATATTTGCAACATTTGCACTTAATGCCGATTGATGTCTAATAAAACCGTCTACTTTTTCTGTTTTGTTAGAGTCTGTTTTAAATTTCGGACTTCTGGTTTTAAAATGAATCACTCCACCCAATGCGTCGCTTCCATAAATTAATGAATTGGGACCAAAAATAACATCAACTCCTTCCAANAAGTTAGCATCTACAGATATTGCGTTTTGCATGTGTCCACTTCTGTAAATAGCATTGTTCATTCGAACTCCATCAACTACTAACAGTACTCTACTTGCCTCAAATCCTCTTAAAATTGGACTTCCTCCTCCCAATTGACTTTTTTGCACCTGAACCTGACCTGTATTCGCTAAAACATCAGCAGAGGTCGCAGCACCGTTTTGTTGGATGTTTTCTTTAGAAATCGATTTATGTTGCGTTATCAACTCATAGCTTGATTCCTTCGACTTTGAATTAACAGAAACCTCAACAGGAGCAATTTTACGTGTTTCTTTTTCCAGAATCAGAATTTTCTGGTCTGCAAGTATTTTTTTGGGGAGGAATATACTTTTATAGGATTGATGTATAATCTGGAGGAGCTCGTCATCATCTTGAAAGATTGTCAAATCAACTTCTCCGTTTTTATTGGAAAAAACGGATTCGTCCATAATCAAATTAGCTACCAGCACATTCTTTATTGGAATAGAATCAACATTTAAAAAATTGATTTTTTGNGCATTCAGCTTAAGCACCAGTAATAATCCAATAAGAGTAAAAAAAGGCTTCATCAATCAAATACTTCCTCTAAAATACTTAAAGCCTTTGGTTTTTTAAATCCTGGAATATGAAAAATATAATAATGAATAATACTGTTCAATACTTTCCTTCTTATTGTACTGGTGATTCTTATTTTTTGAATCTCATTCCAGTCAATGCTTAAAATTTCAAGAATAAGCTCAGTTTCTTCAATCGATAAATAATTAACATGATTCGGTTTTACGGCTGAAAACGTGGCCTCTTTTATGTCAAAAAAATTATTCGGTCCATCACCTAAAGAGGGCTGAATACCTAACCATTTGCTTATTTTTAATAAAAGAACCAGATGATAATTTGACTTACCTTCTTCTATTTCATTAAAAATTTGAATTGAATTTTTAATGAAATCATAAAAGCCTTCTTCTGTATTTTCAGATAAAACCTGTGATAAAAAATCTGCAGTAAAAAGTGCTATTACACTTTTATATATATCCATTTGAATGTTCAAAAGCGGAACATCTATTTTAGCTTCCTGTAGTATAGGTAAGGAAGAATTTTTGGTTTTGGTATACCTTATTTGACAAAGACTTAGAGGTTGTAAAACTGCACTTTTAGCTGATTTCTTTTTTTTTTGTGCCGATACATAAACACTCTGCAGACCGTAATTCCGGGTAAATACTTTAACTACATGATTGTTATTTTTTACTTGATTTTTTCCAAGAATTATTGCGTCATCAACAATTTGCATAGAATCAATAACTTATTAATCGAACTTCATCGAGTTGTAATCTTTCTTTCAACCAGGCCTTCACCTTTTTTTCCTCAGCCCGAGTAACACTGGTTTTTCTTTTCCATTTCAAATGAAAGGTTGGAATCTCTTTTGTTGTTTTGAAGTCTGTAGTTTTATAAACTCCATATTCAAAACCTTGAACTGATGGAGTGATTGCTTTCAACTCAGCAACTATTTGAGTAAAAGGTATTGTGTCCGAAATAATATTAATTAAGCTTTTATTTAATGAATCGTTTTCTTTCCTGAGTGTTTTTATTTGCTGTAAACTCAACTTATAATTATCTTCAAAATATCTTGAACCTTTATATTTTTCNCTTTCCATTCTATTTAATATATCATCAATTCTTGTATCTGATATTACATCCAGATTTGTATTTGCTGGTACGTCAAATTTTAAGAGCCATTCTTTATAAGAATCATTGTGATACTCGGATTTTCCAATCANATTAATTTGAATATAAGGCTCACCGTCGTTATATTCTATAGTTGAAGTATGCATCTCACTAGGTTCAAAAAATTCATTAATAAATTCTTGAGCATTTGTTTCAAAATTATTTTTTTGATACGATTTATAAAGTGTGTAAATACTGGGGACTATAAGTAAAATAGAAAAAACAAATATATATCGCTTGAATCTTCGCTCTTTTATTTCATCCATTAAATGAACAAGTGGAAATTTTAAATATCTAATCACAATAAATGCTGTAATTGCTATGTAAACACTATTGATAATAAATAAATAAAATGCTCCGGAAAAAAACTGCCAGTTTGCTGTTGCAATACCATATCCTGCTGTACAAAGAGGAGGCATTAAAGCTGTAGCAATGGCAACTCCAGGTATAACATTGGTTGCCTTATTCCTGGTATTTGCCATAATTCCTGCTAATCCACCAAAAATTGCTATAAATACATCTCTTAATTCAGGATGTGTTCTACCTAATAATTCATCTCCCGCTTCACCAAAAGGAGTAATTAAAAAATATAATGTACTTGTTAATAAACTGACAAAAACAGTGATCAACAGTGCACGAAATGAGATTACAAGTGTACTCCAATCATTTGTTCCAAGTGATAATCCTACCCCCATAATTGGTCCCATTAAAGGGGATATAAGCATAGCTCCTATAATTACAGCGGTTGAATTTGTGTTTAAACCAATACTTGCAATGATTATTGAAAATATTAAAATCCAGATATTAAACCCTTTAAACTGGATTTCGCTTTTAATCATTTTAACCGTTGCAGACTTATCAACTTCATCAGCAAAACTTAGTGTGTCTTTAGAAAAGTTCCACAAAATGGAAATGAAATCTTTAAAACTTGCTCCTAAATTACGTTGATTTAATTCATTTTTTTTGTTGGGGTTATTTGAGTTATTTTGTTTTTCTTCTAAATTATTATCTTCCATAATCAGTTGATTTTATCTTCACTGGTAATAAATTTACCTTCTACTCTATAATCAGATTCATAAGCCATTTTAACATCTGAAGTAATTTCAATTAAATATCCTTTATTATTTAACTCTAAATAATATGAAAAAGCGTAAAGCTGTGACGATTTGGAAAGATTTACNGCTACAGATANTTTATTATTGCAATCTAAATATTCGTATCTTTTAATGGTGTTTTTATCAGATTTTGAATAAAATTGTTTCTCACAACCATTTTGCGATGTTAAAATATGATAATCACTTAAACGACTCTTTGAAATATTCAGTTCGCTAAATAGTTTAAGTTCCTGAGGCCAATTTACAGAATCAAAGTACATTGTATCCACTATACCCTCTCGACTAAAATATTTAACTAATTTGTAATCGCCTTTGTTTAGCTCATCAATCAATGAATTGTATAATTGTTTTAATTCTGTATTACTTTCCTTGTNTTCAATTTTATAACATCNTGACAATAGTAATAAAATAAGAATTATACCTAAGAAACGCATACTATTAACAGTGTTTAAACTAAAGTGTTAATTAAACTATAATTTATTATAAATCAGTGACTTTATACACCTAGTTTTTCACATTAAAATTGTTTAAAACAATATTTTAAAGTGAGTTTATTTTTATAGTTTTTATTGGAAAAAACATCAAAAAATATCATTTAGACGATAATTCGGATTTTGCAAACTAACTTTGTAATGAATTACAAAAAGCTATTAACATTTATTTCAAGAAATGAACACTGTTAAAACAGTAAATTAAATAAACATATACATATAAATATGTTTTTGTTAAGAACAAGTTAAATATATAATTTTCAGTATATTAAGTATCAGTAAAATGTTAGAAACAGGTTATTAAACTGAATAATGTTGTTGATACAAGAAAAAACAAAAAAAGAAATACGGTTTATCAACTGAATATTAATAACAACATATTTTATTTAAAAAATAAAGAATATATATTATATGATTAGTCAAGATAATTTAAAGGAACTGGAGGAGAAAGGGTATTTGGAAAAAGAAGTTGATCCTACTCTTGATTTATTTGATGAAATTGAGAAGTTGAAAAAAGAAAAAAATGCTGTTATACTTGCTCATTATTATCAGGAAGGGGATATTCAGGATATTGCAGATTTTGTAGGGGATAGTCTGGCTCTTGCTCAAAAAGCAGCTAAGACTGATGCTGATATTATTTTATTTGCCGGAGTAAATTTTATGGCTGAAACCGCTAAGATTTTAAGTCCTGAAAAAAAAGTGTTGTTGCCTGATTTAAATGCCGGGTGCTCTTTGGCTGAAAGTTGTCCTGCTGATGAATTTGCTGCATTTAAGGCCGAGCGTCCTGATCATATTGTTATTTCTTATGTTAATTGTTCGGCTGATGTTAAAGCATTAACTGATATTGTTTGTACATCGACTAATGCTGTGCAGATTGTAGAGAGTTTGCCTGAAGATCAAAAAATTATATTTGGACCCGATAGAAACTTAGGAGCTTATTTAAATAAAGAGACAGGAAGAGAAATGGTAATCTGGGATGGAAGCTGTATGGTTCATGAAATTTTTTCACTAGAGAAAATTGTAGCCCTAAAAGCAGAGAATCATGGTTCAGAAATTATTGCTCATCCTGAGTGTGAAGCTGAATTACTGGAATACGCATCCTTCATAGGTTCTACAGCAGCTCTTTTAAGATATTCAAAAGAAAGTGATTGTGATACATTTATAGTTGCTACGGAAAGTGGGATTTTACATCAAATGCAAAAAGATGCTCCAGAGAAGACTTTTATTCCTGCTCCACCACTTAACACCTGTGCATGCAATGATTGTCCTCATATGCGCTTAAATACCCTTGAGAAGCTATATAATTGCCTTAAGTATGAGGTACCGGAAATGAATTTAGACGAGAGATTAATTGAAGAGGCAAAAAGGCCTATTATAAAAATGTTGGATATTAGTGCGAAATTAGGTTTGTAATAAATTATTCCATTGATTTTTTTTACGAAATATANTTCCCGTTTTATTTTAATCCTGTTCATAATTTTTCCTTTCTTATTAAACAGCCAGTCTTTGGATGGATTTAAAAAATTCACTTACCCAAATGGTGAAATTGCCAGTAAAGGATTAATAAAAAACGGAAAACCAGAAGGTTTCTGGATAAATTATTATCAAAATGGAAATATTAAATCGAAAGGAAAAAGGGTTAATAATAAGTTAGACTCTATTTGGAATTTTTATAATAAAAATGGTGTATTGTCGGTATCCTTAAAATATGAAAATGGTGTTAAAAATGGTTGGAAAATAACTTACAATAAAAATTCATCTGTTGTCAAGAAAGAATTATTCAATTCAGACACTATTCAAGAGTTAAGAATATTTTACAGCTCCGGTAAAATCAAAGAAAAGGTTTCGTTTAAGAATGGTTTAAAACATGGCTCTGCATTTCGTTTTGATACTACAGGACTAGAACAAGTCTGGTGGCGATATAATCAGGGAAAAGGCAGGGAGCTTATTATCAACCGAAAAGATCAACTCAACAGAAAAACAGGTATATGGTTAAAATTTGAAGATGGGAAAGTTGTTGAAGAAGTCAATTATTCAGAGGGGTATAAAGAAGGTATTGAGCGGATTTATAATCAAAAAGGTGATTTATTAAATATAAATGAATATCATGAAAATATAATTAAAAAGGATGTTAGTAATTTATCTGAAATTGAAATAAATAAAGAGTTTGATAGTGAAGGGGTAATTATTAAATCTGGTTTTTTTACTAAGGATGGTAAACCACATGGAGTCCATAGGAAATATAATAATAAAGGTGAGGTTGTGTCTTCGTATATATATAAATATGGTGTTTTATATGGGGAGGGTATTGTTAAAAAGAATGGGATGAAACATGGTTACTGGGTTTTTTATTATCCTTCTGGAATAAAATTATCACAGGGTGAATTTAAAAATGGAGTAAAAGTAGGTGAATGGTTTTACTTTTATGAAAACGGACTTTTAGAGTCTAGTGGTATGTACTCAGGAAATGGCAAACAAAACGGTTTGTGGAAGGAGTATTATACCAATGGATCGGTTTATGAAGAGATAAATTATTTTGAAGGGTTATACGATGGTATTTATAAAGCTTTTGATGATACTGGAAGAATTATAATTCAAGGTAACTTTAAAGATGATTATGAAGAAGGAGAGTGGTTTTATATAAATGGTAGTTTTTCTCAACGAGGAAATTATATTGATGGGCAAAAAGAAGGTGAATGGAGAAGTTATTATAACGAAAAACAGCTTGTTTTTAAAGGTCAATTCAAAAATGGTTTACCCATCGGTGAACACATTTTTTGGTACAACTCTGGAAATTTATTTTGTTTAGGTGAATATGTTTCTGGTCGTAAATCAGGTCAATGGATTCATTACACTGAAGGTGGTAAGGTATTAATTATTACCGAGTATATAGATGGTTTGGAAAGAGTTTTAAATGGGTATGAAATTAATCCTCAACATGAGGCTGAGGATTATATTGAATATGAAAATACCGGATACAAATGAAAATCATTTAACAATTACTTTTGTTAAATGATTTTCATATTTTAAAGTATATATACCTTTTGAGTACTTTGATAAATCTATTCTTGTTATCTTTCCTGTTGGTTTAAATGTAAATACCACCTTGCCATTTATATCTATTAATGTGATTTTTTCACCTGTTAAATTTCCTGTATTTACAGTCAATATTCCTGTAGTAGGATTGGGATAAATTTCTAAAGATTTTGTGTTTAAGACTTCTATTGAATTATCAATTGTTCCAAACACATCTTCAAAAGCTTGGGCAAATTCATAAGCAACCGATGGATTNCAGGAATTAGCAGAGGACATTCTGGCATCTGTATTTATACTCCATGTCATCATACCTCTTAAATTGGGATATGAATTATCTAATGTATAAGATCCTGCTTTTGGTCCTGATCCTATTAAGTAATTCATTATTGAAATAATTTCTGATTTTGATTTTACTGCTTCATCTGATGCGCATGTTGTTAACCCCACAACAATTTTATTAGATGGTAAACCTGAGTACGTTCCACTTGTCTTCAATTGATTTGGAAGTTTAAAACCTTCAATTGCTGATTCAATGGCTACAATCACAAAATCTTTTGTACTTTGTTTATATGTTATACCTGTTGAAGATCCGTCCTTTGAATAAATATCTCCTGAGTTATATAACTGAATCATTAGCAAATCGATATCATCTTTCAGTCCTTCTATAAATGGTAAAAGAGCTCCGTTGCATTTATTCCAGGGAGATGTTCCGCCAATTGTATATTTAACCTCAGGAGCAGTGGTTAAAATCATTTTTTTACCATAAGTGTTTTTATACCAACTTAATAATTCTTTGCATGCATCTATCAGATATTGGATATGATTTTCCGGATCATTTAATGATTGGTTACCTGATGTACAAATATAGGTTGGTTGTTCCAGGTCAATATCAATTCCATCAACACCATATTCAATTATGAAATCCTTTACTTTTGAAACAAATGTTATTTTATCATTGTTATTATTTAGTTTAAACGAACCATTTCCGCCGCCTATACTAATAAGTACTTTTTTCCCCTCTGATTGAACGGTAATGATGTCTGATTTAAGTGTTGTTTTATTAGTGGGTGTAAATTCTAAGTCNGAAACTTTATTATCGTGAGGTGTAGCTGGATAAGTTTTATCAGCTTCAAGGAAAGCTAAGCAAAGAACATTATACCTGTCATCTACATTTTTTAATCGGAGGTTACCCCAGTTTTCCCAATAACCAACCAAAACTCTACTGGGTAATTGTGCAAATGAAATGGAACTTGTTAGTAATACTAATGCTATTATTTTAGTTTTTAATAGTCGCATAGGTTTTTATGATGCTTGGTATGAAGAAATACAATTTAATAATTATTCTTGTTATATGGAATGTTTTTAAATTTATTAGTCCTATGATTAATCTTGTTGAAAAACGAATTAAGAATATTTTAAACGATTTACCCTCCTGTTCCGGAGTGTATCAATTCTTTAATGAAGGTAGTGATATATTATATGTAGGGAAAGCAATAAATATTAAAAAGAGAGTAGCAGGTTATTTTACAAAAAATCAAACCGGTAAAACTAAAATTCTTGTAAATAAAATCAGAGATATTAAAATAATAATTACCGAGTCAGAGCATGATGCATTATTATTGGAAAATAGCTTGATTAAAAAATATAAACCACCTTACAACATTCTTTTAAAAGACGATAAAACCTACCCATGGATATGCATATCAAATGAGGAATTTCCAAGAGTTTTCAGTACACGTAAAAGAGAAAATGATGGTGGGCAATACTTTGGTCCGTATACATCTGTAAAGATGATTAACACACTCCTTAATTTAATAAAGGAATTATTTGAATTGAGGGATTGTAATTTGAATTTATCTAAGGAGAAAATTCAAAAATCTGCATATAAAGTTTGTCTGGAATACCATATTGGTAATTGCAAAGGACCTTGTGTTGGGGAAGAAAAGGAAAAGGATTACCTTATTAGAATTGAACAAATAAAAAATATACTTAAAGGTAATCTCATAGTAGTTCAAAAGTATCTAAAAGAGAGAATGAAATTTTTTGCTTTGGAACTGGACTTTGAGAGCGCACAAAAGACTAAAGAATCCTTAAATCTATTAGAGGATTACAAAAGCAAATCTTATGTTGTATCAACAAATGTTACCAATACTGATGTTTTTGGAATATACCAGGTTGGTAATCAATATTTCCTGAATTATTTTAAAATAGTAAATGGTGCTATAATTCAAAGTCATAATGCTGAGTTGAAAATTAGAATTAATGAGTCTATTGAAGATGTTTTAATGCACTATATTACCCTTTTAAGGACCGAATTTAACTCCGATAGTAAATTGATATTGATCCCTTTTAAATTAAATTATAACCTTCCTGGTGTTAAATTAATTGTTCCGTTAAAAGGACAAAAAAAAGAATTAATTGATTTATCCTTTAGAAATGCTAAATTTTATGGGTTGGAAAAAATAAATAAAAAATCAATTCAAAATACTGGTGTAAAAACGGATTTACTGGAGTTACAAAGGAAACTTCACCTAAAGGAATTACCAATTCATATTGAATGCTTTGACAATAGCAATATACAAGGGGATTTTCCCGTTAGCGCTTGCGTTGTTTTCAAAAATGGCAAACCATCTAAAAAAGACTACAGGCATTTTAATATAAAAACAGTTAAAGGGCCTAATGATTATGCATCAATGGAGGAGGTCATAGAAAGGAGGTATTCGAGAATGTTAAAGGAAAATTCCGGTCTTCCAAACCTTATTATAATTGACGGAGGTAAAGGCCAATTAAGTTCTGCTGTTTCAGCATTAAAAGAAATTGGTTTAGACAGAGAAATTGCAATAATAGGTATTGCTAAGAAACTTGAAGAAATATTTTTTCCAAANGATCCCTANCCTCTTTATATTGATAAAAATAATTCCAGCTTAAAATTAATACAATATTGCAGGAACGAAGCTCATCGATTCAGTATAAATCATCATCGTAACAGAAGAAGTAAAGGTATGATTATAACTGAGTTGGATAATATTAAAGGTATTGGACCAAAGACGAAAGAGGTTTTATTAAAAAAGTATAAAAGTATTAAGAATATAAAAATGGTTTCCAAAAACGAGTTAACTAAAGATATTGGTTCAAAAAAGGCTNATNTTATAGTAAATTACTTCACTAAATAATTTCGATTCTTCGTAATTGCTTTTGGATAAAAACTTTATTGAAATTAAAAAATCTTCTTCTATCCTTTTCATTTACTTTTGTAATTAGAGTTGATTTATCAATTACTGTATCGAAAACAGATTTATTGTATTCTGAATATTGTAAATTATCTGTTATCATATAATTTAATACAATATGAGGTAGAAAAGATTCTTTTGTATTTCCATATTCTGCATAAATGGAGTTGTCTGCAGCCATTATTTCATTGTAGTATAGTTGATAGTTTTCTTCTTTTGACATTGGTTCGCTATCAATAAAATACTTTTTCCCTATTTTACATTCGTGTTCAATATGATTAATAAAATCTATTAATCTTATTTGAAGTTCCCTGGCTTGTGTTTTGTTGATTATACCCATTTCATAATAATACGTTATTTGACTGGATGACCTTGTTAACGTTTCATAGTTCCATATCTCATGTGTGTTTATCTGTATATAAACTGAGTATATTTTTCTGGTTAATTCAGCAATCGACGCTGGTAAAAAATCATAATTAAAGTCTTTGTTCATTATATCACCTTCATGATTCATTGTGTTCAGCCAATAATGAAATTTAAAAGCCAATAGTTTTTTATCCTGAAAAAAATGAAAAATGGGTATATCTTTTGCTGAATAATACATTACGCCATTTTCATCTTTTACTTTTTTTAAGTGTAGTAAAATTTTCTCAAAATACTCTTCCAGATCGAATTGAGATGATTTAAATGGAAATGAAAATAATACTGAATCAGAAGATTCATGACTAATTAATTGATCTATTGATATATTAAACGTGTTGCTTATTTTTATTATTTCATCCAGTGTTAATATTTTCTCTAATCGTATTCTTCGATAGGCACTATCTAAACTTACATGTAAAGTTTCCATCAATACATCAACTAATTTACCGTCTGATTTTAACTTAATCTCATTCAGTAATTTATCTTGTATCATTAAGTAATTTTCCATTATATTATTTTCTCTTTAATAGAAACTTTTCTTTATGTTCCACGTGGAACAATTAATTTTTATCTAAATAAATCATCAGGTTCGATATATCTGATGGACTTACACCGGAGACTCTACTTGCCTGACCAAGATTTTTCGGTTTAATTTTTGATAATTTTTGAATAGCTTCAGCTGATAGTGTTTTAATTAAACCATAGTTAAAATCTGGTTGTATTTTAATATTGTCAATCTTTTTTAATTTATTTGCCATTTCTTGTTCTTTTGAAATGTACCCATCATATTTCATAAGAATTTCTGCTTGTTCAATGGTTTCTTGTGATGATTGTTTAAGAATGTTATTTATGTATGGGTCTATTCTTAAATCATTTATTGTGATTTGAGGTCTTAATACCAGGTTATATGCTTTTATTTTTTGTTTAATCTCCGAACTTTCTTTTTGTATTAAAATTGGGTTAATTAAAGAGGGTTGAACACTTATTTTCTTAAATTCTTCAATTATTGCAGTTACTTTATTTTGTTTTTCTTTAACATTATCAAGTCTTGTTTTATCAGCAAGTCCAATTTTGTAACCAAGTTCTGTTAATCGGTCATCGGCATTGTCTTGTCTTAATAAAATTCTATATTCCGCTCTAGAAGTAAACATTCTATAAGGTTCTTCTGTTCCTTTCGTAATTAAGTCATCAATTAAAACACCAATATAAGCTTGNTCTCTTCCCAAAATAAATTCCTTGTTGTATTGGTGTACTGTGTTGTGTGCATTAATTCCAGCTATTATACCCTGCGCTGCAGCTTCTTCATATCCTGTTGTGCCGTTAATTTGTCCAGCAAAAAATAAACCTTCAATTTTTTTAGTTTCTAAACTATGTTTTAATTGAGTAGGAGGGAAATAATCATATTCAATTGCATAACCGGGTCTGAACATTTTTGCATTTTCAAAACCTGCTATTTTTTGAATAGCGGAGTATTGTATATCCTCTGGCAATGAAGTTGAAAATCCATTAACGTAAACTTCAACTGTATTCCATCCTTCCGGCTCAACAAATATTTGATGGCGTTCTCTTTGCGAAAATCTATCAATTTTATCTTCTATGGAAGGACAATATCTTGGACCTAATCCTTGTATTCTACCGGAAAACATAGGTGATTTATCAAAGCCGGTTTTTAATATATCGTGTACTTCTGAATTCGTATAAGTTAACCAGCAACTTCTTTGTTTATTTAACCTCTTAGTATCTGTGTATGAGAATGTTGNAGGGTTTTTATCACCAGGTTGTTCTTCCATTTTAGAAAAGTCAAGAGATCGGGCATCGACTCTTGGAGGTGTTCCTGTTTTCATTCTACCACTTTCAAAACCAAATTTTTCTAGTGAGGCAGTTAATCCAATTGATGCTCTTTCTGCTGCTCGTCCTCCACCAAAGTTTTTTTCTCCTATATGGATTTTTCCATTTAAAAAGGTACCATTCGTTAAAACAACAGAGTTCGCTCCAAATTNGAGTCCTAATTGCGTTTTAACTCCTGTTATTTTGTCATTGCTTACCAAAACATCGGTAACCATATCTTGCCAGAAATCAACATTTTTGTTTTGTTCTAATTTTAAACGCCAGGAATTGGAAAACATCATTCTATCTGATTGAGCCCTTGGACTCCACATTGCAGGCCCTTTGCTTCTATTAAGCATTTTGGATTGAATCATGGTTTCATCGGTAACAATACCCATCATTCCTCCTAGAGCATCTATCTCTCTAACGATTTGACCTTTCGCAATTCCTCCAACAGCAGGATTGCAACTCATCTGAGCAATGTTATTCATATTTAAGGTTATAAGAAGTGTTTTACTACCCATCTTACCAGATGCATGAGCTGCTTCACAGCCTGCATGACCGGCTCCTACCACTATAACTTCATATTCTTTGAAAAACCCCATAAAATTCTAATTCAATATTAAAAGTCGCGCAAATTTAGGTAAAAATCTTCTTTCTCGCTCATAACATTTTGGTCTTCAGGTGTTTTGTCTTTAAAACCACANAAATGCAGTATGCCATGAATCATAACTCGGTGGAGTTCATTTTCTATCGAAGTATTAAATGATTTTGCATTTTCTTTTACTCTATCGATACTGATAAATAAATCGCCGTTTATTGTATTATTTTCACAATAATCAAAAGTGATTATATCCGTTAAAGTGTCATGACTTAAGTGTGTTACATTAATTTTATGTAAATATTGGTCTGAACAAAAAATACAGGATATCTCACCTGGTATTTTATTTTCATTCTTTATTGAAAAAGAAAGCCAGCTAATTACAGCCGGCTTTNTTTTCAANATAAATGAAATATTTTCACTGTGAAAATTAAATTCACCTGCTATATCCATCAAGCTTCTTCTTCCTTTTCTTTTTGAACTTCTTTCAACAATTCGTTTTCTAAATTAAAACTCATTATCACTGTTGACCCATCATCATTAAATTCAATCTCATCGGCAAGGTTTCTCATTAAGAAAACACCTCGTCCGTGTGGCTTTTCAATATTTTGAGGGTCTGTAGGGTCAGGTAGATTTTCAAAATCAAAACCTGGACCATCGTCTTTAATGGTGAATTNTAAAACAGAACCGTCAGCATTAAAAATTATCTTAACCTCTTTATTTGGATTTGATTTGTTTCCGTGGTGAATAGCATTATTAACTGCTTCAGTTAATGCAATTAAAATATTGCCATAATATTCTTCATTTACTTCAAATTTTTCGCATAGATTATTTATTAAAACTTCTACTTGATTTAGATTTTCAGCTTTGGATGGAAAAGATAATTGATGTTCCATTTTTTTAATTTATTATTCTTCAAAAATATTAAAATATTCGCTTATTCTACGTTTATAGTACAAATTAAAATATGAAGGAATGGTCTTTAACTCCTCGTGTTCCTTTAATTTGAGACTTTTGTACGGAGTAAAATCCTGAGGGTTACGATTAAAATAATTTTCACCTTGATTTGATTTTCTTTTCTCTTCGAATTCCCGCTCTCTCATTGCATGTTCAGCTTTTAATAATTTGTTCATTATTTGTTCTTGTCTGAGAATTGTTTCACGTGTAAAATTTTTATTTAGAAGATCATACTCATTATTTTCAAGGTCNTTTAAAAGATTCTTCATTTCGCCCAGTCCATTATTTCCTTGTNTTTTTTGTTGCTCATGTAATTTTTTAAGTTTTTCTTTTATCGCATTTTGCTCAGCAGACATTTTAGCGAGATCTTTAGCCAGTCCTTTATTATTCTTTTTTCCTTTATTTCCAGGTATATTTCCTCCCTGTAATTCTTTTATCATTTTTTGCATTTGTTCAGACAATTCCTTCTGCATCTGCTTTATATCCGGAATTCCTGATTTTGGGTTTGAACCTCCAGGTTTTGAGCATGAACCATTTCCTTTCATGCTGTTCTGCATTTGTTGTTGCATTTGTTGTAAGGATTCGTCTAATAATAATGCAAGATTATTAGCAGAAGTCATAACATATTGTTGTTTAATTGCAGATTTGTGATTTTTTCTTTCTCTTAATAAATCAATGGATTTATCCATATTATACTTAATATCAATAATTTCTTTATTTATAATTGATTCAAGAGCTATTTGACGTTTAGAAAGCTCCAGAAGAGAGTCTTCAATGAGTTTAGCACTTTCCTTTAAATCACCTTGTTTAGTTGCTAAATCCGCAAATTGCGGATCAAATCGGTTTATTTTTTTTATGTTTTGCATTAAATCTTCTTGTTCAACAGATAAGGAGATTAAGTTTTCCAAAATTTGCCGTAAACTATTAATATCTTCCATTTGATTTTCTTGTTGCATTTCTTGTTGCATTTCTTCCATTTTATTAGCCAGTTGTTTCATTTTTTCTGCAGCTTTATTTTGACTTTTAGCGGCTTTGTTAGAGTTGTTTTTTCCTAATTCTTCAGAACTTTTTTGCTGCTCTTTATTTATTTCATTTTGCTCCTCTACTGTATTTTCAAGATTTCGTTTGTATTCAAGCTCATTATTTTTTTTATCTAAATTTTGTATGTCTTTTTGGATATCTTCGAATTCTTTATTTAATTTTTCTTGTTTTATTTGAAGCTCTTCATTCGAAATTTCTTTTGTTTCTTTTGTTTCTTTTGCCAGCTTATTTTGTTTTTCAGCAATTTCTTTTAAATCTTTTATTACGTTTTCCAGTTGTTCATCAAATTCCATTTGTTTAAACATTTCCAATGTCCTGTCAAGTTCTTTTTCAAGTTCTTCATTACTTAAGTTGATTTCTTCAATTGTTTCCTTAGTTTCTTTCTCATTAAATTCTTCCATTAGCTTCTCAAGCTCATCATAAAGTTTTTTCATGTCTTCATCCATTAATTGATTAAACAACTCATTGATTTTCTCTTGTTTACGTAACAGGTTTTCCTCCTGGCGAGACAGTTGCTCTTTTTGAAAATTATTTTTTTCGTTTTCAAAGCGAAGTTTGTCCAGGTCGTTTTCAAATTCTCGCTGATGATTTAAAAACTGTTCTATACGAGATTTATCCTGCCAATCCATTTTTTGTTTTTCAAGCATCATTTTTTTAATCACTTCAAATTCATTTTGTAGATTTTGAGCTTTCAGCATATTTTTTTTCAATTGATCCTTGATGGATTCCTTGTTTTCAGCCAATAACGTTTTGATTTCTTTTTGCGAAGGAATTTTAAATGATTTTGGAGTACTTTTTATGGATTTAGAGCCATTAACACCGTCATTGTCAAAAACTTCAAAATAGTAAGAAAATTCATCACCAATTATGAAACCAAGGTCTTTTATGTTTAATCCATAATTAAATTGGTATTGAAATGCATCTTTAGGAATAGGTATTAATATTGTTCCTGATGTATCTTTATTTTGAAAGTTAAAACTCAATTTTTTGAATCNATAATCATCCGCAATGATTCCGGAATGGAACAGCATTAAAGGATTTATAGTGTCATGAATTGTTTTAATCTTAATTCTTGGATATTCATCTTTAACTACTTTGATTTTATAGTTCATTTTATTTCCAAGGAGACTGTCTGATCCTTCTGGAACAACACTATAATTTATGTCTTTAAATATTTTTTTCTTGTATTTATTTTGATTGGTTGATGATTCAATAAAAATTGTTGAATCTGGTGTTATAAAATGAATTTTTTCTACAAAACTTGATTTAATTTTCCATGTAACCTCAGTGCCCTCAGGAATAATAAGATCTCCATTGTTTTTAATTTCCTCATTCTTTTTTTGCGTGTACTCTGGAAAGTTTAAGTTTAAAGACAGCCGATTTATAATCGGCTTCTCAATTAGTGAAATTTTATACCATGAACTTAGAAAAGATCCTGTTTTTAGTTGAAAATCAATGTCGTTTTGCACGTTTCGAAATTCATATTCAAAAAGAAAAGGCTTTTTCTTTATAAATCTGAATTTATTACTACCATAAATTAAGTATACATTGTTCGGTACCTCATCTCCTGTAAATTCAACTTGAAGGTTAAAATTATCATACCTGATTGCAGACAAATGTTTATTTATGATTTTATATTTAAATGGATTTTCCGGACTGAATTTTTTGTTGTAATGAACGATTCTTGTTGCTCCTTTGGAAATAATACTGGAATCCCATACTGNAATTATAAATACAATGAAAACAGGTATAACAGCCCATCTCGCAAATTGAAAAACATCACGGAATGAAATCGCTTCCTTAAATTCAAAAGGAGCTATCTTTTTTGCTTTTTGGTTAATACTCGCAATCACCAGGTCGTTGGCCTCCCGATCTTTTTCCAGTTGCAGTAAATTGGTAAGTTGGTCCTCAATTTCAGGGAAATGGTTTCCTATAATTTGAGAGGCATCCTGTTTGGAAATCGATTTAGCGAGACCAAACAATTTTAAAACAGGAAGGATTAAAAACCGAGTAACAGCAAAGAGTAAAATAAAGCTAAAAGAGAGTAAAATAAATAACCTTGACAATGAATTAAATCGCAGAAAATATTCTGCAACAGAAAAGATAATCAATAGAGAGATTGCGGTAGAAACGGTAACAATAGAACCTTTAAACAATTCTCTTAGGTAGTACTTTCTTGTGAAAACCTTAAGTTTATTGTGAATTTGAGCTCTATATCTGTTAAAATTATTGGACACCGTATGCCAGACTTAATGTAAGAATCCTTGGATTCGTAGTTTTATTGTATATAATATAAGGATCTTCTTCAAAATTATTAACCAATCCCAACATGTAGCTTAATCTTATTCCTAAAGGTCTACCTAAATATTTATACCTAACTCCACTACTAATTANAGGTCCAAAGGAATGTGTACTGGCTCTAAATCCAAATGAATCTGAAAAAACATAATAATTATACCCCATACCTCCACCAACATATGCACCAAATAGATAGTCGGCATTTTTAGTTGCTCTGGAACCTACATTTAAAGTAAGTTCAAGAGGTACGTCACCAAAAAATTTAAAATAAGACCCAACTGAAGATCCATAGGCATCAACACCCACATTTAAAGGAGTTCCTATTGCAATCGAAAAATAATCAACAAGACTGTAATTGTATCTGGGATATACCCCCATTCCATAAAAAGGCAAAACATTTTCGCTTTCAGGCTGACTGATAAGTTGAGCAGTGATAAGAGCTTCCAAACTCCAGCCAGAATATTGCGCAAAAGGAACTCCTTCCACTTCTTCTTGTGAAATGCCCTGAAAATAAATGGAAATAAGAAAAAGGAAGAGTGATTTTTTCATGTTAAAAGACTTCTTACCAACTAACTATAACTTTATATATTTTCTGTTATTGTTAATCAATATATGTTTATTAATCAAATTTAGTTAATCATTTATTAAAAATCATTAATATATCAATCCATCGCTTAGCACTATATTTGTCTCATAAAATAAAATCAATGTCAAAAACAAGAGTTAGGTATGCACCGAGTCCTACTGGACCTCAGCATGTAGGAGGGATTAGAACAGCCCTATATAATTATTTATTTGCCAAGAAGTTAGGGGGGGATATTATTCTCAGGATTGAGGATACGGATCAATCAAGATTTGTGGAAGGTGCTGAGGAGTATATTATTGAAAGTGTAAACTGGTGTGGTTTTGACTTTGACGAAGGTGTTCATAAGGGGGGTGCCTATGGGCCTTATAAACAATCCGAAAGAAAAGATATTTATATAAAATATTCGCAGCAACTCATTAATGAAGGTAAAGCATATTATGCTTTTGATACACCTGAAGAATTAAAGGCAAAACGAATTGAAGCTGAGGTTGAAAAATCTACATTCAAATATGATTATTTAACCAGAGGATCCATGAGAAATTCTATTGTGCTCTCTGCTGATGAAACGCAAAAATTATTGGAAGATAAAGTTCCATATACCGTTCGATTCAAGATGGAACCTGGGCAAAACATTATAGTGGATGATATGATTAGAGGGAAGGTTCGTTTTAATTCCTCTGAATTGGATGATAAGATTATTTTTAAGAGTGATGGAATGCCGACTTATCATTTGGCAAATATTGTTGATGATCATTTAATGAAGATTAGNCATGTAATCAGAGGAGAAGAGTGGTTGCCATCATCACCATTGCATATAGCCTTGTATCAGTCTTTTGGATGGGATATACCAAAGTTTGCCCATCTACCACTATTACTTAAGCCAACTGGTAAAGGTAAACTCAGTAAAAGAGATGGGGATGCTGGAGGTTTTCCGGTTTTTCCAATCGAATGGAAAGACTCTCAAACGGGAGATGTTTCAAAAGGATATAGAGAGGAGGGATATTATCCAGGCGCGTTTCTTAATATTATGGCGCTTTTAGGTTGGAATCCAGGAACAGAAGAAGAGATCTTTAACTTAAAGGAGTTGGTAGAAATTTTTGATATTAAAAAAGTTGGTAAATCAGGAGCTAAATTTGATCCTGATAAAGCCAGATGGTTTAACCAACAGTATTTGTCTAAAATGCCTAATGAAGAAATAGCGGAAGAAATAAAGTTAGATTTAGAAAAGCGAGAAATATTCACCTCAGTAGATTTATTTGCCGTCGCAGTTCAAATGAAAGAGCGCGTTGCTTTTGTGAAGGATATTTATTCGTCTGCAAAATACTTTTTTGAAACGCCAACAGAATTTGACGCAAAAATAGTCAGGAAAAAATGGAAAGATCAATCCAGTCAAATAGTTAAAGGTTTAATTGAGGTTTTTGAATCAGTAAAAGAATTTAAGGCAGACTTTATAGAGGATGGATTCAAAAAATATCTGAATGAGAAAGAGTTGGGTTTCGGAGCAGCAATGATTTCACTTAGATTATCCATTACAGGTACCGGAGGAGGTCCTTCACTGTTTAATATAGCTGAGATAATTGGGAAACAGGAGACATTAAAAAGGATGAGGGAAAATCCCGAACGAATTAATGATTTGAAGANTTAAAAAGGGCATAAAATTTGTTTTTAAAATAAAAAGAAAGGCCAAGCGGAAGCTTGACCTTTGAAACCCTTAACTATAAGAAATTACCTTATTACCAGCCGTAAATTTACAATGTATAGTTTCCGGGAAGGAGTTTAATTTGACAAGATGAGTGAAAAGGATGCTGAAATGACATTATTAATCACTCAAATGAAATTTTAAAAATATTAATGCAATCGCCCATTCACGTAAAAAGTTATTTTTTGTCGTATAGTTTTTTGCGTTTTTATGTTGTAAGCATTTATGTGCAGGGCGTAAATACCAGGTTTTATAATTGAGCCATCTTGTAATTTTCCATCCCAATTAATAGTCCCGCTTTTTCCTAATAATAAGTTTGAACCAATTTTATGAATTGTTTTTCCAAAGTAATTTATTATTGTAATTCTTGCTGTCCAGTTAATATCTGGCAAATCGTACTGAATAATTAATTGATCTTTATTGCCATCAGAATTTGGTGTGATAATGGAANTATTAAGTTCAAAATAATTTATTGTTTTTATAAGTTTAATGAAGTTGGAATTTTGATAACCTGGTGTAGCGTAATTTTCAGACGACGAAGCAGAAGACCAGTTGGAAGAAATGTTAAAATCAGTTGGGTTTAGTTTTTCCAAACTAATGTTTTCATGATTGACTAATTCATTATAATGCCAGTCATCTTTGTAGTTTACTTCGTCAATAATTTCAGCTGAATTAGTTAATATAACTAAAGTTCCAGCATCATTATTCATTTTAGGAATAGGTGATTCAAGAATATTTATGGATTTGGGAAAAGTTTTGGATAGCCAGTTCTTGTCTGGACAAACAACACAATATTCGCCAGGCAATAATAGAAAAGGGTTATCGCTTAATTTAAAAGGACTTTCAAGTAAATTGTGTTGACTCCTTTTACAGAAGGAGAGCTTTGATAAATCAAAAGGCTTATCCGAGACATTAAAAACCTCAATAAAGTCACTTCCGTTTTCAGCTGGATTAAAGAGTATTTCGTTTATAACGATGTCTCCAGAATCAGGATTTAGTGGCAGTCCGTATTTTAGGTTTGTTTCCTGGAAAGGCGCTTCATAACAAGTTGCAGCGTTTGTAATTAAAACTGAATCAATTGAGCCGGAGTCTAATTCTGGAATATCTATTATTACGTTATTGAATTGGATATTATATTCATGACTTGTCTCAATACTTTCTATCGGAACTGTAAAAATAACGCTTAGCTGGGAGTCGTTTTTCGGGCAATAAGAGTTTAATTCGATTTGGGGAGCTGTTAAATTTTTTTTTATATCATTTGGTTTTCCAGGACTTCCTCCTGAGGAATTTATTGAAGAATTCCAATTTCCATTAATTAAACAAGGCTTTTTAAAATCAATTAATTCTATACTCCAACCGCCATTTCTTTTAAATTCAGAGGCATGCATAGATGGTTTATAATCAACCCTGTGAACAACGTTGTTTTTGTATAAAATTTTTAAAGAATCGCCCTTATTTTTAAGTGTAGGAATATCTTTGTCCCAAAACACAATAAATGAGTCAGGTTTAAGTAAAAAACTTTCTGGAACAAACAATTTAGCTCCTATTTGTATTGTTATTTCCGAAAGATTTATAGATGTTATACTATTGTTATAAACTTCAATAAATTCATCTTCCGACAAGCCGACAACAGGTTTAGGGTCGCTCATTATTTCTGTAATTAAAAGGTCATAAGCACTAATGTTTTGAGAAAAAGTATGATTAACCATAAATAGTACGCAGACAAAAAAGGAAATGGTTAACCCCTTGCGTTTATTTTGTAATTTAAACAGTTGACAATTCAGTTTATTCACAATATGAAGGTATATAGCTTATGCTTGAAAAGCATAGTTTTCCCGAAGACATTGAATCTTTTTTGAATAAAAGATTCAAAATATGGCTAAAACCAAATAAATCAGAATAAAAAAGTTAATTTTGTTGACCAATTCTATATTAACCTAACACGAAATGTCAAAAGGACATTTTGTGAGAAATAAAAAATAAAAGAACTCATGAAAGTAGCAATAGTAGGAGCAAGTGGTGCAGTAGGACAAGAATTCCTAAGTATCCTTTCTGAAAGACCTTTAGAAGGTATGGATGAATTAGTTTTATTTGGGTCAGCCAGAAGCGCGGGCAAGGAATATGATTTTAATGGAAAAAAGCTTGTCGTAAAAGAGCTTAAACATAATGACGACTTTAAAGATATTGATATTGCCCTGACATCTGCAGGAGGCGGTATTTCAAAGGAATATGCCGACACCATTACTAAGTACGGGGCCATAATGATTGATAATTCAAGTGCATTCAGAATGGATAAAGATGTCCCGCTCGTTGTGCCTGAAGTAAATGCTGGTGCGGCTAACGATCGTCCAAGAAATATAATTGCCAACCCGAACTGTACAACTATTCAAATGGTAGTTGCTTTAAAGGCATTGGAAGGGTTATCACACATAAAAAGAGTACATGTTTCTTCTTACCAGTCTGCATCAGGAGCCGGAGCTTCCGGAATGGCAGAATTAGAGGAACAGGTAAAGCAGTTTGTTGACGATGAAAATTTAACAGTTGAAGCTTTTGCTCATCAGTTGTTGTTTAACGTAATTCCTCATATTGATGTGTTTCAAGAAAATGGATACACAAAAGAAGAGATGAAAATGTATAATGAAACGAAGAAGATTATGTCTTCTGATGTTGAGGTGTCAGCAACTTGTGTAAGAGTTCCGGTTATGAGAGCTCACTCAGAAGCCATCTGGTGTGAAACAGAATCTCAAGTTACTCCAGCTGAATTCCGAGCTGCTTGTGAAGCAACTGAAGGAATCACTGTAGTGGATGATTTACCAAATCTAGGGTATCCAATGCCTTANGACCTGGCAGGTAAAGATGATGTATATGTTGGAAGAATTAGAGAGGATCTAGCGAATCCAAATGGAATTACTTTTTGGTGCGTTTCTGATCAAATTAGAAAAGGCGCAGCACTTAATGCTATTCAAATAGCGGAATATTTAGTAGCTAATAAAGTTGTTGCTTAGCAATAGATTAGTATTAAGATCAATATTTAAGAGCTCTGGTCTTTCCAGAGCTCTTTTTAGGATGTATAATCGCTAAAGGCCGTATGTCTCTTCTAAAAAAACTTCTGCAATTTTTAAATCAGATGGTGTGGTGATTTTAATATTTTCTTCATTTCCTTCAACCAGATGAATAGTTTCTCCTGTTTTTTCAACCACTGAAGCATCGTCAGTAAATTCTTCGCAGAAATCCTGATCAAATCCTTTTAAAAGAATAGCTCTTTGGAAGACCTGAGGTGTTTGAATTCTATAATATTTTGAACGATCGATTATTTGGTTTTTACCATTTTCCACAACTCTTAAAGAGTCTGTAACCGGAATACAAGGGACTGCATTTCCTAAACATTCAGCAACTTCAAAACACTTTTCAATTGTTTTTGTACTTACTAAAGGGCGAACGCCATCGTGTATGCCGACAATTCTACCCGAGCTTTTTTGGAGTCCGTTTTTAACGCTTTCAAATCGTGTGTTACCACCCGTCGTAATTTTAACAGGAATATCAAATTTATATTGACTAACTAAAAGCTGCCAGTAAGACTGCTGGTCAGAGGGCAACACTAATATAAATTCACAATTTTTGTTCCAGTCGTAAAAAGCTCTTATAGTATGCATTATAACAGGTTTTGATTTAAGCATTAGAAATTGCTTTGGAATATCACTACCCATTCTTAAACCTTTTCCCCCTGCAACAATTATAATTGAATTCATCTCTCTAAATTAATGATAATCGGTTTATTAGTTTTGCTATATCTTCTTTTTCCAGGTTCAACCACTCAGCTTTAATTCCTGCTTTTTTTGCACCTTCAATATGTTGCGGGCTGTCATCAATAAAAAGTGTTTCATCTGGCTTTAAGCTATTATATTCTATAATATGTTTAAACCCTTCGATTTTTGGTTTTCTAACTCCTAATTCATGAGATAGATATATTTTTTCAAAATATTGATCGAGGTTTTTAATACTATAATCCTGGTTAAGAATATCGTAAACAGCTTTGATNTGAATTGAATTTGTATTACTAAACAAAAACAGACGATATTTTTTTTTGAGAAGCTCTATCAGTTCCAGTCGTTCTTTTGGAAAGTCCAATATAATAGAGTTCCAGGTATTAATAATAGTTTGATTATCATGATTTGCTTCGGCTAAACGATTAAATTCACTAAAAAAATCTTTCTGAGAAATTTTTCCTTCTTCCAGTTTATCAAATATTTCAATTTGTTTAGCCTTCGAGAAAGCATTTGAAAGCCCCAGTGAACTCAGACTTTTATCGAGTTTGTCATAGTCGAGATTGATTAAAACACCTCCTAAATCAAGAATAATATTTTTAATATTCATCATTCGACAAATTTAGTATCTATTCAGAACTAATAAAAAATTTATAACTTAACCATTATTAGCTTGTGCGTGGAAAATATTAGAGAGAAACACTTTAGATTATTTTAAAATGAAAAAAACAGCAACAATACTATTCTTTATTTTTGGAATAATAACCATGAGTAACGGGCAAATGACCATTGAGGAGCAAGTTTCTGATACAGCTTGTTTATGTTTAAGTAAGTTGGATACAGCACAAATTAAAGCAAATGCAAATGCTATAAAGATGCAATGTTTGAATGAGGCAATTACCAAAAATCAAATCGCAATACAAAAAACATACGCTTCCGAACAAAGAAGAGAGGAAGACACCGAGAAATTGGGCATACAGGGAAGTTTATATATTACTCTGCAACATGAATTAATAAAAAGTTGCCCAATATACGCTTTGTTTGAGAAAGAAATTCAAACTTTTAGAGAGGCCAGTAAAGCCGGAGCTTCAATGCAAAAGAAAAATGGAGGATCAAAATAGAACAGAGTTAGAAAATTTAGGAGAATTTGGGCTAATTGATATAATTAAAAAGAAAGTTCAAATAAGAAACGCGTCTACATTGGTAGGTATAGGTGATGATGCGGCTGTTGTAAAATATGATGATGATTCCAAAACAGTAATTTCAACGGACTTGTTAGTTGAAGGGGTACATTTTGATTTAAGCTATGTACCTTTAAAACACCTTGGATATAAAGCTGTGATGGTAAATATCTCGGATATTATTGCTATGAATGCTGTTCCCCGACAGATAACAGTGTCTTTATCTTTATCAAATAGATTTTCATTAGAAGCAATTGAAGAAATTTATGAAGGTATATTCTTAGCTTGCGAATTATATAACGTTGATTTAATTGGCGGAGATACAACTTCTTCTGTTTCCGGTTTGACAATTAGCATAACTGCAATTGGAGAAGGAAAAGAGGGTAAAATTGTATATAGAGGTGGCGCAAAGGAATCTAATTTGTTAGTTGTTTCCGGAGATTTAGGAGGAGCTTACATGGGGCTTCAAATTTTGGAAAGAGAAAAACAGATATATAAAGAAAGCCCGAATGTTCAGCCTGATTTGTCAGATTGCGACTATATTCTGGAGCGTCAATTAAAACCAGAAGCTCGACTGGATATTATAAGAGAGTTTGAGTCTTTGGGAATAAAACCAAATGCAATGATGGATATTTCTGATGGGCTGTCATCTGAAGTAATGCATCTATGCAATGAATCTAAAGTTGGTGTGTCAATTTATGAAGATAAATTACCTATTGATCAACAAACTTTTGACAGGGCCAGAGACCATCATTTAGATCCNACAGTGTGTGCTTTAAATGGAGGAGAAGATTACGAACTGGTTTTTGCAATAGACTTGTCGGATTATGAAAAAATAAAGAATCATCCTATGTTTACAGTCGTTGGTCATTTTCTGAACGAATCGGAAGGGCAAACTTTAACAGCTAAAGACGGTTCAATTCATCCTTTAGAGGCTCAGGGCTGGAATTCCTTTAAAGGACATTCAAAATAAAATTTTATAATTCGAAAAAATATTTTTTTACCCAAAAGATCAAAATTTTTGGGTATTCAGCTTTTTTTATTTTAATTAAAAGGATGAATAGTTCAAAGAATGGCAGTTTAGTCATTTACTTATGGACCAGGAAATATTATGCCGAATTGCCCTTCTTCAAATCCCGGGAATAGGCAGTCTTTATGCCAAATTACTTACCGAGTATTTTAAAGGCGCTAAAAGATTGTTTGCCGCTTCTGTAAATGAACTTTCAGCAATTCCTGGAATAGGCAGGGTTTTATGTTCAAACTTAAGTAATGAAGGAATTAAGAGACAAGCTTTACTTNGGGCTGAACAAGAAATGGAATTTGTGTGTCATCATGGAATTTCGATTTTAAGTTATGACCAAAATAATTATCCTTTAAAATTAAAGTACTGTGATGACGGACCTTTTATTTTGTATTATAAAGGAGCTGAGGTTTTAACTAAATCCAAGATAATTGCAATTGTTGGATCCCGAAAAGCTACAGCTTACGGTAAGGATATAACTTTAAAAATAATTGAGGACCTCAAAAATCAAGATATACTTGTTATAAGCGGNCTGGCATATGGAATAGATTCATATGCTCACAAGTTCTCATTAAGTAACAACATTCCTACAGTAGGAATTTTAGGGCATGGGCTTGACAAAATATATCCTTCAAAAAACAGAGATATGGCAAAAAAAATGCTTGATAGGGGAGGAGTTTTATCTGAGTTTATGAGTTGCGTAAATCCGGAAAGAGAAAATTTTCCTAAACGAAATAGAATAATAGCAGGAATGGCTGATGCAACGGTTTTGGTTGAAGCCGCTATTAAAGGAGGATCACTTATTACGGCCAACATTGCTAATTCATATGGAAGAGAGGTTTTTGCAGTACCCGGAAGAAGTATTGATAAATATTCATTGGGATGTAATGCATTAATTAAGTCGAATAGGGCTGCTTTAGTTGAGTCCGGTGAGGACATTCTTAGAGAAATGAATTGGATTGAAGAGGTAAAAAAGAATCCTAAACAACAGCAAAATTTACTGAGTTGTTTTACGGATGAGGAAAATCAGATTTTGAAAATCATTCAACATCAAGGTTTTTCAACCAGGGAAAAAATTGCTGTTAGTTTAAATAAACCTATTCAAAAGGTTTCAGAATCATTATTTAATCTGGAATTAAATGACGCAATTAAAGCTCTTCCCGGGAATATGTATCAAATAAAAGCATAAATGGCGTTTCATAATCAACTTGGTGAAGAGGGGGAAAAAATAGCGGTTAATTATTTAAAAAGCAGAGGTTATATTATTCATCATACGAATTGGAGAATGAGTCACCTGGAAGTGGATATTATTGCTGAGGATAATGGAGAACTGGTTTTTATTGAAGTTAAAACACGCTCTTCCAATAAATACGGAGAACCAGAAGAAGCTGTTAATGACCAAAAAGAAAGAGACCTTTTACGCCTGGCAAGTGTCTATCTTGAAAATCTTCAGTTAGAAGTTCCGGCTCGTTTTGATATTATTTCTATTATAATTAGCGTTAGTAAATCCAATATAACTCATTTTGAAGATGCTTTCAGTGCAATAAGCATGGGAATGGGTTAATGATGGAGTAATGAGTTTTATGTCATAAAAATACTTTTATTTTTAGACTCGAAAATCTATCTTACAATTCAACCTGATTTAATCAAAATACCTTTGATATATTATTGGCTCCTTAGTCAGAAATCAAAGAATTGGGGTTAATTTAGAAGAGAACATAAAAGTATGAAAAAGAGTTTAACGTATTTCGGTATTTTGATTGCACAACTACTCATAGCGCAGGAAAACTATAAATTCACAACATCAGGGGAATACTTTAATAAGGCCTATGAGCATTTAGAAAAACAAGAATTTTACGATGCTTTTGTTTCTTTTGATAAAATAAATAAAAGTGACACTCTTTATGCCTTGGCTCAATTGAATAAGCTAATCGCTCAGTATACAGCCGGGTTTTATAAAGAGGCAGTAGAAACAGGAGGGGAAATGATAGATGAAGAATCAACCTATGAATCAGAAGGGTTTTTTTACAAAACAAAAGCTTTAATCGATCTTAAAAATTATAATGATGCACTTGAATGTATTCATAATGCGGTAGAAAAATATCCATTATACAGGTTTCGTTTTAAATATTTAAAGGCTTTAATGTTAAAAATGCAAGGGAAATATGAAGAAGCAAAAAGATTACTACAATCTATTTTAATTCACAATCCAAATCATTCAGATTCACATTTGCTGCTTGCTCAGATAACCGGAGAAGAAGGTGGTGAACTTCAATCAATTTTAGGATTTCAAATGGCTATAATTTCAAACAGGAATTCTACTTCAATAAGAGATGCTTACAGAGGAATGAGTGATATTATGCAAGGAAATTTTGACATAAATAGAGAAAAAAAAGAGATAAAACATTATCAGCAAATTAATAGTTTAATATCATCTGGTTTAGCTTTGAAAGGGAATTACAATGCGGATTTGTCTATAAAATACATAACTAATGTTGTAACAGACTTAATTTTCAAACAGCTTAATTTTCTTCCGAACTCTGAAGATTTTACAATGCAATACTATGTTAAATTTCTAAATGAAGTTAAGAAAAGAGGGCTTCAAAAAGGTTATATATTATATGTTATGAGCATAATTGATAATCCTTCTATAAAAAAGGCAATGATCACATATAAAGATACTTTAGAAGCTTTTGAAAAGTTTAAAATCAAATATTGGAATAATCAAATAAACAGTAATAAATACTTTGTTAATGGAGTTATAGACGAAAGAGAATATATAACTAATAAAAAAGGGGTTTTAACTGCTTTTGGTAAGAGAAATGAAGATGATTTTAAAACGGGTAAATGGACATATTTTTATCCCAGTGGAAAAATTGCTGCACAAACAGAATATGATAAAAATGGTAAGTTAAGAGGAGAGAATATATGGTATTCTAAAGATGGCTATATTGTTGAGTCAGGCATTTATGAAGCTGGCAAACTTAATGGTGTAGCATATTTCACCAGAGAGAATGGTTGTTCCAGTTACGAGGGAGAATTTATTGATGGTAAGTTACATGGAGAAGTTAAAATATACAACGATAAGGGAATTTTTTACATGTCTAAAAATTTTAAAAATAATAAGGCTGACGGTTTGGTCAAGGAGTTTTATCAGAATGGACAATTAGCATCAACGATTAACCTCATTAATGGATTGAAGGAAGGTAAACATTATGTTTTTAGTCCATTGGGAGATACNTTAAAAATTAAATCCTTTTCAAAAGGAAAGGCAATAGGGGCATTAGTTGAATTTCATGAAAATGGAAATGTTTTTAGGGAGGGAGAGTATAAAGGGGGGAAGAGATATGGCGAATGGAAAGAATATTATTATGATGGTTCTTTGGCATATAAGTACAACTATAAAAGCGGAAATTTACATGGTGATTATCTAAAGTTTGGTTCAAATGGAGATACAATGGCTCACAAGATTTACAATAATGGATTACTTCATGGCTTGGATAAAGATTACATAAAAAACAATAAGATTCTTTGGAAGCATATTTTTAAAAATGGAAAATTAAAAAAATACTATAATTACAGTCCAGATGGAGTTTTGATTTCGAAAGGAAAAAAAGATTATTTGTTAAATGANCGTTTTGGATTCAGATATATTGAGGGGACAAAAAAGGGTAATAAATTTCATGGAGAGTATAAGATTTATTGGAAAAATGGAAAAATAAAAGAGAAAAGAAACTATATAAAAGGCACTTTATCCGGAGAATTTAAAGCGTATTATTCCTGGGGAGCCATTGATGAAGAGAAATATTATAAAAATGACAAGCTTCATGGCGAGTATAAATCATATTATGATAATGGTAATTTATATGCGGAGGGACAATATATAGGAGGTGATAAAACTGGGCTTTGGACGTTTTATCACCCTAATGGAAATTTGTTTCAAGAGATTTATTATATCGATGGGGAGAGCGAAGGTCATGTTACTTTCTATTCTATTACTGGTGAGAAGAGATCAAATTATTTTTATAAAGGTAATGTGTTATATAAATCTGAAGTTTTTAATGATCAGGGAAATATTATTTGCAGTATTAAAACACCTCAAGGAAAAGGAGATTATATTTTTAATAGTGTATCCGGTCATGTTTATTTAAAATCAAGAGTTAACGGCGGTGAGCATCACGGAATCAAACTGTTTTATTATCCAAATGGTCAAATTATTGAAAGAGTTGAAAAAAACCATGGAGAAAGTCACGGAGTTTTTAAATCGTATTTCCCGGATGGAAAAATAAAAGAGATTGGCGAGTATGTGTTTGGAAAGAAAAAAGGAGTCTGGAAATCTTATTATCACACCGGAAATATTTCGGAAAAAACCATTTATAAAAATGATATCACTGTAGATTCTATAACTAAATACTATATAACTGGAGAGTTAAAGGAGATAGAGTATTATAATAAAAACGGAGAGAGCAAAGGGGTGAAGTATTTTCATTCAAACGGAACAATAAATTGTTTTTCTAAAACAGAAGGAGGGTTTGTTCATGGTGAATATAGTAATTACGATGCTTTTGGAGAGTTAGTAATTAAAAGATTATATAACGGAGGAGAATGCCTCAGTTATAACTACATGAAAAATGGCAAGCTTATTGAACCCGTTATAATAAATGGCAACGGATTAATAAAAACATATTATGATAACGGTAAGCCTGCTTTAGAGTTTTCTGAAAAAGATGGACTAAATGAAGGAGCTTACCTAAGAAATTACAGTAATGGTGAGCCCTGGATCCAGGCTTCATACTTACATGGTAAAATTCATGGTAATTATAAGCTCTACTTTACTGATGGTTCATTAAGACATGAAGCAGAATATGATTTTGGAAGGTTAAACGGTTTGCAAAAAAGATATAATGGCGAGGGAAAATTACTTTCGGAAATAACTTTTAATCAGGGGGTAAGAGATGGTTTGAGTAAATTTTATGACAACAAAGGAAACTTGCTGTATATTTTATTGTATAAGGATGACGTTGTTATAGATGTTAAGGGGTTGTAGTTTAACGTTGGCGCTTGTTAATTCTATGTATTTGTATGAGAGAAGGTGTTTTTTGTTTTATATTGTTTTTTTGTATTAATCTTCATGATGCTTTTTGTTCTGGAAATGGGAGTCAAATTTTAGCAGAACTTCAAAAAAAATATAAAGATGAACATGCTGTTTATTTGTCAGATAAAGAACATGTGGTTATAAAAACGAGAGGAAATGAGTTTGAAATTTATAGTGATGTTAACTGGGAAATTTTATATCTAAGTGATAAAGCCAGTTCTTATGGAGACCAAAGCATTCAATTTTCAAAATTCTCAGAAATTCAAAATATAAAAGCTTTTTCATATACTCCTAAAAATGAAAATTCAGATAAGCTAAAAAAAACGAAAGTAACTGAATTTAAAACAGAAGATATTTATAATGGAAGTTATTTTTTTCATGATAATAAGCAAATTGCGTTTAATTTTCCAGGTTCGGAGCCGGGCACTAAAATTAATTTGTCTTACAGGGAAATTATAAAAAAACCTCAATTTTTAGGAAGTACCTTTCTGGTAAATTATTTGCCTACTTTAAAATCAGAATATAGTATTTCATTTCCATCCAATGTTGATGTGAATTATAAGCTTTTTAATACCGAAAAAATTGAAATAGAACGAACTGAATTTGAGAAGGGGGGGGTTACTACGCTAACATGGAAGGTTGAAAATCAGGATGCTTATGAGTCCTCATTCGGAGCACCGAATTTGCGCTATTATACTCCTCACATTATTACTTACATTGGTGAAATAAGACTGGAAGACACTACTATTACGGTATTGCCAAATTTAGACGGCCTGTATAATTGGTATTATTCTCTAATTAAGGACCTAAACTTAAAAGAAGATTCTGTATTAAAGTCTATAACTCATGATTTAATTAAAGACGTAAAGCTCAAAGATGAAAAGGCCCGGAAAATTTTCAATTGGGTTCAGGATAATATAAAATATGTTGCATTTGAAGATGGTATGGGGGGATTTGTTCCGAGGTCTGCATCCAGTGTTTGTCGTAAGCGGTATGGTGATTGTAAAGATATGGCCAGTATAATTACAGAAATGTTAAAGTATGCCGGAATAGAGGGAAATATTACATGGATAGGAAGTGATGACCTGCCTTATGATTATACCGAAATAGCTACACCAATTGTTGATAATCATATGATTGCCTCGTATAGAAATAAAGATGATGAAGTGGTGGTTTTAGACGCTGTTGGTTCTTATACGCCATACGGGTATCCAACAGAATTCATTCAAGGAAAACAAGCTTTAATTTCAAAGGGAAAAGGAAGTTATGAGCTGTATCGGGTTCCTGTCGTGAAAAAAGAAAAAAATGTAGAGCACGATTATGTTTCCATGAAATTAACTGGAACAAAATTAGTAGGAACAGGTAAGATAGAAGCTGAAGGTTACACCAAGTTTAATTATGTTTATAAGCTTGCTAACATGAATAATGAAGAAGATCAGAGAAATTATATTGAATCTTATTTAGAGAAAGGAAATAATAAATTTAAAGTTGATGAATTAAACATTATTGGCTTAAGAAATAGAGATACATCTTTAACCATAAACTATACATTTAACCTGGACGATTACAGTAAAACTGTTGAAAACGAGACATATGTAAACCTTAATTTAGATCGGGATTATAAAAACAGCAAGCTTGATATTGAAGATAGAAAAGGAATTGCCAGGCAATTTAAATATAAAGTTGATTTAAGGTATGAGGTTGATTTTGATATTCCAACGGGGTCTGAAGTGTCCTATATTCCAAAAAACATACAATTTAAGGGAAATGATTTTGGGTTTAATATTGTTTACGAGAAAAAGGAGAATAAAATAGTTTTGAAAAAAAATATTTTTGTTGATACAATTATGATTGAAGAGCCTCAATTTGAGGAATGGAATTCAATGATTAAGAAATTAAAAAAAGCGTACAAGGAAGTTGTAATAATCAGGAAGAAATAGCGTAAAATTTAATTAGATGAGATTAAGATTATTTTTCATTGGACTAATGGCGATTTTAATTACTCCCGTTTATGGACAAATAGAGGGTGTTGCACCGTCTTTTAACGAGGAATTTTGGGTAGAAGAACCTGTTTTAACAACTTTAACAGAGGAAGAAAAAAAGAGTAATGCGGTTTATGTCTCTGATGTGAATGTTTGTACATATGAGTATGGAACATTTGTTGATCCAAAATCCGGGACATTGTATGATGATGTTTTAATAGAGGAGAATCTATACTACAAGAGAATTCGCCTGAATAATGATAATGCTGTTGAGGCATTTAACAAGGTTTATATTTCTATGTCCAATTCTCGAGACGTTACTAATTTAAAGGCTCGGGCAATAACAAAAAATGGTAAAGTAATAGAGTTTGACGATAGCAACAGGAAGGAAGTTGACAATTATGAAAATTATGGCCCTTTTACCATTTTCGCTCTTGAGGGAATTGAGGTTGGAAGTGAAATAGAGTACACTTACACAATAAGAGAACCAGGCCGATTGAACGATTTTTATTTTGAAGTTCGGGTTCAAGATGAGTATCCTAAAAGGCAATTTCATTATGAATTGATTGTGCCTGAAAATTTTATTGTAAAAACAAAATCGTATAATGGCCTGGACGAAATAATTGACGATACCACAGCAATCGCGGTTAATCGATATGTTTTGCATATGGATGAGGTTGACAGGTTTAAAGAAGAAGATTATTCAAAAGGAGATGCCTTGGTTAAAAGGGCAGAGGTTAAATTATTTGAATTGGAAAATCAAAACAAGAGAAACTTTTTTAGCTACAGTAAAGCCACAAAAATATTTTCGAAAAGAATTTATGAAGGAAATAGCGATAAGGAAATTAAAAAGGAAACTAAAGAAATCAGAGCACTAATTAAACGAGAGAAGTGGGACAAGATAATTGATAATAAAGAAAAAATTATTGCTTTAGAACATTACATAAAGGCGAGCTTTAAGCGCGCGAAAACGGGCTATTACTATGTTCATGAACCAATAAAGCGGAGAATTTACAGTAAGCAAAACGCTATGAGAATTTATGCCAGAATTTTTGATTTATTGGAGATTAACCANGAAGTTGTAATTACATGTAATCGTTTTGAAAAACAATTTGACGAGAATTTCGAGACCTATAGTTTTTTAGAAGCTTCTCTTTTTTACTTCCCAGAATATGACCAATATATGGCTCCTACAAATGATTTTATGCGTTTTGGTCTGATTCCAAGCGTATATGCCTACCATAAAGGATTATTTTTAAAGCCGATAGAAGTAGGAGGAGTACGGTCATTTTATCCGGAAATAAGGGAAATACCAGGAACAAACAGTGATGTTAATTATGATAATATGACATTTGACATTGAGTTTGATGAAGATTTTGAAAAAGTAAAAGNACACGTTAGACACGAAGCTAGTGGTTATAGCGCTGTTTACACAAGACCCTATATGACTGTTGCTACGGAAGAGCAAAAAGAAGAAATTTTAAAAGCAAATTTAAAATCTTTNGCTGAAGATGCTGAAATCACAAACATCACTACTCATAATGAAGAAATGGAAGGTTACATGCTTGCTAAGCCATATATTTATGAGGGAGACGCNGAGTCTTCNTCATTAATCGAACAGGCGGGAAAGAAGTTTTTATTCAAGATGGGATTAGTTATTGGTGCTCAGGTTGAAATGTATCAGGATACAGCACGAAAATTTGATGTTGAAAACACATATAATCATGGATACAAAAGAATTCTAAACATTAAAATCCCCGAAGGGTATAAAGTCACAAACCTAAGTGATTTAAACATGGATTATTCTTTTTCAAAGGATGAGAGAAATGCAATGGAGTTTACCAGTAAATACGAACTTAACGGTAATTCTTTAAAGGTCACTTGTATCGAATTTTATGATGAAATTTCTGTTCCTTTAGAACGTTACGAAGAGTTCAGAACCGTTATTAATGCAGCTGCTGATTTTAATAAAATCACATTGGTTTTTGAAGAGCAGTAACCAAAAATTGAAGCGGTGAATAATTTTAAAATGTAAAACTGGATTTTTGTCTTTTAACGGCTTCTAGGTTAATCCATATTAAGCAAATAGCGATACATATTTTCTGCATTATAGGCCAAAAAAACTCATAAATATTGAGGTAGAATGTTACGTTGTAAACCGCAAGAAGAAGAAAAGAAATTAAACCTAAAATTGGAATACGCTTAGACTTTGTTTTTAGCATTTCTAGAGCTATAATTGTGAGCGGAAAAAACCCAACTATCGAGGCAAGAAGAAGAAGCTGATCGTGTAGTTCTGTAAAAATAAAAGCAGTGAAAAATGCCGATAGGCTTCCACTTATTTTTGTGAAGTTTTTTTTGAGTTTTGACCATTTAGATTGATTGGCAAACCAAATAAAAAAGCTAGCGATAGCTGTTGCAACACTTATCAGAGAGGCGATTGCGAAAGGACGGCCATAGTTTATAGATTCTTCGATTCCTATATTGGTTTCCATTAAGTCACAAAAAAACAGCTTTGATGGGTTAAAAAAGACAGGATAAAATAGAGCTGCAATTATATAGAGAGCCACGAAACTAACAGAACTTATTTGTATTGTCTTTTTCAACTTTAGATTACTATTTTCGAAAGATATTTAAAGAACAACATTTACAATTTTATTTGGAACTACAATTACCTTTTTAGGTGTTTTTCCTTCCAACCACTTTTGGGCATCTTTGTGTTCAAGAACCTGCTTTTCAATTTCAGTCTTATCCATGTCTAAAGGGAATTCAAGTGTAAAGCGCATTTTTCCATTGAAAGAAATAGGATATGTATGTGAATTTTCAATTAAATAAGAAGCGTTGAATTCTGGGTAAGAAGCCTTAGTTATGCTTTTTGTTTCACCAAGCTTATCCCATAACTCTTCTGTAATGAATGGCGCATATGGAGAAATTACAATAGCTAATTCTCTTAAAATTTCTTTTTTGTTACATTTTAATCGCTGAAGTTCGTTTACGCAAACCATAAATGCACTTACTGAGGTGTTAAAAGAGAAATTCTCAATGTCATTTTCAACCTTTTTAATTAGCGTATGAAGGGCTTTAAGTTCTTCTTTAGAACCTTCTTCTTCAGAAACAGAGAAGTTGCCATAAGCATCGTGATATAAATTCCATAACTTTCTAACAAATCTGCTTACTCCATCAATTCCTTTGGTACTCCATGGTTTTGCTTGCTCTAATGGGCCCAAAAACATTTCATACAATCTAAGAACATCTGCGCCGTGTTCCAATACGATATCGTCTGGGTTTACTATGTTAAACCACCGTTTTGACATTTTTTCCACCTCTTCGTCACAGAGAAACTTTCCATTCTCTAATTCAAACTTAGCATCAACAAATTCAGGTCTCCATGTTTTGAATGCATCTATGTCTAATTCATCATTTTTCACAATGTTGACGTCAACGTGAATTGGGGTCGTTTTGTATTTATCTTTTAAGCCTTTGGATACGAGCGTATTCGTGTCATTAACTCTGTGGGCTATGGCAGAGGTACCTAATATCATCCCTTGATTAATTAATTTTTTGAAGGGCTCATCAAAACCGATACAGTCTAAATCATGTAATACTTTACACCAGAATCTGGAGTATAATAAGTGTCCTGTAGCGTGTTCTGTTCCTCCAATATAGAGGTCAACCTGATTCCAATAATCTGTCGCTTCTCTTGAGGCAAAGGTCCCATCGTTTTGAGGGTCCATATAACGCAGATAATACCAAGAAGATCCTGCCCAACCTGGCATTGTACTCAGCTCATAGTGGTCACCATTTTCTGGCTTCCAATTTTTCGCTCTTCCTAATGGAGGGTCACCGTCTTTGGTCGGCAAGTATTCGTCGATCTCTGGAAGGGTTAGCGGGTATTTTGATTCGTCCAACAACTTTGGGATTCCATTTTTGAAAATCATTGGTATAGGCTCTCCCCTGTATCTTTGCCTCCCAAAAATAGCATCTCTTAAACGATAATTTGTTTTTCCTTCTCCTAAAGCTTGAGTCTCAATTTTCCAGATTGCAGTTTTTATTGCCTGCTTTACCTTTAACCCATTCAAAAAATCAGAGTTAATTAACTTTCCAGATTTAGCTTCGTAAGCTTCTTTCTCGATATTTCCTCCTTCGATTACTGGAAGGATTGGTAAATGGAATTCTTTAGCGAAAGCATAATCACGTGAATCGTGAGCAGCAACGGCCATTACAGCCCCTGTTCCGTATCCTTCTAATACGTAATCTCCAATCCAAATTGGAATTTCTTTGCCTGTAAATGGATGAACAGCATATGCCCCAGTGAAAACACCCGTAACGTTTTTTACGTCCGCCATTCTTTCTCTTTCACTTTTGTTTTTAGCAGCTGTTACATATTCCTCAACGGACGATTTTTTCTCTGCTGTAGTTAATTGCTCAACATACTCATGTTCTGGTGCAATAACCATAAATGAAACCCCAAAGATTGTGTCAGGACGGGTTGTAAATACTTCAATTGATTTTTCAGAACGAGCTACTTTAAAGTATACAGATGCTCCTGTGGATTTTCCAATCCAGTTGCGCTGCATTTCTTTTAAAGAATCCGTCCAATCGATCTCCTCTAAACCTTGTAATAGTCTTTCCGCATAAGCAGATATTCTTAAACTCCACTGAAGCATTAACTTTCTCTCTACTGGATGGCCACCTCTTTCGGAGATTCCGTTAATAACTTCGTCATTTGCGAGTACGGTACCCAAAGCAGGACACCAGTTGACCATTGATTCACTCAAATATGCTAATCGATAATTTAAAAGGATATCCGATTGCTCCTTTTCTGATTTAGCATTCCATTCTTCTCCTGTAAATAAAGGCGTTTTTTTGCAAGCGGCATCAACGTTTTCATTTCCTTCGTTTTCAAAAATTAGTATAAGAGTATCTATTTTTTCTGCTTTTTGACTTTGGTTGTTGAACCATGATTTAAAAAGTTGAGCAAAAATCCATTGTGTCCATTTGTAATAATTAGGATCACATGTTCTAATTTCTCTATCCCAATCGAATGAAAAACCAATTTTTTCTAATTGCTCCCTGTAGCGTATTAAATTATCGTCTGTCGTTATTTTTGGATGTTGTCCTGTTTGAATAGCATATTGTTCTGCGGGTAAACCAAAGGCATCATAGCCCATTGGATGAAGCACATTAAATCCTTTTAACTTTTTGAATCTTGCATAGATATCCGAGGCTATATATCCAAGAGGGTGTCCAACATGCAAGCCAGCACCAGAGGGATAAGGAAACATATCTAGCACATAGCATTTTGG
>PBJD01000028.1 GCA_002720635.1 Flavobacteriales bacterium | reverse complement strand
AGTGGAGTGGCCGAGCGGCTTAAGGCGCACGCTTGGAAAGCGTGTTGAGGTGCAAATCTCACGGGGGTTCGAATCCCTTCTCCACTACAAACACTACAGCTGCCCCTAAGGGTGGCTGTTTTTGTTGGTGGAGGTTCAAACTCGTTTGAAAACTCAACCAATAAAAATAGACATACGAGTAAAGCAAGGCAGATGAGATGTTTGGAGTAATCACACCAGGATGGGCGAAGCCAATCGGGAAAACAACTGCAAAATAATCTTCTTTAAACTAATTCTATATAAGGTGTTTTTTTACTTTTCACTTTCAAGTGTCCTAATCTTCCAAATCGAATGATTAATTTTAATGATTATTAAGGACATTAATTATGGCTGATTTCAATTATCAAAAAGCATTCCCTCTTAACGGAGACAACACCGAGTATAAAAAAATATCCAGTGAATATGTTTCAACCGTAAAGTTTGAAGGAGAAGAGGTACTAAAAATAGAACCAAAAGCTTTAGAAATTTTGGCAGAAAAAGCCATGAGTGATGTTTCTTTTTATTTGAGAACTTCTCACCTGGAAAAAGTAGCAAAAATTTTAGAAGATCCTGAAGCAACCGATAATGATAGATTTGTTGCTTATACATTACTTAAAAATGCACAAACTGCTGCTGAGGGCGAATTACCTTCTTGTCAAGATACAGGTACTGCAATTGTGATGGGTAAAAAAGGTGAAAATGTTTTCACAGGTACCGAAGATGAAGAGCTCTTATCTAAAGGTATATACAATACTTTTTCCAAAAGAAACTTAAGGTACTCACAAATTGCTCCTCTAACTATGTTTGATGAAGAGAATACAGGAAACAATCTCCCTGCTCAAATCGACATCTATTCTGAGAAAGGAAGTGAGTATAAGTTTTTATTCTTAGCTAAAGGCGGAGGGTCTGCCAACAAAACGTTTTTGTATCAAAAAACAAAAGCTTTGTTGAATGAAAAATCTCTTACAGAGTTTATTAAAAGTAAAATAAAAGACCTGGGCACTGCTGCATGTCCTCCTTATCACCTGGCATTTGTAGTTGGTGGTACTTCTGCGGAAGCCAATCTAAAAGCTGTTAAAATGGCTTCAGCAGGTTATTATGATGAATTACCTACGGAAGGGAATCTTGGTGGACAAGCGTTTAGAGATCTTGAATGGGAGAACAAAATTCAAAAGATCTGTCAGGACTCTGAAATTGGTGCACAATTTGGCGGAAAATATTTCACACATGATGTAAAAGTAATTAGACTACCAAGACATGCGGCCTCCTGCCCAGTAGGAATTGGTGTTTCTTGCTCTGCAGATAGAAATATAAAGGCTAAAATAAATAAAGATGGAATTTTCCTGGAGAAACTGGAGAAAAACCCAGGAAGATTATTACCCGACAATCCTCCCGATTTAGAAAAAGCAATAGAAATAGATTTGGATCAACCCATGGAACTGGTTTTGAAAGTACTCTCACAATTTCCAATAAAAACCAGATTAAATTTAAGAGGAACATTAATTGTTGCCCGAGATGCTGCACATGCTAAAATTAAAGAGCTCATCGATTCGGGAAAACCTATGCCTGAATATTTTAAAAATCACCCGGTTTATTATGCTGGTCCTGCTAAAAAGCCAGAGGGCTTGCCGTCAGGATCATTTGGCCCTACTACTGCGGGCCGTATGGATAGTTATGTTGATTTGTTTCAAGAACACGGTGGATCAATGATTATGTTAGCAAAAGGGAATCGCTCTCAACAGGTAACTGATGCATGTAAGAAACATGGCGGTTTTTATCTGGGATCAATCGGCGGACCTGCTGCTATTTTGGCAAAACAAAATATCAAATCAGTTGAAGTAGTTGATTTTAAAGAATTGGGAATGGAAGCCGTTAGAAAAATTGAAATTGAAAACTTTCCTGCATTCATTATTTGTGATGATAAAGGGAATGATTTCTTTGCCGAGATATAAAATCGAAAGTAAGTTTTGATTATTTATACCAAGAGGCATATTTGACATAATTATTCGAAATTCGGTTAATCTCTCCTTCTACTAAGTTTTGGGGAACCTCTTTAATTTTTTTTGCTGGAATACCAGCGTAAATTGAACCAGGTTCAACAATTGTTTTAGCTGTGAGAACTGCCCCAGCTGCTACAATTGAATTTTCTCCGATTACACAGTCATCCATAATAATAGCTCCCATTCCAATCAATACATTATCTTGAATTGTGCATCCATGAACCATCGCCTGGTGGCCAATTGAAACGTTATTTCCAATATTTGTAGGAGATTTTTCATAAGTACCGTGAATTACAGCACCATCCTGAACATTTACCTTATTTCCCATTTTAATATAATTTACATCCCCGCGAACAACCGCATTAAACCAAAAGCTACATTGATAGCCACAGGTAACTTCGCCAACAATTGTTGCATTTTCAGCTATATAAACATCTTTACCAATTTTAGGAGTACATCCCCTTACCTCTTTTATAAGTGCCATTACTTTTTAACAGTTTTTGAAACAATTATTAATTCTCCATCCCTGAAAAAATTGAAAAAATACATTCCAGATCGAAGATTATATAAATTAACCTTAAAAGTTTGCTCTTCAGAATTTTCAAATTCTCCAACTCTTCTTCCTCTCATATCAAAAACTTCCAGCTTAATATTTTTGTAATCACTCCCTAGATTTACCCAAACGGATTCAGTGAACAAATTAGGATTTATTGTGAAATTTTCGACGATAGGTGCTATTTCAATGACATCTCTTATATCCGGAGGAATACTGCAAGACCAAGAAGTATCAGATTCAGTTGAAAGACTAATAGAATAGAAATCAAATAAAGTATCTGAACCAAATACATTTGCTGCTCTGTAAGTAATAATATGATTTCCTTCTGTGTTGTCTTCTCCAAGATAACTAATCTCCAGATTATTTGAAGCTTTATATCCATTTGAAGAACCAGAGTCTGTTAAACGAAAATGAGGATTATCATTAAGACCTGTAAAAACATCAATATAAACAGAATCTGCATCGGGATTTTCATACTCAATCATTAAATTGATGACTTCCGATTCATCAAAGTGATAATGGCTGTCTTCAAGCGGTCCTGAAACTTCAGAAAAATCACCTTTTGAATTCATTAATGGATCAAATTCCACACAAAAATCTGCAATTGAAACACCTATTAACTGACCTTCTCGATATTCCTCAATTTCGTAAGCAAAAACATATTTTTCTATTCTATTCATAGAAGGTGTATTCTCCCATTTAAANAANCCTGTTTTTGAGTCTATNGATACATCATNNGGGAAAGAATTATATCCNGGAACCGGGTAACCNTTTTTTGCTTTAGGNATATTGAGTTTAAAAGCNAAACTATCTCCGTCAGGATCATAATGAGTAAGACTCAAAACANAATCCTCNCCTGANAGACAANTCATAAAAGGTTCTGTTAGAAAAAGAGGAGAATTATTCNTNCAAAAGATCAATGAATCTTCAATTGGAATAATAGCATCAATATATAACATAGTATGATTTGATTTTCCAAATTCAATATTTTTAACATTATCCGGCCTATCCTCATCTATAAAAACCAATTGAAAATTTCCCAAATCAGAATACTCGTGAGTTCCTTCGTAAATATTTTTTTTTATCCCCGGGAAAACGGTTTCTCCATTTCCGATATTATTTACTCTCTGAATAAATTCTTTTTCGCCATCTCCCCATATTACCTCAACAGAATCTCGATCAGAATTTTCTTTAGAATTATCAGCATAGGTCACCACCGTAACTTTATATTTATAACCAGTAATGTGCTGATAGGAAATATATCCACCATAATAGTGGTCAGCTTTTGCTGTAAAAGCAATGGTTATTAAAATGATTACTAGAATTCTCACGGATTGTAAAATCGCTATTAAAAATGGTATTATCACATAACAAAAATAGCTTTTTAATTAGTTAATTCAACAAAAGAGAAGTTTAGGAATTGTTCATTTAAACATTCCTGAAATATCTGAAAATCCACTTGTGTTATTCTTGAAAAAATTTAATGTTTTGCAACACATATCTTAATTTTAAGTAAATCCATAAACAGAATTTATAAAATGAAAAAGATTTATCACCTCGGGACTTGTTCGACAAATAATAAAATTTTAAAAGAATTAAATTTAAAAGGTGTTGATTTACAAGACATCAAAAAAGAGCCCATATCAAAAAATCAAATCGAAGAAATGGCAAGAATAGCAGGTTCATACGAGGCACTATTCTCTCGTAGAGCAATAAAATACAGATCTTTAGGATTGAACGAAATGAAATTATCAGAATCGGATTATAAAAAATATATTATTGAAGAATATACTTTTCTCAAAAGACCTGTGGCCATTATAGACAACAATATTTTTATAGGGAACTCAAAAAAAATTATTGAAGATTTAAAATCAAAATTAAATATGGGGTAAGCAACTCTTTTTACTAAATGAACAAGACAATTCCTGCACATATTGCTCTTTTCACGTTAAACTTACTCTATGCTATCAGTTATTTCGTGATAAAGTCTGTCACTCCTGAATTTTTAGGAGCTAATGGTTTTGTTTTAGTCCGGGCTACTGGTGCGCTATTTTTATTTTGGCTATTTGGGTCTTTAATGCCAAAAGAAAAGATTAACAAATCAGATTACAAAAAATTTATCGTTGCAGCACTGTTTGGAGTTGTATTTAATCAGCTTTCATTTTTTAATGGAATGCCCTATACCTCCCCAAATTACTCAGCAATAATCATGACTTCAACACCTATAATTGTATTGATCATTTCTGCAATTTACCTAAAAGAAGAAATAACCAGAAATAAAGTGATTGGAATGTTTCTGGGAGGTTTGGGTGCTGTAACTGTGATTTTACAAAACAAAATAACCCAGGATGCTCCCAATCCAATTTTAGGAAACATTTTAATTTTTAGTAATGCTGCCAATTTTGGATTTTACATTGTTTATTGTAAACCATTAATGGAAAAATACAATCCCTTAACAGTTTTAAAATGGGTATTTCTTTTTGGCTCAATAATTTTATTTCCTATCGGAATATCAGATATAAAAGAGGCTTCCTGGAGTTTTCCAACTGAAATTTGGATTGGAATAGCTTATGTTATTGTTGGAATTACGTTTTTAACTTTCTTATTAAATATGTATGCCATTAAGAGGGTTTCTCCTAATATTGCAACTACCTATATATTTCTGCAACCTTTCTTAAGTGCTATTCTTAGCCTTATTATTAAAGGAAGGTTAATGGATATCTGGAGTATCACAGCATCGGTACTCATTTTCATTGGTGTATATTTTGTTAGTTTTAAAAAAGAAAAAAAGAATCAAATTCCAGAGGATATTCCTCATAAAACCGACTAGTTGAGCTTTTCTTTTAAAAGCCTTATTTTAGTATCCATGGTACAATCAATGACTGGTTTTGGAAAAGCTCGAGTGAGCGTTCCAGGTAAAAACATTTCAATAGAAATTAAATCTCTTAACTCAAAACAACAGGATTTTTCTGTAAGAATGCCTGGTAATTTTAAGAGTAAGGAAATGGAAATTCGAAAAATGCTGCAATTCTCACTATTCAGAGGAAAAGTAGAATGCAATATAAATGTCGAATTAACAGGAGAATCTTCTAATTACACAGTGAATACTGAATTGGTCAAATACTATTTTGAACAAATTAAACCTTTACTATCGTCATCAGAAATGACACCTGAAGTGCTCTCAACAATAATGAGAATGCCCGATGTAATGAATTCCGACAAAGATGAAATGGAACCACAAGAATGGGAGGACTTAAAAAAAGGAATCTCTGAAGCATTGAGTAATCTTGTTGATTTTAGAAGTACAGAGGGAAAAAGTTTATTTAATGATTTAATAGCGAGGATAATACACATAGAAAAAGGCCTGGAGGAGGTAAAGGAATATGATCCAGTTCGCGTGAAAAACATGAAAGCACGTTTGAGTAATTCTATTTCTGAAATTCAAGAAAACTTAATTGACAAAAACAGATTTGAGCAAGAAGTAATTTACTATTTAGAAAAATTAGATATTAATGAAGAAAAAGTAAGATTGACTCAACACTGTAAATACTTTCGTGAAACTTTATCAAAAGAGGGTGAAAAAGGTAAAAAACTTGGATTTATTGCCCAGGAAATGGGAAGAGAAATCAACACAATCGGGAGTAAAGCGAATGATGCTGAAATTCAAAAAACAGTAGTTTTAATGAAAGATAGTTTAGAGAAAATTAAAGAACAGATTCTTAACATACTATAAAATGGCTGGTAAATTAATAATATTCTCAGCTCCATCGGGAGCTGGTAAAACAACAATAGTGCATCACCTGCTCAGTAAAAAATTTGGTCTTCAATTTTCTATTTCAGCTACTACACGCTCAAAAAGAAATGGGGAGATTGATGGAAAAGATTATTATTACTTAAGTGTTTCCCAATTCAAAAAAAAGATAAAAGAAAAAGCTTTTGTTGAATGGGAAGAGGTATATACGGATAATTTTTACGGAACTTTAAAAAGTGAAATCGAAAGAATTTGGAATGAAGGAAACCATGTTATTTTTGATGTTGATGTAGATGGTGGATTAAACTTAAAACATGCCTTTGGAGAAAAAGCACTTGCAATTTTTGTAATGCCACCCTCTCTTAATCATTTAAGAGAAAGATTGGAGGGAAGGGAAACCGAAACACCGGAATCGATTGAAAGAAGAATGAAAAAAGCACCAGCTGAAATTGAAAAATCAGTTGATTTTGATAAACTTATTTTAAATGATTCCTTATCGGAAGCTTTCAAAAAAGCGGAGAAAATGGTAAGAGGGTTTTTAAAAGAAAAATCTAAAAAATATTGAGCAAAAAAAAAGAAATAGGTTTGTTTTTCGGATCATTTAATCCAATTCACATTGGACACTTAATCCTTGCGAATTATATTATAGAACATACTTCAATGAACGAATTATGGTTCATAGTTTCACCTCAAAACCCTTTTAAAAAAAATCAATCGCTACTGCCTGAAATTCAAAGACTTGCTATGGTTAACCGATCAATCGAAGATGATTTCAGATTTAGAGCTTCGAATATTGAATTTGGTCTGCCAAAACCATCCTATACATCGGATACCTTGGCTCATTTAACCGAAAAATACCCTGATTATAAATTCTCTTTAATTATGGGAGAGGACAACCTGACAAATCTGCACAAATGGAAAAATGCCGACTTTTTAGTAAACAATTATGATATTTATGTTTATCCAAGACCTCACGCAAAGCCCGGAAAATTTGAAAACCCATCCCGGATTCATATTTTAGATGCACCTTTAATTGAAATTAGCGCAAGCTTTATTCGGAATTCTATTAAAGAAAAAAAAGATGTCTCCTGGTTCCTGCCTCCAGGTGGATGGAAATACATTGACGAAATGGGATTTTATAAAAAATAAACTATGCACATTTTTATTACTGGTGTAAGTTCAGGAATAGGGTGGGGATTATCAAAATATTACCTATCAGAAGGCCATCAAGTATATGGTTTGAGCAGAAGAATACCAGAAGATTTAATATTAGACAAAAACTTTAATCATATAATTTGTGATTTAACAAATTTTGAATCGATTTCTGGAGTAATTAAATCATTGTTATCAAAAGTATCTAAAATTGATTTAGCTATACTCAATGCTGGAATTCTTGGTACCATTGCAAATATGAAAGACCAGTCTTTGGACGATTTAACCAAAGTAATGAATATCAATGTGTGGGCCAATAAACCTGTTATTGATGCACTATTGGAAACCGTTCCAAACACAAAAAAAGTAGTGGCTATATCCTCGGGTGCAGCAATAAATGGAAACAGAGGTTGGGGGGGATATTCTATCTCTAAAGCGGCTCTTAATATGTTTATAAAATTGTATGCTTCAGAAAATAAAAATACCGCTTTTTATTCCTTTGCTCCAGGGCTGATTGATACGCCAATGCAAGATTATTTGTGTGGCGAGGAACTAAACGTTAACGAATTCCCCTCAGCTCAAAAATTGAAGGATGCACGTTATACTTCGAATATGCCAACTGCAGAAAATGCAGGTAAAATTTTAGCAAAAGGGATTAATGAACTGGATAAACTCGAGACCGGCAGTTTTGCAGACATCAGAAAAATGTAATCGATATTTTTAATTGTTCAGAATTAACTGGAAACATTAATAAACACCTTCCGTTATACTTTTTACAATTAATAATCTTCAAAATGAAATCTGCAATATTATCATGCTTAATAGGTTTCACTTTTATCTGTTTTTCTTGCAAAAAAGATGAAGTGAATGAAAATAATAATGGAGAAATAAATGATGAAAATTCAAACATTGACTGCTCCTATGAAAACAACAATATATCCCAAACCCTCGACTGCAGCGTTCAATTAGAAATAGAAAGTATTTTTTTCGAAACTACTTCCAATGACACACGGATATTTACTGTAAATAACATCCCCTCACATTCAGTTGGAAAATTCCCCAACAATTCAAACCCTCATTCTATATCAGCTCAGAATGAAACTATAGAAATAGACATAAATCCTCAAGAGGCTTTAAATTCAACACCTTTACAAACTTCAAATGGCCCGGAGTATGCATTTGGAATTTGTTTAAACGGAGTAGAAATGGATCCTGTTGCCGCGGAACCATGGGGAAAAAACACATCCAGCGAAAACTACGACTGGAATTTAGAAGCTACTGCAAACAACCTTGGACTTGATTGCAGCAATGCGCACGTTCAACCAAACGGGGCATATCATTATCACGGAACACCAGTAAAATATATTGAAAAATTAAATCCATCCGGAAATACAATGGTTTTGATAGGTTGGGCAGCCGATGGGTTTCCTGTTTACTATTCATACGGTTACTCCAAAGCTGATGACAATACAAGTGAAATTAAAGCACTTTCATCAAGCTACAGATTAAAATCAGGAAATAGACCCGGAGATGGTATTTCAGCCCCATGCGGTGAGTACAACGGGAAATATGTGCAAGACTATGAATACGTAGAAGGTTTAGGCGATTTAGATGAAGCCAACGGAAGGACGGGTGTTACACCACAATTTCCAAATGGAACATATTATTATGTTGTCACCGATAAATTCCCTGGCATTCCGCGCTATTTCGTCGGAACTCCCTCCAAATATTTTAAATTAAGACCTAACTAAAAAAGCCCCTTCATAATTGAAGAGGCTTTTTTTTTTATTTTTTGTCAGTTATGCATTTACTACCAATGAAGCTAATGCTTCATTTAAAGTAGCACTTGGCTTCATTGCTGCAGCAGCTAATGCTTCGTCAGCAAAGTAGTAACCATCAATATCACAAGCTGAACCTTGAACAGCGTTTAACTCTTCAACAATCTTAGCTTCGTTAGACGTTAATTTATCAGCCAAAGGAGCGAAAGCCGCAGATAAATCTGCGTCAACAGTCTGACTGGCAACTTCTTGCGCCCAATACATCGCCAAATAAAAGTGAGAACCTCTGTTATCAATTTGTCCTAATTTTCTTGCAGGAGACTTATCGTTTTCTAAAAAAGTACCTGTTGCAGCATCCAGCGCATCAGCCAAAACTTTAGCTTTTCCATTATTATCCTTTTCTGATAAATGCTCTAAAGAAACCGCTAAAGCTAAAAATTCACCTAGTGAATCCCATCTTAAGTAGTTTTCTTTATTGAACTGCTGAACGTGTTTTGGAGCGGATCCTCCGGCACCAGTTTCGAATAGTCCACCACCATTCATTAATGGAACGATAGATAACATTTTGGCAGAAGTTCCTAATTCCAGAATTGGGAATAAATCAGTTAAGTAATCTCTTAATACATTACCCGTAACTGCAATTGTATCTTGACCAGCTTTAACTCTTGCTAAAGTATATTTAGTTGCATCAGTAGGCGCTTTAATTAATATTTCCAATCCTTCCGTATTGAATTCAGGCAAATAAGCATTAACCTTTTTGATTAACTGAGCATCGTGCGCTCTGCTTTCATCCAACCAAAAAACAACTGGCCAACCAGTAGCTCTACCTCTATTAACTGCCAACTTCACCCAGTCTTTAATTGGAGCATCCTTCACCTGACACATTCTGAAGACATCACCTTCTTCAACTGATTGAGAAAGCAATACGTTTCCGTTTTTATCAACAGCCTGGATAGTTCCAGTTCCTTTTGCCTGGAAAGTTTTATCGTGCGATCCGTACTCTTCAGCTTTTTGAGCCATTAAGCCTACATTAGGAGTTGTACCCATTGTCGTTGGATCGAATGCACCATTTTCCTTACAGAAATCAATTGTCGCCTGATAAACACCTGCGTAAGATCTATCTGGAATAACGGCTTTAGTATCCTGCTGATTTCCTTCTGCATTCCACATTTGACCAGAAGTTCTAATCATTGCAGGCATAGACGCATCAATAATCACATCTGAGGGAACGTGTAAATTTGTAATTCCTTTATCAGAGTTAACCATTGCTAAATCTGGAGCGTTTTCGTAAACCGCATCAATAGCAGCTTCGATTTCAGCTTTCAATGGAGAGTTAGCAATCTTGGCATAAACATCCCCTAAACCATTGGTAGTATCAACGCCTAATTTAGCAAACTCCTCACCATATTTTTCAAATACAGGTGCGTAGAATACTTCAACACAAGCTCCAAAAATGATTGGGTCTGAAACCTTCATCATTGTCGCTTTCATATGTAATGAGAATAAAACACCCTCTTCTTTCGCAGCAGCAACCTCTTTCGCTAAGAAAGCTTTTAAAGCACGCATGCTTAATCTCGATGAATCTAAAATTTCACCAACTTGTAATGGAGCAAATCCTTTTAATTCCTCTTTTGAACCATCAGCAGCAACAAACTCAATTTTGAACTCAGTTGAATCAGCGATAGTAGTAGAAGTTTCTGATCCGTAGAAATCATCACCACTCATAGAAGCAACGTGAGATTTTGAATCTTTTGACCATGCACCCATTCTGTGCGGATTCTTTTTAGCGAAGTTCTTTACCGCTTTTGGTGCTCGTCTGTCTGAGTTCCCTTCTCTTAAAACAGGGTTTACTGCAGATCCTTTTACTTTATCATAAGTAGCCTTGATTTTCTTTTCTTCATCGTTTGATGGAGACTCTGGATAATCAGGTAACTTGTATCCTTTTGCCTGTAATTCCGCGATAGCAGCCTTTAACTGTGGAATTGAAGCAGAAATGTTTGGTAATTTAATAATATTAGCATCCGGAGTTTTTGCTAATTCTCCCAGTTCAGCTAAAGCATCACCAATTCTTTGCTCTTCATTAAGATACTCTGGAAAAACGGCGATAATTCTTCCTGCTAATGAAATATCTCTAGTTTCAACCTCTACTCCTGCAGACTCTGTAAAAGCTTTTACAATGGGTAAAAACGAATAGGTCGCTAATGCCGGAGCTTCATCAGTTTTTGTGTAAATAATTTTTGAAGCCATATTCACTTGTTGTTACATAAAATTTTGGACATCAAATATAGCTATTTATAACCATGTTTACTATCTAATTTTAAGTATTCCTTCATGTTGGATAATACATACTGCACGAAAAATAGTTTTGCCCATATCATGGAACACAATAAATCAGTCGATATTGACACTATTGATGATTTTGAACCTTCCAAAATTTTATTCAAAAAGATGAAAAAGTCTTGAGTTTATTTTTTAGGAAAACCATCAATATGGATATAAGTCCTGGACTGTAAGAACCTTAACTTGACCGAACTGCTCAAGGTCAGACAACAAACCGGGCTCTCTTAAATCCGCTACAATAACAATACTGTATTGATTTTGAGCAATATTATCATTGTGAAACCGAACAATATCTTCCAATGTTAAATTATCCAAAATATCATAAATCTGTTCATTTTTACTTGCTGTAAACCCTAACTTCTGGTTGGCCCAAAAGCTTGATAATTTTGAGGCGCGTGTTGTTCTACTTGATGCCAGTTGCTGCTTAATCGATGAAATAGATTGAGAAAATTTAACAGTATCTCTCGGCAGATTTTTTAATACCTCCAGCATCGATTCAATCGCTTCAATTGTTTTGTCCGTTTGACACCCTAAGTAGGCATATGTATACTGAGGTTTTGTTGTATCTGTAGCTGCTGTATGTACAACAAAAGCCTGATAAGCAAGTGCTTTTTTCTCGCGAATTTCCTGAAAAACAACAGATGACATTCCTCCACCATAATACTCATTAAATAAGCTATTTGCAGCAAGTTCATTATTGTTAAAAGGAGTCCCTTTATTTAAAAATAAAATCTCACTCTTTTTTAAATCGTAGTCTAATACATAGATTTCTGTTTGCTCCATTGACTTACGCTCGTAATCCATTTCAGGAGATTCCAAAATATCTCCTCCAATAATTTTGGATTTAGCAATAATAGATCTTACTGAATCAACACTACTCTCTCCATAAAATAGTATTTGTGGCTTGAAAGTAAATATTTTTGTAAAATCAGAAAGTAAATCTTCAGAATTTAAGTCTTGCAATTGTTTGTTGGACAATTGGTCCTTTATTGGTGATTTATTTCCATAAACGGCATAATTCTGCAAACCGGTCCACAAAATACTTTTTGGATTACTAACTGCATTTTCTCTTACCTGTAGTGTTTTTTGAATCAATCCATTAGTTACATTTTGATTCGCTTTGGTATTAAATAAAATGTGGTTCAGCAATTGAAAGCTTGTGTCTAATTGAGAGGTCAAACCACTCAAGTTAACAGATGTCTCTTTTTGTCCAACAGATATAGAATAGGACATTCCTATTTTATACATTTCTTGAGACAATTCCTCCGATGAATAATTAGAAGTCCCAAGTAATTGGGCTTGCTGAACAGCCAAACTTAATTTAGGATTGTGATAAGATCCAAAGGGGAAAATAAACGTCAGAGAAAAAAGTTCATCATTGTCATTTTTACAGTAATGTAATTTGATGTCCTGTTTTATCTCCGTTATATTAATTTCCTTTTTGTAATCTATAAAAATCGGTTCAATAGGTTTTGGATTATTGTTGGAAATAAATTCTTTTAAAAATTTTGACTGATTGGTTTTTGGAATATCTAAAGGAGTGATTTTTGGCTTTGGTACTTTTTGACGTTCCAGTTTTTCATCCGTTTTTTCTTTGTATACAGCAACATAATTATCTCCATAAAGTGGTCCATTTACAAAATCAATAACTTCTTGTTTTGAAATAGAAGATAGTGTTTGTATTTCATTTACTTTATCCTTCCATTCCAAACCACGCACAAAAGCCTCATTTATAACAGCAACACGATTACGATTACTTTTTAACCCCTTCAATTCACTTAGCTTAAAATCATTTATGATTGCTGGCATTAACCAATCTGGAAAATCTCCTTTTTTTATACTCTCCAGCTGTTCCAAAATCAAATCCCTCAATTCTTGAAGTTTTTGTCCTTTGGTAGGAGACCCTCCTAAAATGTGATAGGAATAATCTGAATTTACGGTAATCCCAGAATAAACTCCAATAGCCTTTTGCTTTTGATTAATATTTAAATCCATCAAGCCTGCTTTAGAATTATTCAATATCATATCTACCATAGTTGCCAGATAAACATCTCGTGTTCCTGGTTTTGGTAATCGAAACGCCATCAGAAGACTTGATGCATCCGGTGCCTTTATTGTTCGTTCAACCGGGCCGTTAATGGGTTCCTCTGCCTCGAAGATGTATTCATTAACGGGAGATGGCTTAAATGCACCAAAATATTTATCAATTTGAAGAATTGCTGAATCAGGATTAAAATCGCCACTCAAAATAATTGCCATGTTATTGGGTACATAATAGTGTTTAAAGAACTTCTCTATTTCAATAATTGAGGGATTTTTCAAATGGTCAATAGTTCCTATAGTGGTTTGTAATCCATAATTGTGTTTTTTAAACAATTCACTTAACAACAAATAATATTGTTGACGCCAATGATTGTCCTGAGAAATGTTTTTTTCTTCGTAAACAGCCTCTAATTCAGTATGAAAAAGTCGTATTACCGGATCTCTATATCTTTCCGATTCCAATTTCAACCAATTTTCCAACTGGTTGGAGGGAATATTTGTAATATAAGCTGTATTATCATTACTGGTGTAAGCATTTGTTCCTGTTGCACCTAACACAGTATGTGCTTGATCAAATTCACTTAAGCAAGCAAATTTTGAAGCTACTGCAGATATTGAATCAATACGATTGTATATTGAATCTCTTTTAAAGTCATCGATGGTCGATCGGTATTGTTCATACAGCTGTTTTATTTTTTCCAGTTCTATTTTTTCTTTTTCATAATCAATAGTTCCCAGCCTGGATGTTCCTTTGAAAAGAAGATGCTCTAAATAGTGGGCTAATCCTGTGGCATTAGAAGGATCATTTTTTCCTCCTGCCCTAACACATACCTGAGTTTGGATTCGGGGATTTTCTTTGTTTACCGTTAAAAAAACTTTTAATCCATTTTCGAGTGCATATTCCCTGACCTTTAAGGGATCTCCCTCTACTACTTTAGGGCTGAAAACTCTATATTTCACTGGATTCCTTTCACCTTTTTCAACTCGAATTGGATTTTGAACATCAATATTTTCAGTAACGCAGGCAAATAATAATGTGATTACAATGCATGGAAAAATATATCTCATCTGAATTATTTTGATTTGATAAAACTCTGAGTATAAACACCTGTTGCAGTATGCAATTTCAATAGATATTGTCCAGGTTCCAATGCGTCTACTTTTATTGAACTCATCGCTTTTACATCTTGTACAACAACTAAACGACCATTTACATCAAATATTTGAACTGTAGGGTTTATCCAGTTATCCTCCATCTCAATAAACAGTTCATGCACAACAGGGTTGGGAAAAACATTTAAACTACCCATGGAGATTTCTTTTAATCCTGTGATACCAGCACCTTTAATAAGTATATCGTCTAAAATAATTCCATTATTGTTGTATGAATCATGGACAAAAGCAATTTGTACGTAGCCGTTGTACTCACCCAGACTTAACTCAAACCCCTGCATAAACGGATGTTGTCTCGTTGAATCAATTTCACCCAATTCATTGGTATTTGGTAACGTATATTTTACATGATTACTTCCATCTTCAGGTACAAAACCAAAATCTCGTTCAAGTTCAAAAAGTGAGGTAATTGTTGGGAGAGGACTAGAATTGGTAACATCAAGTTCTTTCATTACAAAATGATAATCAATGGTTTGGAAGGGAACGTTTTCCGGGGTATTTGACCCTCCCTCCAAAATATATACTTTATATCCATCCTGATGTCTTGGTCCCTGTAATGGCATTGATTTCCAAAATAATCTTCCTGTATTATCTTTCAAATATACTGGTGGAGTCATCAAAACTGTGGCGGCTCTATTTGGGTTTTCAAACCAGGAAAAAGAACGCAACCCAATATTTGTTGTTGTATCATAAGTAACCACCTCATCCTCAATTAGAGTATCTATAGACTCGGTATATGGAATAACGTGCCAATCCCTCCATATTTGATCATCATACCAATTATACAACTCCATATTATCTGTAATTGCGTTTGCAATAGCTCTCATATCCGAGCGCGTTTGCCAACCTTGATAATCAACATTGACTTTGTTCGTTTCATCCAATTGAAAATAAGAATTGGAATCAACCGCCATAAAAGAGAAACCGTTAAACAACAAAGTGTCGTCCTGAGCATTCCCTAGAAAAAACACAATTGATAATATGCTTAAGAGCTTAAATTTCATATCGGCATTTGCAAAATATAAAATTAAAATTAATTCCCTAACAAAAAAGAAGAAGCCCAACCTATTCAGGCTGGGCTACAAAAAAATATTCATTCAAAATTTATTCACCGACAGCAATTGCTTTCATATCAGCCATCTCTGATCTTAAATAGATTCCTATTTCTTCTACAGGATGATTTCTAATAGCATCATTAACCGCAACTAAAGTTCTATTATCAACGGCATTAGACAACCCTTCATCATACTTTTTACCAATTACATTTACGTCAATTTTAGACATAAAATCCTCCAATAAAGGTTTACATGCATGATCAAACAAATAACAACCGTATTCTGCTGTATCAGAAATAACAGAATTCATCTCATACAATTTCTTTCTTGCAATTGTATTGGCAATTAAAGGAGTTTCATGCAACGACTCATAGTAAGCAGATTCATCAATAATTCCGGCGTTAACCATTGCTTCAAAAGCTAATTCAACACCCGCCTTAACCATTGCTACCATTAGTACTCCATTATCATAATATTCCTGTTCGGGGATTTCAATATCTCCGGCAGGAGTTTTTTCAAAATTGGTTTCTCCTGTTGCAGCTCTCCAACCCAATAAATTTTTATCATCATTGGCCCAGTCATCCATCATGGTACTCGAGAAAACTCCGGTAAAGATGTCATCCATATGCTTATCAAACAATGGCTTCATAATATCCTTTAACTCTTCGGCCAGTTCAAAAGCTTTAATTTTAGAAGGATTCGATAATCGATCCATCATATTGGTTATTCCACCTTGCTTCAACCCTTCCGTTATTGCTTCCCAACCATACTGAATTAGTTTTGAAGCATAACCTGAATCGATACCAGCTTCCACCATTTTATCAAAACATAAAATAGATCCGGTTTGTAACAAACCACATAAAATTGTTTGCTCTCCCATCAAATCCGATTTAACCTCAGCGACAAAAGATGATTTTAAACATCCTGCTCTATGACCACCTGTACCTACCGCATACGCCTTGGCATAATCCCAACCTTTTCCTTCCGGATCGTTCTCAGGGTGAACAGCAATTAATGTCGGAACACCAAATCCTCTTTTATATTCTTCTCTAACTTCAGACCCTGGACACTTGGGAGCAACCATAATTACTGTAATATCCTCTCTTACCTGCATACCTTCTTCAACGATGTTGAAACCATGAGAATAGGCTAATGCAGATCCTTGTTTCATCAGAGGCATTAATGCTGTAACTACGTTCGTATGTTGTTTATCTGGCGTTAAGTTAATAACCAAATCAGCACCTGGAATTAATTGCTCATATGTTCCAACGGTAAATCCATTTTCAGTTGCATTCAAATAAGATTGTCTTTTCTGCTCTATTGCGGATGCTCTAAGTGCATAAGAAATATCCAATCCACTATCTTTCATATTTAACCCCTGGTTTAAACCTTGAGCACCACATCCAACGATAACGATTTTCTTTCCTTTTAGTGCATTCACACCATCCGTAAATTGAGTTCCATCCATAAACTCGCACTGACCCATTGCTTCCAATTTCTGAGCATGAGACAAAGTATTAAAATAATTAGCCATATCTAAACTGATTTTTTTGCTTTATAAGATTGCAAATGTCTACTTTTTTAAGGACATAAAGAAAGGAATTTTTAAATATTAAAAAAATGTATTAAGAACTCCTGTATTTTGCATATTAACCAACTACTGATTATTTTTAACCAACTTTAAAAGTTAACCAATTGACTAAGTATTTACTACTACTCATACTTTCGGTTTCATATGTTATTAAGTCTCAAAACTTAAGCTTCGATTTATTGTACACGCTTAAATCAGGAGACGTAAATTTTGGGGTTGACTTTGAAGAACTGGATGGTTTTGGTACAAGAATAGAGTTTATTGGCGACCTAAATGAAGACGGAGTAAGTGACATTGCGATATCGAGCGCCACAAGAGGAAAAAGTTTAACGGGCAATGCAAACGGAGCAGTGTTTATTTTGTTCCTAAACCCTGATGGAAGCGTTAAGTCACATGTTGAAATTTCTGAAAACAAAGGTGGTTTCGATGCTCCATTAAGTTCATATCCATACTCTTATTTTGGTTACAGCCTTACTCTAATAGGTGATCTAGATAAGGACGGTATTTCAGAATTAGCCGTAGGAGCCAGGGAATATGGTCCAAGTGAACATGGCAGTATATTTATCTTATTTCTAAATAAAGATGGTACGGTTAGAAAATATACAGAAATTGGAAGTAATACAGGTGGATACACCCAAAGTGGTTATAAAAAGCGTTTTGGTAATGCAATTTGTAAGGCAGGTGACTTGAATGGAGATAGTATTCCTGATATTTTAGTTGGAGAACCTTATTCAAATATTGCAGGAAACAAAATGGGAGCAGTCAATGTTCTTTACATGGATACTACAGGTTATTTGAAATCCTTTGATAAAATATTACCTGTTGCACCTCATTTTATTGATTTAAATACAAATTGTGAGTTTGGTCTTTCTTTATCTAATATTGGAGACATTGATAAAAACGGCTATAATGATTTTATATTTGGATCAGCAAAAAATCAAGTATGGATTGTTTCTTTTGGGCCAAACTTTTCTATTTTAAGAACATCATTAATTGATGAAAACGATCCTGTAATAGGAAATAATGTTACAATAAATTCAGGTTTCGGAAAATTAGTTGAAAGCTGCTTTGATTTCGATCATGATGAAATCAAAGAGATTTCTTTTGCATCACATGCTGGTCTTACAGGTATTAAGGGAGAAGTTTATATATGCTATATCGATTCAATAGGAAAAATAATAAAATATGAAACGATAAGCGAAACAACAATAAATAATTTAACATTAGGTGAAGAAGGTCAATTCGGAAGATCTTCGACATACATTGGAGATATAAATGAGGATGGTTTCCCTGAATTTGCCATTGGGGAAATAAAATACGACGATGGGACAAGTCATGGTGGAGCTGTTCATTTTATCACCTTGAGGCCCAAAGAATGTTCGGAAAAAGAATGTGTATGGCCGGGTGACGCCAACAACGACGGAGTAGCAAATGCTTGGGATTTAGCCAACATTGTACTGAATTACAACGAAACCAAAATTGAAAAAAAACGAATTCTTCCAAATGAAAACTGGTATGGACAATTTGGTGAAAATTGGGGGATTTCTAAATTAGAAACTGATCAAAAATTTTCAGATGGAAATGGCGATGGAATCGTAAATTACAATGATGCACTATTAATAACCAAAAATTATGATAAAACACACAAAAAAAACCAATCTTCAGTTGAACTTGATCCCAACGGACCACCAGTAAAAATAATTGCTGATAAAAATATTGTTCACTCCTCAGACAGTGTCAATTTTAGTATTGAAATTGGCGACGAGAATAAACCTGCAGAGCAGGTTTATTCAGTAACCATGGCATTACGGCATGAAAATACGTCCATTTTTGGAAGTACCAATACAGCATATTTTGATAATTGCTGGTTAGGGACAGATGGATTGGACATGATAACACTATCCCAACCTTTGAATAACGGTATCGACATTTCAATGGGACGAATAGACCAGATAAACAGGACAGGAACGGGGCACCTGGCTACGGTAAAAGTTATCATCCCTGATAACCTGGGAGAGATCGCAAAGAATGATCTAATTCTAAAACTCGAAGATTTTTTAATCATAAGTTATCAAGAAGATACAATATTGCCAAGTTCCATAGAACTTGATACCGTATCAGTTTTTGATAAAAATACAATTTCAACAACCAGTTTTAATGAGCAGTACTCCACAATATTTCCAAATCCATCAAAAGGTAAAGTTCATGTTAAAAGCAACAAAATAATTGAAAAAATAAGTATCCTGGATATGCAAGGTAAATTACTTCAGAAAAAACAGTACAACGATATAAAACAAACTGTTTTAGTAACTTCAAACTTAGTTACGGGAACTTATTTTATAGTTGTTCAATCGGACAACTCTGTTGAAAATCACTTGTTTCTCAAAAAATAATTGATTTTAACATCCCTTTTTTTTTCGAAACTCTTAACATACAATAATGATTATATATTGTTAAACGATACGCTTTTTTGATTACTTTACTAAAAGTTTCTTTAATGCAAGAACTTCTTTACTGTCTATTAGTTTAACAAAGTAGATTCCTGAAGACAGGCAGGCCACATCGATGAAATTTGATAAATTCAAATTTGTTTTATTCATTACCAAACTTCCTTGAGAATTATAAATTTCAATTTTTTTAGTTGTAAAATCAGAAATGTTTACATTCAACACCCCATTTACCGGATTAGGAAATAACTCAAATTTAAATTCTGCTTTTTTAGCCATATTGGTTGTAATGGAATAACAAACATCCAACTTGGGGTGTAAACTGGAATCAGAGTGATCACTTGCGGCAAAAACCAAAGATCGATAATGTTGCTCATCCATAAGTTTAAAAAGAAATCCATGGCTATTAGTTGGATCAGCAATCATATCCTCAATAAGATTAGTTACATCAATATTTAAATAATCCTGAATAGAGCTTGAACTTTCTGATAAAAACACCTCGTTTTCTGCTGTAGTATTTGGTTGGTTGTTCCAAGTAACGGCATTTTCATCCCAGTAAGAAGTAATTCTGCTTAATACAGACTCATTACTTCCACTTGTCCTGGAATGACTCCCCAGTCCTGGTGAATCATGAGAATATAAAGACAAATAAGCAGAATTAATTGCAGCTCCACCAGGAATATTCGACAAATCAAATTCAATCAAAGATCTGTAATCTACCGGATTTCCGCTAACTGTCCATGACTGAGCGACAAAATCTGGATAAACACCACGATTTTTTGATGGTTCAAAACTAGATATCAATGCATCTTTACCCTCATCTCCGGAGGGTCTTAACGTTATACAATTGTCATTATTTTGAATAGTTTCTGTGTATGTAACTTCTAGTTTTGGATGTAAATCAGAATCAGAATGACCACTTGCAGCAAAAACAAGAGATCGATAGTGCTGCTCAACCAAAAGTTTTAAGAGGAATCCATGACTATTGGATGGATCCTCAATCATATCCGCAACTAAATTTGTTACATCAATGTTCAAATAATCCTCGGTAGAACTGGAACTTTCTGATAAGAAAACTTGATTTTCTGTTGCGGTAGTTGGTTGATTGTTCCAGGTAACCACACTTTCATCCCAGGAGGAAGTAATTCTACTTAATACAGATTCATTACTTCCGCTTGTTCTAGAGTGACTTCCCAGTCCTGGTGAATCATGAGAATATAAAGACAAATAAGCAGAATTAATTGCAGCTCCACCAGGAATATTCGACAAATCAAATTCAATTAAAGATCTGTAATCTACCGGACTTCCGCCAACTGTCCATGACTGAGCTACAAAATCAGGATAAACACCACGATTTTTTGATGGTTCATAACTGGATATCAATGCATCTTTGCTATTTTCTTCATTGGGTTGTAAAACAATTGTAGTTGTTACTTGTCCAAGTGCATATTGATTAATTAATAAAATTATTAAAAGTGAAAAAACCTTTATTTTCATAGTAGTTAATTATTAAACTTATTGATGAATTTATGTATCATTGCTTTCAACTATTAGTTAGTGAAATATGATTATACTTTTCAAAATTAATTATTTTAAAAATTGAAATTTGGTATTATCTGGTTTAAGTTATTCCGATATCTTTAAACTCATAAATTAGCTGACATTTAGTAACCAAATTTATAAATAGTTAAGGGTCTAATATTAAATACAGATCGATTTTTAAACTCACTCTAATCGTATTCATATATTAAAGATTATGCTTTTAAAAAAAGCCTCATAAACCCAGCATTTATATTTAGGTATTACTACCAAATAGACATTCTTATTTTTTTATTATAAAAAACAAAATGCCGAGTGGAAACCACTCGGCATTTTTTTGAATTTAATTATTAATAAAACTACTTTGTAACTATCAATTTACTCTGACCAATTACTTTTTCATTACTAACGACCCTAACCATATATGCTCCAGTTGCTAAATCTTCAATATTTACATTTATTTTCACGTTTTGTCCAACAGTCTCAACAGATCGTATTAACTTTCCATTAATCTGATAAATATTTATTACCGACAGATCCGATTCTGTTGAATTCATTTCAACATTTACTTCATTAGATGCAGGGTTTGGATAAATTTCCAATTGATCTAAACCAATATTCACCTTATTGTTTACATCTATTTCTGTTGGTTCTATCAACTCAAATTGAGTCGACATGTATGATCTTCCTTCAAAAGACTGACTTGGATATAAATGCTCATTTCCTTCAATTCGATCACAAATTTCATCCGCTTGAATACCAGAGTTAATTGTACCGATTTGGCTTCCACAAGACGCCGTTGAGTTATATAAATCACCACCTCTTAAATTAACAGGGCCATTCACTGACGATACTCCAAAGCAACCCCATAAAGTTGTAGAACTTGTCGCCGATGCATTTACATCAACCGCACCAAACGGAATGTTATTGCTAATAAAAGTATTCTTTCCAGCTGTTGTTTGCGTTAACCCCGAACCTATAGCGGATGTTGCATTTACATTTTGAAAAGCAATTCCATTATTTGTATAATTATATAGATAATTATTTTTTATTGATGGCGATGTTGAATTACCACTATAACTTTGATCTTCGATATGTATAGCTGTAGATGTTTCAAAAATACAGTTTCCTCTAATACTACTTAATGAGTTATCATTAGGTGTTGAAGAATTTTGGTAAAAAACACCAACACCAACTGTTGTTCCTCCGTCTGTCAGCTCCATATTTATTGTGTTACAGGATATGTCTAGATTAGTTGGACCTAAAGCATATACTCCGTAATGCCAGGCATCTTTAATATTATTTTCACCAATATTTGAGTTTGAAACTTCGAAAGCTAAAATTCCATTTTCAAAACCTATAATATCATTTGATTTTATATTTATCAAACTTGCATAGTTTACTCCAACAGCAGCTATATTAGCGGAAGAACTAGTTTGAGTAAGCGACGAGTAATTTAAATCCGAATTGTAAAAAGTATTACCTGTAATTCTGATGTTATTTGCATACGCCACAGAAAACTGAGTTTTATCTGATGATGCCAATGATGTTATCGATATTGCATTATCCTCTATTGATATTTGATTTGAATATCCTAAGCTTAATGCAATCAAATTATTTGTAAATGTATTTTTACTAATTGATCCTCCATTTGATTGAAAAATTGCTAGCCCCAAAAACTTCCAGTCGGTAGCCATGTTTACAAAATCATTTTGAGCTATTTCGGCCTTTATTTGAGTAGATATGATGGTAATACCTGAGCTAATATCCGGATTTTCGTCCTGACAATTTGAAGCAAAATCAGGTTTATCATTATCAATCTGAAATGTATTTCCTGTGATCGATCTGTTTAAAGTTACATTTGTTAAACTAATTCCATTTTGGCAATTGGAAAAAAGGTTATTAGTAAATCGTAGATTAACATTTTGACCACCACCATTAGCTCCAATATCAACGGCTTTAATTGCATTTTTGAAAATACACTCATTAAGGATACCTAAAGTTGAAGGTTCCAAAGTGGCATCAAATTTTAAGCCTCTCCAGGTTTTATTTAAATCACACGGACGAAAAACAGAATTACTTGCTCTTAAAGTTGCACCATTAATGAAATTAATTCCAGCACATTCACCAAAAATAACATCCATTGATGTAATATCGAGAGTTACTCCATCAACAGTGACGATTTTATCTTGTTCAATATATACCTTATTATCCCATATTGTATTTTGGTTAATAGTTATATTATCTGAAATATAAAGAAAGTCTTCATTATCAATATCAATTCCTAAACTAACAGGACAACAGGTTGCCGCAGTGACCTCTTCTGTTGTAAAACTAAATACATCTTTCTGAATTTTGCCTTTGGATTTACTAAATATAAGATGTCTTACACCATTAAATTCAGCATAGTAATCATACAGCGGATCAATACAAATTTCAAGATTACCGCAGGCATCAATAGTCTCAGTTTTCTTATGTTCAAAATTTTCGATAATCAGATGTCTTAAACCATTGGATTCAGCTCCAATATTTGTAGCTTCTATAGCAACATCTATTTTATCGTCAAAACACACCATTTCACAGGACTCAGCTACTTTATACTCAAAGTTAAACACATGGTTTTCCAGTGGACGATAATCCCTTGTAACATCAAATATTCCATTTTCAGCTTGAACTACTCCATTTACAATTGCATTATTCACCATTGAATAATCCGCCTGAAAATGATAGGTTTTATTTTTATCAACACATATTTCAATCAATTCACAACTGTTAAATATTGTAACGAGACCTGCTCCTCTAAGCCCCTGAGAAAACATTCTTACAGTAACAGGCTCACATTCTTTTTCACATGTATTTAGGTTATTCTTATAATTATTTATTGTAAAACTAACCTTTACTAAACCATCATCTTCACTAATATCATAAAAATCCAAATTATCCGGGTAAACCACTTCTCCATTGATAAATGATAACTCATGCAGAACATCAGGATCAGAAGGATATTCAATAAAATAAGATTTGTTGTTCTCAATACATAATGTGAATTCATCTTCGCATTTTTCACTGTAAAATTCTATTGGATCTGAATCTCCAGGATTATCATTAGCCGGACAAGGATCAACGACAAGTTCCCAACCATAATGGCCATATGTTCCACTCGGTTGCCTATGTGTGTGACCAATATTTATAGCCTGCCAGTATTCACCATTATCTGAAACTATGTCGCCAATTTGATAATTTGAATAATTTCCTTGATTCCAATCCGGAAAATCGCAATCCGAATCTGAATCCGATATTTCTTTTTCATGAATAGTAAAGGAAATTGGTGCGCAATCAGAACATTCAGTTTTCTGATTTTTAACTTTTATCGTTACATTTTCACCTAAAGAAGTTTCAAAATCAAAATAATCTTTACCAGCTGGATAATTTAATTGTCCATTTACAATTGCATTAGTAATTTTTGTTCCATTGCTTGACTCCAGGTTATAAGACTTATTATTTTCGACACAAATATCCAACTGTTCTGTACATGAATTCAATGAAAAATTTCTGATTGATTCACCATTTGAAACATCCACAAGCCATACATCCACGTTTTCACAACCACATGCACTACCTTCTTCCCCGAAACGAACATCCTCAATATTTGTCCAATCAGTTTCCTGATAATCGTACCAGTCAATCTGGTCTGGAAGTTGGTTTGGAAACCCTTTAAGTCCAGTTATGTTCGGCTCTGAAAGTGTTGATAAATCTATATCTCTCGGATCCAAGAGTGTTTCTAAAGGTTTATTAGGCTCTGGAATAACCCAAAGCTGATTGGTGTTCCTTTTTGTAAAGTATAAGTTTCCATCATAAGCAGACTGAATATTAGTAATTTGATTCTGTGCAAGCGTCGCACGAGCTTCCAGTGTGATCCATGGATTTCTCTCATTTTGGTGAGAATCTCTTATATTTATTTCAATCTCTTCATCTGTCTCTTCTTCATAATAATGACTCCATTCACCTCTCACGTGATCAAAACCATATTCATTTTCAATAGACGGCCATTGTATTTGTAACCTTACTTTGTATGCACCTTCTTTTTCAAGAAAAACCGGGTCTAACTCGATTTGACCTAAATAAGTCGCATTACTTCTTCCATTTCTACTATATCCACCGCCTACGAAATAAAGATATCTACCGTCCGGACTAAATTCAATCGCTGCAACTTTTCTTTCAAAATTATCCATGAATTCAAAACCATTTTTCCCATGAAGGTTAGTTTCATGAGTGGTAAATTTTACATTGGAATTCGCCAGGTTATTAACGGAAAGATATCCACTCGGAGATCTTTTTGGATTTGATGGATCCGGATCCAGAGTATAGGGAATATCCAGTTCTGCATGATTAGCATCCGGTTCTACCAAAAGATCAGGTAAATTTATTATTGTTTTAAATGCTTCAAGATCTTGCTTAATAATATATATACTCCCAGTATTATTATCATAATTTCTAATATTGATCGCTAATTCACCATTCGGTGAGAACTCCATAGGACTCCACCTGATCGGGTTTGCTCTGGTACTTTTACTACCTGACCCCCACCATTTGCTTTCTTGCTTAGGAGATGACTTATCAAATTGGATATTTTTTGATTCATCAACAATAAATCGATCTATATAAAAATAATCTTGATCGTTATTTCTTCTTTGTGCAAACAAATAATGTCCTTTCTTTTCAGTGGCGGGAAAATTTATTTTTGGGGTTGTTGCTTTACTGTGTGAATAATGCTGATGATGACCTGATCTTGGTTGATCATTCCAAAGAATTCTATTGAAGATTTCTCCTTTATCATCTGAGACAAAACTACCCTCACTCCCTGTAAAAGGACTTTCTTTTATTTCAACAAGAGAATATCTAAGTAAACCTGCTTCGTAAGCCGGACTTTTACCGTCTTCTCGATTATTAACATGGCTTGTGTAAATGATAAACCATTGATTTGTTGTTCCCGGTCTTTTAATTACCTGAACTTCTCCATCACCAGCATTTGCAAACATTACAACATCGCTGGGCAGGCGAACACTTGAACCATCTGCATTAACAATCCTTAAACCGGGAGTATCTCCCCATTTCTCCGAAGAACCTTTTGCAGTTTCTAAGTTGGTTACTTTATTTTCGACACCGTCGTTATTATTATCCTTATCATCTCTCCAAAATCCATTGTGAATGAGATAGTAAAGCATATTTCCGCAATCATCGTAAAGAGGTTGAGCAGCTCCGCTTTTCTTTGAAGGTGTTCCGTCAATGAATTTAAGTGTTGTTGGTTTGTCTGGCCCGCTCCAATGAACAACATTCGTATTTGTAGTTGCTTTTGAATCGTCAAACCAGCTATTGGTTTCATTTGTAACTATTGGCCAGTCCGGAAGCCCTGTTTGAGATTTGAGGATTCCTGCAACGAACAACAAGCTTAATGATAGTAAATTTTGTAGTCTTTTTTTTTTTCATTTTTTATTTTTTTCCAAATTTCCCGTTTGGAATCAAAAAAATGAATACAATTTTTCTGCTATACTACCCTGAGAAAAGAATAAAAACAAGCTTAAGACGCTAGCAAACAACAATTTAAGTTTTCTATAAATTACTTATGGTTTGGGTTAACCAGTATTTGTCTGCAATTTCTTTTTCATTATTTATTTCAAAAAGTAAAGCCTCTTTTTTGATGGTGAACTCGTCTGACAACAAATTTGTTTGCTTATTTTTCAAATTTAAAATTTGCAATACGTAGGAAAGGAAATTAAAATACATTTTCTTCTGAATAACTGAAAGAAAAGTGTCTCTGGTTAGGTATGATTTAAAATTGTGCACCAGTGATTCTATCTCCAGTATATCGTTTAAAGCATAGTATATTTTAATGTATAATAATTTACAGGAAATTTGGTAAAACACGTCTTTAAAATTCACAAAAGTGAGTTCTTTCAAAGCCTTTTTTTCTTGTCCGTTTGCTAAATAAATACTGGCTAAATTGTATTTATAAATCATTTCCGTGTTTTCGGAAACTACAAAGTCTTTGTATGAATTTAAAAAATCAATTGCCCAGTCAATTTCTTTAGCTCTGATAGCTACTTCAATTATATTTTTGTATGATCGATGATGAACCTTGTCGTTTATAACAAGCAAACCCTTTTCAACCTGAAATTTCATAGCTGTAAATAGTTTAGCTAAGTAATCGTAACCTGAATTTATTTTTCGGATACAGTGATTGATTGAGTGCTGAATAAAATTTGCGATTTCTTCCTTAGGAAAGAATTCTGTGTTTTTTGTAATTGACTGGTAAAATAAATCGTAATCTTTTTCATTCAAATCATCATTGAGTAAATCAATAAGCTTTAAATAAAGCTGAATAGATGGATATAATTTAAGCAAATCAGAATTTTTTTCAAGAAAAGTCATAACCTCTGCATAAAAAGTCTTTTTAAACTTTTGATCCTGAAGCCTTTCACGAATTATCATTTCAGAATAAATCTTCAATTTTGAATGGACATACCATGCATCAATTGCTCTCTCTTTATTGCTTAAAGCGTCTTCATATGGGAATTGATTGTTTCTGTCAAATGCTTTATCACATTCGTTTTCCACAAGAAAATCAATGAGCAAATGTTGGTTAGTTTTTACATTTTGGTTTTCTTTTGGCTCTTTAAAGGTTTTAACTGCTGACTGAAAGGTTTTATTGGCTCCTCTTCTATTTAACTCTACAATTTTTAACTCCTGCTTTTTTAATGGATTTTTATCTAAAGAAAGTTTAATTATATATTCCTCAGCCAGTTTAAGTAAAGCAGACATTTCTTTATTTAAATTCTTTATTTCACAATCCTTTTCAAGTTGATTTTTTTCAATAAATTCTATTTCTGAAAAATTATTTTGAAGATATTTTGCTATTCTAATTTGAGACTTAAATTTGTTGTAAACCGGATTTTCTACTATTTCAACAAAACTTTGAAACTCTTTTTTTGAGAAAGTTAAAAGTAACTGAATAAGCTTTGTTGATCCTATTGAAGACACTATTCTTTATATTTATTAATAAGCTTCGCTACTATACCAGTCCATCCTGTTTGATGAGATGCTCCTACACCTCTTGAGTTATCTCCATGGAAATATTCATAAAATAAGATATTATCCTTAAAATGAGGGTCTTGATAAAGAGTATTACCTTCATTTACGGGCCTGTTACCCTCTTCATTTATGGTAAAAATACTTATTAACCGATTTGAGATTTCATCTGCTATTTGACTCAAATTCAATTTATTTCCTGAATTCGAAGGAAATTCCAATTTCAAATCATCTCCATAATATTTGTAGTATTCTCGAAGTGACTCAATTAATAAGTAGTTCGTTGGAAACCAAACCGGACCCCTCCAGTTCGAGTTACCTCCAAACATTGATGTATTTGATTCTCCAGGTTCATAATTAATGCTATAATCCTCCCCTTCAATGGAAATTGAATAAGGTTCTTCATGTCTTTTCGATAACGATCGAATTCCCCCAGGTGAAAGAAACTCTGATTCATCCAAAACATGTTGCAATAAGCGAACTAATCGTTCTCTAGGAATAAGAGAAAATAAAATATCTTCACCATCTTTGAAATCTTCTACAACCAAATATTTATTTTTACTGGATCTATTTCTTCGGAACCACTTTAAACGCTTCATAAAATCCGGAATGTCACTCAACGTTTCTTTATGAATAAGTGATACTGCATAAATTGGCATAAGTCCAACCAGTGAATGGGTTTTTAAAGGAATAAATCGTTCTCCTGGTAATAATAACAGGTCATAAAAAAATCCGTCTTCCTCATCCCATGTTCCTACCCATTTATTATCATTTCTATTTAAAGATTCTGATATGTAAACAAAGTGTTCGTAAAATTTTGTTGCTACATCTTCAAATGCCTTATCATATTCACAAATCTTAATGGCCATTTTCATCATATTCA
>PBJD01000027.1 GCA_002720635.1 Flavobacteriales bacterium | reverse complement strand
TATCCATATCTTTAAGAAAAAAAGGGACAAACGATTTAAACCCACGTACTGAAATTAAAAACTTAAACTCCTTTGCATTTATGTCAAAGGCAGTAACGGAGGCCATTAAAAAGCAACTAAACTATTACGAAGAACATGGAGTTCCATCTCCCGACCAGGTTACTGCTCAGTGGGATGCCGAAGCTCAAGTTACTCGAGTAATGCGTTCTAAGGAAGATGCCGCTGACTATCGTTTTTCTCAAGAACCGGATATTCCATGGTTGGATATTTCAGACTTGAAAGAACGTACTAAAGTTGATGTTTCATTATTGCCAACTGCGGTTGAAGAGGAATTAATCACTGGAGGAGTAAGACCACAGGATGCTAAATTTTTCTCAGGCGACAAGGAAAGATCGAGAGTTGTTGTTGGTTTAAACCAAGGCATTAACAACATCAAAGCCGTAGCTACTGTTCTTATGAACAACGTCAAAACGGAAGAATACATAAACTTCTCTGAACTAGAACCTTACAATACCATACTTAAATCTTTTATTGATAACACAATCCCTGTAAATATTGTAAAAGAAGGGTTTCAAAACCTGTACAAAGATGCTGGTTTTGACTATCTTGAATTTATAAAAGAAAACACAGTTAGTGACGCTGAGATTGATGCTGCCGTAGCTGAAGTAGTTGGTGCCAACCCGGAAATTGTCGCTGCAATTCAAGGAGGGCAACAAGGGCATGTTGGAAAACTAATGGGGCCTACAATGGCTAAAACCGGTAAAGGAGTTTCGGGTAAGATTCTTCGGGATAAGCTCTTAGCGGTTTGTTTAGGTGGTTCTGAATCAAAGTCAGCCACTAAGTCAGAGAATACCGGTAAAGGAATTACAAAAGAAGCTAAAAAGAGAGATTTAAACGATGATACTCCAAGTAAATATCAAGACGTAAGAATTGTTAAAGACAATTATCGAACGCATCGAATCCCTGAAGTATCCAAAGAAAACCTGAATGAGGAACTTACTCTGGGAGGTTGGGTTGCCTCTATTCGAGATCACGGAGAATTAGTATTTATTGACCTTAGAGATGCTTCCAACGAAGTTTTCCAGGTGAGAGTAACTCGCGATGAGGTTAAAGACCTTGATGATGTTGCAAAGTTAAAAGACGAATCAGTAATTGCTGTGAAAGGTAAAATTATTGAAAGAAGTGCCGACGATGTAAACCCAAACACGCGAACAGGAAATATTGAATTAGTGGCCAACCATATCGATGTTCTTAACGTTGCCAGGAACTTACCATTTGAAATTAAGAAAGCAGATAAAACCAATGAATCTGTGCGAATGGAGTATAAATTTCTGGACCATAGAAATCAATCTACGAAAAAAGCGATTATTAACCGCCATAAGGTTATTAAACTTATTCGTGACGGACTAGATGAACAGAATTTCATTGAAGTAGAAACCCCTATTTTATCGGGTGGTACCGATGAAGGAGCTCGCGAGTTTATTGTACCCTCAAGAGTGCACAAAGGGAAATTCTACACGCTTCCGCAAGCACCACAGCAGTATAAGCAAATGCTAATGGTTGGAAGTTTTGAACGGTATTTCCAAATTGCTCGATGTTTCCGTGATGAAGACTCTCGCGGAGACAGACAACCGGAGTTTACGCAAATGGATCTGGAAATGTCCTTTGCCTCAATGGATGAAATTATCCGGCTCAACAGTGATCTTTTGGTAAATGTTATTAAAACGGTTTATGCTAAATCCAAATGGCAATTAAAAGATTTCATAACCATCACCTATGCTGAAGCCATGGAAAACTATGGTTCCGATCGTCCTGATTTACGTTTTGGTTTACCTATGAAAACCATTACGGAAGTAGTTGCAGATACTCCTTTTCAGGTATTTAGAAACCCAATTGAAAATGGTGGTATTGTTAAAGCTATTAAAGTTTCCAAAGAGGAAATGGGTGACAAAAGAATGTCCAAAGGCGCTATTGAAAAGCTCACGACTTTAGCTCAAAGCAATGGTTTAGGTGGGTTAGCTTATATTATTGTAAATCAAAATGATTTACAATCCCCGATAATAAAATTCTTAGGAGAAGACATCGGCGCAAAAATCATTGAAATCATGGATGCAAAAGTCGGCGATATTGTTTTCTTTTCTGCAGCCGATTACAAAACAGCCAACAAAGCATTGGATGCCGTTCGACAGGAATTAGGCGCAATGCTTAACCTGATCCCTAAAAATGTTTTACAACCTGCCTGGGTAATTGACTTTCCACAATTTGAAGAAAAAGAAGAAGGTGGCTGGACATTCTCACACAACCCATTCTCTATGCCTAAACCAGAGTATATTGATCAACACATGAATGGAGAAAATCCAGGAGAAATTTTAGCTCAGCAATACGACTTGATCCTGAACGGTTATGAAATTGGTGGAGGTTCTGTTCGAGCGCACCGTGGAGATATCCTGGAAGCAACCTTCAAAATAATGGGATACAACCATGAAGAAATGCTGGCATCTGTAGGAAATGTATACAAAGCTTTTCAATATGGAGCTCCTCCTCACGGCGGGATTGCCTGGGGACTGGATAGATTGTTAATGATTTTAGAGAAAAAAGATTCCATCCGAGACGTAATGGCTTATCCTAAAACTGGTTCCGGTGAAGACTACCTGTTTAATGCCCCTAATGTTCTTTCCACTAAGAAGATATCAGAAGCTAATGTAAAATTGATTGAAAGTTAATTGACTCCCTCATAAGTAGAATTCAGGAAGAGATCAATACATAGACTTTTCAAGCATATTAAGTTAGCAGATTAGATTATGTTTTAGCACATCCTAATCCTGCAAACACATCTATTACATTTGAAGGATTAGACGATGCTAATTCAATTGAAATATTAGATTCTAATGGACAAATTGTTGTTCCAAGTAAAAATTTGAACAATCAATATTCTCAACTAAGCTTTTAGATATCTCCTCTTTAGCACCAGGTATATATGTTGCTAAAATGACCGGTGATACTAATACTGGAGTTGTTACTTTTGCAAAAAAGTAACAACATATCAGAACACAAAAAAGGGGAGCGTTTGCTCCCCTTTTTTTATTCAATCGAATCATTTATAAATTTTAAAATCTATTATTTTTTATTTCAAGAAAAACTATTTTATGTTCAAATAGAGACGGAGCTGCAATTATTTGTTCTTTGAAACCGCGTGAATCTTGCGATATGTATGGAATAAATGAATCTACTCTTTCCATTGCTTTTCCTTTAGGAAAAAGCTTACTCACTATTTGTTGTAACCTCATAATTTCTTGTTCGTGCTTTTTCTTTTCTGCATTTAAAAATCTCTTTTCTACGTTTTTCAATGCTGAATAAGCTCGTTTTTCTTCACCACTGACCACTTTTTCAAGTTGAGGGTTAATTTTTTCTCCCTTTAATTTTAAACCCGAATAAAACTCCTTAAGAGCTTTAAAATCCTCATCAAAAGAAAGAAAATCAGAGGACAACCCCTTTGTTAATTTATTGATTTGAATACCAATATCATCAAACAAACTATCCAGGGAAACATCGTTGTCTTCTAACCATCTCCTACTTTTTTCAGATAAAATAAAGAAAGAGTTTCTTACTAAAGGAATTGGGAAGTCTAATTTAAAAGCATCAAAAACCGGTTTCATTTCAAGCCAGTACGCTATCTCTCCCGCTCCACCAACATATGCTATATTTGGTAGTAAAATCTCTTGATAAACCGCTCTTAACAATACATTTGGACTTAATTTTTCAGGAGAATCAGCCACCAGCTTTTTCATTTCTGAAGGTGTCCAGAAAACAGAATGATCTGAAGTGGCAAATCCTTTTTCAGTTTTTATAAGTCTCTTTCGAATTCCGTCTTCAATATAAAATAAGTTTATTTCCCGAGGATTAACTTGTAATTTATATTCTGATTTTAACCTGATAAGGTGCTTTTTACTTGATTTATATGTTATCTCCTCAAACAATTCCTTTTGAGCAACTTCGGAAAATAAAGTTTTTAGATCAGGTGAGTCTGCATCAAGTATAAGCAAACCATCTTCTTTAAAAAGCTCACGAACAAAAATTCTTGTAATCTCACTCAAGCTTTTACCTGAATCAAAAGCTTTATTAATTAGTCCCTTTATTTGAGAAAATTCATCTCCTTCACCCAAAATTTGATTTATCTCTTTAAAAAAGCCTTCAAAATATTCTTTTGGAATTCTTCCAACCGGGCCTTTATCAGATCCAGGACAATTTATTTTTTTCCCAAACAAATTAATTGTGGAAATTTCCTTGTAATCATGGTCTTCAGAGGCCATCCAGAAAACAGGCAAAACAGGATTTTTACTTGTTGATGTCTGTTGAGCAAGTTTTATTACATCGATTATTTTAGTGTAAAAAAACATAGGACCTCCAAGCAGTGTTAATTGATGACCGGTGGTAACTGTGTATGTACTTTCCTTTGAAAAAAGATGAATGTGTAAAGACTCTTTTTTCGTGAGATCAAAAGGTGCATATTGATTAAGAATAGCCTTATGAACAGCCAATCTGTTTTTAGAACTGTAACACCTTCCTTTATTTGACACTAATTGTTCTTGAGAATACTCCCAGTCAATGATATTTTTTGACTTTAGTTCTCCAGATAAGTAATCGGTAATAATCTTAGGATAAAATTCTACACTATTGGAATTAATTGAATTCATTTGTTTTGCGTCCCATATTCCTCAATCGGATTTTCCAGTACACTATAACTAGAATTACTCAAGGTAATTATAGAAGAAGCGGTATAAAACCCAATTCTGGATTCTGAATATTTGTAATCAATTAAAGTAAGCTTAACNATTTTATTAATNGANANCTCNATATAATGNCCATATCGNATNAGTTTAAAATCNGCAGAATANTCATTACCCACTATAAANTGGTTNGTTTGNAGGTTTTTNAANACAAAATTATTNTGNGTATCATCAGGATTAAANCCCCANGCTCTTATNTGGACNTAACCACTNTTAAAATCNAGNGANATATAATANCCNCTTCCATCTTCTCCNTCNGCNAGCANCAAACCACACTTNCCNANTCCTTCCATAGTNATTGTNCCNTCCCANATATANGCNNTTGAAATNCGNTCAAAAGTAAANAGNTCATACCCNGANCGNGAAGTCATCCACCANTTNCCNTGAACATTTTCAAANTTNGCNGTNGGATTNTNATACATNGCTTNNACNNNNGGAAATGCCTTNTGNNTATATGTNTCAANNACNTTATCNGCCCATTTNTAAAATGANTTNANATATAACTTNCCNTCNGAATCNACAGNNAGNTCNTTNGGNGGNGGNAANACTCNTTTTGAATTCACTTTNCGATCNANAAAATANAANCCATAAACNANNTTATGNTCTCCATCTTTNACAACTCTTGCNGCATANTTNCCNTGNGGCATNANNACGTCATGATGAAAAGANTGATATTCTCCATCAAANGAATCNGAATGCCAATANCNNACTTTNATATCNTCNCNAATTGAACCAATAAGNTAAAANCGNCCNNNCAANTCAATTAANGAGGGACATTCNATATCATCATATGCCANNGGAAANANNATTGGTTTANAGGGCTCAAANCCNTTNNTAGTCNTTTTGTAAGCNGCNACNCANCCTCGACGNTANACNGGACCNNNACTNGCNCTGGCACATATCANNAAATATTCNAANNCNTTNTTTTTATANANAAANGGATCTCTAAANCTCAACCANGTTCTNGGATTATTNNNNACATCTTCATANTNNGGAGCTTNNGACTCNATNGGNANNTCTTNTGGNAAAGTTTTNTCCCAATTTATNANATCTTTNGANANNGCTCTNCCTACTCTTTGATTAACNCCTCNNTCCTCNAATTGNANNCCNGTATAAAACATNTCNAAANTTCCATCNTCACAATCAGCNACATCCATTGTCCANAGCATNTCATCATCCCANTCNCCNGGATCACCAACAAANATAGCATTCTTTACTCTACTCCATGAAATNCCATCTTTNGAAACNGCATGAGCAATATAATCGTGNTTTGGAATAATTAAATGAAANANNTGATAAANNCCATNATGNACATGAACNTCAACATCTCCAATTTCCCAATCCGTAAANCCACTNCCNGTNTACATAAACTACNTNAANTTAAAATGCTCNANTCCTTCNANTATNCCNGCAGCAGCAAATTNTTNAGCAACATANAGNTTTTTNCTNGTNCTNAAATGNCTNANNTCTTCNGATGCATTNCCNACNACNATTCCATTNATNGGCTCTCNAAACATATCCATNTCATTNCCNGAATCACCNCANGCNTAAACNTTATTNAACTGNANTCCCCATTTATGACAAAGATAAAGTATTGCATTTCCTTTTGAAGCTCTTTTCGGAAGGATATCAACAAATTTATTGTGAGAAGCGATAACATTTATATGATACCAATCATTTCCCAGTCTGGATTTTATTTTTTCTTCATTATACATTTCAGGGTCACAATAGTAAGAAATCTTATGCGGGTTTTGTGCATTTTCCTCCTGCAACTCCAACCATTTTAATGGTTTTAAATTCTGTACAATCTTCTCTCGGTCCCACTTGAAATCAAGATAAGCGCTCCAGTCTTCATCTTTACTGTTTAGATCCGTATCATAGTATATTTGTGTACCTACTGAACAGACTATAAAATCTACATCCAATTTATAATCATCAACCACCTCTTTTACTAAATCAAAATTTCTTCCAGATGATAAAGCAAAACTGATACCTGGCTCTCNNTTTTTTAGATANNTTTTTAATTCNTCAATACCNGGGTCTCCATGNTCCGGTGCAATTAANGTTCCNTCAATATCAGAGATNATNAANCTTTTACTCTCTTTTAAATGTTTAATATGTTCTTTTGGAGCGTTTAATTCTTTCGCTGTTTTTGGTTCGGAACGACTTATACTTTCCAAAACCCAGCTTACATAAACTTCAATGTGAGCATCCCAGCTGTAATGCTTCTTCGTATTTAAAATTCCATTATCACTAAAATGACGCCACCTGTCCTCATTAGTAAGGATCTTCTTAATGCTTCGTGTTATATCATCCTTATCCATAGGATCAACCAGCAAACCATTTTTCATTCTTGGAACTATTTCAGACGGACCACCATTTTTTGTAATTACTACCGGCAACCCTGTACCACCAGCTTCAATTGTGGTTAATCCAAAATTCTCATGCAGACATATATTTGCAAAAACACCTCGTTTATTTGCACAATATTGATATATAAGCGCAACTTCATTTTCAATATCGTGCCTTTTGGGTATCGCCATCTTACCATATAAGTCATACTTATCCATCAAAAGAAGAAGCTCAGTAAGAACTTCCTTTTCCTGTTCAGGCATTGTATTTATATCTTTTCGAATGCCTGCAAAAATCGCCATATTAGCAAGAGCCTGAAGTTCTTTATCTTCTCCGTATGCTTCAATTAAGAAATGTAAATTTTTTCTTCTGTCAGGTCGGCTTAAGGCCATTATAACCGGCTTGTTTGGATTTGTCAAAAACTTCTCAATGTTTTGACCAACCCAATACCTACGCTGCAATTGAATCAAATCTTCTTCTTCCTGGAATCTTTTTATATAATAGGGTGTAAATTTTTCAACATCTATTCCTGGAGGCTGAACATGAAATTGAGCTTTATCATAATTGTTATACTGCTCCCAATCGGCTATTTCCAAATACGTCGAGGTAACAATAAATTCGCTTAAAGCTAAAGCATTTTCTTCGGCGCTAATTCTTTGTTTGAACTTAAATCGCTCCTCCGCTTCCTTTTCCGTCATGCCTGATGCAAGCATCTTTTGCTTTTTTGCCAAACCCAAAGAATGACCAGTATGCGCAAAAGGTACATTTAACCGAACTGAAAGTCGGGAAGCAACATAACCAGCATCGCCATAATGAGAGTGAATCCAATCGGGCTGAATCTTATAATCTTGAATATGTAGTAAAGCGTTTTCAACAAATTCATCAAGGTGCACCCATAGATCCTCCTTCATTTTGTATTTTAAACCACCGAACTCTATCCTGCGAATATCAAACTTAGGATTAATCTCCTCGATGGTTGCTCCATATTCTGAAGAGACTTCAGCGTCTTTTATCTTCCGGGTAAACAAATGAACATGACTTACGTGTTCATGCTTGGATAAGTACTCTGCCAGNTCAAAAACATACTTGGTTTGTCCTCCGTTATCAGCATCTCTCCCAATTTCCAAACCGCTTCCCTTTACCAGTCCATGAAGATTAACNATAAATATTCTCATAAANTAATTCTTTCAATTAGGTTACAGCAAAAAATCCGAATTATAATTAATCCGGAAATTTAACAAAAAGGCAACTAAAATTATTTAAGTACACTAATCAGTTCCTAACAATTCATCCTTTAAATCATCTAAAATTGGATCTTCTCCAATCCACATGCCTAGTAAAGCTTTTTGGAAAACCTTATTTTTAGAGGGGATTACATATGGTTTTCGGCCTTTTTTGTATATCGTAGTTTCACCAGTTTTACCAAGGAACACAATAAATTCATCTCCTTTTTCAAAGTCAGACCCAAACCCCTTTCGAACTAACTCAATTTCATCCTTAATTGGATCAATATTTCCTCCAGTTGATTTTTCAAACCCCTCATCCAAACCATCGCTAAACCTTTCTGCAGTAACNAGTCTACTAACTATGACAATCCTTACATATTTNTTAGCNTCTGAATTTAAAATCACAGAACNACTTGTNCTTTTTTCTTTTACATACAATCCAATNGTATAGATATCAAAAATAAATTTATCCCGAATACCGGCACCATTTAAGACATAATCCTCATTTAAGAATTTTTCCCTGGACTTGTAATCAACATCTAAAAGCTCTACATCAGCAGAGACCAACAGAATCATTGTAAATATTAGCAGGGTAATCTTTTTCATAATTTCTTAAAACGAAAACAAAGCAAATGAGTTCCAGAAACAGATTTAAACATCAATCAACTTATTTACGATAGAATATTTCACCAGCTCAGCTACATTTTTAACTTTAACTTTCTGCATAATATTGGTCCTGTGAGTATCAACAGTCCTGTGAGAAATACCTAACTGACCGGCAATTTTTTGATTACTTAAACCATCCGACAATAATCTGATAATCTCTATCTCTCTTTTTGTTAATCCTGTTAATTTTCTTTTTTTATCAGTAAAATCACCAGCTTTATTGACATAGCTGCTTACCATTAACTGATGAACTTCAGATGCAAAATATTTTTCACCTCTTGCAACTTCCTTAATTGCTCTTATTAATTCATCTTTTGGAGANTCTTTAAGAAGATATCCTGAAGCACCGGCTTTTATACTTCTTTGAATAAAGTCTTCCTTAATATGCATTGATAACATAATCACTTTTACATCCTTATACCTTTTAACTATCTCCNCGGTAAGCAGGATCCCNTCACCATCATCAAGAGATATATCCATCAGNACTACATCNGGCCCTTTTTCATCAATATAATTTAAAGTTTCTTTAGCAGTATTAATTTCACCAATNACGTCAATGGAACTTTCCGACTTGAGCAAAGCTTTTATACCCATTCGAATCAATTGGTGATCATCAACCAAAACGACCTTAGTAACAACCATGGTAAGAGTTTAATTTCTAAATATAATAAACTATACGTATTTATACGTAAAAACACGAATTAAAACAAAGGAAATAACACCGCAGACACCATTATTTAGTAGTTCTAAAGAAAACAAGTTCATGAGAAACATACGTAGATGCAAAAAGAGATATTTAACTAAATCTCAAAGAGATTTTAGTTACAAATAAACTGAATTACAATATAGATTTTAGTATTTTCANACGAAATGAAAAGTTCCGCGTACATAATCATATTATTCTCAATCACTTCTTGCGCGACGCTCCCTGAATACAAAAAAGTATTTGTAAACGAAAACGAAATGCAAACAGGATTATCTGATATTGAAAACTTCAGTAATAATTCAAAAACATACAGAGAAGGAAGTCAAGGTGCAAATGGCGGAAAATCCGGTGGAGGGTGTGGATGCAACTAAAAAACAAATGACATCATTAAAACTATCCAAAAATCTCTTTCGACAACATCATAGATGCTTTAAATTGCTCCAGATTAAAACGCGGGTTTAATTTATCCGAAAAATAAGAAACCAAATTCTCTGTTGCTATATTACCCACTAAATTATCTTCAGCTAACGGGCACCCTCCCAAACCTCTCAAAGCACTGTCAAAACTGAAACAACCAGCTTTATATGCTTCACTCACTTTCTCTTCCCAGCTATTTGGTAATGAGTGAAAATGAGCGCTTAACTCCACCCCTTTCAACTCTTTAGAGAACAGCGTGAATAAAGACTTTATTACATCTGGTCTAGCAATTCCGATAGTATCTGACAAAGCCAACTCTTCAACACCAATTCCCCTTAACTTTTCCGCCCAAGTTAAAACTATATCTGAACTAAAAGGCTCTCCATATGGGTTACCAAACCCCATTGATAAATAAACACGTAATTTTTTACCGGACTTACTACAAACAGACTGAATACTTTGAATGGTTTTCAAAGCTGCCTCCCTGGTTTTGTTTGTGTTTAATAACTGAAACTTTTCAGAAATAGAAAAAGGAAATCCGATAATTGATATCTCATCAAAATATGCAGCTTCCTTTCCCCCCCTTAGATTGGCTACAATAGATAAAAGTCTGGATGAACTGGAACTCAAATCCAGACCGTTTAAAACTTCTGAGGTATCTTTTAATTGAGGAACTGCTTTGTGCGAAACAAAACTACCAAAATCAATAACCTCAAAACCAACCTTTAATAAAGTATTAATGTACTTTACTTTTAAATCCGTGGGTATAAATTTTTCAATACCCTGCATGGCATCTCTTGGACACTCTGTTAACTTAATCATCTTACAGGATTCCTAATTCAATTTTTCGTACTATGTCTTCAATCATCCAATGCTTCCCTCCAGGTTCATAATTTAATTTTAGTGAGTGTCCAAAAAGAATTGCTAAACCCTGATACATCGAAGCATTAAAATTACCCCTTAACTCTCTAACCAACTCAAAGGTGGTAAAACCTGTTTGACGATCAATAAGCAGCAACAGTATCTTGCCCTGTGTTACAGTAAGACCCCTCATGGCATTCCCATATCTTTTTCTTAATGCCTTTTCCACTTTTTTCATTGCTTTTTTTCGAGATTCAGGATTTCTTTGAATTTCCGCTTCGCATTCTATTAATTTTTGAGAAGCAAGTTGAGCGTATGGGTATACCTTTTTCACATAACGTGTCATTTTCCTATACTTATAGGACTGGCGTTTGCTTTTGAATTTTGGCGGTTTAGAATAATCTCTTCCGCCAACAGTTACAGCAGATAAATCACAAACAGCAACAGTGTCTCCATCAATAACTTTATATCGAAGATAGCTTTGAGCGGAAGCACCACTGTATACCAAAACAAAAACTACAACAAATACTATTTTGTTTATAAGACGATTCATTTAACATTATTACTTTACTGACTAAGTATTCCTCTATTTATACTTATAACACAGCAAATAAGATACCAACTTATTTAAAATAAACTAAATTATTCAACTATTATTGCTTAAAACAATTTCCAACTCATTCTATCGTTCTTCTGGTGCTCGATTAACCATAAATAAATCATTAAATTTGCCGCCATGCGAAATTGGCTAATTGCACTTTTTCTTCTCACAACTCATTTGATTTTTTCACAATCAAACTCAGCAATCAAGGGGCAAATTGTTGATGAAAAGCAATATCCTGTTCCAAATGTTCAAATCTCAATCTATCCAATCAACTATGTTACCACGTCGGACAGTGCTGGGTTTTTCTTCATAGAACTTCCGTCGAACAAAAGTCTGCAAATATCTTATTTTCATATCAATTACTATCCTGACGGCAATCAAATTAAACTTTCTGAAGGAGAAGTTAAACAACTAAAAATAACACTTAAAAAAAACAATATTATTAATGCGGCTGTTGTCATTCAGGAAAAAAAGAAAAATGATGCTACGAAGATTAAAATCAATGCAGAAACAGCGCAGGATATAATTTCTGCAAGTGATGATGGAATTAGTTTTGTCAAATCTCTGGCATCAGTTAACAGTAATAACGAGCTTTCTTCTTCCTATTCTGTTCGTGGAGGAAGTTTCGATGAAAACCTGATCTATGTAAATAACATTCAAGTTTATCGACCATTTTTAGTTAGAGCAGGCCAACAAGAAGGATTGAGCTTTGTAAATGGCGATATGATAAAAGATATTTCATTTTCTGCAGGAGGATTTGATGCCTTATACGGAGATAAACTTTCTTCTGTACTGGATATCACATATAAATCTCCTGATTCACTAACCGGGGCATTCAGTGCAAGTATGCTGGGAGCAAGAACTACAATAGGAAACAAGCATGGTAAATTATCATATATAATGAGCGGACGATACAAATCAAATTCATATCTTTTAGGAAGTTTAGAAACTCAAGGTGATTATCGACCACTATTTTTTGACTATCAAACCTATTTAAATTTTAATCTGAATAAAAAATGGTCTTTTGGATTTCTTGGTAATTCAAGCTTAAATCAATTTCGAATGGTTCCCCAATCCAGAACTACCCGCTTTGGAGGAATTAAACAAGCTCTTCAACTAACTGTTGATTTTAGTGGGCAAGAAATAAGTAGGTTCCAAACAAGTTTTGGCGCTTTTACAACCGATTTTCACCCTTTTGGAAACGATTCAACTATTTTAAAGTTAACCGCCAGTGGTTTCGTAACAGAAGAGGAAGAAACCTTTGATATCGAAGGGTCATACAGGTTGAATGAGCTCGAAACTAATTTTGCAGAAGATGATTTTGGGAAGGAAGCAGCCCTGCTGGGAAACGGATCATTTTTAGATCATTCAAGAAACTTTTTAAATGCAGTGATATACAATATTGATCATACTGGAAAAAACATATGGAAAAAAGGCGTTTTAAATTGGGGAGCAAAATATCAACATGAAGAAATAATGGACGAATTACTTGAGTGGAAAAATCAAGATTCAGCGGGATACAGCGTTCCTTATACTAAGGATGTAAATTTAAAATTTGCTGATTACCTGAAGTCGGAAAATAAAATGTCCACCAATCGAGTTACTGCTTTTGTGCAAAACGATTGGAAATTATTAGAAAAAAACGGGAAAAGCCAATTGTATATAAAAACAGGTCTCAGAGCCAATTATTGGGATTACAGTAATGAAACGGTAATTTCCCCCAGAGCTTCATTAACTTATACTCCCTCCCAACTTAAAAAAGACACACTTGGAAACACAATAAAAGACTCTACTAATTTCTCTTACCGATTAGCATGGGGATATTACTATCAACCTCCATTTTTCAGAGAATTAAGAAACTTCAGCGGTGAAATTGCAACCGATATTAAGGCCCAAAAATCAATTCATTATGTTGCTGGTATTGATTATGATTTTTTCAAATGGGGGCGTCCATTCACTTTGCGAACTGAAGCATATTACAAAGATATGGATGACATCATTCCTTTTGACATCGAAAACGTCAGAATACGATACTATGGAACCAACTCTGCAAAAGCTTATGCATATGGCTTGGAAACAAGAATAAACGGTGAATTTGTCAAAGGACTTGAATCCTGGATAAGCGCAAGCTATATGAAAACAGAGGAAGACATTAGTAATGATAATTTTTATAAATATTATAATTCAAATTCAGAACAAATTATTCACGGATTTACAATAGATCAATCCATTCATGATTCAATACGTTTTACAAGAGGATATATGCCAAGAATAACCGATCAAAGAATTTCAGTTAAAATATTTTTTCAGGATGAAATGCTTAGATGGAAACAATTCAAGGTGCATTTAAACCTGATATATGCATCTGGACAACCTTTTGGGATACCCGGATCTGTGCAAAGCAGAAATACGGAACGAATGCCTGATTACAGAAGAGCAGACATAGGATTCACATATAAATTAGTTGAGGACGGGAAATTGTATAAAAAATCAGGCAAAGCAAAAATGCCCGAAAGGCATTCTTTACGAAATTTCAAAGATTTTGGTGTTCGAGTTGAAGTATTCAATTTACTCGATATTTCAAACACAATAAGCCACCTGTGGGTATCAGACATCAACAATCAGAAATATGCTGTACCTAACTTTTTAACACCAAGATTAGTTAACCTGAGGATTACAGGTAAATTTTAAGTTTCACTTCTGATTAGCTGACGCGATTCTCTTTAATGCTTTTTCTCGAATGACTTCTTTCACGGGGCGATTATTAATTTTACTCTCTAACCATGAAATAATATCGAAATAAACAAATGCCCTTTTTTCGTAAGGATTTACAGTAAGTGGGATTAATTGATCATGTAACTCTGAAAACGCTTCCTTTAAATTATCTCTAGTTAGAGTATTTAAACGTTTAAGAAATCTTAAAATACGCTTTTGATAAAAATGCAAATCATCTTTTTTTGCCAGAAACCTATATGTAGATCGTGCATAATACTCAACTAAATCATCGTTCTTTAACTCATAATGAGAAATTAAAATAAGAATTCGAGCAAAACCGGAAATATCACTTCTGATATCCTCATCTTTTGCATTAATTATTTTATTCAACCATGTAATAGCTTCTTTATATTGATCATTACCAAAGTACATACAAGCAAACTTGTAGTAAAATATTTGTTTGGAATGGTTGTTTAATTTTTCACTATAAATTTCAAGATTATTCGCGACATCTTCCACTTCAATAACTCCTTTATTAAATTCTCCAAGCATAAAATGCTTATCCAACTTGTGTTTTGACGAATATTTAAACATCAAATAAGCAACATTATCCGAAACTTTTAAAGACTCTCTGCTAATTATTGCTTCAAATTTTAAACTGGTTTGAATGAACTCTTCATATTGAGAGAGCTTACTTTGGCTATCCAGTAATGAGTTAATGGCTTTTACATACATTTCAAGCTTACTTTGTATAATATTATTGTTTCCTTCAAAAAGGGCTACCAGTTTTTTCGCATAATCATATGCTCTTCTGTAATCCTGAATAAAAAAGTAATACGCAACAAAAGCATTGTACAAATACATTTTCTCCTCAAGACTAAGATTCTCTTCTTTAAATGCCGGTAATGATGAATATAAAAAAGAGTTTACAATTTCAAAATCCGCTGAATTTCGAGTAAAGCCCAACTTAATGTATAATCCGTATAATTTAGAGCTCAGATTACTGAATGTATTAATGTTTGTTAATTTTTTGACCAATTCTTCTCCCTCAGGAACCAACCCGTCAATTCTATGTTGAATATCTTTTTTAACAATTTTGGAAATTAATTTTTTTTCCAAATTATGGATATCAAGCAGAAGCACATTTTTTTCATACTTTTTAGCAAGCTCTTTACCCTTTTCTAAAGTCTTGTAGGATTGTTGATACAGGCAGCGATTATATAAAATTGTAGCATTATCAATTATTTCCCGAACACTTAGATTTATATCATTTCCTGAATGAAGCATTCGCAAACTGGCCATGACCTGTTTATACAAATTTTGTTTTAAATTAGGTAGTTGAGAAGGTTTAAGTGTTTTATCTTTACTTAATATCTTTTGCTCATTATAATTAGTCTGATTATTAATCAGATCGAATAACTTCAAAAACTTAGCGTTTTCGCCACCTTTATGCCTTGAAGCATATAATTTAAAATGTCTTTTCTCTCCTTTGTTTAAGCTCTGAATTAATTGAAAAAGCTGATCTGAATTCTTGTTAGACATAATATTAGTTTTTTACTCTACTTAATTTTAAATGCAATATATACAATAGTTTTGTAGCATTAAAGTTTTAAATTCATCTTTTTTTTGGGACTTATACAGCGTATGTAAACTTATACTATTCAAAATAGTGTAAACTAAAATTTCAAATCCTTTTTTAATCGATAATTCTAACTAATCGATAAGAAAATATCAGTAAAAAACTATTTAGAGCGCAATTTATTTGAATTTAATTCCAAATTTCATATGTTAATAACACCTTTATAATTCAGATTGAATCGACTAAACAAAAACTCGTAATAAACTTGAAAACAATATTTTAAGGTATTTTCAAAAGGTGTAAACATCGCAAAAACACCTTTTGTACATTGTATCAAATTCTTAAGGTTGATTTTTTAAGCTTCGACTTCAGCTATATATTAGAGGTTGGCTTAAAAAAATTAAGAACATAAAAACAGGTATTTTATGAGTGATAAAGTTCACATTTTTGACACAACATTAAGAGACGGAGAACAGGTTCCAGGATGCAAGTTGGTCACCGAGGAAAAAATAATCATTGCCAAAAAACTGGAAGAGTTAGGTGTTGATATTATAGAAGCTGGATTTCCAATTTCTTCACCTGGAGACTTCAATTCAGTTGTTGAAATTTCAAAAGCAGTAAAAAACCCAACCATATGCGCTTTGACTCGTGCTGTTGAAAAAGATATTGATGCTGCCGGTGAGGCTTTAAGGTTTGCGAAAAAAGGTAGAATTCACACGGGCTTAGCTACATCAGAAATGCATCGTGAACATAAATTAAGAATGTCCGCAGAAAAAGTTATCGAAAGAGCTTCTTTTGCAGTCGCTCATGCCAAAAAATACGTTGAAGACGTTGAATTTTATGCTGAAGACGCGGGAAGAACAGAAAATGAATACCTTGCCCGGGTTTGTGAAGCAGCAATTAAGTCAGGAGCCACTGTTCTAAACATTCCTGACACTACAGGATATTGCCTTCCTGATCAATATGGTGCTAAAATTAAATACTTAATGGAAAATGTAACTGGAATTGATAAAGCAATCCTTTCAACGCACTGCCATAATGATTTGGGTCTTGCTACTGCTAATTCTATTTACGGAGCCATAAATGGTGCGCGTCAAATTGAATGTACGATTAAAGGAATTGGTGAAACAGCT
>PBJD01000026.1 GCA_002720635.1 Flavobacteriales bacterium | reverse complement strand
AAATCATACTTAATTGGATCAATATTGGTAATTGTTGTGCAATAAGCCACTGCTGAACCCGCCGCTGAACCTCGACCCGGACCAACTGACACCCCCATTTTACGGGCTTCTTTAATAAAATCCTGAACAATCAAAAAATAACCGGGATATCCTGTATTTGCGATTACTTCCAATTCGAAATCCAGCCTATCGCTGATTTCAGAGGTGACTTCACCATATCGATCTTTTGCCCCCTCATAGGTTAAATATCTTAAATAAGCATTCTCTCCTCTTTTACCTCCGTCTTCATTATCTTTTGGATCCTGAAACCTTTCCGGAATATCAAATGCAGGGAGTAATACTTCTCGTGCAAGACCGAAGGATTCTATTTTGTCAACTATTTCTTGAATATTTTCAATTGCTTCAGGAATATCCGCAAACAATCCTTTCATTTCGTCCTGTGACTTGAAATAAAATTCTTTATTTGGAAACCCATAACGAAACCCTCTCCCTCTGCCAACAGGTGTATTTTTCAGTTGACCATCTTTTACGCATAAAAGTATATCGTGACCTTCTGAATCAGCTTGATTTAAGTAATAGGTATTGTTGGCAGCGATTATTTTAATTTGATGCTTTTTCGCAAACTTTAACAATACAGCATTTAATCTTTCTTCTTCCTCTAAACCATGTCGAACTATTTCAATATAAAAATCATCACCAAAATTCCCCTTCCACCAAAGCAAAGCCTCCTCAGCCTGATTTTCGCCTACATTTAAAATTAAGTTTGGCACTTCACCATATAAACCTCCTGTGGTTACTATTATGTCATTCTTGTACTGAAGAATTAATTCTTTATCCACTCTGGGAACGTAATAAAACCCATCTATATGGCCTTGAGAACATATTCGGGAAAGATTTTTATATCCTGTTTTATTTTTTGCAAGAAATGGAATTTGATATCCATCGTCTCTGTACGACTTATCTTTATGGTTTTTACAAACAAATAATTCAGCCCCTATAATAGGTTTTAATGTTTGCTTTTTGATGTTTTGACCTTTTTCTTTTGCCTCTTCCAATTCTGTCTCAATGGCCTTGTTTTTCTTTAAAACAGCATTTACAAATAGAAATGCAGCCATCATATTACCAGAATCTGTTAGCGCAACGGCAGGCATATTGTATTTTGCCGCCTGATTAACCAAATTTTGTACTTGAGTTGTAGATTGCAGTATTGAATATTGAGTATGGTTGTGAAGATGAGAAAAAGGAACATCTTTTAATCTTGTTAACCCCGCATCTACATCAACCGTTTCAGCAGGCTGATCAGATGCTTTTTTAGGTGCAATTTTTTCACTTTCCTTTTTTAGATTTAAATGCTTTAATCCAATAAAGTCAAAAGGTTCTGGATTTTTTTCTTTGAATTTGGATAAATAACCTTCTCCTTGATTTAAGTCAGATTGAGGAAAACAACCTCGACCGACTAACTCTAAAAAGCATCGTGCTGTTGCTTCAACATCAGCCGTTGCATTATGAGCATCACCGAAACCAACTCCAAATAGATGTTCGTGTAACTCAGTAAGAGTAGGAAATTTAGGTTTTTTACTTTTTCCTATAAATATTTGACACAAATTGGCAGTTTCTTCAGTACACGTATCCAAAACAGAAATTTGGGCCAGGGGGGAGTCTAAACCTTTTCGGTGAAATTCACACCCCATGATATTGATATCAAAACCAACATTTTGTCCAACAACAAATTCTGATTTCTTCAGTGCAAGATTGAATTCATTTAACACAAAATCCAATTCTTCACCAAGCTCTTCTGCCAAAGCTGTTGATATACCATGAATGTCACTTGCATTAGACGGGATATCAAACCTATCAGGTTTTACTAAATAATCACGTGCTTCAATAAGATTCCCCCACTTATCATGAAGTTGCCAGGCAATTTGTACGCACCAGGGCCAATTATCGATATCAGTAATCGGAGCCTTGAAGTTTCCTGGTAAACCTGTCGTTTCGGTATCAAATATTAAATACAAGTCGTGAAATGATTTAGATAAACTAAATATACAAAAGGGTATGGATACTAATTACTTTGTGATAATCTATTTATTCACATTTTATTCATTAACCGAGTAGAAAGGGGTTTTATAATTACTCTGGTTTTATTTGACTTAGCAGAACCATGGCTGATGGACTGGAATAGTTATATTGGAAAACACCATCTGTACCCACCAAAATTAAAATATCATTCAGAGGGATTACATCATATGCATTTATATCGCTGTAATGATGAATCATATTGTTTTTGATGCTGTCCGGACTCTTAATATCAAAAACTTTTAACCCTGCATAATCATCACATAGAAATAAAGTTGAATCATCAATACCTAAACCTAAAGGATGTTCAAAATCATATGTTTTTATCAATTCTGGATTTGATAAATTGGACACATCAACCACATGTAATTCATTTCTTTGCAACCCACAACCAGAAGACAAAGTAACATAAGCAATATTATCGCTTACTACTACAGGATCGCATCCTGTCCAATGGTCAAATGAACTTAAGTATGTCGGCGTTCCATTATCAGATATACTGTATATTAACATACCTGTTGTAGTCCCAATAAATAAATTATTTTCATGAGGAAAAAGAGTTTCAGCATCTCTGAAAAGCCAGATCTCTTCAAATTCAGGCAGATTTTTTTCATCAGCCAAGGAAGTATACTTCAGGTTTGTTTGATCTAAAATATACAATGTATTTTCCATAACTGTGAAACTGGCCATAGAACCTCCCGTTCCGGAACCACCATAATAGGCAATATCGGTTTTAGCTGCAAAAGTAAAATCCTCCAGTATTGAAAAGCTGCCATTGTTCGAGTCTTCCACCTTTTCTTCAATAGTTTTCAACTCCCATCTTAATACAACTTCTTCGCTCATGTTTACATATTTTACCGGATAGCTTGCGTCAAAACCTTCCGTAACATTTGTATATTCCAGGTTAAAAACATCTTTTTTTCTTCCAAAGTAAATAGGTTCCAATGGATCAGAAACATCAAAAATCAATAAATCAGAATAGGATCCTGCATACAATGTGTTTCCCTTAACTGCAACATCGAAATTACAATGAATATCAATAAAGCCCATATCAACCGGACTTAACGGGTCAGAATTATCATATACGTGGATTCCTTTTCCTGTTTCATTGATATACAAGGCATTTTTATACGAATATATCTTTCCCGGATTTTCTAAACCTATTGAATCCTGAAGTTTTGGTTCAATAGATCGCCATTCATCATAACTTATCGTTACAGGAGAGTTTCCTTTATATATTCGAATTGTTTCATTTCTGCAACCCCATACTAAAAACAGTATAAGACATGGCAATACAAATCGTTTTTTCATTTTTTAATTTTTACACTAGATGAATATTTTCAGGAAAGGTTGTGTTTAAATATATTTAAAATATTTTTTTACTTTTCGTGGTTGAAGAAAAGAAAATTTAAACCCGATGAACACCAGGGATAAAATTATTAAAACAACCATTGATTTACTTTTAGAAAAAGGATTTCATGGTACTCGAATAAACGAAGTCCTTAAGAGATCTAAAATATCCAAAGGGTCCTTATATTATTATTTTCCTGAAGGCAAAGAGCAGCTTTGTAAAGAATGCTTAAAATTATTTACAATAAAATTATCTCTTGAATATAAAAAGTTATTTACGAATGCTGCTAACCTGGAAGATGGCTTATATAGAATTATAACCTATACGAAACATAAAATTGAACAGTCAGAATACGCAACGGGAAGCTTACTAATTAATGTTTCGCAGGAGATTGACTCTGATAATAAAGAAATCCAAAAATTGTGTAAGGAATTGTTTGAACTCATAATAACTACAATCGAAAGCTTTTTCTTTCAATACAACATTCAAACATGGAAACAATCTGCAAGAAGTTTTGTGTTAAAATTAAATGGTGCAATAATACTCTCAAAGGCTTGCAAAACAAGTGTTTTTCTGAATGACTTAATTGAGGAATATTCAGCTTGAAAGCATCTTTTTATTTTGTTTTGAAAATAAAAAAGAGCTCCTTAAAGGAGCTCTTTAGAGCGGGAAATGGGACTCGAACCCACGACCCTCAGCTTGGAAGGCTGACGCTCTAGCCAACTGAGCTACTCCCGCCTCTGATGTCAAATATAACAACTAAGTCTTAAATCGCCAACATTGAAGTGTCTTTTCTTTCTAAAGATGTCTCTCCCATTAAGTACTCATCAACAGATGCTGCGCATTCTCTACCTTCAGAAATTGCCCAGACAACCAAAGACTGGCCTCTTCTAACGTCACCTGCAGCAAAAACACCTTCTTTTGAGGTTTTAAAATCACGCAAATTTGCTTTAGCATTGGATCGTCCATCCAGCTCAATACCAAATTGTTCCAGTATGGGTTGCTCCGGACCAACGAAACCAATGGCCAAAAGAGCTAATTCACATGGTATATCTCTTTCGGAACCCTCAACTTCTTTAAATGATTTTCTACCATTTTTTTCAGTAAACCACTCAATATCTGAAATTTTCAGAGCTTTCAAATTCCCCTTCCCATCACCTACAAATTCTTTGGTTAAAATACTCCATTCTCTCTCACATCCTTCTTCATGAGAGGTAGATGTTCTCAAAATAAACGGGTATTCCGGCCATGGATTATCCAATTCCCGAACAGGGCCTGGTTTAAGATTAATTTCAAATTGAGTGATGGATTTGGCACCATGACGGTTTGAAGTACCTACACAGTCAGAACCGGTATCTCCTCCTCCTATTACAACTACATTTTTATCGGTTGCCCAAACGCTTTCAATTCCCTCTCCTTTATGGGATTCCAATTTTAATTTTTGAACTTTTGAGCTATTGGCAGAAAGAAAATCCATCGCAAAATGAACTCCGTTTAAATCTCGCCCATTGATCGGAACATCTCTTGGTGCTGTTGCCCCACCGGCCAAAATTACTGCATCGTAGTCTTTTTGGAGTTGTTTTGCTTTTATATCCACTCCTACATTAACACCACATTTGAATTCAATTCCTTCTGCTTCCATCAATTGAATTCTTCTTTCAACAACAGATTTATCCAGTTTAAAATCTGGAATTCCAAATCGCAAAAGACCACCCGGAGCCTGAGCTCTTTCATATACTGTAACTGAGTGACCTGCTTTATTTAACTGATCAGCCGCAGCCATACCAGCCGGACCGGAACCAACTACCGCAATCTTTTTACCTGTTCTGTTTACTATTTCTTCAGCTTTAATCCACCCCTTGGAAAATGCCTTCTCAATGATAGACTTTTCAATATGCTCTATGGCTACAGGTGGTTTATTTATACCTAACACGCAGGCACCTTCACAAGGAGCCGGACAGATTCTTCCTGTAAATTCCGGAAAGTTATTCGTTGTAGATAAAATTTCATAGGCTTCTTTCCACTCTTTGTTGTAAACCGCATCATTAAATTCGGGGATTACATTTCCCAGAGGGCAACCACTATGGCAAAAAGGAACGCCACAGTTCATACATCTCGCTGCCTGTTCTTTTGTTTCTTTATCAGAAAATGGTTTATAAAACTCGGTATAGTGCTTCTTTCGGCGCTCTACACTTTGCTTCTTTGGTAAATCTCTATCAAACTTTAAGAATCCATCTGATTGTCCCATTATCTTATCTTTTGTGACCTGGAGGTCGTACTATAATCTAATAAACTGCTATGCCAATGTTTTGGCTTTTTCCTTTTCTGCTCGCTCTAATAAAACTCTTTTATAGTCTCGTGGCATAACTTTTTTGAAATTTTTAACTTCTCTGTCCCAATCTTCCAGAATAGCATGCGCAATCGAAGAGTTGGTTTCCTTGTAATGCTCATTTATAAGCGACTTTAATTCTAATTTGTCCTCTTTGGAAAGTGGATCGATATCACTCAATTCTGGATTGAAATTTTTCAAAAAAGTATTCCTTGAATCCCAAATAAATGCATATCCCCCAGACATACCTGCTCCAAAATTCCTTCCTGTTTCGCCAAGAACTACCATTTTTCCTCCGGTCATATACTCTGCACCATGATCGCCTATACCTTCAACTACAGCAGTTACTCCGGAATTTCTAACGCAAAATCGTTCTCCAGCTAATCCGTTTATGAATGCTTTTCCAGATGTTGCCCCGTAGAATGCAACATTTCCTACAATCATATTTTCATGTGGAACAATACTCGAGACTTTGGGTGGGTAAATAACTAATTTACCTCCTGACAAACCTTTTCCAAAATAATCATTGGCCTCACCTTCAATTTCAAAAAGAATGCCTTTGGCTGTAAAAACGCCAAAAGAATTCCCACATGAGCCATTTATTTTTAAATAAATAGTACCATCAGGAAGACCTTCTCCTCCGTACACTTTTGAAACTTCATTTGAAAGCATTGCTCCAACAGATCTATCTGTATTAATAGTCTCAAATTCTGCTCGCACCGGGGTACCATTTATTAAAGCAGGTTGAGCAACTTCAATAAACTTTCGATCCAATATTTCAAAAATATCGTGTTCCTGCTCTCGAACTTTATATACATCTACAGATTCAGATTCAGCAGGCTTATAAAGAAGAGCTGACAAATCTAAATTTTCAAGTTTCCAATGATCGATGTTTTCATCAACTTTTAAAAACTCGGTTTTCCCAATCATTTCATCAACTGTTCGAACACCTAATTGTGCCATAATTTCTCTTAAATCTTCTGCTAAGAAATTAAAGAAATTAACTACGTGATCGGGATTACCAGAAAACAACGCTCTAAGCTCTTCATTTTGTGTAGCAATACCTACTGGGCATGTATTTAAATGACATTTACGCATCATAATACAACCTTCAACAATGAGTGCTGCTGTAGCTACACCCCATTCTTCGGCTCCTAACAAAGCAGCTATAGCAATATCTTTTCCTGTTCTTAACTGACCATCGGTTTGAACAGTTATTCGTGATCTTAAATTATTTATAACTAAGGTTTGATGTGTTTCTGTTAAACCTAATTCCCATGGCAAACCTGCGTGCCGTATCGATGAAAGTGGTGATGCCCCTGTACCACCATCATATCCAGAAATCATTACAACATCTCCTTTAGCTTTAGCGACACCAGATGCAATGGTACCTACGCCCGCTTCTGATACCAATTTAACATTAATTCTTGCCTCTCGATTAGCATTCTTTAAGTCATAAATCAATTGTGCTAAATCTTCAATAGAATAAATATCATGGTGCGGAGGCGGTGATATCAAACCAACTCCTGGAGTACTGTGTCGCGTTCTACCAATCCAGTCATCAACTTTGTGACCAGGCAATTGCCCCCCTTCACCAGGCTTGGCACCCTGAGCAACTTTAATTTGAAGTTCATCTGCGTTTGTTAAATAATTTGAAGTAACTCCAAAACGTCCAGACGCAACTTGCTTAATTGCAGATCGTTCCCAATCTCCATTTTCTTTTCGGATAAATCTTTCCTCATCTTCTCCACCTTCGCCTGAATTTGATTTGCCACCAATTCTGTTCATGGCAACGGCTAACAAACTATGCGCTTCATAAGATATAGACCCAAATGACATAGCTCCAGTAGCAAAGCGTGTCATAATTTTCTCCTTCGATTCAACTTCCTCTAGTGGTATTGAATCACCAAAGTTAAAGTCCAACAAACTTCTTAAGGTAATATGCCTTTTTGTTTGATCATTAATGGCCTGAGCATATTTTTTGTAAAGTTCAAAATCGTTATTTCTACTAGACTTTTGAAGCAAATGAATGGTTGTAGGATTAAACAGATGTGCCTCTCCTTTTCTTTTCCATTGATAATAGCCCCCGACGTACAAATGTTTGTCAGAGCTCCAGTTTTCGAATGCTCTTTGATGTTTTATTATAGCTTCTTTAGCAATGTCATCAAATGACATTCCTTCTATTCTTGAAACAACGCCTTTGAAACATTTTTTAACTACTTCTTTAGAAATTCCTAAAGCTTCAAAAATCTTTGCCCCTTGGTAGGATTGAACTGTAGATATCCCCATTTTTGAAAAAATCTTAAGCAATCCTCCTGAAATGGCCTTATTGTATTGTTTTAATAAAGCCTTAATGGTTGTTTTTCCTGATTTAAGCTCATCGGAAAATTCATTTCTTATGGTATCTCCCGCTAAATATGGGTTGATGGCGTTGGCACCAAAACCAATTAATGTGGCAAAATGATGTGTTTCAATAACGTCCCCGCCCTCAACTACAATTGATGTTTTTGCCCTGAGTCCTTTTTTCGTTAAAGCAGTATGAATAGCCCCAACTGCCAGTAAAGATGGAATTGGCGCATCACTCTCAGAGATATCTTTATTAGAGATGATCAGAATGTTACACCCCATTAAAGTTGCTCGCTCAGCATTAGCACAAATTTCGTCTATTGCTCTTTCCAAGGCTCCCGACCGATTCGTTGCCGAAAAAGTAGCATTAATGATATAAGACTTGAAAGAGTCATCATCCAGTTTTTTAATTTTATCCAATTGTCCGTTGGATAAAATAGGTGTATCCAGGTGAACTTGTCTGCAGTGCTCAGGAGTTTCAGCTAAAATATTTCTTTGAGGCCCTAAATTTGTATAGAGCGACATAATAACTGCCTCACGGATTGGATCTATTGGAGGGTTAGACACCTGGGCAAAAAGTTGTTTGAAATAATTTGCCAAATGCTGAGCTTGAGTTGACAGTATAGCTAAAGGTGTATCTGCCCCCATTGACCCAAGAGGTTCTTTTCCTCCCTCAGCCATTGGCTTTAAAATTTCCGTTAAATCTTCTCGTGTAAATCCAAAAGCAATTTGATTTTGCAACAATTCTTCTCCTTTATATGGAATTTTCGACTTTTTTCTGGGGCGAGCAATATCAGTTAAGGTTAATTTGTTTTCCTTTAACCACCTTCCATAAGGCTTGCGAGAGCATATGTCATCTTTTAGTTCCTCGTCAGAAATAATCTTACCGTTTTTTAAATCCGCAACAAATAATTTTCCAGGCTGCAATCGACCCTTTTTAATTACTTTACTTTCATCAACTACTAAGGATCCTGCTTCTGATGACATAATCACTGTATCATCATTTAAAACACAATATCTGGAAGGTCTTAATCCATTTCTATCCAAAGTTGCACCAACAACATCCCCATCTGTAAACGATATGGAAGCCGGACCATCCCAGGGTTCCATTACAGATGAATAGTAATCATAAAAAGCGCGTTTTTCCTCTCGCATTTCAGGGTTGTTTTGCCAGGCTTCTGGAACAAGCATCATCATTACGTGCGGTAAAGATCGACCTCCCAGTGTTAGCAACTCCACAACATTATCCAGATTGGAGGAATCAGAACGTCTGATGTCGCAAATTGGCATCATCCAGTCTATTTCTTCCAATGTAAACTCCGTTGATTCAAGCAAAACCTGTTTACTTTGCATCCAGTTAACATTACCTTTAATAGTATTGATTTCTCCATTATGAGCAATGTACCTGAAAGGTTGTGCCAACCTCCATTGCGGAAAAGTATTGGTTGAAAAACGAGAGTGGACGACTGCAAGAGCAGTTTTCATGTTTTTATTCTGTAAATCCAAGTAGTATTGTTGAACCTGATCTGTTCGCAACATACCTTTGTAAACAATTTTCTTGGAAGAACAGGAAGCAATATAAAAGCTATCATCTATTCCTTTCATCTCATTTCTGATTGTTCTGATTGCATATTTTCTCAAAACAACTAATCTTCTTTCTAGCGCTTTAGGATCCTTTGATTTGGTATACTTCAAAAAAACCTGTTCAACTTTTGGCTCAACTCTTTTGGCAGTTTTACCTATCATTGAATTATCAGTCGGAACTTCTCTATACCCCAATAATTCAAAACCTAAACGTTTTACATATTCCTCAAACCTTGATTTTACAATCTCTCTTAACTTTTCGTCCATTGGGAAAAAAGTCATTGAAACTCCATAATCTCCTTCAGAAGGAAGTGAAAAACCTATTTTTTTACATTCATCCGAATAAAAAGAATGGGGGATTTGTAATAATATACCTGCACCGTCACCTGTTTCTGGCTCGCAACCACACCCCCCTCTGTGCTCCATATTCACCAACATGTCAAGAGCATTTTGAATATGTTGGAACGATTTCTTGTTTTTTAGATTAGCAACAAATCCTATTCCACATGAATCATGCTCAAAACTGGGGTCGTAAAGTCCTTGTTCTACTGCCATAGATAAGTAAATTAACGCGGGTAGGGCCCGCAAAAGGGACCGCAAAAATACAATAAAAAATACTAAAAAAAAAAGGACTAAACCCTTATACGCCAATATTATGGGCTAATTGAACACTATTTAAAATGGTTCAAAATAAGGGTTTTAAAAAACGATAAAACTATTACTGATGTAATCTAACCGATTAATTTTTAAAAAATTCTTAAACCATATCGGTTCTCAAAACCTTGTATACCCTGTAATCCGCCCGTATGAATAAAGAGTATTTTTTTACCTGATAGTTCTCCAGACTCAATTAAAGAATATAATCCATACATTGCTTTACCTGTATATACCGGATCGAGTTGAATTGAATTTTCTTGCCAAAACTCCCGAATAAACTCAATTAAATCAAGCTTATATTTAGCATATCCCCCAAAATGAAAGTTGGTTTCTAGTTTCCAATTTTGATGACCGGACTGTAATAACTGAAGATTTTTCACAATGTCTGCTTCTAAAAAACCTCCTCCTTTTAAAACCGAAAAACCAATTGCAAGCTGGTTTTCCTGTAACCCTGATATAATTCCTGAAAGCGTACTTCCTGTACCGCAAGCACATACAACTGTATCAAAATCAATATCCTGGATTATTTCTCCACATCCCTTTAAACCTAATAAATTTGCCCCCCCTTCAGGAATTATGTATGGATTTTTTAAGGCGTCCAATACGTCGACTACTAATTTACTTTTGTCTTTTTTTTTATATTCTTCTCTTGAAATGAAATGTAGAATCATTTCATTCTTTTCCGCTTTTTTTAAAGTAGGGTTCATTACTTCTTCTCCACGTATAATTCCATGAGTTTGAATATCCAGTAATTTCCCGGCTGCTGCTGTTGCCGCAATATGATTACTGTAGGCGCCTCCGAAGGTTAATATACTTTGGCAACCCTGAAAAAAATATTCGTTAATATTGTACTTTAGTTTGCGCCATTTATTTCCTGAAATTTCAGAATGAATTAAATCGTCTCTTTGAATATAAAGTTGAACCTTATATTTTGATAAGAATTCATTTCTTATTTCTTGAATCGGTATATTTGGCAAAGTTGGAAACACAAAACAAAATTAATTCATTTTATGGGAGAATTTGACGGGCTGGGAAGAAATCAATTTGAAGAAGGAGATTATTATATCAATGAATTGGGTTACAGAGTTTTTACGGAACAATATCTGCTGAAAAGATCTTATTGTTGCAGGAACAACTGTAAACACTGTCCTTATGAATTTAAAACAACTGATCAAAAAGACAATTGTGACTAAAGTTAAAACCCCTTTTACAATAATGTTTTTACTATTCTTATTTACAGCTTGTGAAAAACAGGAAGATACAGATTTAAGAAACGATTTTATTGGAAACTGGCTGGTTAATGAAAACTCTTCACTTTTAGGTCAGAGAACTTATGAAGTAAGTATAGTAAAAGACTCCATAAACTCATCACAAATTTACATTTATAATTTTTACAAGATTGGAATAAATGATAGTGTATTTTCCATCATATCGGAATTAGAAAACTCTTCGATTACAATCCCAAAACAAACTTCAAAAAATAATGTTGCAGAAGGATCAGGAACATTAAATAAAGATGTAATAGTAATGAGCTACTATATTAATGATGGCAATCAAATTGACACAGTAAGTGCCAATTACACAAGAGACTATAATTAAAAACCCCTCTAAAAAGTAATTAGTCTACTAATTCTTCCTCCGGATTAAACTTATAGCCAACTCCCTTTACCGTTTGAATGCATACGTCTCCTAATTTTTCCCTGAGTTTTCTTATATGAACGTCAATTGTTCGATCACCGACTATAAGTTGACTTCCCCAGATTTTGCCATAAATTTCATCTCTTGTAAAAACCCTTTCAGGTATGGAAGATAATAAAAGTAACAACTCAAATTCTTTCTTGGGAAGTGATATTTTTTCTCCCTTCTTAATAACCAGAAATCGATCTTTATCGATTATAATACTTGATTTATTATCCTGATCTTTTGATTGTGTATTAACTACTCTTCTTCTCAACAAGGACTCTACCTTACTTACCAAAACCCTGGGTTTGATCGGTTTTTTTATGAAATCATCTGCACCGGCCTGCAATCCCGCTACCTGAGTATAATCCTCATTCCTGGCTGTAAGCATAGCAATTATTGTATTATTAAGCTCTTTATTTTCCCTGAGTTTATGACACACTTCAATACCATCCATTTCGGGCATCATAATATCCAAAAGAATTAAATCAGGCTGAAAATTTGAAGCTGTTGTCAAAGCATCCTTTCCATTATTCGCAGTTTCAATCCAATATCCTTCCTTCTCCAAATTATACTTTACGAACTCAAGAATATCCTGCTCATCATCCACCAGTAAAATTTTGACATTTTCCATTTCAAAATAGTTTTGGCAAAAGTATACTTCAGCGATTAGTGCAAACTTAAACTAAGGTTATTAAAATGTTAAGAAAGGAAATTCTCTGATGTCAATGCTTTTTGTTTCTAGAATTTCATTGAAAATCCGATTTTAAACGATCTGGCCGGTGTTAAACTTGAGAATATTTGATCACTGGTATTGTAAGAAACGAACACTTTTTCTTTAATATCATTTAATAAGTTAGATGCTTTTAAATTAATTTTGTATTGTTTTTTAGGACCAAACTTCTTGCTTGCAGTAAAATTTAAACTGTGAAAAGGAACTGAATATACATCAGGTCGTTCTGTAATTCCAACATATTGCAATGTTTTTCCTTGAACATTATAGTAAACGCCCAACTTCAAAAAGGCAAACAAACTACTATCTTTAGGTCCCTCATAAGCAAACCCTCCGTTAATCAAGAATGGTGCTTGACCTGCCATATCTCTGTATTCTCCTACAACCTCTCCTGTTCTTTTGTTTTGCTCTTTACTGTTACGAACCATATCACTCATCTTAACTCGTGATGATGTATATGTATAATTAAAACTTACTGCAAATCGCTTCAAGTTATCAGATATAAAATTCAACTGTTTCTTCCCTTCGAATTCAGCCCCAAAAACTTCAGCATTACCTACATTTCTTGGCTGAAAATTCCCGTCAGCACCCGCAATCTGAATCATTTCAATTGGATTTAAAAAGTGCTTGTAAAATGAGCTTATTGAAACCGTCTGAGCTTGTTTCATTACCAATTCCCAACGAATGTCAGCATTATAAATGTCCGTTTTTACCAAATTACCATCCCAGCTGTCAATTGCATTCATACCTCCTAAAAACGTAATTCCTGAAATAGGGTCGATAATTGAAGCAAAAGACATTTCTTTAAACGATGGACGAGCAATTGTTTTTGTTCCTGACAATCTAAATTTTTGATTTTCACTTACATTGTAAGCTAAAGCTAATGTTGGAAAAACATCCAAATTGTTCAACATGTTTTGATTAATGGCGTATTTATCTTCATTATCATTATATCCAGTATAATTGATTGAGAATTGTTCTACTCGGACTCCCGCGATAGCCTCTATTTTTTTAGTTAGCATCAATTCTGTAGATACATATCCAGCAAAATATGCACTGCTAGAATTGAACTTATTAGGATCACTAGATGTGAATGACGAAGGAGGTCCCGCATAAAATCCAGCTCCCGATGGTGCAGCTGGCGAACCGTAAATATTATTATCAGAATTAAATATCTCGTTTGGATCTTCACCAATCTCTAACTTACTTAAACTGTTTACTAATATTTGATAAAACTCTATTTGGAAATCTCTCTCCTTCATAGTTGCCGCCCCTCCAAATTTAATTTTAGCGATAGTATCGTTGAACTTAAAAGATTTGGTTAAATCAATCTTACCTGCATAATTAGTTTCATTCATGCTTCTCCAGATTCTTGTTGGCAGACCTGCTTCAGTACCATAAGGAGTTGCGTTACTTAAATTGTATCTTGTTGAACGAATGTCTGGATCATCCATAGATGAAAATGTAGGAGATAATTTCCACTCTAATTCCCACTTGCTGCTGTCACTGAATGTATGTTTACCGCCTACAAAAAAGTTGGACAACGTTCTTTCATTGTATTCCAGGTTGTACTGAACAGCACTGAATGGATCATTTGTGGGTGCCTCAAAATCAAAAACACCAGCTTGCGATAAACCGTTCTGCAAGCGCATTGCACTAAAATTAAAGGTTGAATGCTCGGACAATGAGTAGGTTAGTCCTCCCAAAGCGGTTGCTAATACTTCGTTTGTTCCGTAATCCCCTTTCTGAGTAGATCGAACAATTAAATCGGTTATATCAGGATTGGTAGCAAGCGCATAACGATTCTGTTCAACATCCTGATAAAATCTGGTTTTTTCTGAGTAGGACAAAGCTACCGTGTAGGCTAAACTTCCTTTATTCAATACTTTCTTGTTTCCCCAATGTGCTCCCAAAGAATAATCCAGTAAACTGGATTTTTGATAAGGTGCTAAAGCAGGATCAAACTTATTCATCAGAGTAACATTATCTTGAGAAAGATTATAGGCCGGTATTGCTCTGCTTGAGGCACCATTGCCTAAAACATCACCTGAATTTCTGTCGTATGCATAATAATCACTATTAAAATGCATGGCTGGAACATATCCTAAGCTTGTAGAGATACCGATATCTCTTTTGCTTGGCGTTTTTAACTTAATATCAATTATACCTCCAGCGAAATCTGCTGGTAAATGAGCCACAAAGGATTTTTTAATGGTTAACCCACCGATAACATTGGATGGAAATATATCCATTTGAACCGCATTTTTATCGGGATCCAAACCTGGAACCTCCAATCCATTTAAGGTCGTTTTGTTGTATCGGTCTCCAAGTCCTCTTACATAAACATACTTTCCTCCCTCAACTGACACCCCTGGGGATGTTTTTGCTGCAACCGCGGCATTTCCTGCTCCCTGGTCGGCCATTTTTTCAATAGAAACCACCTCAACAATTTCTTTTTTCTCAAGTCTATCTTTTAGAGCATCTTCTTCACTTTCTGTTCCGGTTTTAACTATTTTAATAACTGTAGTTGTAAGTTCCTCTCCTTCTGGATCCGCTTCAATTTTAATACTACCTAAATCAACTGTAGCACCAGCTAAAACCTTAATATCAGGTTCTGTTTTTTCTCCTAGTGAAAGTTCCATAGGAGTTATCTTAATGGAATGAATTCCGGCATCTACTTTTAATGTAAATTCACCTTCAAAACCTGTCTGAGAAGCGGTTTCAGTGCCCACAACCAAAACTCGGGCAAATGCTAAAGGCATATTTTTACCGTCAACAACTTTTCCTTTAATTAAACCTCCTTGACCTAAGGCAAGCAGAGATAAAAAAAACATTGGTAACATTAATAACTTTTTCATAAACTGGTATTTTGGGTTTCTTTCTCTTTCAATTTCGGGGCAAAGAACTTACTTTATTGTTAACCTTGTGTTAATTAGATGGAATGTTATTATCAACAAAAAGAAAGCCGCTTATTAAGCGGCTTTCTAATCAACAACTTATTTCCAATGGTTATTTATTGTAATGTAGCTGTTAACGAAACTCCTGCCCAGGACCAATTTTCAAATTCAGAAAGATCCGCACCAGCAGTTTCACCACCTATTGTAACAAATTTTCCATGTGCGTCAACTCCATCTTTTAGAATCTTTGACAACTCCCATGTGATCAAAGAATTTTCAGCAACTTCGATATTGGTAAATGTTGTTCTACCGTCTGCAAAATTAGTTTCAGAACCACTGTCCTTGAAACCAAAATCTCCTCTACCTCCGGTAGTGTCGTTAAAGTTCAAAAAGAAAATGTTTTCCATATGAATCATTGCAGAATCTCTCAGTTGTCCTAATTCAGCATTAGCAGAACCAACTACAGTTCCGTTCTTAACGGTCATCTCTGCAACATCGGCACCTTCAGCACCATCTATTTCAAAAGCGTGATCTGTTTCATCACCGCATACAATAGCAAAGTTAGTTATGGTTCCTGAATAAGCCTGATCACCATCAATAGCGTCATCTCCTACATTCATAACAATTACATTAGATGCATTTACAGTACCGCCAAAGAACTCTATACCATCATCCTGGTTACCTACAACTTCGATATAATTAACAACTGTTCCTGATCCAACTCCACCAAAAGTAATACCATTGATTTCATTTCCTTCTCCAATATTAGCTCCTCCATGACGAACGGAAACATATTCCAGTTTACCGGAATTATCTGCAGGGTCAGATCCTCCATACAAACCATTAATATCAGATGCTGGTATCCCCTCTATTTGTGCAGTGGATGCATCCGCTGAAATTGGCGCTTTTCCTAAAATGATTAAGCCACCCCATTTTGCATTAACGTTTTCATTTAAATTTGGCGAAGCAATTTCTCCCGAAACAATTTTATCATCAGTAGACGTAAAAATAATTGGCTCAGAAGATGTACCGTTTGCCATTATTTTTGCTCCTTGAGCAATTAATAAGCTTGAAGCATTGGCTCCTATACCAGGTATTCCTTTGATAACTGTTCCAGCTTCAATAGTTAAAGTAGCTCCTGATTCAACAGAAATTCTGGTTGGTAAAATCCATACATGGTCTGAAGTCCATGTGGTATTGGAAGTAATGTTACCTTCAACAACTGTTTCTCCTGCTTTTAAACCATAAGAATAAACACAAGACCCATCATCTTCTTCAGCTGTTGGATCATAGTTTGTAACTAAAATTGAATCATCGGTACAACCAGATGGTTTTTTGCAAGATGTCAATGTTAACGCGCCAAAACAAAAGATAGATGCAATAACAATAGATTTTTTCTTCATAACGTAGGTGTTTGTTTAATTTTTAAATTCGAAACAAAAATAAATTGAAACTCGATAAAAACTGGTTATTGTTTAGTTATTAGTTTTTTATTTGTTTGTAAAGTGTATGTTAAATTCGGTACTGCATTTCATTAAGCAGCTCTATTCCACGAAAATAAACAACTTACTGTTGGTTAAAATAAAAAGTCAGGTGTTGATAAGGAGAACCTTAACATTGTCTCGAGATTAAATTTTAAATCCAAAGAATTTATTTATTTCAAATTCAAAAAAATCAAACTAATAATATTAACTACCTTTGCGTTGCATGAATAAAAAAGCATTAAAATACATTAAACAAAGTGTTTTTCTATCCATTGGCATCATACTGATCTGGTTTAGTTTCTCCAATTCAAATCTAACATTTGATAAATTCTGGACAGGTGCAAAATCAATGAACTATGGATATTTCGCAATTTCGGCAGTTTTCGCAATGCTTTCGCACTATTCAAGAGCACTCAGATGGAAGTTACTTATCAATTCTACGGGGTACCATCCTAAAACAAAAAATGTTTTTGCAAGCGTTCTGTTTATGTACGCGTCAAACATTGCTATTCCACGTTCTGGAGAAATAGCACGATGTGGAACATTATATAAATATGAGAGTATTCCTATTCCTCAATTATTAGGAACAGTTTTTATTGAAAGAACTTTTGATTTATTAACTCTGTTTTTATTCACTGGTTTATTGGTTTTTGTTCAATTTGAACTTTTTAGTAATCTGTATTTTCAATCCTCTCTACCAGGCATGATAGATAGTTTATTAAATAATAAAACTTCAATTATCATTTTATTGATTGTCTCTTTAATTCTTTCTGGAGCTCTGTTCATTTTAAGAAAAAAGATATTTTCTCTGGAACCCATGAATAAAATTGGTAAACTTTTATCTGAATTGAAAAAAAGTATATTGGATGTATTAAAGATGAAAAAAAAGCTTTCCTTCCTTTTTCATACAGCAATAATCTGGATTGGATATGTCGCTATGTTTTACATTTGTTTTTTTGCTTTTGAACCAACTTCCAAATTAGGTTTAGCCGCTGGATTAACTGCATTCATAGCGGGCAGCTTTGGGATGGTTGCCCCAACCCAGGGAGGAGCAGGAGCATGGCAAATCATGGTTATTTTAGCATTAACAACTTTAAACATTACGCAGGACGACGCTGTTATATGGGCAAATGTTGCTTTTGTTATTATGACAATTACTATTGCAATTGCCGGCTTGGTATCATTCGCAATTCTCCCGGTAATGAACAAAAAACAAAAACTTTCGTAGTAGCTTATTATTAAAATAAGTTTATAAATGGAAGTAGAAATGGAATGGATCAAAACGATTGATGAATTACCTGTGGATGGACAAAGAGTAATAGCTTTTGTACCCGAAAATTATGTTCCTTTAGCTGGTTCTCCCGGGCAAGTTGAACTAAAACCAATTAAAGTATTGACTTTTATTAAAAATTTTTATGGTTCGCACAAGCCAAAACATAAAAATAACTCTACTAATGATTTTTGGAGTGGTGAAGGACTAAGCAATCATTTTTTTCAAGAAGTTACACACTGGATGCCTTTACCTAAGAAACCGGAATAAATTTTTACAGATATTCTTAGAAAAGACAAAAAAGCCCAATAATCAGATTATTGGGCTTTTTTCTTCTAAAACTTATTTTTAGTCCAATNTTACTAACTTAACTACAAGTGAATTACTTCGTCATATGCAGCGGCAGTAGCTTCCATTACGGCCTCACTTAATGTTGGATGAGGATGTATTGATTTAAGTATCTCATGACCAGTTGTTTCCAGCTTACGCGCTGCAACTGCTTCAGCAACCATTTCCGTCACATTTGCACCAATGAAATGTGCTCCTAACCATTCACCATATTCGGCATCATATATCACTTTTACAAAACCATCTTTTGCTCCTGCTGCTGATGCCTTCCCAGATGCTGAGAACGGAAATTTACCTACTTTAATTTCATACCCTTCNTCTTTTGCTTTTGCTTCTGTATATCCAACTGAAGCTATTTCAGGAGAACAATAGGTACATCCAGGTATATTGTTATAATCAATCGTTTCAACATCCATTCCTGAAATCTTTTCAACACAGGTAATTCCTTCTGCTGAGGCAACGTGAGCCAATGCCGGNCCAGGAATTAAATCGCCAATGGCATAATAGCCAGGTATATTTGTNTGATAGTAATCGTCAACAATCACTTTACCTCCATCTACAACAATACCCACATCTTCTAATCCTAAATCTTCAATATTTGCCTGAATTCCAACTGCTGACAATACAATCTCCGCCTCTATCACCTCTTCTCCTTTTTCAGTTTTTATGGTAACCTTACACAAATCACCTGATGTATCAACAGACTCAACAGCAGATTTAGTCATAATGTTAATCCCCTGCTTTTTAAAACTCTTTTCCAGTGCTTTTGACACATCAAGGTCCTCATTGGGGACAATATTGGGTAAATATTCTACTACTGTCACCTTTGTACCAATAGAATTGTAAAAATATGCAAACTCAACTCCGATNGCTCCAGACCCAACAACAACCATAGATTTTGGTTGCTTTTTTAAAGTCATGGCTTTTCTATATCCTATAANTTTTTCTCCGTCTTGAGGAAGATTAGACAACTCNCTTGAACGGGCGCCTGTCGCAAGAATAATATTTTCAGCTGAATATTCAGTCACCTTTCCCTCAGCATCCGTTACATCAACTTTCTTACCCGCTTTTATTTTACCGGAACCTGTAAGAATATCAATCTTATTTTTCTTCATTAAAAATTGAATCCCNTTACTCATTCCNTCCGCAACTGTTCGGCTACGTTTCACCATTGCAGAAAAGTCCGCTTCAGCACCTTTTACTTTAATTCCATAATCTTCAGCGTGTTGAATATATTCAAATACGTTTGCACTCTTTAACAATGCTTTAGTTGGAATGCATCCCCAATTTAAACAGATTCCACCCAGCTCTGATCGTTCAACAACAGCTGTTTTCAAACCCAATTGAGATGCTCTAATGGCAGTAACATAACCTCCAGGCCCACTACCAATAACTATAACGTCATAATTCATTACTTAATCTTTTAGTGTGATAAAATGCACAACGAATATACTAACTTTAAAGNAAATTATTGAACGCAGCAGGTTAACTCTAAAACTTATTAGTATAAATTTTAATTATGGTTTATTCATTTTCAGCAAATAANACAGGAAGTAAATTTTTAGATATCGAATTTGTAGTTGAAAACATTAATGAAGCAGAACTCTTTATTCAATTGCCAGCCTGGCGGCCCGGAAGATATCAAATAGAAAACTTTGCTAAAAACATTCAAAAGTTTGAANTAAAATCTCTAAACAACAGGTCCATCAAATTTGAAAAAGTGACCAAAGACTGCTGGAAAATACATATTGGTAAAACCAAAAAAATCAAAATCAATTATAATTACTATGCCAATGAATTAAATGCGGGTTCCACCTGGGTGGATGAAAATCAAATATATATCAACCCTGTTAATTGCTGCTTTGCTGTGCTTGGACGTGAACATGAGCCTATTAAGTTAAATGTTAAAAACTCCAACTACTCTAAAGTTGCTACAAGCCTGAAAAAAAAGAAAGGGGTTTATATTGCCGAAAATTTTGACGTACTTGTAGATTCCCCTTTAATTTTAAGTAATTCTATACAATTCAATTCATATGAAGTGAAGGGGACGAAATTCAACCTATGGTTTCAAGGTGAATGTAAACCGCCGTGGTCAAAAATAATAAGGGATTTTAAAAAATTTACTAAGGAGCAACTAAAAATTTTTAAAAGCTTTCCCTTTGATGAATATCATTTTTTTTACCAGNTATTACCTCACCAGGCCTATCATGGAGTGGAACACAAAAACAATACGGTTATTTGTTTTGGACCTGGATACTCCATTTTTGANGGCGAAAACTATGAAGAATTNCTGGGTGTTTCATCACATGAGTTATTTCACGCCTGGAATGTTAAAACGATTTGCCCTGCTGATATGCTACCATATNATTANAGTAAGGAAAATTACACAAAAATGGGCTATTTAACCGAAGGAACTACTACTTATTATGGTGATTTAATGTTGAAAAAAAGTGGTGTTTTTACAATGGTTCAATACTTAAAACAAATGAATAAAATTTTAGATCGTCACTTTTTAAATTATGGTCATCAAAATTTGTCGGTAACAGAATCTTCCTTTGACACTTGGCTGGATGGGTATGAAAGAGGAATTCCCAACCGAAAAAGTTCTATTTATACAGAAGGTTGCATACTTAATTTTTGTATCGATTTACTAATTGTAAAAGCAACAAAAGGTAAAAAATCATTAAACAACCTCCTGGAGAAATTTTACACAAAATATGCAAAAAAGGGATTGGGCATTACAGAGAAAATTTTCTGTAATGAACTTGATAATATTGCCGGAAAAAACATTAAGGATATCTGGGTTAAAAATGCATACAATGCAACCTGTTATTTGTCATTGCTCAAAAAAGCAATTAAAGACACTTGCTTTCAACTAAAAAAGGTGAATTCCAATAATTATCTTCAAAACCGGTTGGGCATATATCTTCAAAACGAAACTGGAAAAATACTTTTCATCGCGCCTGATTCACCCGGAAATTTAGTGGGTTTAAATTGCAACGATGAAATTTTAGCTATAAACAACATCAAGGTTATGGGAAATGGAAATGAATGGGCTTCTTATTTTTCAGATAAACTCAGACTTACCATTAAAAAAGACGGAAAAATAAAGGATATTTCGATNTCTCCCTCATCAATGGAATTTTTNACGAGATANGAATTAGNTGTAAAAGATTAGCTAATCCCCTTTANTTTCTTATACGTATTGTAAATGAAATTAAGTTTCTTTTCATCATTNGGNTATTCTTTGTAAGATACGGGNGGGGCTTCCATTATCTCTTTAAACTGCTCCAGGGTAATTCCAAATTTTTTGGCTATGTATTCCATCTCATATTCAATCTTATCAGGATTGTAAGATGGTTTTTCCAGCTCTTTTAAGGCTTCCTCTCGAGTCATAGTTCCAGCACAAATTTGTGTACTNAAGGTTGCTCTTCTGTAATCAACATTAAACTTAACGGGTTGAATATAAGACTGAACAAATCCAGTGTACTTAGATTCATAATGTTTACCGCCATAGTATTGCCAATCGAGCTCAGACTCTAATGTTTTCATGGCGCTGTCTTTACTGAACGGAACTAAATTCAAGATGTATTTCATTTTAATTCCCTTTACGAATTTATAATACATCTCTTTCTTATAGTTAAAAAAAGGAAAGGATTTAATTGGCTTAGTCCCAAATCTTTTCTGAATGGCTCTTAGCAATTTTTCATCTTTTGGATTGTAAAACCATTTTTCAGGCAATAATCCTTCGGTTGCAAAATTACCACCGCTAATGATATATTTAATTTTATTCTCTGCCGCTATTTTATGGGCAGCTCCCAAAATAGCTATATCTGTCGGGATTTCNACTTCAGTAATTCCAGATTTTAAAACAGCAAGCTGAATATCCTTAAACTCTTCCCAATCCAGAACATGAGAAACATAATCAATTCCCAATTTAGAGCAAATACCTCTTATGTTTTTAACAGCCTGATCGGAATTCCATCCATTATCAAGATGCCAGGCCAGAGGACGCAAACCGAGTTTTTTAACTAAATAGGCAACATAACTACTATCAATACCACCACTAACACCAACAAGACAATCGTATTCATTATTTTTTCCTGCGTCTTTAATTTCTGCAACCAACGCAGCTAATTCTTTATCACTTTTTTCTCCTTGATAAGAAAGGTATTTGATTTTTTCAAAATAAGAATTNCAATGATTGCAATTTCCTTTTTCGTCAAAAGTTATTTCCGGATCGGAAGTGTCAAGGACACATCGATTACATATCCGATAATTGATTCTGCGCATTTCCAGGATTTAATGGGTTGCGAAATTAATTAAAAAAAATTTGGCTCAACTCTTCTCGCTTTGGATAATTCACCAATACACCTCTTTTTTTGCCTTGATATACAAACATACTTCCGGCTCCTAGAGCACTGGCATAACCTTCTTGATAAGCTTTTTGAAAATGTTCTCTATTTCCTGCTCCACCAAGTGCAACCACTGGAATGGAAACNGATTTAGAAATGGACTCAACGAGTTCAAAATCATACCCCTCCATAGTTCCGTCTCTTTCAATACTTTGAATTATTAATTCACCAGCCCCATTTTGCTCCATTAGTTTGGCAAATTCCACAGGAGAATAGTCCGACGATTTTTGCCCGGCTCTACCAAAAACCTTTTCCCCNTTGAAAAGTTTCTTTTTGACATCAATACACACAACAATTGTAGATGTTCCAAAATGTTCCGTGGCTTGCTTTATAAAATCTGGGTTATCAATGGCTGCAGAATTTATAATTACTTTCTCAGCGCCTGATGATATAATTTTTTGAATATCCTCAAGTGTTTTTATACCTCCTCCAACAGCAAATGGCATATTGGTTTCTTCACTCAGTTGTGANACAAAAGAGAGCGGAATTGTTCTGTTTTCTTTANTGGCATTAATATCCAGAAAAACAAGTTCATCAGCTTTTAAGTCATTAAAAATTTTCACAGCATTTATAGGGTCGCCTATATAATTGTAATCCTTAAATTTTATNGATTTTACTAANGTTGAACCATTCAAAAGAAGAACAGGGATAACTCTTGGTCTGAACATAATTAAAGGGCTATAAAATTTTTAAATAGTTGTGTGCCCGCCTCGAAACTCTTCTCCGGATGATACTGAACACCATAAATGTTATCCTTTTCAAAAGCGGAAACAAAATCAGACTCNTAATTAGTAATGTTCAGGTTGTTGTCAAGATGATCACTTTTAAAATAGTAAGAATGAACAAAATAAAACTCTGATTCCGTTTTAATATTCTCAAATAATTTACTGGACTTACTGATCCGAACTTTGTTCCAGCCCATATGAGGAACTTTATACCTTAAATTATTTGATACATTAAAATGCTTTACTTCTCCTTCAATCCAACCTAAACCCTCAGAATTTCCTTCTTCACTATATGAAGTCATTAATTGCATTCCTAAACAAATNCCCAAAATTGGCTTTTTATCAGTAATTACAAATTTGTGCAATGGTTCTATGAATTCTTTTATTTTTAAATTTTCCATCGCTTGCGCAAAATGACCAACACCCGGCAAAATAATTTTATCCACGGATTCAAAATGATCAGCAGATTCAATTAGTTTATAATTTGCTCCAACTAATTTCAACTTACGCAATACCGAATGGAGATTTCCCATTCCATAATTTACTACTCCAACAACCATCAATACTAAGTTATATCTACAAATCTAAAAATTTATCTACTACATTTTCAATTTTAAATTGCTCAAGATTTTTCACTTTATAAGCATTTGAATAATCTCCTTCTAAAAAGGATTGAAGCTGGTTGAAGTCTGGATTACCTGGTTTAAGAGACAATATTGGACGATTGGCAATAGAATAATCAATTAATTTACTTGGTGTTTGACCAGGTGAATTTTCATTTTCCAAATTGAGTAAAAAGTCCATTTTTTTTAATTCATCCAATAATTCTTTTCTTGAAACTTGATTTCTAATCTCTACTTTTTTTCCAAGTACAGGGATATATGGATGTACTAACTCCAAATACTTTGTATAAATAACAAACTTAAAAGCTCCNTTGTATAAACTTAAAAATTCAAAAATCTTTTTAGGATTTCTTATATCTTTCAAGAATGTTCCCGCAAACACAAAAGTGGGAGTTGAGTTTATAGGAAAAAACACCTGATTTTCCGGAATTTTAAATCTAAATCCCTGTGGTATAACTCTAAATTTATTTCGGTATTCGGGATAGTAAGAATAGGGGGCTTTCTCTACCGGAACAGTTATAAAATCAACTTTTTCACAAAACAAACGTTCTTCTTTTTCAAATTTNAGTAAATGATCACTGGTATNATTATTCATCATAAATGGGTCTCCGCAATCTGCTATCCATTTTTTTGGAAATAAATCCTTTAATTTATCCTTTGCCCTTGCTACTCCCCAATGAATGTGATGAGGATCCGCTACTGAAATTAATACATCAATATCTGTTTCTTTTTTCAAGACATCACACACTCTGTATTTAAACTCTATTTCAGGAAATTCAAATCGTTTGTTTAATAACTTCCCTAACAATTTATCCAAAAAGGTTCTTCTGACTTCCAGATCACTTGAGTAAGGTATTAATTGCCATCTGACGGGTATGTGCTTTAGCTTAATTCCTGTTTCTTCCTGAAATGTGGTATAATCATATTTCCCCAAAACTGCATATACAGTTACATCATAACCTCGCCTGGCCAGCTCCGTCATAAGCTCAGTAGTTCTGTGAGCTCTTGGAGTTTGCATAGGAAAGATATGTTGAGAAATAATTAGTATTTTCATTTTAAAAAGCTCTGTTCATTCCAATCACCCACTTAAAACTATAATATTCAGGATTTACATTGGGTGTTCTATTTAATAAGAGTGGAAAATCGATTCTGACAGTAACAGGTTTTGTGGTTTCAAATTGATAAAACTTTTTAAAACTGATTGTTCCTCCGAATCCAGCATCCAGTCTGGGTTCTGAAAAATTGTTCATATCACTTTCTATAAGATTGATTAATCCGACATCGAAAAAAGCATACGATTTTAAAGCAATCCATCTACTTAATTTTCCAAGCTGATTTAAACCAAGGTACCTGTCAAACTCAAGCTCTATATTCGCAGAAGCTCCTCGTGTCCCATTAAATGCAGANACAATATTTCCATTAATCAGTTCNGGAGCGAGGTAACCGGAATATCCTCTTAAATTCAGCCCCCCACCTGAATGAAACGTATTTGTATTATCTCCAAATTGAGTTTGATTTTTTGTGAAAACACCTTCAGCTCGAGTAAATTTATTTTCATTTNTTTTTTCAGGATTAGCNCCCGCCATAAACAACATTGATTCGGGAGCCCAGTTATTTCCAAAACCTAAAAATCCAAAAACTCTTGTTTTGAGATAGAACTTTTTCAGCCTTCTTTGATAGATATTTTCAAATTTGATGTATTCATAATTGTAATCACTCAAAATTGCACTAACCCTAAAATTTATATGCATAGTTCCCTTCCCCTTAACCAATGTATAAGGTCTTTTGTAATAGGTGTTTATTGAATTATTTAATGAACCTATATTCCAATAATCAGGATATAGCGCATAGTTTAGCTGATTGGTGTTACTTCTGAACAGCGATTTTGCATATATACCGAATTTATGCTTTAAATTATGGCTGGTTTTATGTAATCCGGTTTGAAATTTATGNACCCCTCCAGTTAAAGCAATTCTTAATTTAACCTTAAACTTCTCTGCATAATTTGGAAGTATATCCTCATATTTTAAATCATATGAAAAATCGTCGTTTTTATTAATCCATATATTTTCGCCATAATCGGATTGAAAAAATGTACTGTTCATCCAAAATTCAGCGTCAACTTTCTTTCGAATATTAAAAAAACTGCTTTTCCAGTTAAATCCAATCTTTAAGCCATCATAACTATTCCATAATACATCCGGTTTAAGCTTGATAACATAGTTTTGTCTATCGGGAAAACTTCTTAACTGAGAATCAAATTCAATTAAATATGGAAGCTTTAATGAGTTATTCAGAGGGGTTATATCCGCCAGCCTTCCTGAAGGGTCAATTTGAATATTAAATATTCCCTCCGGAACGTGCAATTTGACTTTATATTCTGAATTAAACTTACCCCATCCATACCATTTTGGTAAAGTAACTGCCTCTGTTTTCTTAATAAACCAAGTATTTGGAATATGGTATTTAATTACTGAATCTGCATAACTAACAACTTCAAAATCAATTGGCATTTGCATTTCTCCAATTCTTTTAAAAGTAATTTGAAATGAATCTTTAGCAATTTTTTTGACNCTTTTAATTTTATAATCGATAATCTTTGATGTTTCCAGCCATTGATCAAAAAACCAGTTTAAATCTACTTTAGTAAATCGAATGATGCTTTTCCGAAAATCTTCTGGATATGGATGTTTGAATTTCCATTCATTAACATAATTTTTCATCGATGCAAGAAATAATGAATCTCCTAATACATACTGTAAGTTGTACAGCATAACAGCGGTTTTAGAATAGACCTGGCGATACCCGCCCCCATGTCTTATACTGCCTCCGTCAAAATCTGAAGAATGCGTATTTAAACTTGGATCTTCGAGTTTTATTGCCTCATTCAAGTATCCATAGTAGGCTCTCATATCTCTTGATTTGGGACCACTTTTGAATTTGTTTTTATACCAGCTTTTTCCTTTTTGATTATACGGAGAATATATTTCCCCATCTATTTTCTCTAATGACCATACAGTTAAAAATTGTGTGAATCCTTCATCCATGAACGCGCGATAGGTCTCATTGGATCCCACCATTCCATAAAACCAGTTGTGTGCTATCTCATGAGCAAGCAGACCTTTATAGTATGGATCTTTTCCTGCGTCCAAAGTAAGCATAGGGTATTCCATTCCATCCCTTGCGTCTGCAACAACCATTTTAGGATATTCATACATGCCAAAATCGTTGGAATACACCTTAATAACATCCATGGCAAATTCTGCTGCAGTTTTCCAATTGGGGCAATGTCTTTCTTCAACAATTGCAACCGTTTTTATTCCATTCCACTCTCGTTCATCAATACGATAAGTAGGGTCTGCTGTGAAGGCAAAATCATGAACATTTTCAGCGTGATATATCCATGTTTTTCTCTTTTCTTTTATGCGTCTTGCTGGAATTGAAAGTGTATCTCCTTTTCCTTTTTTTCCTCTGTGATAAAAATTTGAAATTTGAAGTTTATTTTTTAGTTCAGCAGGTAAGACCTCTTCCTGATTAACAAGAGTTCCTGTAGCTTCAACAATATAGTCATTGGCAAAATTTAACTCGACATCAAAAGTTCCAAAATCACCATAAAACTCCTTATCGAGATGCTGATTGGTGTTCCACCCAAACTTTTGATCATAAACCGCGATTCTTGGATACCAGTGAACTCCATTAAAATGAATGTTTTTGCCTTCAACGTAATAAGCTTTCATTCTTCTTCTTGAACTACCGCTTCCCCAATAGGTCTGAAATTTAATATTAAAAACTATTGATTGCTGAGATCGTATTGGTTTTTTAAGTACTACTTTCATGATTGTGTTATCATAAATCACCGTATCTATTTCAGTACTACTGGTTAATTCATTGACCTCAGTACCTAATCCATTTTCTTCATACAAACCATATTTTGGTTTTCTACCATTTACCTTTTGAAGATTATCATAATAGGATCCTTCTTGAAAAGCATTTTGGTACAAATGAAAGTAGACTTCTTTTAAATCATCTGGAGAATTATTAGTATACGTTAATTCCAAATTTCCACCAACAGTTAATTTACGTTCGTCAATTTTCGCTTTTATCGAATACGTTACTTCCTGTTGCCAATAATCAGAATATGGTTTTTTAGTTTTCCAATTCAATTGACCATTTATAGTGAAAGAAATACTAATTAAAAGTATAAAACTGAATATCTTCATTTTAATTTTGTTTAAACCATTCGTGGAGAACAACAAGTGCCCATATTCTTGTAAACAAATATTCTTCGCCTGATTTAAACCTGTTTAATAGTTTTTCTACCTCATCAAACCTGACAAGTCCGGCAGAAACAATAGTTTCTTCATTCAAATTATTATCAACAAGATATTTTAAATCAGTTTCCANCCACTTCTTTAATGGAACACTAAATCCTCTTTTAGGCCGATCAAAAATATCTTTAGGGGCATAATCATATAATATTTGTTTCAGCAGATATTTTTGTTCGCCATTTTTCATTTTTAGTCTTTCGTCTAAATTAAGCGCAAATTCCACAATTCTGTGATCTAATAAAGGAACACGAGTCTCTAATGAATATTTCATAGAAGCAATATCAACTTTTGTCAATAAATCATCTCGCAAATAATAATTAATATCAAATAAACTTTGTTGCTCCTTCGCCGACAATTCTCTGGATAGCGTATAATCCTCATCCATGTATGCCGGATATATTGTTTTATGAATTAATAACTCTTGAATTTCCTGTTGCGTAAAATAATATTGTTCTTGAGAAAATATATGTGACTTAACCTNATCAATAGGATAGTCAAACAAAAAAGATGCTCTTTTCATTCTGTTACCNCCTTTTTTTAGTGCGGAACCTATTACTTTTCTACTTGTTTTCACAAAAGGATTGGATAATCTTTTCGCCCAGTTGTAAAAACCATAGCCATGAAACAACTCATCCCCTCCATCGCCTGATAATGTCATTGTCACCTCTTGTTTTGCTAACCTGGAAACTAACATTGTAGGAATTGCCGAACTATCTCCAAATGGTTCGTCGTAACTTGTAATAATATCCCCAACCAATTCCTTAGCATCTTCTTCAGTTACCATAAACTCATGGTGGTCACTACCAATATAAATTGCGACTTGCTTTGCAAATTGAGCTTCATCAAAATCAGAATTGTTAAACCCTATACTAAATGTTTTGATTTTTTGGGGAGAAACCTCTTGCGCGATTGCTGAAACCGTTGAACTATCTATACCACCACTCAAAAATGTTCCAAATGGGACATCGCATTTCAATCGATAATCAATGGAGGACTTAAGCAGTTCATCCAGTTCTCTTTTGGCTTTTTTTTCATTTTTAATAACCTCTGACGCTATTGATGAATTGGCAGACCAGTAAGGTTTTATTTGAAAGTCACCCTGTTTGTATACTCCGAAATGACCTTGAGGGAATTTTTCAATTTCATTAAAAATTGTTTTTGGCTTTGGTATATACCCTAAATGTAAAAAAGCATTAATAGCAGTATGATTAATAGTGAAGTTTCCCAATTCAGACTGAATAGATTTTAATCCTTTTATTTCTGAAGAAAATGAAAAAACGTTTTCTCCTTTATGAATATACAAGGGTTTTATTCCAAGACGATCACGAGCTATTATTAATGTTTTCAAATTAATGTCCCAAAAAGCTAAAGAAAACATACCATTTAACTCTGATAGAAATTCTGGACCTTTTAATTTTAATCCTTTAAAGACAACTTCTGTATCAGAGTTGGTTCGACATTCAAACTTGTATTTATCTCGGAGTTCCTCGAAATTATACACCTCACCATTATACACCAGTACATGCCCACTATCGAAGAAAGGCTGATTCGCTTGTTCAGACAAATCTATTATGGATAATCGCATATGACCTAAACATCCATTTTCAATAGCTTTCAAGCCTGAAGCATTTGGACCTCGATGGGAAATTCTATCGTTCATTTTATTCACTAAAAAAGAAAAATCCATTTCAGTGTCAGAAATAAGGCCGTTAATACCACACATGAGGCAAAAATAATTGAAATTAATGAATAATCACCTTGATTATAGTATAGTTGTTATTACTTTTGCTGCAAATATTCACTCATGAAAAAAGTACTTTTAGTCGTAGGAACAAGGCCTAATCTTATCAAGATTACAAAATTCAAAAAGTGTTTTGATGAATATCAAAATTTAGAACTCAAAATACTGCACGCCGGTCAACACTATGATTATAAAATGAGTGATATCTTTTTTGATCAATTAGGAATCCCCAGACCTGACAGGTTATTTAAACTTAAATCCGAATCTGCAGTAGGCAAAATTGCTGAAATGATGGTTAAGTTTGAAGAGTACGTAAACGATTTGAAGCCTGATCTGGTTTTGGTTCCTGGAGATGTTAATTCATCAATGGCGTGCGGTGTCGCTGCTTCAAGGCTGGGTTATCCAGTTGGGCATATAGAGGCCGGACTCAGGAGTTTTGACAGGACAATGCCTGAGGAAATTAATCGACTTTTAATTGATGAGCTGGCTGATTTATTTTTTGTTACTGAACCTTCTGGACTTCAGAACCTTAAAAATGAGCAAAAAGANAANGGAAATATTCATTTTGTTGGAAATACGATGATTGACTCTTTAATTCAATTTAAACCTGTTTTTGAGCAATCAAAAATCCTTTCAGAATTAAAAATTAAGGAAAAAAGCTATTTTGTATTTACTTTCCACCGGCCGGGAAATGTTGATATTAAAGAAAAACTAACTGAACTTGTTGAAACAATCAGAGGGATTTCATCCTCAAAAAAAGTTGTTTTCCCCGTTCATCCAAGGACGAAGAATAACTTACAAAAATTCAATCTATGGTCAAAGGTTCAAAATGAAAACATCATCTTAACTGACCCCGTAGGATATATCGATTTCATGAAATTAATCAATAATTCTGTTGGAGTTATTACAGATAGTGGAGGTATCCAGGAGGAAACTACCTACATGAAAGTACCTTGCTTAACTATCCGACCAAATACTGAAAGACCTATTACTAATGAAATAGGAACAAACACACTACTTCCATTGAATACTTCCATCATTTTGGGGAAAGTGAAAGAAATTGAATCAGGAAAATATAAAAATGGTGAAATCCCAGAAAAATGGGACGGAAATGCAACCAATAGAATTGTTGGCGTAATTAATAACTTTTTTCAAAAAAACAAGAAGCTAAGCAATGCTCTTTAATACCTTCGAATTTTTATTGTTTTTTCTTATTGTTTTTGTGCTTTTTTTTTCTTTTCCACAAAAAAGAAGATGGGTTGTTTTGCTGGCATCAAGTTATTTTTTTTACGGATATTGGAAACCTGGTTATCTTATACTNATTGCAAGCTCAACAATTTCAGATTATTTTATTTCAAACGCCATTTATAAACTCAAAAATCAAAAAACAAAAAAAAATCTTTTATTTCTGAGTATCTCTTTGAATTTATCTCTACTGTTTTTATTCAAGTATTTCGATTTCATTGCCGAATCATTTAATGATTTATCAGGTATTGCCGGAAGTGATTATAAACTGAAGCTCTTAAACCTGATTCTTCCTGTAGGTATATCCTTTTACACCTTCCAGACAATGAGCTATACAATAGATGTGTACAATGGGAAACTAAAACCTGAAAAACACTTTGGTATATTTTCACTTTTTGTCGCATTTTTCCCACAACTTGTCGCTGGTCCAATTGAAAGGGCGTCAAATTTGCTTCCTCAATTTCATAAAAAGACAGAAATCAATTACGATCGATTTGCTTCTGGCGCTCAACTAATCCTTTGGGGATTAGTTAAAAAAATAATTATTGCTGATAGAGTTGGAATTGTTGCGAACGAAATCTTTAACTCGTATCAAGATTATCATGGTTTCACTTTAATTATTGGAGTTATTTTCTTTGCATTTCAGATTTACTGTGACTTTTCAGGATATTCAGATATTGCAATTGGAACTGCGAGAGTATTTGGCTATGACTTAATAAAAAACTTCAATTCTCCTTATTTCTCAATTTCTTTAACCGACTTCTGGAGAAGGTGGCATATATCACTTTCAACCTGGTTCAAAGATTATGTATATATCCCGCTGGGAGGAAACAGAACCTTAAAATGGCGATGGTATTTCAACTTATGGATTACATTTTTAATTAGTGGTCTGTGGCATGGTGCAAACTGGACTTTTGTATTATGGGGGGCTATTCATGGATTTGGTTTAATCCTGGAAAACATGCTTAATCTTTCTAAAGAAAGGAGATTTAATCTAATTAGAAAACTTTGGATTTTTGGAGTTGTTTGCCTGGGTTGGATTTTCTTCCGTGCGAATAGTATAGAAGACGCGCTGGAATATATCTCGAAGATCTTCATACTCAATACATATTCACTGGAACAAATAAGCCCTTACATTGTCCCTTTTGCAAAAAATACCGTTTTTTCAATGGACTTTATTTTGGGCTATTTTACAATCACAATGCTCTTATTGGTTGAGCATCATTTGATAATAAAAAAACGATGGAAAATTATTCCCGGGGCTATGAAGGTTTTAATTTGCTCTATTGCAACAACTGCAATTTTTATAATTGGAGTTTTTGAAATGAATGAGTTTATTTATTTCCAATTTTAATGACAAAGAAACAGTTTTATATAAGAGCTTTTTTGTTCGTTTTGATTACGGGTTGTTTTCTTTTCTCAATTGAAAAGATTATTACTCTGAAAATGAAGAATGTTAAATCCGATTATGTTGGAAAAATCAATAAGGTTCTTAATGGTAATGCAAAAGAGGATATAACAATTTGGGGTGCTTCAACAGCTGAGGGCAATATTGTTCCGAAAATAATTTCAGATTCAACAAAAAATAGTGTTTTTAACTTAGGATTGGATGGAACTAACCTTAATCAATATATAGGTTTACTAAAATATTATATCAAAAAAACGCCTCCAAAAACAATAATTTTAGCTGCAGACATACACGGTGCATTAATGAGGAGAAAAGCTATATATAGAAATTATGACTGGATTCATTCTCTTGATTGCAAGGAAATATATGAAGCGCTTTACACCATTGACAAAGAGCAAATTTTAAAGGCAGAATACATCCCTTTTTACAACTTACTCCTTTATGGAAAACATAATTTAAAATATTTCAAAACAGATTTCGGTTCCTATAAATACCCCATGAATGGATTTGTAGAAAGAAATGGAATCATAACAAGCAAGGTTAACGAACAAAGGGACAAAATAAAATTGTCAAACGATTTAACCGTGCTTGAACAATATAAATCAATAATTGACTTAGCGCATAGTTATGATCATGAAATTTATATTGTCATAACACCGTGTTATATCGAGGGATTAAAAATGTGCTCAAATTATCAAAACACTATTCGTTTAATACAAAATTTAAGTCTTAACAATGCAAAAGTACTCGACTATTCCAACCATGAAATGAACCAAGAAAGACATTTATTTAAGGACAACACTCATCTTAATAAATCAGGAGCAATAAAATTCAGCTCTATTCTCGCAAAGGACCTGACAAAAAAATAGAACAGGAAAAATCAATTATTGTTACCTTTCAATGCCTTCATATCAAAACGACCTCTTCGTATACTTGCGTTCAACTCGAAACCTAATAACAATACAAAAGAATTAAGTTGAAAATACAACATGATTATTATAATAGTGCCTATGGAACCATAAATAGCATTGTAATTACTAAAATGATTAACGTAATAGGAGAACCCTAAGCTCGCTAGTATTACTAAAATTGTTGCAGTAGTGGATCCTGCTGAAAAAAACTTCCAGTTTTTACGTTTGGCTGGTCCAAAGTAATATAAGCTGCTTATTGCAAGATAAAACAACACAACGATTATTATCCATCTTACAATATTTATATAAGTCCAGTTCAATAAATCCAATGTTAAATACTCTGAGAAGAAATATATTATGACATCTTTTGTGAAGGTTACCAATAGTACCGCTGTAAGTACAAGCATAGTTAAAACTAAAACCAAAAAAATAGCAATTAATCGTTTTTTCCACCAAACTCTCTTTTCCTGAAAAAGATTTGTATTGNTAAACTGTGTCATCATATTAACGACACCATTGCTGGAAAAATAAAGTGCAAGCAAAATATTAAATACAAGGAACCCCTCTCGTTCGTGATCTACTAAATCCTTGATCGTGTTAATTATTGGTTCATTGACACCCTTTGGAAAGACTTCAACAATATTTTGAATTAATTTATCATATAATCCTTCCAACGGAATATATGGAATTAATGACAATAGAAATAAAATAGTTGGAAATATTGCTAAAAAGAAATTAAACGCTAAACTGGCAGACCTGGTTGCCAATGTACCTTCCCAAACAGCTTTTTTATAATATTTACCAACATCATATATCGAAACTCCATCAAACCCCAAAAAACTTGTTTTTTTTAATTTGGAAACAACCGCGTTAATTGTTTTACTTTGTCTTATATATTCAAAATAATTTCTCCTCATAAAGATTCATATAGTCTCTCAAGCTTACTCATTTCTATTTCTCTGCTCCCAAATTCAGAAACTTTATTAAAGCCTAAGTCCAAACATTTTTTCGGATAATCTTTTAGCGCTAAAATAATTTTATCCGTTAAACTTTTTGATGTAGACAAATCAGCAATTAAACTCACCCCGCCAAACAACTCTTCATTATAATTTAAATCCCCCATGATAAAAGGAGTTTTTGATGCCATACATTCTAAAGCAGTATTTGGTGTTCCGTCACTCTTTGGAACCATATAAGTCAGTTCTGATGATTTTATCGTAGCCCACATTTGAGATTGAGTTAAATTTTCGCATACATCAAATTTTAACCCTGGAACAGCTTCCAATTCAGAAATTATTTGCTGAAAATATTTGCTCTCGTCACCTGGTTTTTTGACGAATAAAAATGAAAAATCATTAAGTATGTTTTTTGGTAGTCTCTTTATAGCGTCAATTTGATAATGCATATTGTAAACTTCACTGATATACCTGGCNGAAAAAATAAATTTTTCTTTTTTAGTATTTACTTTTTCCAGCGGATTTTGTTTTATAATTTTTTGAATATCGACACCTGTTTTTATCAATTTATTTTTAGACGGTTTAATTCCTAAGGATTGAAGAAATGAAATTTGTAAATCACTGGTGGAAGTAATATAATCTGCCTTTTTAAAACCAAGAATTAATAACTTTTTCAAGATTTTATTTTTTATCCCACTGGATTCACAAACTGATCTCAACAGCACCAGAACATCAGATCCTCTGGTTGTGATAATCTTTTTACCCTTTTTGGGTAGGAAATTTAACCAGATAGCCTGAGGGGATCCGAAAAGTGCATGAAAAATATCAATATTATACTTTTTAATATATCCTCTTAAAAGTCTAATGGATTTATACGTTTGAAAAATACTGGATAATGAAAAATTAAATATAGGCGGTAAAGTAATAATATTTGCATCCTGCAAAATAGATTTCTTTTCCGGGCTGAGTAGATTATAATTTTCCAACTCTGTCACGAAAAAAACAGTATACTTTTTTTGAAGACTAAAATAGGTTACCCATTTAAAATCATGCACACTATTAATATCACCTAAGTATAGTAAATTCATTTCAGGGCCTTTAAACTCATATCTAAACTTTTAACATGGTGGGTTAATGCTCCAACAGAAATGTAGTCAACACCTGCATTAGCATATGATTTTATAGTTTTTTCCGTGATACCTCCTGAAGATTCTGTTTCAAATTTACCGCCTACAATTTCAACGGCCTTAATGGTTTCTTCAGGCGTAAAATTGTCAAACATGACTCTGTGAAAACCACCATGCTCAAGAGCTTCTTTTAACTCCTGAAAATTCCGGACTTCTATTTCAATTTTTAATTCCTTGTTTTTATCTTTCAAATAATCATTGGTTTTATTTAAAGCACTTTTTACACCACCGGCGTAATCTACGTGATTATCTTTTAGCATTACCATATCATATAAGGCAAACCTATGATTTTCTCCGCCTCCAATTTTAACTGCCTCTTTCTCAAATACTCTAAAGTTGGGTGTAGTCTTTCTGGTATCCAGAAGCTTAGTTTTAGTTCCCGAAATTAATTTANTCATATAAAATGACTGGGTTGCAATCCCACTCATTCTTTGCATAATATTTAGAACTATTCTCTCACATGCTAAAATCCCCTGAGTCCTACCTTTAACTATAAAAGCTACATCATTGGGAAATACTCTTACACCGTCTTCAATTCGCACATCAATTTCAAATTGACCAAATTGACTAAATACCTTCGTTGCGATATTCACCCCTGCTAAAATCCCTTCTTCCTTTATTAATAATTTTGCTTTGCTGAAATCATTTTCAGGAACACACGCAAGAGAAGAATGATCCCCGTCGCCTAAATCCTCTTTGAAAGCATTTTTTATTGCCTCCTCTATCATTTTTTCTTTGGAAAGTATATTCATTATGTTTTTATAAAAATAACCTTTAAATTTTTTTATTCCGTTAGCTTCTGATAAACTTCATGATATTTTTTAACTCCTTGAACCAAAGAAAAATATTGTATTGATTTATTTCGAAGATGATTCTTTGGAATTTGTAATAACTCATCAAATTTTTGAACTGCATTTAAATAATCAGATTCTGTAAATCCATCAAGTACAATCCCTAAATTTTCTTTCTTAACAATTTCATCCGTATCGCCCACATCAGAATTGCAAATAATGGGAATTCCCATACCTAGAAGTTCAGCCATTTTTGTTGGAGAACTGGCTTTTTTGGAATAAAGTGGTTTTATGAAAAAAATGGATGCATCACAGATTGATAATAAACCAGGAAGTTGAGCTCTTTCTGCTGGTTTTATGAAAACATGTTCTTGAACCCCTTTTTCCTTTGCTGCACTCATAATCATACCTGGTTCATCTTTTGTTATCCATAAAAATGATGTTTCAGGATGATATTTTAAATGTATGGCGAAGTAGTCGAGCATTTCATACATCATATACCATGTTCCTACGGATCCCAAATAACAAATAACTTTGTTTTCCAATGGAATATTCAAACTTGACTTTAGAATGTTATTTCCTTCAATGACATTAAAATCAAAATGATTCAAATCAGCACAACATGGAATTACCGAAATATTATCCTCTTTTCCCTGTAAATAATTCCAACCTCTCATTTCTGACTTACCATTGTAGGTTAGTGAAATTATCTGATCAGCATTCAATAAAAATTGCTGTTCTTTCTTTTTGAAGTAATTATACACCTTTCTGAATGGTAACCGCTTCAAATCCCAGATGTTTCCGTCAACCCTTTCGTCTGCCCAGAATCCGCGCATATCAAATAAAAACTTAACTCCATATTTTTTTTTGATTTTGAGCCCAACAAGAGCAGAAATATAGCTTCTGCAGTGAACAATATCGAAATTTTCTTTCTTATGTAATGCAATTGCTTTCTTTTTTAAAGAACGTACATCATTAACAGTGGATAGTATTGGAGGTGTTTTTGTGTAGTTAATCCAGGTCCACTTAATTCCTGAATTTTCGCATAATTCCTGAATAATTTTTCTGTTTTTTAAAAAATTTTCATCTTTTTCAGTACTTAATACATGAATCCCGTAATTTAACTTCGTCAAATCAATTAAATACGGTAAAACCTGCGATTGTCCTAACGGATCTGTTAATCCATCATAGGAGATATACAGAATTTGATTTTTTTTCATAGAAATAAAATTANTAGTACTTCTTTCTTTTGAACACTTTTTTAAACCATTTTTCATCTATTCTGCATTCATTGGAAAGAATAGTACGAATTATATCCCATCGCGGTTATTGCACACATGAAATTTTAATTAAAGCAAAATTATACTTTCAGTTTATTCAATTAAAAATAAAAGCATAAAATTTCCAATAATTAAGATAAGGTAAACAAGGAATTCTCTAAATTTGCCCGCTAATTCGTCAGAAAAGAATAATGAAAAACATCAAATATAAATTTGAGTATCCGAAAACGTGTAATATGTGCAGTACATCTGCAGATAACTCTAAAATATTAGGTAGAAGATTAAATCAAAGTCAAGGAAGAAAACCTCAACATAAAATTGGAATAACTGTTTCTGTAATGAAATGCCATAAGTGCGGATTAATATACCCTAATCCCATGCCTATTCCTGAAGACATACAAGACCATTACGGTGTCCCCCCCGAAGAATACTGGACCGAAGAATTTTTAACCTTTGATGAAAATTATTACCAAGGATATTTAGATATATTAGAAACCATTTTACCTTTCAAAAAAGGCATGAAAGCACTTGACATCGGAGCTGGAATTGGTAANTGTATGTATGCGATGGAAAAAAGAGGTTTTGACGCTTTTGGTATTGAACCTTCTAATCCGTTTTATGAAAGAGCAATCAACAAAATGAGAGTGGACCCCGAAAAATTAAAAAATGTCCAGATTGAAGATGTTGATTTCCCAGAAAACAGTTTTGATTTCATAACATTTGGTGCGGTTTTAGAACATTTATATAACCCGAATTCATCAATTAAAAAAGCACTTACATGGTTAAAGCCCGGAGGAATAATTGCCATTGAAGTACCAAACTCAAATTGGTTTTTTGCAAAACTTTTTAATTTGATCTATAAAATTTCAAGAAAAGATTATGTAACTAACCTCAGTCCTATGCACGAACCTTTCCATTTATACGAATTCACGCCTGAAAGCTTTGAGGCCAATGCGAAATTAAATGGTTACGAGGTAGCAAGAATAGAAAATTGGGTTGGCGAAGTTTATGGCCCCAGATATCTAAAAAGATTTATAAAAAAGTATATGATAAAAACAGGACAGGGGATGCAATTAATGGTCTGGCTAAGAAAAAAATCATAACACAAAAAACCACATAATTTTAAAAGGTCACAAAACAAAAACTTGGTTTATGAATTTTTCAAAAAAGTATCCATTTAATTAATATTTGTATTTTTTGACCTGATATCTTCGTAAAAAATTATATTCCTTTTCTGTACTTAAAATATGAATTTCATAATTTACCTTTGCGAATAAGGTAACCATTTTAAAATTTTGATCTTCCTAATGGATATGTTAATCCATCATATGATATATATTGAATTCGATATTTTCCCATGGAAACAGCATTAATAACAACATTCGACATAGTATATGCTTCAATACTATTCTTTATAATATTGAGTTATGGGAACAATATTAAAAAAAAACACATTGCACTTAAACCATATTACAAGAATTACTCGAGAGGTCTTATTTTAAAACTTCTGGGTGGAGTTATATTTTGTCTGATTTATGCTTTTTACTATAAAGGAGGAGACACTGTAAATTACTACAGGGGAATTAATGCAATGATGGCTGTCTTTAAAAAAAACCCTATTAAATATTTTGAATTATTATTTCAAGACAATGGTGCTTTTGCCAGAAATGCTTTTTATGAAGTCAGAACATATCCTCCGATTTATATGCTTAATGACATCAGAACTTATACCGTAATAAAAATAAGTTCAGTTATTGCACTTCCTGGTATGGGTGGATTTTTGTCCACTACTATTTTACTTTCAACTTTAATTTATCTGTGGGTCTGGAAACTATATACATTTATGGCTGAACGATATCCTCAATCTCTTACCGCAATTAATTTAGGGATACTCTACTTACCCTCCACCTTCTTTTGGGGAAGTGGAATAATGAAAGATACGTTTGCTTTTGGAGCTACATGTTATACTATATATGGCCTTCATCAATTTTTTGTCAATCGTAAAAAAATCATAAGGATATTGTTACCATTAATTTTTTCCTTTTATCTAATTATAACTATCAAGCCATATATAATGTTTGCTTTACTGCCTGGATTATTAATATTTGCCAACTTTGAGCGCTTGAAATCAATCAAATCAACATTTGTCAAAATCATAATTTTACCAATATCCATTCTTTTAATTGTATTTATAGCAAACACATTATTCTTCGATTTTGATGAACTATTTGGAAAATACTCTGCAGATAACTTATTGGAAGAAGCCGCCATACAAAATGCAGATCTTCAAAGAGATGTTTATGGAACAAACTCTTTTAGCATTGGAGAATTTGAACCGACCGTTGATGGGATTTTATCAAAATTCTTCCCTGCGGTAAATGCAGCAATATTCAGACCCTACATCTGGGAAACAGGTTCACCTACTATGCTAATATCCGGAATTGAAAATACGTTCCTTTTAATTTTTTCAATCTGGGCGTTAATAACAAGGCCTTTTAAAATTTTAAAATGTGTTCGAGAAGATCCTTTTTTAATTTTTTGTGTTTTATTTACCTTAATTCTTGGATTTGGAGTTGGTTTAAGTACCTCAAATTTTGGAGCATTGGTAAGGTATAAAATACCTTTTTTACCATTTTATGTATTTTTCTTAATTTATTTGATTCTTCCAAAAGAAAAAGTTAAGTCTTTAAAAATTCCTTAATCTTAGAAATTTTTTAATGAAAGTATAATTTGTATTAAACTTTTGTCACTTTGATTTAAATAAAAAATTTTNGGTTCTATTACTCTTAAATAAAAACNCTGAAACTTATTGAAAAACGGGATTTTACTAAAGATCCAGTATTTAAAATTCAACCATTTAAAATTAAAACCAACATTCTTTATCTCTAAAAATAATTTTTTGTTTAAAATGTTTTTAACATTCACCCTTATTCCCTTTGAAGAAAAATCCAAATGCACTAAATAGCCTCTTAGCCCGGTTTTTCTAATTGGGTAAATGTTACCATGACTGTTAATATCATCAAAACAAAAATTTCCTAAACAATATATTATTGGCTTACTTTTATACATCTCTATTGGTTGAATACAGTGTGCATGATGACCAATAATTGCATCAGCACCANAATCAATAAATTTTTTTGCATCTGACCTTTGATANGATTCCGGATAATGGCCATAATCAGTTCTTCCTCCCCAATGTAAGCAAAGTACTAAAAANTCGAACTTTTGTTTGTTTTGATTAATTGCATTGATAATACTTTTTGCATTGTAGGTTGAAACCTGAACATTGGAACCAGACGGTAACTTAGGATTTGTGTCCTTATGACANTAGTTTAAAAAACAAAATGATTTGCTTTTTATTGTTGTCGTGAATATNTGNCAATCCTCATCTTGATTTATTGATACTCCAAACGATTTGATATCCAACTCATTAAGCTTGTTTACAGATTTAACATACCCACTTAGAAACGTNTCAAAAACATGATTATTTGCCAACGTAAAGAGGTTAACAGGTAGAAATCGTAATAGCTCATAGTTGCCTTTGGGAGCATATAAGTAGGGCTTTTTTTCTTGATTAAAGCCATCGTCACCTTCCAGAAATGCCTCCAGATTACCTACCGTATAATCAGAATTTATGAGCTCTTTTTCAATATCACTAAAAGGATTCTCACCTTTTTCATTAATAGATGAATAGCCATTATTTAAAGAAACATCTCCTAAAAAACTAATCCTAACACTCATATATCACTTTCCTTTTATATTTTTGCCGGTTTAAAGCATTATGGCACTCTTCAAAATTGATTACAATTCNAAAAGTTTTACAAAACTAACAGTAATTAAGCTTTCAAAAAACTCTATTTATGAGTCAAATGAGGAAAACTCTATATTTTTTTCAAATAAACCTATATTTTATTCCAACAACTCTTTTGAAACAGTATCCTTAAAACCCAACTTTGAATTAAAAAGCTTTCATAATACTATTCAAAACAATGTAAGTGGATTTTCATTTTCCAAAAAAAACATTTTTTTAAGTTCTTCAAGGTTTACAAGGAGTAAATGGCATTATATAGAAAAAGATAGTGCTTTATTTTTTGCTGATAACTTATGGGAATTAATCCCCTATTCAAAAAGAACTCTTGATAGAGTTTCATCCTTATCAATTATCAAATTTGGTGAAACCTCTGAATTAAGTAATATAATTTCAGATATCAATTGTATACCCGTTTCCTGTTCTCAAACCATTTCAGTAAAAAACAATAAACTATGTTTTGATGACCCGAGGCAATACTTTCAACTCAATTATAATTTTAATGGCGGAGATATTACAAAAACTCAGAATATTTTAGATTCCATATGTAAATATTTGTCTAAAGAAGATATAGTAATGCCTATTAGTGGAGGAATTGACAGTACACTATTAAATTACAGAATTAACTCTTTCAGAGAATCAAGTTACCCGGCATATTTTGTTCAATTTGGAAACAATGATCCTGAAACAGAATTTGCAAAAAAAGCAGTATTAAATTCAAAGGCTGAACTACAGATAATCAATATGGAATCTGATGATTTTATNCAGGCATTTGATTATCAAACCAGTCATTTAAAATCTCCTATTGGAGAGGCNTCTGCNATACCNTTAGCTCATTTCTTTAAACAAAATAACTTTGAAAATAAAACCATTATAGACGGAACTTTAGCTGATGGATGTTATGGTTCAATGAATTACAATAAAAACTTATTTGAAGGGATCTCCAAACAATCAAGTTTTAAGCAAATTTTAAATGAAAAAATTGCTGCATACCTTCAGCTTAAAAATAAAAATGGCCAGTTTAAATTTTTTCCCAGAGATGCATACATAAAAGATGACTTTTTAAAATTCATGAATGTTTATGCAGGACCTTTAACAAACTATGTTTTTAAAAACGCAAAGAAAATCAATTCTGAGCTGGAAAAACAATGGTTATGGTATTATAATTTAATTAATTGGGANACAAATAAATTAAACTCTTCAGATGTTGAATGGTTGAAATATACAATTTTCAAAATGATTGGTTATGCCTCCAGAGTAACAACTGCAAAAGTTGAAGATTTAAGTATGAGCAATAATGTCGAGTACCCTTTTATCTGGTTGGAAGTTTTAAGAGATCAATGTAAATACTCATGGAATGAAAAAACAAATCNCAACACTATAAAATTCCCACTTAAAAAAATTTTAGAACAACACAAATCAAATGATTTTATTTATCGAAAAAAAGTAGGGCTAAATAATGCTGTCCCGTTTTGGATAAACGAAAAGAAAAACTCTGATTATTTAATTTCCATTCTTGTCAGAGATAAAGTTCTGGTAGAAGAACTAATCGGTAAAAAAAATTTAAACTTAATAATAAAAAGATTCAAGCAGAGTCCTGCTCATCANAATATTAACAATCTGATTTTATCTCTGTCTTCACTATCAGACTGGTGCTTCAAAAACAAAATAAGTATTTAATTAAAATATATTTTTTGAAGGTTGNATATATAATTATCCATGGAGTATTTTTTTGCCATTTGAATGGATTCATCAGACATGGATTCATACACAGAATTAGATGTTATACAGTTCATTATTGCCTCAATAAATAAGGTCGACTTCTCTTCATTTACTATATAGCCATTTCTCCCCTGTTCAATCAAAATAGAATTGCCTCCACCATTCAAAGTAACTACAGGCAATCCACTTGCCATGGCCTCCAGAATAGTTAACCCAAAAGCTTCTTTTTTGGCAGAATGAACATATATATCCGATTTGTTTAAATATGAGCTGACATCACTTTGTTTTCCTTCTAAATATACAGGTAAATTCTGTTTTTGTATCATTTTATGAATTTCACCCTCCAATTTTCCGGATCCGACAATTGATAAACTAAAAGAAATATTCTTTTCCTGAAGTTTTTGCATAACCTCAATCAAAAAAAAGTGATTTTTATTTTCTATCAGATTACCCACAGAAATTAATCGAATATGATCTTTGTTTAAACACCTTTTTTGTGGATTTAAAAATTTTTTAATNTCAATAGCATTGGGCAATAATTCTATCTTGATTTTGGAGGAAAAGTTCTTTAAAAATTCTTTAATACCATTAGATACTGCTATGTAAATTATAGGATTTCCTTTATTTATAAGCCATCTCTCATAAGCATAAACTATCCTGGTTTTTATTTCTTTTGATTTTTTATACTGAGGAGCAAATCCGTGAACATGAGAAAACCACTTAACATTTTTAACTTTACAAAAACGAGTTACAATTTCAGCAAAATACAAATGAGTATTTATTATTTGAGGTGAAAAATTATTTATTTCTTTCTGAAGTTCTTTAACATCAATTCTATTTTTTCCAAACAAAGATATTTTACAAGAAACCTTTATTTTCTTTACAGAAAATGATTTGCATTCTTCTTGAAATTCATTGAATCCCTCAAAATATAANAGTTTCACATCTAAATTCGGCTGCAACGCCAAAAACTTACATATATTAATTACCAATCTTTCTGCACCGCCTTTTTTGAGAGATGGAATTACGTGTAAAACTCTTTTATTTGTATTCTCTTTTTGCAACAATTACAGAAATTATTGTATGTGATATCCTCCATCTATGAAATGATTACTACCTGTAATCCATCTTGAATGTTCGCTTAAAAGAAAAGCAACTAAACCTGAAATATCGTCGGTATTTCCAAAACCTAATGGGTGCATAGATTCTATTTCCTCTTTCGCCTCAACAGATAACTTCGAAAACAAATCATTAGTAAGTGGAGTTTCTACTATTCCTGGAGAAATTCCATTTACACGAATATTTTTTACCGACAACTCCAAAGCTGCAGACTTAACAAATCCATTTACAGCAGCTTTGGCAGAGGTATAGGCGATTTTTCCTTTTTGCCCTAATGATCCCATTACAGAGCCGATTAAAACTAAAGACCCTCCATTAGAATCAAAGATAGATTTATGAGTTAATTCCTTAATAATCTCAGAAGGCACAACTACATTTAAATTGAATAAAAGATTATAGTCTTGTGGCTTAAGCAATTTTAAAGGTTTTGTAATGTCAATACCTGCTGAATTCACAAAACCAGTAAATTTTTTGTCACTGGACAAAATTTTCAACTCGTCTTTAATTGACTTAGGTGTTGACAAATCGTAAACAATAATTTTTGCTTTACTCTGAATTCCCAATTCTTCAACTACGGAAATAAGTTTATTACGATTTCTTCCAACTAAAACCACTTCACTACCTAAACCAGTTATTCGTTGAACAATCGATTTACCAATACCCGAAGTAGCACCNGTGATTANTGTTTTATGGCCTTCAAGAGTAATCACTACGCAAAGTTGGATTCTCCTATTTTTGACACAATATCCTTTAAAGTATCAAATTGTGAAAAATCTTCTGCTTTGATTTCAACTCCAAAACTATCTTTAATCAGAGAAATCAGAGTTATATGCGCCAAAGAATCTATTTCTAAAATATCTTCTATCGAAGTATCGTCATTAGTTTCCAATTCTCCTTCCAATTCCAGCAATTCTTCAACCTGATTAAAAAAATCTTCCTTAGTCATTATTTATTTTTTATTTAAAATTTAATAATTGTTGATCCCCATGAATACCCTACGCCAAATCCACACAAAAGTACACAATCGCCTTTTTTAATCAAACCTCTTTCAGTACTTTGTGAAAGCGCAATTGGAATTGTTGAGGAAACTGTATTTCCNACATACTCTACATCNACATGAAATTTATCCTCAGTAACACCTAATTTTCTTCTTAAATTACCNAACATATATTTATTCGCCTGATGTAAAATAAAATAATCCACATCTTCCAAATCTAAATTATTTTTATTCAGACAGTCATGAACAGATAAGGGAACATTATCCAATGTAAACTGAAAAACAGCAGATCCATTCATGTAAAACATTTGATCTTTATTNCCTGTATTTGAAAAATCAGATTGACTTCCACCATCTTTTACTATTAGGTTTTCTGCACCTGAGCCATCACTCCCTAAGTTAAATCCCCCTATCTTTTTCGCCAATTCCTCATCGATTATTGTTGCAGTAGCTGCATCTCCAAAAATGGCTCGATTGGTTATATCCTCNTCATGAATATATTTAGAATACGACTCTGCGGTGACCAACAAAACATTTGACGCCATACCNGATTGAATAAATGATTTTGCCATGGAGAGTCCGTAAATATACCCGGAGCAACCTAAATTAAAGTCAAAAGCCCCGCAATTTACTCCCATATCTAATTTATTCTGAAGTATGCATGCAGTGGTGGGTAACAGATATTCAGGAGTTTGAGTACAATAAATTATGTAGTCAACTTTTTCCTTATCAAAACTTTTAAAAAGCTGATTGCATGCTTTAATCGCTAAATCAAGAGAAGTTTCTCCTTTTTCAACGACTCTTCTCTCTCTTATTCCTAATTTTTTTTCGAGCCGTTTGAAATTATATTCAGGATTTAAATTTTGCAAATTTTCATTGGTCAAAATTTTTTCTGGTAACGCGATCTCTAAATTTAACATACTCATAAGTTGTTGCATAAAATTAAAGTATTTGTGTTTGCTAAAAAATTTATTCTAAATTATTGTTAGAGCATTATATTTATAGATTTGTGTTCGGTATGATGAAAAAACAAAACTATAGGATAGAAAGACTATCAAATGATAATATNCATGATCTTATCCCTCTATTCCTGGNAACTTTTAATAAAAAAATTTCACCGGAATTCATAACCCAAAAATTCAATACCTGTTTCACTAATTTTTCAAACATAGGGTTTATTGCATACTGCTCGAATAATCAAGCAATTGCTTTTTACGGTGTTTTACCATGTTACGCGAATATTAATGGAAAAAAAATGTTAGTAGCTCAATCAGGAGATACTATGACGCATCCGAAGCATCGAAGNTCGAAGCTTTTTGTTCAACTTGCGGAACAAACTTTTAAATACTGTGAAGAAAATGGATTTAATGCAATATTTGGATTCCCGAATATATATTCCTTCGCTGGGTTTATAAAAAAACTTAAGTGGAAACACTTTGATGACTATCATAGTTTTTCTGATCGTGTGCTTTGCTTTCCCTGGATTAGAATAAAAAAATGGTTTCCTTTTCTTAAAAACCTGCATCTTAAGGTTCAAAAAAATGTTTTAAGTAAACTTCAAGATGTAGACTTTTTTAATAATTCCATTGATAATAAACATCCCCATATTATTCACGACAAAGAATTTGTAGACTACAAAAAATTCCAAAATAGTTATATCAAAAAAATCGGTGACGCATCTATTTGGTTCAAAACCTCAGAGATATACTTGATGGTAGGAGATATTTCAACCTTAAAAAATTTTAAAAAAACACATAATTCACTAAAAAAAATAGCATTTATATTAGGAATACCTCACATCAGATATCAAATTAGTTCGCAAACCGATTTGTTTAAAACCTGTAGTGAAAATAAGTTAGTTAAAGGGAATACCTATCCTATAGCAGGAATAGCACTAAATAAAAAGTTTCCTTTGGATAAAATGAAATTTACACTGGCTGATTTTGATACATTTTAAAAATGTGTATTACTTATAGCAATTAATTGATGTTTTAGACTCTAAAGATTTTTTAAACATCTCATCAAAATCGTTTAACCAGGTAAGCTCTATTTTATATTTATTGTCTTTAGAATATCGATAATTCCACTTCAAAGCAGAGCGATAAATAATTTTATATAACCTAAAATAATTATTTCCCCTGGATTTTTTTATGAACAACCACTTGGAAATTGTAATTTGTTTATTTCTTGCATCACTGGATTTTGTACTGGCACCAATGTGGTGGTAAATACCGTATTTAGAAAAATAAAAATGCTTAAATCCGTTTTTTGATAACCTGAAATTTAATTCTTCATCTTCAGAATACATAAAAAACTGTTCATCAAAATTATACTTTTTTATTACTCTGGAATTAATAAGTGCAAAAGGAACACCCAGCCAGATCACCTCATGATTACTATTAAGTTTTTTGTATTTATCAATACTTCTGAGCTTTTGAATTTTTAGCCAATGCTGAAGAATTTTAATTCCAATTGGATGCTCCTCAAATGCCTCTCTTATACCAGACCAATAATAATTACAAGATGGCTGTAATCTGCCATCCTGATGTTTAATCTGACANCCTAAAAACCCAATTTTTTGATTCTTTTTTTCAAGAAAATAATAATACCTTAATGTTTCTAAAATAGTATTTTCATAAAGTTCCGTATCCGAATTTAAAAGAAGAGTATAATCTCCTGCAGAATTAATTATTCCTTTATTATTGGCACAACCAAATCCCATATTTGACGCCATATCCATCCACTTTACAGATGGAAATTTATTTGTGATTAAGTTTTTACTCTCATCTTCAGAATTATTATCTACAACAATTATCTCAAAAGTAAACCCTTCGGAATGCTCGTATATACTGCCTATACATTTATCAAGCAATTCCGCTGTTTTGTAATTTACTATTATNATTGAAACTTCCAATTATAGTATTGATTTTTTCACACCATTAAAACGCAGATGAATTTTACCTAGAAACAAATCATCTATTCTACCCTTTGAAGTTTCATCTGTCAACCCCATCCTTGGTATAANGAAATTTGATTTTTTTCCACCCTTAAATATACTTCCNGGATGGTTTAAAACAGCNCTGGAGTAATTATTTTTTTTTAGTTCCATTATTCCATTAACATTTACATCATCCAGAGAGCCATACGGGTACGCAAAATGATGTACGTCTTGGCCAATTTGCCTGCTAAGCTCCCTGGTACCATTACATATTTCTCTCTTAAATGTAGATGTATTCTGATTTTTTAAACTTACATGATGACAGGTATGCCCGCCGATACTAATAAGTGGGTTTTCACTCATTTTTTTGACTTCAGACCAACTTAAATTTAATGANTCATTAATCTCTTCCAGNTTTTTTATTCCACATATTTCTTTGGCAAACAGACAGTGGGTATTATAATCAGACTTTCTCAATATTTCTCTAATTTCGTCATAAATTTCTTTTTGATTTTCCTCACTATATTCTTTACAATAATCAATACCAATTGGAGATAAATTAATAGAATTACTTTTTTGAATATATTCCTCCAAAAAATACCACCAATAAACTGCCTTATTGTTGGGAAAACAATTGGAAACATAAATTGTGCAAGGAACTTCATGTTTTTCAAGTATAGGTAATCCATGAACTAAATTATCTTTGTATCCGTCATCAATTGTAAATGCAACAAATTTTTTAGACTTTTTACTATTTATTCGCTCAATAACTTCATCCATAGAAATAATATCGAAACCTTTTGATTTGAAAAATTTTATCCAGTTCTCTAATCCTTCAGGAGAAATTGCTAAACTTTTATTCCAGACGTATTTATTTCTCTGATCCTCCGGTAAGATTCGATGCAGCATGAATACAAAACCTTTCCCACTTAAAAATTTTTTGGTTAATATGGGAAACCGATGAAAAATTGAAACTAAAAGCTGTTGAACCATATAAATTGATGAAAAATACTGAAATATTAAAGATTATAACCGATTAAATATAAAACTTGATGGATAGAACTAAAATAAATATTAAGAAACATTAAATACTAAATAAATTACAAGAATATTATGATCGATTTGTTATTTCGCTAAATTGTAATGAGATTTTATAATTTCAAACTTTTCCTTAGAATTAGAAGATATAACCATTTCTAAATAATCGTTATGACTTGAAACATGAACGTCTTTACTCGAATTGTTAGTCATTGAAAAAGTCCATCTAGCTTCTTTTTCAAAATATTGTAAAAATACAGCGAAGACGAATATTAACAATAATTTCGTGTTCATAATTTGCAAATAACATTAATAAAACTCAAAAGAATATTTAAAACATTAACTTGATTTAATTTTTAAATTATTTTTAATTAATCTGAAGGGTAAAAGAATTAGTTTTCCCAATTTATAGGCTCTTGAATTTAAAAGTTGTTGTGCAGACTTTTCTATTTCCTTATAACTCAAAAGCTCCCAAGTTAAATTCAAAGCATCCTGCATATTTTCCTTGTACATAGAAACATATTTCCAATATATCCTTTCCCTGATTTTTTTAATATTATTTTCTGTAGCGAATTTATTACGAGACTTTTTTAATATTCTATATTTCAACATTGGAACATCCAATTGGACAACTTCAACTCCAGAACTTATTAGATTTAACCAAAAATCCCAATCTTCATAACCCAGTTCAAAATATTTATCATAACCTCCAACTTTCAAGAAGTCTTTTTTAGAGAACATTGCAGAAATAACAATTTGATTAGTTACAAGTTGCTTTTCCAATGTATATTTTCCTAAGTTCCATAGTCCGTTCTTTTCTCCAAAACGAAAAGTTGAACCGTAAACAATTCTCGAAATCTTTTTATCAAATTGATTTACTGCAGTTTTTATAAAACCGTCCAACAATAAATCATCGCCATCCAACTGAACAATAAGTTCACCTTTAGCTTCATTTATGGCTTTATTTCTTGTGTAGATTACACCATGATTTTCTTGATAAATAATTCGAATACCTTCTATGTTTTGATATAAATCTATAACCTCATTAGAATTATCTGTGGAGCCATCATCAATAATAATAACTTCCATATTTTGATACTTCTGAGATAGNACTGAATCAATGGCNTCCCTTATGTAAAGNGACTTATTATAGTTAACTATTATANCGGTTACTAATTTCATATCAATACAAATACAACTTAAAAATTGCTTTTAAACCGGTATTATTTTTTTAAAATAGAAGTAAATGCATTAAGATTTTCAATTACAGAAAATTTTTGAAGAATTTCTTGTGATTTATCAATCATTAATTCTTTGACTTCAGCATTGTTTGTAATCATTTTCCCCATCCGCTCTTCCAAAACTTTTTCTTCACCTACAGGAAACTGAAAATCATAATTCTGACCAACTATTTCTAAATTGGGCTGTATATCCGATACAATCACCGGAACTGCGTAGGCAGCATACTCAATCAATGCNTTAGGACTTCCCTCTGATGAACTGGTAAGCATAGCACAATCAATAGATTTCAGTAATCCCGGAACGTCTTTTACAACACCCAGAAATTTCACAACATCATACAGTTCCTCGTCTAAGATGTAACTTTTTAAGTTGTTTAAATATGGACTGTCCAATTTATTATCTCCGGCTAAAAGTAATTTAAATTGAACCCCTTTACTCTTTAGCAGTTTAACTGCTTTTAGAAGGGTTAAATGATCTTTTTCAAAATAAAAATTAGCTACTATCGTAAATAAAAAATCTGAATCTGATACTCCGATTTGTTTTCTAAAATCACTTCGATTAAGTTGTGGTTTTTTGAGCTCAAAAGGGTTAGGCACAAAATGAACCTTTTGATTTTCAGGCAATTTATGCCTGATTTTTATTTGCTCACCGGCATAATATGAATTAGAGGCATAAATCGGCTTGGCAAACCGAACAAGCCTCTCTAAACGTCCTATTTTAATGTGCAAATCCAATGATATTTGAAACCATACGGATTTCTTAATCCCTGCTAGTTTATAACAAAAATTAGCCATTAAATTAGAATGAAATGTGAATGGTATTATTGCGTAAAAGTTGCTTTTTCTTAATAATCTTATCATTCTAAAATACACCAGCAATCTACTTTTTGTACTGTTCAATTCTTCAAAAGAGATTTCCAAATTTTTATATGGTATCCCTTCTGATTCAATTAACGGAATCAAATTACCCGAAGATTTATTCAAAGCCCATATTTCAGAGGAATATTGACTGGTATTATTTAATGATTTGGCCGCATAAAACCCCTGCTTTTCAGCACCACCAAGATCAAAAACAGGTAAAAGAATAAGTATTTTTTTCTTTTCCATTATTAGAATTTATTTAACAACAGATTTATACGCATTTTCCAGGCCTACAATATAGTTTCTAATTTCTTGATTATGAACTGTATATTTAAATTGTGCATTACTCAATTTAATTGCTTCAAGATCATTTTCAATCAGTTCTTTAGATAACTTAGCCATACTTTCCACATTGTTTGTCATGGGAAAAATTTCACTAAGTTCCTCTGATTCAGCACCGCCAAAATCCCAAAAAACCTGAGGAATACCAACTGATGCAATATCATAACCAGCCCAACCACCAGGCAGACTATGATAACCATGCAGCCAGACAAGATCTAAATTTTCACTCAAGGCAGTTTCCAACATTTTCTTCTGGTGACCTCTAAATTTAATTTTATCCTGTAAATCGAGTTGCTTAACATATCTTAAAACGCCTTCTTTTTCAGGATCTCCACTTCCAAAAATATGCAACTCAACATTGTTCAGATGATTAGATAAAATTTGAAAAGAATATATAAAAGAATCTATGGGTTTTGTTCGACCTAATCGGCTGAATAAACCAATTTTTTTGATGTTATTTTTTGGTTTCCGCCACAGTGGCTTGTTATTGGGAATTTTAAAACTTAAAGGAAGGTAGGTGTGTTTATATGATTTAAACTCTTTAAATTCAAATGGAGTATCTTTTTTTGTGAATGCTGAAACAAAATTGAAAGATAATGTCTTTTCAAAACCAGCATAATTATCCACCTTTTGATATACAGAGTTCATAGGATGAATGAAAAGTTTTTTCCTATGACTATCGGTCAGATACTTTTTAATGTATGGGTAATTGTATTCTCCCATCACAGAAATAATATCAAATTGATCAAAAAAGTCAACAACGTTCTTCCAAACATTCGGTAATTGAGTCCCAAACAATTTTCTCTTAATTCGTTGATTTAAATTAGGAGTAAAAGGTTTATTAATATCTTGAAAAAAGTATAATTTCGTCCCAAGTTCTTCATGCTTATGATTATAATAATCAATCCATTGAGAACTATTATTTAAAGGATTTAAGGATATTATCGAAGTTATAAATTCTTTCTTATTTAATGCCGAATCTATTTCATATGTAAACCTCGAAGTCCCTGATTGATAAAATTCTGAAACAACAAGTAAAACATTTATTTTACTCATTTTACAAGCGCCTCTTTATAGCAATCTTCATAAAGTTTACTTAACCCGGATTTTATATCAGTGTCAGGCCTAAAATTAGTAACTGTATGCAATTTATCTGAAGACCCAACCCGCCGTTCAACTTCATAATCATATCTTTTCTTTGGCGATTCAATTAACTTTACATCTGACGAAGATTCCGTCAATTCTTTAATATACTTACCCAATTCGTAAATCGTCAATTCTGTTCCATTAGCAACATTAAAAACCTCAGCACCCTTAGCCATTTCTCCTAACCTGACAGTTGCTTCAATTGTTTCCTCCACAGAAGTAAAATCTCTTGTTTGTTTTCCTGAACCAAAAACCGTAATAGGCTCGCCTTTTAGAGCTTGACTAAAAAATCTGGGAATTACCATTCTAACGTCCTGACGAGCTCCGTAAACATTAAAATATCTTAGAGAAACCGATTCCAGACCTTTTTCTTCATAAACTGCCTTTAAATATATTTCATTATAACGCTTAGCCATTGCATATGAAGTCCGAGGATCAATCATGATGTTTTCATCCACACTCTTTTCAATAGCTGAATGACCATAAACACCACTTGTTGAGGCATAAATTACTTTCTTTATGTTGTTTTTGAGGGCAGCGTTAACAACGTTCCTTGTACCAATAATTTCTGTATCCATTGTTTCAACCGGATTATCAGCAACAATGTCAACACCAAGTATAGCAGCAAGATGATATATATAGTGACAACCTTTAGATATTTCATACACNAGGTCAGCATCTTTAACATCACCATCCACGAACCTTATTTTTTGAAAAACTTCAGGTTCTATTTTATTTCCTCGAAGCAAATTGTCCAAAACAATTACTTCATACCCCTTATTAACCAGATACTTTGTCAAGTGACTTCCTATAAAACCCGCACCACCTGTTATTAACGCTTTCATATACTTAAATTANGCTACAAATATAGACTTTACGAATATAAAAATACTACAAGTAGTACTTAATTCTTCCAAAATCTTGCCTCCAGTGATATTCTGGTCTTGTCCGTTTGAAAATTATATCCTCCACCATGAATCATGTAAGGAGAAAAAACCATAATTTCATTATCATTGATTTCAGGTCGAACCAATACCGGACTTTCACCTTTATAAGATATTACGCAAGGAACAGAATATTTTGTTCCGTTTAACTTTGCTCCATCAGTGGTTCTTTCAATCTCTGATTCCATTGCCAGGTGACTGCCAACGACCAAAGGAAGAGAGCTATCCTGGGAACTACCGCACACCGGAACATAAATGTTAACAGCATTCCTTAATCGATCTATCCATACGTCTCTATGCGGTGGATTATTGTCTTGGAATTTTTGAGGCCTTACTATTCTTAAAAAATAATTATAAATCCCAAGATGCTTTGCCTCTGCTGTAACTTTTTTATTAATAATTTGAGAAACCCTTTCGTTAACTAATTTAAAATCTACAGGGAATGAAGAAACATTCCAACCAGGTTGAATGTCTTTTGCGATATGCAGGTGTATATCATCATTTACATATAAATGATAATTTTCCAATGAAAACTTATCATCAACAGAACCTNCAAATTTGACNACCAATTGTTTAACCATNTCTGTTAATCCCAATTGCATATCATTATATAATTCAGGGGNTAAAAATTCCTCCACCGAGAATCCTTTATCTAACCAGGTTAAATCATCAATTAAATTAACATCCTGGTTTACCAAAGTTACAGGTTCACCAACAAAAGTTTCTCCTTCGAGAGCTAAATCAATAGAACTGTTTTCAATTTTATAATTTACGTTTAGTGATTTCATATTTTACATTCGTGTATTGATTGACTGGGCAATTATTAAAAATGGNGTCTAATTTAGTTAATACTTCTATACTTAAACTGGATTCAACAAACTTAATATTATGATGCAATTGCTTGANATCTCTGACATTTGTGATTAAAGAAACAACATTTGAATTTCTAAGGCACCAAAGGTATGAAACTGAAACTATATCCAAATTTTCTTTTTTACAGAAGTCGAGAAGTAACTTAGATTTTTTTATTTTTTCATAGGTTNAATCCCACATTTTATCTCTAAACTCTGGATCATCAACCCTGGATTTATTTGTAGGACCAGAATATTTTCCAGTTAAAACTCCTTGGGCTAAAGGATAATATGTAAAAAGATTTATTCCCTTATTAAGGANAACAGAATTTAATTCCTTTTCTATATTTCGATTATAAAAATTATACGGGTATTGTCCTATGATTGGAGAGGTAACGCCTAATTGTTTTGACAAATGAATATATTCAAGTAATTGTTCAACAGAAAACGCAGAAACTCCCCAGGATTTTATCTTACCTTGTTTTAATAAAATCTCTATTGCTCCTAAACTCTCTATTATTGGTGTTGAAAAATAAAAACGATGAAGAATTAAACAATCAAGATAATCAGTACCTATATTCGTTAAACTACCCTCAACTGTATTTGTTATGTGAGCTGATTTTAATGTATTTGAAGAGTCANAATAAGGATTGGCAAAAAACACCTTGTTCGAAATAAAGATGTTTTGTCGACCAATTTGATTGACTAGTTTACCTAGAAAAACATCCGAATAACCGTTCTGATAATTGGGAGCCGAATCAAAACTGTTAATTCCAGAATCNTATGCTTTAGTATACAATTTTAATTTTTCAGGCTCATGATTGACATCAATATTAGTCATAAGACCAAGCGTTAAAGCACTAATATCTTTTCCCCTGAATTTAAAAAATGAAATCATTTAGTTTAATGAAAAAAATCCTTGGTTTTTCTTACAATAAAATCTGTTTCTTCTTCTTCAAGTGAATAAAACAAAGGCAGCCTCACAAGGGTATCGGAATATCTGTCCGATTCAATAAGTTCCCTCATTCCATGCTTATCCTGATAAAACATACTCTTGTGTAAGCTCAAATAATGAAAAACCGGATTAATATTAAACTCCCTCATNAAAGATAAATACTGATCTCTCAGATCATTATTTGGAAAAATCATGTAGAACAAATGAGCATTATTAGTACATCCATCAGGAAGTACTGGAAGTTTTAATTTTCCTAAATCTTCTAATTCACGTAATTCATGATAATATTTATTCCAAATAAATTTTCGCTTATTTTGAATTTCCTCCAACTTTTCAAGTTGGGCATATAAAAAAGCAGCAATAACATCCGATGGCAAAAAACTTGAACCGATATCCATCCATCCGTATTTGTTTACTTCTCCCCTGTAAAACTGACTTCGGTTAGTTCCTTTTTCTCTGATTATTTCTGCTCTTTCTATATAATTCTCATCATTAATAACCAACATTCCTCCTTCACCACATATTATATTTTTTGTCTCATGAAAAGAAAATGTTCCCAAATGTCCAAAACTCCNCAAAGGCTTTCCCTTATAGTATGAATCAATTGCCTGAGCTGCATCCTCAACAACAAAAAGATTATGCTTATTAGCGATGTGCATAATTTTTTCCATATCACAGGCCATACCAGAATAATGAACAGGAACAATAACTTTTGTTTTTTCAGTTATTAAATCTTCAATTAAATCCGCATCTAAATTTGGATGATCTTTTTGAGAATCTACAAAAACAATTTTAGCACCTCTTAAAACAAACGCATTAGCAGTAGAAACAAAAGTATAGGATGGCATTATTACTTCATCTCCTTCTTTAATGTTAAGAAGTATAGCGGCCATCTCCAACGCATCTGTGCAACTGGTAGTTAAAAGTACTTTTTTAAATCCATACTTATCTTCAAAAAACTTGTGACACAACTTAGTGTAATTACCGTCACCACAAATTTTTTGTGATAAAACTGCTTTTTCTATATATTTTGTTTCATTTCCAGTAAGAAATGGTTTGTTGAAAGGAATATTCATAGTTTATTGGAAAAGCCAAATTAAATTATTTTAAGGATATATCATCAAAGACCTCATCCAAATTTACTTTGCCTGTTGAATCAAGAGAATTTGTTTGAATTATACCGAAATCATGTAAATTTTCGATCTCTGAATTGTTACTCAAGATACCAGCCAACAAGCTTAAAGCCCCTGATCTGAATACAAGGTTATATACTCCATCTTGTTTTGTATATGGAAAAATAGATTGAGCTAAAATTGGTCCTGCGTCGAGTTCCTCGGTAACAACATGGCATGTCGAACCTAAAAACTTACTCCCTGCATTAATTGCATTATCAACCGTTTGCATTCCAATTGTTCCGGCAAAAGCTGGTAAAATTGAATAATGAACATTTAAAAATTTAGCACTTGTTTCTCTCAGGACTTCATGTGAAATAATTTTATGTACATTAGTGATTACTATATCTGGGTGTAATTCATTAATATAATCAATCAGTTTTTTATTTTCTTCCTGAGTTCTTTTGAAAGAATGATATTTAGAAATTAAATTATTTTCTGTTGCAAAATTTAAAGCCCCACATTGTCTGTCAGCAATAGCACCTATTACTTCAATAGACTTTATTTCTTCTGAAGCATTATCATGGTTTGAAATTTGATGGAGGAACTTAAGGTTTCCTCCATTACCTGAAACAAGAAACAATACTCTCATAATCTGGCGGTAATCAAATTCTTTGATACGTTTTCGTTATTAAAAATAACATCCAAAATAGATATTCCATGATAAAATTCAGGATGAATANTCGAATATTCGGGATAATTTGAATAGGATTTCCATTCAACTTGAATACCTTCTTTTTTAAATAGTGACTCATCCAAATACGATTTAGCTGCAGGACCTGATAAATAAGTATTACCACCCACTTTTTTTATGGCTTCAATCAATCTTTGATTTTTATCCCCTTCCAGATTAAGGTCTTTAGAGTCCACAATTTCAGTATTTATTCCGAGTAATTTGTTTATTGCCTCAATAAATAAAATATTTATTTCACTCAAATAATCTGTTTTGCAATCTAAATATAATGACTCAAATAAATCTTTATGATTCTTAAAACCTACTGATTTCCCATAGTTGGCAACAATCGAATTCCAATGCTTTTTGTTCCATTTTGAGAAAGAGGTTTTTGTTTCACATATTTTCTGATCCATACTCTCTACTCGAACAGGAATTGTCAGCCACTGCAACCCTTGTTTTGAATTGATTTGATTTCTATTTCTCCAGTCATTCTTGGTATATTGAACTTGGTCATAGAGAATAAATGTATCCACAGCATTTATAATATCGAAATACCCTTTCCACGGAATATAATTTGATTGTAGAATAGCTACTTTTTTCATTTAAATTTCTTTCCAGGTTACATTTGGACGAATGAGCCCTTTAATTTTACCCATGAAAGCATTTTCTCGCTTATCTTCAAAAACTTCAAATGAAAGCATTTGTTCACCTGAATAAATTCGCCTCATGGATAATGTAGAAATATGGACATCTATATAATATAAACCCGTATTTAAAAAATCAGAAGGTATTTTACATTCAACCTCAATTCTGTTATCCAGTTTTTTTCTGAACTCTGCACCTGTTCCGAAAATAACAACCTCCTTGCTCGAAACTAAATCAAATGCGATTTGTAACCCTTCAAAATCCTCTTCATTAACCTGAAGAACAAACTTTATGGTTACAGAATCATTAAGCATTGGTTTTGCAGGTAAAATCTTCATTTCAACAAAATCAAACTCAGGAATTGTATATGTAAGTTCACCAGGAACCAATTCAGTAGTTAATTCCTGAGAAGCTTTTTCTAAATACAGGTCAACGATATTATCTGCTGTATCTTGAGCTTTTATAGTCCCATTTTCAATAAGTAAACCCGTTTTACATAAACTCTTGACAGCTATCATATTATGTGACACAAATAAAACAGTTCTTCCACTGTTTTTAGATATATCCTTCATTTTACCTATTGCCTTATTTTGAAAATCAGCATCACCAACGGCAAGAACTTCATCAACAACCAAAATTTCCGGCTCTAAAAACGCCGCAACAGCAAAACCCAGGCGAACTCTCATTCCGGAGGAATATCTTTTAAGTGGAGTATCAATGTACATTGCACATCCTGAAAAATCTACAATTTCATCAAATTTTACTTGAATTTCCTTTTTTGTCATTCCTAAAATAGCTCCATTTAAATAAATGTTTTCACGAGCTGTCATTTCAGGATGCATTCCTGTTCCGACTTCTAATAATGATGCTATTCTCCCACGCGTTTTTACAGAGCCTGTGGTAGGAGAGGTAATTCGTGACAAAACTTTCAGTAGAGTTGATTTTCCTGCACCATTCCTACCAACAATACCTAAAACTTCACCAGAAGCTACTTCGAAATTAATATCTCTTAATGCCCAAACATAATCAGATTTTTTACTCTTGGTTCTATCATTTACAGCGGCTATTTGAGCATAAGGATCTTCCTTACCACGAATTTTATGGTAAAATCGATTTAAATCCTGTACCAAAGAACCTGTTCCAACTTCACCAAGTCGGTACATTTTTGATAAATCTTCAATTTTAATTTGCCAACTCATACCGTATCCATAAATGCCCTTTCAACCTTATTGAAGGTCAAAACTCCAAGGAAAAGAATAATAACACTAAATCCAAAACTAATAGCTAATCCCGTTAAATCTAAAGTACCTGTACCTAAAAAACCATATTTAAAAGTTTCAATTATATATATAACAGGATTTAGATAAGTAAGCCAAAAATGTTCTCCTAATATGCTCTCCAAACTCGATATAGGATAAATAATTGCAGAACCATACATTGCTAACTGTATAATAAATCCCATTAAAAATTGTAAATCTCTGTATTTAGTGGTTAAAGAAGATATAATCAATCCAAAACCAAGACCTAGAAATGCCATTATCAATATTAAAACGGGCAACAAAAAAGCATATGAATTGGGATTAACATTACCTCCTGTAAAAAAATAATATGAATAAAAAATAATAAACAGGAAAAACTGAACACCAAATCTGAGTAAATTCGAAATCACAATGGAAGAAGGCATAACTAAACGTGGGAAATAAACCTTTCCGAAAATGTCTGCATTTTCAATAAATGTCTTTGATGTTTTAAGTACGCATTCAGAAAAATAATTCCACATTGTAATACCAGCCAGATAAAATAAGAACCTTGGGCTCCCGTCAACCTTAATATTTGCAATACTACCAAACACTATTGTAAACATTATTGTCGTCATTAATGGTTGTATGAAAAACCATAAAGGACCTAATATTGTTTGCTTATATATAGATACAAAATCTCTTTTAACAAATAATAAAAGCAGATCTCTATAACTCCAGAACTCTTTAAAATTAATATCAAACAACGCCCTTTTTGAATTGTACGTCTTTAACTCCTGATTCATAGTGCCGGCAAAATTAGACAAATTAACTCAAACTTATATTAGAAACTTTTTTACCATTTTAATTACATGATCGACATCTTTTTCTGCCATTGGAAAATAAAGAGGCAAAAGCAGACTATTGTCAGATATTTTCTCGGTTAATGGCAGATTATAATCGTATTCACCGGAATACGCTTTCTCACGATGACTTGTCATTATTCCCCTTCTCGTTGAAACTCCATTATCGAGAAGTTTTTGCATGAGATCGTTTCTGGAAACTAAAGCATTCTCTTTTAATAGAATCGAAAAACTTTGATAATTAGTTTTTATATCACCTACTTCAATTGGCAGGATAATAGAATCAATATATTGAAAAGCATTAATATATCGCTGCGCTACTTTTCTTCTTTCCGATACAATTAAGTCAAGCTTTTTCAACTGTTCTATTCCAATAGCTGCTTGAATGTCTGTCATTCTATAATTATAACCTATTTCGGGATACTCCTCTATAATTACTTTTTTAGATTCGTGACGAACCCGATCATTGATAGACATCGAATGCTGTCTAAGTGTCTTAAGTCTATTGTAAAAATGCTCTTTTGAAGTAGCTATCATCCCACCATCACCTGTTGTAAGAATTTTTCTTGGGTGAAAAGAAAAACAAACCAAGTCAGAATGACTACCTATTTTTCTTCCCTTATATTCCGATCCTATAGCACAAGCTGCATCTTCAATCAATATAAGCCCCTTTCTTTCACATAATTCCTTAAATGCGTCAATATCAGCAGGCATCCCTATTTGATGAACGATTAAGACAGCTTTTGTTTTAGATGATATTTTTGATTCTACATCTTTAACGTCTAAATTATAATGCTCATTAACCTCCGCAAAAACTGGTTTAGCACCAACATATTTTATACAGTTTGTCGTTGCAATATATGACATTGACGGACATATAACTTCATCTCCTTCATTAACTCCTGCAACAATCATTGAGAGATGTAATGCTGTTGTACAACTTGATAAAGCAACAGCATAATTGGAGCCGACATAATCAGCNAAGACTTTTTCAAATTCTGCAACTTTTGTACCTTGAGTCACCCATCCGGATAAAATAACCTCACTTGCCGCTTCAGCTTCTTCTTTACCCAAATATGGAACTGCTATTGGAACTTTTCTCATTTTATTTTTCCCAATTAATCAACTGTAAATCACCAATTAAATTCTTTTCTTTCATTAATTCTTTATAATATTCAATGGTTTCCTTTAATCCCTCATCAAATGATTTCAAATCTTCCAAAGACAAAACCTCCTTGATTTTTTTGTTATCAACCCAAAGTCTGGGGACATCCGCAGGCCTGTCAGGTAAATAGTTAACTGAAATTTTTTCCAGATTAAGTTTTTTAACTAAGTCTGTAATTAATTTCTTCATTGTAATTTCCACTCCAGTACCAAGATTGTAAGTTTCACCTACTATTCCTTCTTTATTAAGTAATTTACTTAAAATATTGGCTGTATCCTTAACAAAGAAAAAATCTCTGGTAATACTTCCATCACCAAAAATAACAGGATTTTCTCCATAAAGTGCTCTAACTATAGATCTTGGAATAACCTCTCCGCAATCACCTTCATAATGAGCCCTAGGTCCATAATTATTAAAAATTCTTAAAACTGTTGTTTCTAAACCAAAACACTCATTATAAGAATTGGTATAATGTTCCCCTGCAAGTTTACTCGATCCATATACGGTTAATGGATAAGTAGCGTCTGTTTCTTTGATAGGAAAAGATATTGCTCTACCATAAATTTCACTAGTTGAAATATAAAAGAACTTTTTTACTCCGTTCTGTTTTGCTGCTTCAAGTAGATTTAGTGTTCCTTCAGCATTTACCCTATGATTTTCAAATGGCGAATGCAAACTATGACGAACACCTAAACATGCTAAATGATAAATAACTTCAACCCCTTTAGCGGTCTCCATCATTTTGTCTTTATCAAGAATTGAAGCCTCTAAAAAAGAGAATTTATCAAAGCTATTTGCTGTTTTAAGGTTGTCTAACGACCCGTTAGCCAGGTTATCCACACCAATCACTTCATGGCTATCAATCAACAACTTATCAGTTAAATGCGAACCTATAAAACCTGCCGCTCCAGTTACTAAAATTTTCATTTTAAAATAATTTATAATTGTTTTGCGGGGTTCCCAACAACTTTTGAGTCTTTTGATAAAGACTTTATTACATTAGTTCCCATACCAATAAGCGTATTAGCACCTATTGAAACACCGTTAATAATTCTTGATCCGCTTCCTATGTAACAGTTATCCTCAATTGTTGTATTACCTGCTACTGTTACATTGGAACCTATTAAAGTATAGCTACCTATGTTACTGTCATGATGAATTACAGAATTTGGAAGAACACAAACATGATCTCCTATTTCGGAGTTTGACGTAATTACGGCACCAGCCAAAATTAAAACATTTTTACCAATTTTTGCAAAAGGAGAAACAGATGCTGATGGATGAATTAAGGAGATAAACCTGCTTTCATCTTCCATAAAACCAGTTATTATTTGACCTCTAGAAGGGAAACTTGCCGGACTTCCAGGAACAGCCAAAACTTTAGCATTAGGATATTCATCCAATTTATCCCGATCGTAAACAGTAAAGCCGAGTTCATGTTGCCCTTGCTTTTCAATATTATCATCAATGAATCCTATAAATTCATACTGATCTCTCACGCAATCAATCGCTTCTAAACCGTTACCATTGAAAGGGAAAATAAATAATTGATTCACTTATTAGTATGCGTTTACAGCTTTTATAACAGTTGTTACTTGATCATCAGTTAACTCCGCATACATTGGCAATGACACGCAATGCGAAGCTAAATACTCCGAGTTAGGAAAATCACCTTTCTTATGTCCTAATTCTTTGTATGCTTTTTGTAAATGACATGGAATTGGATAATGAAAAGCTGGGTTTACACCATTTGCTTTCAAGTGCTCTACAAAAGCATCTTTATCCTCAACAGTTACAACAAATATGTGATACACCGATTCGGCTCCTTCAACGATAGATTGTATTTTTATCTTAGGGTTTGTAATTCCCTCTTGATATCTTTTAGCAACCGATTGTCTTTTTCCATTCCACTCATCAAGGTATTTTAATTTAATTGAAAGTGAAGCTCCTTCTAAACCTCCCATTCTCATGTTATAACCTAAAATATCATGGTAGTATCTTTCCTCACAACCATGGTTCCTTAACATTGAAATCTTATCCATGTACTCNGCGTTGTTTGAGGTAACTCCACCTCCTTCTCCACAAGCTCCAAGGTTCTTTCCNGGGTAAAAGCTAAAACAGGCCATTTCACCAAATCCACCAACTCTTTTACCTTTGTAATATGCACCTTGAGCTTGAGCTGCATCTTCAATAAAAGGAATGTTATGCTTTTGTGACAATGCTGTTACTGCATCGACATCGAATGGCATTCCATATAAGTGAACGCCAATTATTAATTTAGTTTTTTCTGTAATCTTTGCTTCAATATCAGAAACTGAAATCTCCCATGTATCAGCATCACAATCAACAAAAACCAACTTAGCGCCAACATACGAGACAGCCCAAGCTGTTGCTATAAATGTGTTTGCAGGCAAAATTACTTCATCACCTTCACCAATTCCCAGGGCTGACAAAGCTAAATGCAAAGCATTTGTTCCATTGTTACAGGCTCTGGCTTGCTCTGTCCCACAAAAAGAAGAGAAGTCTGCTTCAAATTGCTGAACGAATGGCCCTCCTGAGAATGCTGTTTTTTCGTATACTTTCTGGAAAGCTTCAAAAACTTCCTCTTTAATTTGATCGTGCTGACCTTTTAAATCTAAGCAATTAATCATTTTTACTTATTTATAATTTTAGCGGGATTACCCACAACTATTGCTCCAGCCGGAACATCTTTAGTTACAACGGCTCCTGCACCTACAAGAGCATTTTCTCCAATTGTTAAGCCCCCTAAAATTGTTGCGCCGGTCCCAATTGAAGCACCCTTTTTAATCAATGTTTCAACCATTGTCCANTCGTCATCTGTTTGAATTGACCCATCAACATTTGTTGATTTAGGATTCATATCATTAATAAAAGAGACATTATGCCCAATGAAAACATTATCCTCAATAGTAACACCTTCACATACAAAAGTGTGACTTTGAATTTTACAATTCTTCCCGATTTTAACACCTCTTTGAACCTCAACAAAAGTTCCAATTCTGCTTCCGGAATCAATACTACAACCGTAGGCATTTACAAAATCATAAATTTTGACATCTTCACCTACCGAAACATCATTTAAGCTTTGTTTTGGAGAATCAACGTTTAGTGTTTTCATTTCATTAAAACTTCTGACTCATTATTTTGAATTAAAACTTCTGACTCATTATTGTTAATAGACTTTTGTGCAGCTTCAAGTATTTTTACAACAGTAACTCCTAATTCAGCAGACGAAACGGGTGTACCCCCATTTTGAATGCAATTAATAAAATCTAGAGCCATTAAAGAAAGTGCCTCATTATTCTGGATTTTAGGAACATTAATATCACCTGTTCTATAATCTACGAGCATTCTTCTTCTGTCCTCGCTTGTTTTTGCCTCAAAGCCAGTGTCATATATTTTTATCTTTTCAGTAGGCTCATTATCATTATATAAAATCATCTTTTCATCCCCACCAATTAACATTTGTCTGATTTTTACTGGAGAAACCCATGAACAGTTAAAATGAGCAATTAAATTATCTTCAAACTTAAGTGTTAAAAAAGCAATGTTCTCAATACCATTTGGCGTATGAGATACACCAATAGCATCAACAGAAACAGGCACTTTACCAGTTAAGTGCAAACATATCGAAATATCATGAGCTGCTAAATCCCAAAGAACATTTACATCGTGTTGAAATAGTCCCAGATTTATCCTGGTTGAGTCTATGTATTGAAGATTTCCAATAGTTTTCGTATCTACTTTCTTCTTCATAAGCTGAACAGCACCAGTATACAAAAATGTGTGATCAACCATTAACAATAAATCTTTTGATTTCGCTAAACTATATAAATGTTCTGCCTCTTCAACGGAACTGGTTAATGGCTTTTCAACAAGTACATTCTTACCTGCTTCAAGAGCTAATTTCGATAGTGGATAATGGGAATCTACGGGTGTTGCAATAACAATAGCTGATATCGAATCATCATTCAACAGTACTTCATAATCAGAAACAACTTTTAAGTTAGGATATAACTTAGCACATTTTTCGGATAATGACGGATTTTTTTCACAAACATATACTAGTTCACAATTATCAAGAGCATTAAAATTACGAACCAGGTTTTTTCCCCAGTAACCATAACCTACAATTCCTACTTTTACCATAACAATCAAAAAAATATAAAAAAATATAAAACTTGAAATCCCTTATAATAGATGACTTTAATGTATTATCAAAAACATTTTTCAATGTATCAAAAACAACAAGTTACTTTGAGNAACTAAAGTAAAAAATAATCCATTATCAATGATAAAATAAATCAAAAAATAAGTTTTAAATAAGCATAAATTCCAAGTTTAAGGAAACCTGGTTTATTCCTCTATCATTTTATCTAATAAACATTCAAATTTACTGGCATCAATTCGCATATCATCATACAATTCCGGATTTTTGTTTTTTACAGAATCAGCAAACAATACTCCTTGTTTTAGCTTATTATATATACCAAAGATATAGTATGTTAAAACAATATTATTTTTATCACAAATTTCAATAATTTTAGAATTCTCTTTTTGGTATGCAACATTAATTAATCCTGATCCCTGAACACCTATTACAAAATCAGAATTATGCATAAAGTTAATTTGCTCTACAACTGTATAATCCTCAAACTGTATAATATCAAAATCATACTTTTTCAGTGCAGGCAAAATTTCCTCTTCATTAACTATCCTCGCCCACTTTGCATTTTTTCTTGAAATATATATTCTTTTGGGAGTATTTTCATTAGACACAACATTTAATTTGGGTACAAGTTTATTCTTCAAAAAATCATAACTGGCCATAGAAAATGTTTCATGAGAAGGAACGACCAATTTTTCGCAAAGGAAACAATCACCCTCTCCTGTTTCAATTATTTTATCAAAAGGGAAATCAAGAGCAAGCAGCATTTCTTTTTGAAATGAAAAATTCAATTTGTTTATTAANACATAATCAAAATCATTCCAATCAAAACCTAACTTCTTAAAAGAACCAATTTTAGGAATTAAATCCATGGTCCAATGACCATAATTAGTTGAACATGACAAACTCGATAAAACCAAGACATTACCTTTAAGCAATTTCTTAGGTGGATACTTAAACATCGTTAAAGCGGGATGAATCTTTGGATAATCTCCCAAAATAAAGCTTTTATCTCTTCTATATGTTAAAGGTTCAATAACGTAATTATTTTCAATAATGGTATCATATCCATATACATTTAGATATGTAGAATTATTTAGTTCTACTAAATAAAATGAATTGAAAGTATCTAATATTTTTTTTGATTTCAGATCAGAAAAAGGCTTTGGGTCTGACTCCTCACAATTAAATGGAATGGGTAATTCATCAATTGGAAAAGAAAAGTTGCCTTTTTTTACTTTTGTTGAATCAAGTTCATCTATGTTTTCAATAACTCCCTTTGGACGATACCCCAAAAAGGTTTGTATTTTCCATGGTAATAAATCTGTTATTTTATTTGAAAACATACATTTATAATTTTAATACTTTGAAAAAGTGAGTTAATTTACCATCTAAATTAACANATCAAAGATATGCCAATGATTTAAATAAAAGCGAAATTAAATATCATAAAAAGCTTATGATAATTAATGTTTTTTTGAATTTAAAATGTGAAAACTGTTAAGATATCGTCAAAAATGATGCCTTTTTGCTAAAGGCCATCCTTGAACTCATGAACAAGTTTTTCAGCTCCCGTATTCAAACTTTTTAAGAAAGATAAATACTCATCTTTTAAGTCCATACCTAAAACTGATTTTATTCTTTTTGCTATCTCAAAAGGATTATCGTAGTCATTTACTAATAGACTATTTTTTAATTTTTGATTGTAATCAAAAATCCCTGAATTATTGGATGCCAGACAAGGAACTCCCAAAGAGATACTTTCCGTAATAACTTGTCCCCATGATTCTGAATAAGAAATATATAAATTGATATCCATACTCCCTAACAAAGACAGAAAATCCTCTCTATTCAAGTCTTCNTGAGCAATAATCCTATCATTTTCTCCCCAATACGAAAACTCATTATTTCCTGCAATATGTATTAATGAATTTTCAATACTTAATGCAGCTGCAATTTGATTATGACGGTTCTTATTATACGATTCATTACTTAAAACACCTATATGAACTTTATCTGAGTCAAGCGATTTAGTCGCAATGTTTAATTTATGAGCAAAAGGATGAATCCTGTATATCTTNTCTTTCANAATATCTTGTAAACATAAATCCAGTCCGGCTTTCATTATAGCAACTCTGTCAATTTTTCCTTCCTTCTTTAATCGAATTATATGATTTAAAGAAATTGTTTCTTTTTCACGACCTACAAACTCACTTAAGCCACCACTAAAAACAGTAGCAACCCTCAGACCATGCTCCTTAGCCATAACAACAACTTTTGTGAAATAAGCAGGAAAACCATTTAAAATAATTGCCTCACCACCTTGATTTTTGAAGTATATGAGTATCTCACTAAAATGTTCATCTGAAACTACCTGATTAGAATAATATTGTGGAATTTCCAGCCACTGATTATGAAACATGCTACTTGTAGCAATGTTTACTCCTTTCCAGTTACCACCGGTAGGTTGAGGACACATTGCTATAACTTTATGGTCTTTTGTTAAAACCGAAATCTTATTCTTTATATCGTCAATGGAATAATTTTTTGAAGACTTAAAAAGTTTAGACTTAATCTTTGAAATCATGTTAAATAATTTAATTGGCAAAACTAACCATATTTACCTTAAGGGCNGGGTTTTTCTGCTATATTTGCACCATATTATTGAAATAAACGTACACGCAAATGCAAACAATTCTTATAACAGGAGGTTCAGGTTATCTTGGAAAACAACTGGGATTAAAATTAAAAGATAGATATAATATAATTTTAGGTTCCAGAAATAATGGAAACAATCAATTAGCGGCAACTCTTACTGGCTGTGAAACCATACCGTTAGATGTTGTTCATTATGATAGTTTACTGGATGCGTATAATCAATACAAACCNGATATTTTAATTCATGCAGCTGCTACAAAATTCGTGGATATCTCTGAAAAAAANCCGATGGAATGTATTGATGTAAACATTATTGGTTCTCAAAATGTAGCAAAACTTGCACTTGACAAANNNATTAAAACAGTTGTTGGAATATCAACAGATAAAACTGCACCGCCTGTTGGTAATATTTATGGACANTCAAAAGCTGTAATGGAAAGAATGTTCTGCACACTTGACAATCCATCTTCTACTCGATTTGTATGTACTCGATTTGGAAATATNGCCTGGTCAACCGGATCTGTTTTTCCCATATGGAAAAGAATGATGGAGTCAAATGGAATAATTGAAACAACCGGACCACATATGAGAAGATTTATATTCTCAGTCTCTGAAGCAGCAGATCTTGTAATNAGAGCAATGGAAGGTNTTGATGAATTNGGAGGGAAAATTCTTTCTCTAAAAATGAAATCTGCACAAATGGAAGAAATTCTTAAAGTCTGGACAAAAAACCTTGGCGGTGATTATAAAAAAATTAATGAAAGACCCGGAGATAAACTAGATGAACATTTAATTGGTGAAATTGAATGTGTACATACGGTTGAGCGTGAAATTGATGGAGTTTTGCATTATGTTATTGACTTCAGTAAGAAGTTCAAAAATCATGTACCTGGTTATATTTCAAGTGAAAACGCAGAACGACTCTCTGATGAAGAAATTTTATCCATAATTGCAAACCCACCTTCCTTTGTTACAACATGAAAATAAATAAAGCAATAATAATGGCAGCTGGGAGAGGGATGAGAATGATGCCCTTTACGGATAAAAAGCCAAAAGCGATGGCGCCTTATGCCGGATCGACATTAATCTCAAATGGTATAGATGCAATTTCAAAGTACATCCCCGAAATTCATATCACTGTTGGATATAAGGGAGCTATGCTTGCATCGCATGTTATTGAGCATAATGCTGCTTCTGTTTTTAATACTGAGGGAAAAGATAATTCATGGTGGTTATACAATACGCTTATGAAATATGTTGATTCCCCAATTTTTGTTTTAACATGCGATAATGTTGTTGAACTTGATTTTGAATCTCTGGAAAAAGATTATTTTGAAGCTGGTTCTCCTGCATGCATGGTGGTGCCTGTTAAACCTGTTAAAGGATTGGAAGGAGATTATATTGTTAAAGACGGAGCTCTTATAAATGATTTAACAAGAAAAATCAAAACTGAAATGTATTGCTCAGGTATACAGATACTGAATCCAAAAAAAATTAATACTATAACTGAAAAATCAGATAATTTCTATGGTGTTTGGAAACAGTTGATAGCACAAAAGCAATTATATTGTTCTAATATTTATCCAAAAAAATGGTACGCGGTTGATAACCTNATACAACTGGAAGAAATAAATAAACTTAAAGAGAAAAAAGCTATATAGCAAGTATACTCTTTACCTGAAAATTCAAAAATTNTATTTAAGTAGACAAAACACCTTTATCCCTATAATTTACAAGACAACAGAGAAACTAAAAAGAATTGAAAATAAAAATGTACTCAATGCAACTTTTTTTAATTCGGGATCAAAGTTTTTATGCTCTGTAATTTTGACTACTGTAAATATGTGAGTAATTAAAGGAACAAAACTTAGTACAAATAGATATTGAAACAGAGAAAAGGACGAATTAAAGGCATAAAAAAATGATGTTGAAATTCCACAAATAAGTATGGCCAAATGATATTTTTTTGACTTTGCTATTCCTAGTTTAACTACCAGTGTATTTTTACCACACGCCTTGTCATTTTCAAAATCACGCATATTGTTTAAATTTAANACAGCGACTGAAAAGCAACCTATTGATATTCCAAGAAATAGCATATTCAATTGAAAGTGATGAACATACAAAACTGAAGTTCCTACAACACCAACCAATCCAAAAAATATAAAAACAAACAAATCCCCAAGTCCTTTATATCCATAAGCTCCTTTTCCAGCGGTATATTTTATTGCTGCCAGTATAGATAAAAGTCCGATAGTAATAAAAAGTAAAGGATACAAAAATGAAATTGTTCTGGTAGCATAAAACACAAGAACTAAACCTGAAAACAAAGAAAGAAATATGAAAACCACAATAGCCCTTTTCATTTGAATTTTGTTTATGGCGCCTGACTGAATAGATCTTTCGGGACCTAACCGGTTTTCATTATCCGTTCCTTTTTGAGCGTCTCCATAATCGTTTGCTAAATTAGAGAGAATTTGCAAAAATAACGTTGTTGTTAAAGCCAAAGTAAAAATAANCCAATCAAAACTTCCTATATGAATCGCTGTTGCAGTTCCAGTAATAACGGAGGAAAACGCCAAAGGTAATGTTCTTAATCGAAAAGCTTTTAACCAATGCTTTATCATAAATTACTTTAAAGAATTATTTTGAAATTGAAACTATTAAACATTTTTAAGAAGTCGAAAATAGCGTTTTAATATTTCGGGATTTAGTTCATTTTCAGTAGAGATCTCCAATAAAGATGCCTTATCCGGATTAGATATATATATATCTTCTAATGAAGAAATCAAATCAGCCTGATTGTTACAAAAACCATAATTAAGACCAAATGTCTTAGCTATATATTCTGCATTTAAGTTATGCTTTGCTTCTAAAAAAGGTTCTAACTCCTCAATTCCTGATGGACCATCAATAATTCTAAAAATACTTCCGCCTTTATTATTAATTAGAATAATTTTTAAATTTTGAGGGAACGGTNCAATCCAAAGTGCATTNGAATCATAAAAAAAGGACAAATCTCCGGTAATTACCGTAGTTGGCTCATTTTTACTTAATGCTGCACCAACGGCAGTACTTAAAGTTCCATCAATACCACTTGTTCCCCTATTGCTAAAACAACGTAATTTATTTTGAGATGGCTGATCAAAAAGATTACTGTATCGAACAACGGTTGAATTCGCTAACTGAAGATAACTTTCTTTAGGAATTTGATTTAAGACTGTTTCAAAAACTTTTAAATCGCAAAATTCAACTTCCTGAACAAATTCGTTANAAACATTTTGCAGAGAAGAGTCTTTTTCCAGCCACTTATCCCGATAATTTGATTGCACTTCAAAACCTGTTAAAAACTTAAGAATTTTCTCAGGAGAAAGNGGTATTATTCTGGTTAAAGATTGATAGGTATCTACTGAATCATTTGATGCATTAATATGCCAATGCGCTGCGGGCTTATTTTCTCGTAAAAAAGCTTTTACTTTTTTACTGACAACAGGACCTCCAAGAGTAACCAACAAGTCAGGAACATAACCCTCTTCCTCACCTTCAATTCCAACAATTACCCGATCAATACTTCTATTGAAATACTTCCCAAAAACATTAGATGTTGTTTCGGTAAGAATAGCTACATTATTTTGATTTGATATCTCATTCAAGACTGAATTTAGAGCTTCATTTGGATGGAGTAATCCAGTAATTATTAATATTCGATTATAACTTCGCCATTCCTTTTGTAAATCAAGAACTTGACTTTCTGGTAATTCCAAAAGTGTTTTCGTGGTTTCAAATAATTTTGGCAACTCTTCATTTGAGTAATCTTTAACTTCATACAAAGGTTCTCTAAAAGGCAGATTAACATGTACCGGACCAGACTCCGGAAACTGAGTTAATTCAATTGCTTCATTGGCCATTCTTTGAACATACCATCGATCATCTTCATTATGAATTTCAACNGGAAAATCAAACGAACCCTTTATGTAATTTGAATAAACATTAGATTGTCGAATAGTTTGACCATCCATCTGGTCAATCCACTCTTTGGGTCGATCAGCAGTTAAAATCAATAATGGAATCTTTTGGTAATAGGCTTCTGCAATCGCCGGGGAATAGTTTAGCGCTGCTGAACCGGAGGTGCAACAAATTACAACAGGAACTTTGGTTTGCTGTGCAATTCCCATTGCAAAAAATGCAGCACATCGTTCGTCAACTATAGAATAACATTTAAAATTCGGATGCCTGTTAAAAGATAAAGTAAGAGGTGCATTTCTGGAACCGGGACTAATGACAACATGTTTAACCCCCTTTTGAGCTAAAACCTCAACAAGATCTCTTACAACTAATTTACTTGATAATTCCAAAAAAATGTATTTAATGTAAAAATGCAGAAAAAATCATAAAAATCTTAGTAAAGATGTTGCTTTCCTATCACATTCATCCCATTCTTTTGAAAGTTCAGAATCTTTTGTGATTCCTCCACCAACATACAGACATATTTGATTACTGGAGACAGATGCACACCTGAGATTAACAAACAAATTTTCAATTTCACCATTTTTCACTATTCCACCAAAACCACAATAATATTCTCTATCATGATTTTCAGCAATTTTTATTGTGGATATAGCTTGTTTTTTCGGGTTTCCGGAAATCGCAGGTGTTGGATGTAATGCATTAGCAATAGCTAAAGCCGATTCACTTGTTGTAAACTTAATTTTGTTTCTCAAATGAAAAACAGCACCTGCTTTTACGGTTTCCAATTCACCAATATCTGGATTAATGTTAAACTTGAACAACTCTGCTAATATTGCGTTTGTAACAATTCTTTGCTCTGAAAACTCTTTTTCCGTCCAATTCACATCAGCACTTTCTTTAGTTCCTGCAAGGGACATGGTTTCATAGCCACCCTCTTTTTTCTCCAAAAGAGTTTCTGGAGTAGCTCCAATCCAACATTCTCCATCTGGAGTTTCTGTTAAAAACACATGTGATGTTTTATAATTTTCACAAAGTTTTAAAAACAAATCATTCACATTTACTTTTTGATTCTTTACTTTTTTTCTGGATAAAANTGCCTTATTTATATGCTTGTGCTCAATTTCATTTTTTATAATTGAAAAACCAAATTCATAATCTTCTTTTAAGGTACTCTCCCAGTCAGTCGCTTTTTTTGTTGAAAAAGACAATTCCAAAACCTCTTCAGGTTTAATTGATCTATGTGTTTCAGGAGTAATTGTAAAGGTTTTAGCTTTTTTGAAATCAGAAAACACAAACCCATCATTTATTCCTCCTAAACAAAGGCCTTCAATAAATTTTATATTCCTTGCACCTACGCTGCGATAAAGCGATTTAACTTTTTTACTCATTGGTAGTATAAAAATACTATTAATTATAAGTTTAATTAGAGATGATTTAGTGAAATAACGTTAATTCACAACAACAACTTTAAATATTTGCTTTTTGTTCCCTGCATGTAATACAGCAAAATACAAGCCATTTCGAATATTATTGGTAGGTACTTCGATTATTGTTAAATTGGAAGATGGTTCATTCCTGCTAAAAATAATTTTTCCGGAAACATCAACTAAGAATAACTCAACCGAATTTAAAATCGTTTGTTCAATATATACATTTATTCCATCAGATGTGGGATTTAATTTGATAACAATGCTATCTTGATAGATGTAAGAGGACGTATCTTCACATAAAAAATAACTTCCAACTTGATTATTGTTTTCACATGGAAAATAACTTCCTGTAATTGATTCCTCAAACGTTTGCAGAGGATCCAGCCATACGTCCAACCGTTTTGATGAGTCCGGTTGATTATTCCAAGAATAAGATACCTTACCATAGTAATCTGGATCTTCTGGTTTAATACAATAAGAATCTCCGTAAGAGAGAACACCAACAACAAGTTTTTCATGATTAAAAATTGGCGATCCTGAACTTCCTGATTCCGTTACACCATGCCCATTTGTTGTTTCCGCCCAAGTCACCTTCCAAAAAGCATCTTCTGTAAGGCCAAATTCATCTGCAGTTTTCAACGTAGAAGTATACGTTGATATTTTTTTAACATCTCCTTTTGGGTGGTGAATACTCACTCCTGAGGGAGAAGCAATATTTGAAATATCCCACCCATTAAAGTACGGGTTAAATTCAACAGGAATTTCTTCATCCAACTCCAGTAACAAAATATCAGAGCTATTGTTAAATTTAGTTGAAGCCCTCTTTGTCATACCTAAAATAAAATTACCTGAAGCCGCATTATCTATACCACAATTACAATTTTCATAATTAAAATAAGCAAAAGATTGCTTTAGATTACCAGAGGTAGCATCATTAACACAATGTTCTGCAGATAAAATATAAGGCCTGCAATCACGAGATGTATTATTTAGTATAGTCCCTGAACAATAAACACCAGAAGAATTCTTTTTCAACAGAAGGCGAACTACCCCATTTTTCTGATTCTTCCATTCATCTCCCTCTGAGCAATTTACATCAACTTCACACGGTTCTGAGCTGTATGCATCATCGAAAGACTTCCAAAAGTAACCAATTTCTCCAATAAAAATTTTTGAATTTGATCGATTCCCTTTAAAAATAAGTTTGATTGAACTACCCTTTATTGGTGGAATTGCATAAAGCTCTCCTTCTCGGTTGTTATCAGAATTCACTTTTACTTTCAAATCCCCCGTCTCATTATACACTTCCAGACTACTGGCCTTGCTTAATTTAAAATTATCAAAATAAATATTTAATAATTTTGCATCCTGGATTTTAATCTCAAGTTCATATACTTCTTTTGAATTAATCGATTGCTTCAAAGCTTTTTCAAAAAAATCGATATCGGCATCAATTAGTAAAGAGGCAACTTGAACCTGACTATTTGATCTTGCAATTAGGTTTGAATCTGGTTTTTGAAAGATTAGTTGACCATATCCAATGGAACAAAAGAAAATTAACAGTATGGAAAAAGGCCTTTTCAAACTAGTTTATAGACAAAATTATTGATTTTGCTTCTTTAAAATACACTTAATTCAACCAATTTTCAGTGATTCTTTTAAATTTTAATTTGGTTAACTAATTTAGCTGAATGGAGAAAAGAATTCTTCTGGTTGAAGATGAGGAGCATTTAATAGATGTAATAAAACTTAATCTTGAACTTGAAAATTATATAGTTAAGGTAGCTGAGGATGGGAAGAAAGCTATTGAACTATGGGAGGGTCAACGATTTGACTTGATTCTAATCGATGTAATGCTTCCTAATGTTGATGGACTCACAGTATGCGAAACAATCCGATTAAAAGATAGTGAAATACCTATTCTTATTCTTTCAGCCAAAGGCTCAAGTACGGACAGAATTTTGGGATTAAAAGCAGGTGCAGATGATTATTTATTAAAACCTTTCAATTTGGAAGAGCTTCTCCTCCGTATTCAAATTTTGATAAAAAAAGGAGATAAACTAAGGCAAAACAGACCTGAAACATCAGAAGATTTTAGCTTTGGAAACAACTATGTTAATTTTTCAACTTATGAATTTAAAGGTATTAATAATCAGCAGGGACAATTAACAGCAAGAGAAATTCAACTTATAAAATTACTTGTCGAACGCAAAAATGAAGTAGTTTCGCGTGACACAATTTTAGAGTTAATCTGGGGGGTAGATGTTTATCCAAGTACAAGAACAATAGATAATTATCTTCTAAACTTTAGAAAATATTTTGAAAAAGATCCAAAATCACCTGTTTACTTTCACTCTGTAAGAGGTATTGGCTATAAATTCGTTATAAACTAAACACATGAAGTTTACCAAAATAAACACAAATAATGTAATTCAGTCCTGGGGAAATTCCTATTCCAGTATTATTGACAATTTCCTTAATAGTTTGGGAGTTGAAGGAAATACNCTGTTTTTATTTAAAATGATTATTATCTCTATTAGCCTAGTTTTATTTTGCCTTTTAGCGGACTTGATTGCCAGAAAAACAATTTTGGTAATTATTGAACGTATAATCAAAAAAACAAAAAATACATGGGATGACGTTTTAATTGAAAAAAAAGTCTTTAAACATGTTGCTCATATTGTTCCTGCTTTACTTATTGGTGTTTTGGCTCCAGTTTTATACGAAGGACATCCCGATTGGATTTTAGCTCTCGAGAAAATATCAGAAATATATCTAACCATTGCATTTATAATCACTATTGTTGCCTTCTTCAAAGCTTTTCAGTTTTACTTAGAATCCAGACCTTTTTTAAAGGGAAAACCTTTAGACAGTTACATGCAGTTAATTCGACTGATTGTATACATTTTAGGTGGAATTTACATCATTTCTATTCTGGTTGATAAATCACCGATGGGAATATTCTCAGCTTTAGGAGCTATGTCAGTAGTGTTAATGTTAGTATTTAAAGATACTATACTGGGATTTGTTGGAAGTATTCAAATTGCAGCAAATGACATGGTTAAAATTGGCGATTGGGTAGAATTTCCAAAATTTGGAGCTGATGGGGATGTTATTGAGATTAAACTCCAAACTGTAAAAGTCCAGAATTGGGACAAAACCATTACTACTATACCTACCTACTCATTTGTTTCTGATGCTTTTAAAAATTGGAGAGGAATGTCAGAAAGTGGTGGAAGGCGAATAAAACGTTCAATTAGCCTGGACATGAATTCAGTCAAATTTTGCGATGAAAACCTCCTTAACAACCTAAAGAATATTGATTTGTTGAAAGATTATTTTTCTAAAAAAACAGAAGAAATAGAAAGCTTCAATTCCGGAAAAGACATCAACCACTCGGCAAACATAAGACAATTAACTAACCTCGGTAGTTTTAGAGCATATCTCGAAAAATATCTATCCATAAACAAAAAAATATCTAAGGAGATGACTTTTTTGGTTAGACAATTAGCACCGAATGAAAAAGGACTGCCTATTGAAATTTATGTTTTTAGTTCCGAACAAAGATGGGCACATTATGAAGCAATTCAATCAGACATTTTTGACCATATCATTGCCATTTTACCCGAATTTGAATTAAACGTTTTTCAAAATCCATCTGGAAATGATTTTAAGAAATTAGGAGTTTAAAAACTGGGGACAATATCAAATGTAATTCCAAATGTCTGGATTTGAGGAGACGTTTTGTTTGTTAATCGCCAAATAAAATCCAGACGAATAACTTTAAATATATTATCAAATCCAAATCCAGTTTCCAGATAGGGTTCATCTAATGATGATAACCCATTTGGTAAAAGAATAATATCTTCATGATTGGAATTAAGAGTACCATAGATACCATTTGCAAAAATAAAAGACCTTATTTTAAGTCTTTTAAATAAAGGCAAACGATTAGAAATTAATCCATTAAAATTATACTTAAACATAAGGCTAACATATTGATCAGAAGCAAACTCAAATGGANTCATNAAATTAAATGACTGATTATCAAANTAATAAGAATCATTGCCTTGATGATTTAAAAGTAAAGGATACGGTACACTNCCCCATATTTTTCCACCAAGAANTTTAACATCTAAAAAGCCGAAAAAACCGAAAAAATAGCGATCAGCAATATCAAATTCCAGCTTATGGAACTCATAACCAAGCCCTTTAAATTTCATCCCATACGTATACGAGTAATCTAATCTTGGATTTCGAGTACTAAGGCTTAATCTTCTAAACCCATACCGAACAAATTTTTCATCTACAGCTAATCTTCCGCCAAATTTGACAGTATAAGTACGCAGATCATCAACAAATTGATCATTTGAAGTTCTGTAGATTAAACTTCCCAATGGAATTAATTTTTCAGTTTTTAACTCTAATGAATTATTAATTCCATTAAACCATTCATGAGACCAGGTAAATCGAGAACGAATAGTGTGCGTATACCGTGGATCAACTCGCCTTGTAAGAGAAGCCAAAATATTATCTTCCTGAAAGGCATTATCACTTGCACTTAAAATTTTAAAGTCATTTAAATGTTCAAATTCGATAAATCTCCACTTATCAAAACCATAATATTTAGTAACCAACCCTTTATACTTCGTGATCTTATCACCAACTCCATGAGCTACATGCCCATTAATCCGCCAATATTTCAATAAATTCTGTGTTGTTTGAAACCCCGCTCTTAAACGTTGTCCTTCTATATTGTTAAAACTATATGTTGTATAATATGGTCCGTATTCCCAATACTTAAATGGATAATACCCTGTATAGGCCATTAAGCTGAGATTTTGAATTACCTTCAAATACATTGTATTCATTGCACTATCAATATCAGAATAAATTGATTTTTCAGAAGTGTCCAGTTTTTCAGGACGATATTTTTCTAAAAGAACATCACCATATTCATAGGCGGAATCTCTGACTTCAGTTTTTTCTGCAGCAGTAAAAAAGATATCATTTTGATTTTCATTAAACGAATAATTCATCCAGTGTGTATTTTTTTGAATGTAGAAACCATAAGACTTTTGCAATGGATTCACATCGATTAAAATTGACTCATACTCTAAAACCCACACTGAATCCATTAACGTATATTTTTGCTTTATCTCAAATTCTTCAATAAAATTAATGTTACAACGTTTTGGAATACTTAATTTAATCTCATTCAATCCATGTGATTTATCGTCAGTTATTAAATACCCATCAAATGCCAGATCTTCCTCTCTTCTTGGTTTAAAATCCAATCTGTAAAATGTAGTATCTCCTGATTTCAAAGAATCAGTAATAAAGTACTTGTAAGAAAGCCAGCTTCCTTGTGCCAAAGGGGAAACGAATTGCTTTTGAAATATTCTTAAATAATTATTGTAAATATTAAAGTCCGTGTATACATTACCAGTATATTTTGCAACTGAGGGAATTTTTATTCCAGCATTTTTAGAAGCCAAAACCACTTCTTTCTCTCCACTTCCTTTTTTAAAATAGTAGTTTGAAAAACCTTCACTAAAAAAAATCGGGGAAAAAGGTTTTTTCAAGCTTACTGTATCAGGGTGGTCAAATACGAAGCCTATAGGTTTAAATAAAAGTGAATTTTTAGTAGTCGAATCTACATTATTTAGATCAACTTCTATTTTGTTGTACACCTCACAGTCATAGTATGGCTTTTTTTTCAGGTTATTTTTCAATCTGTTTTTTGCAATAGACTGATGCAACAAATATGATTTATCCTGTCTTCTTTTTCTTCTTTTTTTTCTGACTTTAATTTGAACATCGCCCAATACTTCACTTTTATTTATAAGTTCTATTTGACCATTGACAGGAAAATCAGTTGATAATAATTTTAATTCTCGATAGCCAATTGCTGAAAATGATAAAGTATCATCAGCAAATTTAATAATTTCAAAATGTCCATTAATATTTGCAACTGTACCTACCTGGTGTGTAATCCAGACGATATTTGCAAAAGGAATCGGCAAACGCGTCATTTTGTCAATCACTTTTCCTTGAAAATTTTGTGCCTGAGAAAACACAGAAATTAAGCATAGAATTATGAAATATATTTTCTTCACAAGGAAGTAAAATTAAGTAAAAAAGCAACGAGAGCAGCCATAGCTTTAGTTTAATAATTTAGGCGTATATACTTTAATTCACTTGTAAAAAAGAACTGAATATATAAGTCAATTAAAAATTTAGCTATCCCTAGTGGAATTTTTAAGTTAATATCCCTAATATTACATACAGCATAAGTGATAAGAAAAAAAAACAAATACAACAAACTATTAGACAGAGAGTTAATTGACATCTACAAGTCAAATAACGAGATAAATGCACTGGGAGAATTATTTGCCCGATACACGCATTTAGTTGCTTCAATTGCTTTAGGCATCTTAAAAGATGAGCAAAAAGCTAAAGATGCCGTTGAAGAAATATTCAAAATAATAATTGAAGACATAAGCAACTATAGTGTTAAAAACTTTAACGCTTTAGTTTATAGCACCTCCAAATTTCATTGCTTCAAGATTAAAAACGGAACCAAAAATATTGGAATTGAAAATGATTTTGATGAAATTTTAGACAAAGAACTACTTCTGCAAAAAAGAATTGAAATTCTAAAAACTTCATTGGATAAAATAAGTTACAATCAAAAAAAATGTGTCGAATTATATTATTTCAGCGGCTTCAGCTATTCGGAAATCGTTAGTGAAACGAAATTTTCAGTAAAGGAAGTCAAATCTCACATTCATGAGGGTAAAAAAAATCTAAAATCGTTGTTGGAACATCGTGAAACTTCGTAAAGAAAATATGAACCTCGGTCTTACCAAGGATGAATTTGAATTGGTAATCAATAATTCAAACAATCCTGGACTTATAAAGGAATATACTCACAAGATTGATAACTGTGATTTATCGAAATCCGCTATTGAATTAATTAGAGAGGAAGACCTTGCTGCCGTAAATCGAATTACAAATGAAGTTCTGCTCAAATATCCAGTCAATTCAGACAAAAGAGGAAACATGAGGTTTTATATTTTCAGTATCTCTTTGATTGCACTCGTAACAGGTTTTATTTTTTTACAAAAAAATATATCCGAAGATTTTAGTTCCGTCCAGACATTAACAAATAAAGAGTCAAGTGATAGATTAAAAAAATTAAATTCAAAGGGTTACGAACCATCCCAGACCCTATCTAAAATCAAAAAGGAAAACCCGGACTCCATAAATACTGAATCAAATTCACCTGATTCATTGAAGAAACCAGGCCTAAACAATACAGATAACCTGTCTACTATTTCAACAATGGAAAAAGGCAAAACCAGGTCAGCTAAAGAGGCAAAAAAGATTAATTTACAACTTCCCAATCTAATTAAAAATAGAAAAGTAAGGTCTATAAAATCATTTAAACAAGTTCCTGATAAATACAAAAACGAAGAATACTCAACTTATGAATTAGTTGATTTTTCAGGTGGAGATGAAAGTCTGGAAAAAGAGTTAATGCTTAAATTAAAAGACAAAATTAAAGACGCTCATGTAGCCGGTGAAAACAATTCAATAGTGTTTAAGTTTAGTGTTACACCTAATGGGAAAATTAAAGATATCAACATACAATCTCGCGTAAATATAGAGCTTGAGGAAATAATAAAAGAAACAGTGCTTGATTTAAAAACATGGATTGAAGGGGGAAAAAAGATACCTGTAATTTATACTATTTACATAACATTTAAATAAATGTAGTTTAAGTTATAGGATAAAGAAATATTTCTTTACCTATCTTTAGATAATTTTTGCATCCTTTTTATGTGTGGGATAGTTGGAATTTTCGCAAAAGACGAAACCGGAAAACTTAATTTTTCCAATCTTAATGGAGCCATAGATGCTTTGCACTCAAGGGGGCCAGATTCAAAGGGAGTATTTATAAATGAAAATATTGGCTTAGGACACACCAGGCTTAGCATTATAGATACCAGCGACTCTGCCAAACAACCTTTTTCATCTCCCAATCAAAGATATACACTTGTTTTTAATGGTGAAATATACAACTACAAGGAGCTAAGAAAAGCTCTGAAAAAAAAAGGATATACTTTTAAAACATCCTCTGACACAGAAGTTTTACTGTTTCATTTGATTGAATTTGGGGAAGCCGGAATACATGACTTAAATGGCTTTTTTGGATTTGCTTTTTATGACAGAGAAAAACAGGAAACCATTGTTGTCAGAGATAGATTTGGGATAAAACCTATACATATATATGAGGATAAGCATCAATTAATTTTTGCTTCGGAAATGAAGGCGATTTTTCAATTTAATGTCTCAAAAAACATTAATGCATCCTCCCTTCAATTATATTTTAAATTCAATTATATTCCACAGCCCTTATCCATTCTTGAAAATTGTAAAAAACTTCAACCTGGTGAATTGTTAATTTGGAAAAAAGGAAAAGTAACAACAAGGAAATATTATACATTATCTTACATACCCGGGAAATATAATTTTTCAGATTACAAAAAAGCTCAATTTAAACTTAGAGAATTATTAGAAGAAAGTGTTTCAAAAAGATTAGTTTCTGATGTGCCTATTGGTGCTTTTTTAAGTGGCGGAATCGATTCTTCTGTAATTACAGCTTTAGCATCCAGACACACTAAAAATCTTAATACTTTTTCCATTGGTTATAAAGACGAACCGTTATTTGACGAAACAAAGTATGCAAAACTTGTAGCAGAAAAATATAAAACAAACCATACTGTTTTCGAACTGAAAAATGATGATTTGTATAAACAACTGCATAAGGTCCTGGAATATAATGATGAACCATTTGCCGACAGCTCCGGACTAGCTGTCAACATTTTAAGTATGCATACTCGAGAAAAGGCAACTGTAGCGCTATCAGGAGACGGTGCAGATGAAATATTCAGTGGATACAATAAGCATAAAGCAGAACTTCTCGCAAGAAAAAATGGTCTTAAAAATAAAATTGTTTCTGCAGGAAGACCACTCTGGAAAATATTACCAAAATCAAGAAATTCTAAAATCGGGAACTTTAATCGTCAACTTCTGAGATTTGCTGATGGAATAAAAAAAGGAAACACAGAAAGATATTGGGATTGGGCTGGAATATTAAAAGATAAACAAGCAGCTGATTTTCTTTTAAATCCGAATCCATTTAAATTTCAATCCGATAAAAAAACACTTTTGAGCCCTGCATTGGAATCCAACGATTTTAACGGAGTCCTCTACCAGGATGTAAATCAAGTATTAGTAAGTGACATGCTTACAAAAGTTGATTTGAATAGTATGAGCAACAGCCTCGAAGTAAGAGTTCCTTTTTTGGATCATAACGTTGTGGAATTTGCTTTTCAAATACCACAGGAATTTAAAATTCAAGAAGGAATAAAGAAAAAAATTCTTCAAGAAACCTTTAAAAATGATTTACCGGATGAACTGTTTAAGCGTCCAAAACACGGTTTTGAGGTGCCTTTACTAAAGTGGTTTAGAGGAGATCTTGAACAAGAAATAAAGTCCAATTATTTAAATAGAGAATTTATTGAGGAACAAAAATTATTTAACTGGAACTATATCAATGATTTAATTAAAAAACTTTATTCCAGTAACCCGGAAGATTCTGCTGCATCCATTTGGGCATTTATTGTTTTTCAACATTGGTGGAAAAAATGGTATAAAGAATCTACTAAACTCTAGTTTTACGCAAGCTTTATCTCCATTATTTTACTTATTTTTGCGATTGATAATTTTTGAAATGCCAAAGGTTTTAAGGATAATTAATAGGTTTAACTTGGGCGGCCCAACTTACAACGCCGCATATCTTACGAAATATCTTCCTGAGGAATACGAGACATTACTTATTGGTGGTGATAAAGAGGATAGTGAAGACTCATCTCAACACATACTGGGTGAATTGGGATTAAACCCCATAATTATTCCAGAAATGAGAAGAGCTATTCGTTTTGGAAATGATTATGCTGCTTACAAAAAAATAAAGCAAATAATCGAAGAATTTAAACCCGACATCGTCCACACCCACGCCTCCAAAGCAGGAACACTTGGAAGAATGGCAGCTTTTTCGTGTAAAGTTCCAGCTGTAGTGCACACCTTTCATGGACATGTTTTTCATAGCTACTTCAATAAGACAAAAACGAGAATTTTTAAGCGAATAGAGAAAAAACTTGCTCAAAAAAGCTCAGCAATTGTTGCTATTTCAAACATACAAAAACAAGAATTAGGTTCTGTTCATAAAATTGCTGACCTGGATAAAATTGAAGTTATTCCACTTGGTTTTGATTTAAACCGATTTCAGTGCAACCTTGATAAAAAACGCGCTGTTTTCAGAACTGAATATCAAATTGATGACGATGAAATAGCTATTGGCATCATAGGAAGATTGGTTCCCATCAAAAATCACAAACTTTTTATTAAAGCTTTCAAAAAAGTACTTGAGATCACCAATAAAAAAGTACGGGCTTTTGTTGTTGGTGATGGTGAATCAAGAGATGAAATAATTGCTATTGCAGATGAGTTAGGTATTGAATACTCAAGAAGTAATATAGCTTTTAAAAAGACCCCTTTAACGTTTACTTCATGGATAAAAAACATTGATGTTGTAAATGCCGGTATGGATATAATAGCACTATCGAGTCTTAATGAGGGAACCCCGGTTAGCCTAATAGAAGCTCAAGCAGCAAATAACCCAATTGCTTCAACAAATGTTGGCGGAATTGAAAATGTTGTGATTCAAAATAAAACAGGTCTTCTGAGTGAAATGGAAGATATTGAAACATATGCCAAAAACCTACTTGAACTAATAGAAAACGATGCTAAACGAATTGCTATGCAAAAAGAGGGTTGGAAACATGTAAAAGATCAATTTAGCTACAGTCGACTTATCAATGATGTTGACAAGCTATATAAGAAAATATTAAATAAATGAGACCGTTTTTATTTTTTATAGTTGTAATCAGCATTCTTTCCAGTTGCTCTACACTGGACAAGAGTAGAATGCTAAAAACTCCCGTTAATTATAAATTCAAAGAATTTGTAGACTCTGTAGATTATAAAGAGTCGTATAAAATTGCCATAGATGACGAAATATTAATTCAAATGTTCTCTAATGATGGATACAACATTGTTAATATCGGGGGGAACCAAATGAATAACAATACAGGTGGATTGGTAAGCGGAAATATTAATGGAGGCAACAGTCCGGTCGGAATGGGAAATCAAAGAAATGGTATTGGCTACAAAGTCCGCTCAGACAGTACAATTAAAGTTCCTGTTATAGGAAGAATTAAAGTTGTTGGCTTAACCCTGAATCAAATTGAAGAGAAACTTGAAGTACTTTTGGAAAGTCAGGTTAATTCCCCTTTTGTAATCGCAAGAATATTTAACCGAAGAATTTATATTTTTCAAGGAGGATACTCAGCAAGTATTTTTCAACTTCAAAATGAAAATACTACTCTCTTTGAAGTACTTGCTCAAACAGGTGGTGTATTTCAAGAGGGAAATGCCAGTAGAATAAAAATAATTCGAGGAGAACTAAATGATCCTGAAATATATCTTGTAAATCTCTCCACCATTGATGGAATAAAAGATGCAAATTTAAATATGCAGGCTGGTGACATAGTATACATTGATCCGTTTATTAACTATGGAGCCAGACTTTCAACTGATATAGGATCATCAATTGGTTTTATAAGCTCACTTTTACTGGTTTACACCCTTATTCAACCCTAAATGGAAAAAGAAAAACTTTCAATCCTTAATGACGAATTTGATCTTAGTTTAGCAATACTAATAATAAGAAAAAATCTACTTTTTATCGTCTTATCAATATTTTTAGGATTCTGTATAGCATTCTTTATAAACAGGTACACAACTCCTCAATATTATTCATCAAGCATTGTTAAGATCTCAGAAAAAAATGATGTCAATCAAATGATGAATTTTGAAAATATTTATGAAACTAATTTGGTTGCTGAGTTAAGTAGACTGAAATCAAAAAAGATGCTCAGTGAAGCCTTAAAAACCCTTAACATAGATGTGAATTATTACACAAAAGGGAAATTTCTTAATACGGAAAACTATCAATCGAATCCCTTTTCGATTTCATATCAACTCAAAAAAAGAAAAGCAGTTAACTATCCATTAATGATTAATTTCAAAAATGGATCAGCCGTAATATCAAAAATGGATGTTGATTCCGGATCTTTTATAATTCCGGTAAACAAATGGATTTCAATAAATGGTCTGGAACTAAAAATCAATATAAGCAATCGAAATTTAAATGATCTTAATGACTCAGGAAAAAGGTTTCTTGTCAAAATTGTTGACAAAAGTCAATTAATAAATAACTATTCAAAAGGTCTGTCTGTTAATATAGAAAACTCCAGAGCGAATACAATTAAAATATCCTACACTGGAAATCATCCAAAAAAATGCGCTGATATTGTAAACAGTCTTTCTTCGCTCTTTTTGATATCAAATATTTCAAAGAAAAAAGAATCTGCCAATCAAATGATTAAATTTACGAATGACCAGATTCTGAAGATTAATCAAAAACTGGAGTACTATCAAAAATTGCTTCAACCATACAAAGACTTGCAAAAGGATAATCAGGAGATAAAAACTGACTACGGTAAGTTAGCTTTGGACTTAGCATCCAAAGATCAAATAGAAAAAACAAAATTAGAAACTACACTTATAGATTTTAAAAACTTTTACAGTTCCATCAGTAACAAAATAAGTCATGAAGAGCTCTACTCCGTTTTACTTTTAAACTCCAAAAATCAATATATTTCAACAACTGCCTCAAGACTTAGAAAATTACTATCTGATAAAAGATCTTTAAGTTTTCGAATTACCGAAGAGTCCTATCAAGTAAAAGAAATCGACTTCCAGATTAATCTTGAAATTGAGGATTTATTGGAAGTGACAAAAAATATAATTCTTGATTTACAAGACAACTTACAATTAATAAATGACAGACTAGAAAGCTACCGTATTGCACAAAAATCTCAAGAGGTAAACTTTGATCACAACACAGATTATCTTCACCTTGAAAGGATGTATGATATCAATAGTGAATACTATTCAAGATTACTAACGAAAAAAGCAGAATACGAAATGGTTAAAGCTGGCTTTGTTTCAGATAATGAGATCATAGAGCCTGCCAAAGCTAATCTTGTTCCAATTTCTCCACAAAAAAAATCAAACTACCTTATATTTATTGGATCCGGACTGGTAATTGGATTATTAATTATTGTTCTTAAGTACCTTCTTCACAATACCGTATCCTCCACATCTGATGTCTCCAAACACACAAATAACATTCCGATTTTAGGAATGATCCCTTCCTATAAAGATGTTATACCCGTTTCTCAATTAATTGTAGATAAAAATCCTAAATCCCTCATGTCAGAAGCCTTTAGGTCAATACGATCAAACATGCAATTCATATCTAACAAAGAAGGATCTAAAATCATAACCGTAACTTCAACTATTTCCGGTGAAGGAAAAACTTTTGTAGCCATTAATCTTGGTGGAATAATTGCATTTTCAGAAAAAAAAGTTATTATTCTGGACCTGGACATGCGAAAACCTAAAACGCATATAGGTTTTAATGTTCAAAATACAATTGGAATGAGTACGCTTCTGATTGGTAAATCTTCATTGGAAGAGTGTATACAAAAAAGCCATTTGGAAAATCTGCATTTCATAACTGCGGGTCCCATACCTCCCAACCCAGCTGAATTAATCATTAGTAACAGAATGACAGATGTCATTGACGAATTAAAAAAATCCTATGACATTATAGTGATTGATACACCTCCCGTAGGAATTGTTACAGATGCTTTTCCAATAATTTCCAAAGTAGACTATCCGGTATATATTGTTCGTGCACATTTTTCTAAAAAAGTATTCTTAAAAAATATTCAAATGTTAAGAGACAAGAAAAAAATTAAGAATTTGTCAGTGATTCTTAATGGGGCTGGTGGAGATATAAAATATGGAGGATTAAAAAAATATGGATACGGATATGGGTATGGATACGGATATGGGTATGGATACGGGTATGGATACGGCGGAAACCATGGTTATTACGAGGAAAACCCTAAAAAAGAAAAGAAAACTTTAAAAAAAATCTTCGTTAAGAAATGAAAGTAGAAAAAACCCTTCTCAAAGATTTACTTATAATTTCACCAAAAGTTTTTGTAGATGAAAGAGGTTATTTTATGGAATCTTTTAACAGAAAAACTTTAGGTAATCATATCGGTGATTATCAATTTATTCAGGATAACCAATCTTTATCAGTAAAGGGGGTATTGCGTGGATTACATTTTCAAAACCCACCATTCCATCAAGGAAAATTGGTAAGAGTAATTAAAGGGGCTGTTAATGATGTTGCGGTTGATATCAGAAAAAATTCACCAACATATGGAAAGCATTTTAAAATCAGATTATCAGAATCTAATTTTAAAATGCTTTGGATACCTCCCGGTTTTGCGCATGGTTTTGAAACACTAGAAGACGATACCATTTTCGCATACAAAGTAACAAATGACTATGATAAAGAATCTGAAGGTTCAATTTTATGGAACGATCCTACATTAAATATTGAATGGGAAACAAAAAATCCAACCATATCAGATAAAGACGATAAAAGTGAACTGTTTGAAAATTTCAAATCACTATTTTAACGAATAAAATCATAATTTCGCATCAACAAAACCGTAACAAATGCAATACATAATATTCTTTATCACTGCAGTTGCATTCTCTGTTCTTATAAATGGTTTATTCCTGAAATTCTCAAGAACAATGGGAACTAAAAATAACCCTGATGGAACTCAAATCAGATGGGGAAGTGTTTCCAAGCCCGCCTTTGGAGGAATTTCTTTTTACATAGTATTTTTGCTTTCATTTGCTGTTTATGCAATAATTTTTGCTTCACAAGAAATTCCGTTGGAATTTTTCGGGGTACTTATAGCCAGTTCCATCGGCTTCTTAATTGGACTCGCTGATGATGCTTACAATACAAAACCTGTTCTTAAATTTTTGGGACAATTTACCTGTGCGTTTGTCCTAATTGCTACTGAAAACTATATTACATTATTTGAAAATAATCTTTTAAATTACAGCTTAACAGTTGTTTGGGTAATCGGAATGATGAATTCGATAAACATGTTAGATAATATGGATGGAATCACAACTTCTGTTTCAATCGGAATTATCTCTACCATTTTATTTGCTCTTGTATTGACTCAAAATATGTCTCATCTGTATTTTTGGGTACTTTTAGGAACTGTGGCCGCACTGTTAGGTTTTTTATATTACAACTGGAACCCGTCTAGAATGTACATGGGCGATACAGGAAGTCAATTTTTAGGCGCATTACTGGCGGCAATTGGAATTTATTTCTTTTGGAATGGGTATCAGTTCTCCGACACTTCTTTTATACCAAAAGCAATTACTCCTATTTTAGCATTTTTACCCTCTATTATTGACACAACATGTGTTACAATCAACAGGATCTCCAAAGGTAAAAGCCCTTTTGTAGGCGGAAGAGATCATACTACACATCACCTGTCATATCTTGGCCTAAAAGACAGACATATTGCAATATTTTTCTTATCTCTGACGTTTATTTGCGGAGGAATCAGTTTATACTTTAATTATGAATTAAAACAATGGTCTAGAAATGCTTCCATAGGAATAATTGCTTTTATTTTAATTGCTTTTATCTTCCTTTTTGGAATAACAAAAAGAAAGCACGTCAATGAAAACAAATAGAAAAATATACAAAATTATCATTTCTATTTTTGCTGTAATAGGCTGTTTTCAAGTATTTACCTTCTCCAAAAAAATAATTAATATAAATTTCAGCAACAGTTTTTTTTATGTTGCTAAATCACATGATATACCCTCAAACGTTAATTTTTGTGGAGAAGAAGTTCCTATAGACAGTAAAGATATTCTGGAACGTCTGGATAAAGAAATTATAAAGAACAGCTATTGGCATTCTTCGATTCTACTTTTTTACAAGAGAACTGGTAAATATTTCCCAATAATCGAACCTATTTTAAAACAGAATAACATTCCCGATGATTTCAAATATCTCGCGATCGCTGAAAGTGGTTTAGATAATGTTGTTTCCCCCGCAGGAGCGAAGGGTTTTTGGCAATTCATGGAAAAAACAGGAAAAGAATACAACCTGGAAATAAACAAAGAAGTTGATGAAAGATACCATTTAGAAAAATCTACTCAGGCTGCATGTGATTATTTAAAAGACGCATATAAAAAATTTGGTTCCTGGACACTCGTGGCAGCTTCCTATAATATGGGAATGTACGGACTGGAGAAAAGTTTAAAAAGGCAAAATGTAAATTCTTATTATGACTTATTATTAAATTCTGAAACTGCAAGATATGTTTTTAGGATTATAGCCTATAAAACTATTTTAGAAAACCCGGGTATATATGGTTATAATTTGAGTGAAGACGAAAAGTATGCTCCCTTAAAATTCACCACTTTGTCAATTGATTCAAGCGTTTCCGACTTTTCTGATTTTGCTCTCTCTCAAAAAGTAAATTACAAGATTTTAAAAATTGCCAACCCCTGGTTAAGGCAAAAACACCTCAAAAACCAAAACAACAAAACCTATACAATAAAAATCCTGAATGAAAATTACAAAGTATATACTAATTACGACACAATTCATACGGACTCAAGTAATTTGAAGCTAATTATTCCAATTGACTCATTGGTGTATCAAAAGCTAGACTCTCTTCCAAAATCAAAACTCATAAGTTCTGACACTATAAAAACAGAAGCCAACCTTGAAAAATCCAAAAAATAATTGGAATCAATTTTCGGAATCAAAAAACATCGTAATTGAGGGTGCTAATGAAAATAACCTGAAAAACATTTCGGTTACTATACCAAGAGGTAAACTTGTGGTAATAACCGGCTTAAGTGGCAGTGGAAAATCAAGTTTAGCATTTGATACTATTTATGCAGAGGGACAAAGAAGGTATATGGAATCTTTTTCTGCATATGCTCGACAATTTATTGGTGATATAAAAAGACCTGATGTAGAAAGTATAGAAGGGTTAAGTCCGGTTATTGCCATAGAGCAAAAGACAACTTCCAGAAGCCCAAGATCAACAGTGGGTACTATTACGGAAATATATGACTTATTACGTTTGCTATATGCAAGAGTTTCGGATGCATATAGTTATGAGACAGGAGAATTAATGGTAAGTTATACAACCGATAAAATTGCTGAATTAATAACTAAAGAGTTTGAAAATCAAGCAATAAGCTTATTGTCTCCAATAGTTAAAGGACGAAAAGGACATTACAGAGAACTTTTTGAAAAACTAGGCAAACAAGGTTATTTGAAAGTTAGAATTGATGGAAAAATTCATGAACTTGAAAAAGGACTTCAAACAAACAGATATCAAAATCATGATATAGAAGTAGTAATTGATCGATTTAAGATTGATGAAAATTCCTTTTCTGACAATAGATTTAAGAGGTCATTAGACAAGACATTAACAACAGGTAAAGGAACTGTAATAATAACCGATAAAAATCAAAAGAAAGTCCGGTTTTACAGTCAACATTTAACTTGTCCAACCACCGGTATTTCCTACAAGTTACCGGAACCTAATTTATTCTCATTTAACAGTCCTTATGGGGCATGTCCAGATTGTAATGGTTTAGGTGAAACATACTCTTTTGATGAGGAAAAAATTATTCCAAATAAAAAATTATCAATAGCTAACGGTGCTATTTTTCCATTAGGAAAAAAGAAAAAGAATTTCATTTTCAATTCTATAGAGCAATTGGCAAAAGAAATGGGTGAAAACACAACTAAACCATTTAAAGAACACAATGATGAATTCATTAATGTATTGATGTTTGGAAATCAAAATAAAATCATTAATTCAGACTTTGATTTTGAAGGAATAATACATTACTTAAATCAATTAAATGAGTTTAATAAAACTTCAGAAAACAAATGGATAAAAAGCTACATGAGAAGTTCAACTTGTTCTGCCTGTAATGGTGGCAGGTTAAAAAAAGAAGCATATCATTTTAAAATTAATAAAAAATCAATCGCTGAAGTTGCCTCTTTAGATATTTCAGAACTTCAATTATGGCTAAATCAAGTACCCGTTAAATTAGATAAAACAAAACGAAAAATCGCAAAAGAGATTTTAAAAGAAGCCCAGAAAAAAGTGTCATTTTTACTTGATGTAGGTTTAGATTATTTACATCTGAACCGAACAGCAAAAACTCTTTCAGGCGGAGAAAGTCAAAGAATACGACTGGCCACACAAATCGGTTCTCAACTGGTAGGTGTTTTATACATTCTTGACGAACCCAGTATTGGATTGCATCAACGTGATAATCAAAGATTAATTTCAGCGCTGAAAAAACTTCGTGACAACGGAAATAGTGTAATTGTAGTTGAGCACGATAAAGAAATTATGGAGCAGGCAGATTATATAATTGACATTGGTCCAAAAGCCGGAAAATTTGGTGGTCACGTTATTGATCAGGGAAAATTAGGCGAACTCAAAAATATCGAAAGCTCAACCTTTCAATACTTGACCGGAAAAAAAGAAATATCAATACCGAAAAGAAGGAAAATAAACAATGAATTTATTGAAATTAAAGGAGCATCAGGAAATAATTTAAAATCTGTAAATCTTAAAATCCCGGTTGGAAATTTCACTTGTGTCACCGGAATTTCTGGAAGTGGAAAATCAACACTGATAAATAATACCCTTGTACCATTACTTTACAATAAGGTATACAAAAGTAAAGCATCCCCACTAAGTTTTAAATCCGTTTCCGGATTGGAATTCATAGATAAAGTAGTTGAAATTAATCAATCCCCTATAGGAAGAACACCTCGCTCAAATCCGGCAACATATACGGGACTGTTTACCGACATAAGAAATCTTTTTGCACAACTTCCTCAGGCAAAAATAAATGGCTTTAAAGCCGGAAGATTTTCATTCAATATGAAAGGAGGAAGATGTGAAGAGTGCAAAGGGGCAGGCGTAGAAACTATTGAAATGAATTTTCTTCCAGATGTTTTTGTAACCTGCAAAACATGTAATGGAAGACGTTACAATAATGAAACCCTTCAGGTTCTATTCAAAGGGAAAAACATCAGTCAGATTCTGGACATGCCTATATCGGAAGCTCTGGAATTCTTTGATGCTCAACCAAAAATTAAAAACAAACTTGCTTCATTAAATAACGTAGGTCTTGGATATGTGCAATTAGGCCAATCTTCCACGACACTTTCCGGAGGCGAAGCTCAACGCATAAAATTAGCTACAGAGCTTTCAAAAAAAGCAACAGGAAAAACTATTTTCATTCTTGATGAACCTACTACAGGGCTACACTTTGAAGATATAAATATACTAATCGAGGTACTTCAAAAAATTGTTGAAAAGGGGAATTCCGTGGTTGTGATAGAACACAATATGGATGTGATAAAAGTAGCCGATTATATTATAGATTTAGGTCCTGAAGGAGGTAAAAAAGGTGGTGAGATTTTAATACAGGATGTTCCTGAAAATATAATAAAATGCAATAAAAGCAGTACCGCTGAATATTTAAAAAAAGAACTGAAGTAACTTTTTAAAGTCTTAATTAGTATTATATTATCCGGACACAGGCCTATTCGGAAAAAATCAAAATTTAAAAACTATGAGCGATCAGGACAAAAAAATTATTGAGGCATTCTCAGAAAGAAACTGGAATGAAATAAAAACAAATGACTCATGGGCTATTTTTAAAGTAATATCCGAATTCGTTGAAGCATTCGAGAAAATGGGAAGAATTGGGCCTTGTGTCTCAATATTTGGATCTGCCAGAACGAAGGAATTTGATAAATACTACCTGCTCGCTGAAGATCTTGCTTATAAAATAACAAAACATGGATATGGAGTTATCACGGGCGGAGGGCCAGGAATAATGGAAGCCGCGAATAAAGGAGCTAACCGAGGAGGTGGTAAATCAGTTGGTTTAAATATCTCTTTACCCTTTGAAGAATATTCAAACCCTTACATTGATAACGATAAAAAAATTGATTTTGACTTTTTCTTTGTCAGAAAAGTTATGTTTGTAAAATATGCTCAAGGGTTTGTAGTGCTTCCAGGAGGTTTTGGAACTCTAGATGAACTTTTTGAAGCAATTACTTTAATTCAAACAAAAAAAATAGGGAAATTTCCAATCGTTTTAGTTGGAAAAGAATTTTGGAAAGGACTCGTTGATTGGATTAAAAACACTTTGCTGACTGATGGCAAAATATCTGCTAGAGATTTAGACTTATTTCACCTTGTGGATACTTCTGATGAAGCTTTAAAAATTATAAATGATTTTTACACTAAGTATACACTTAAACCAAACTTTTAAGAATAATTTATTCCTGATTTACTAACGAAATATGACTAATTTTACATAAATTAGCTTCCTTATTACCAAAATTTAGGGAATGAAAATCGTAAAACTAGTTTTTCTTTTTTGCACTATAATTGCTTTTAACAGTGCAAAATCCCAAGAATCTCCTATTGATACTACTCCTGAAAATGATTCTCTAAAGACTGAAAACGATTCATCAAAAACGCATTTATTATATAATTTTGGTACCGGACTATATAATTACAGAGGTGATGTTGGTTATATTGAAAATATCGGAACAACTGAAAATTTGCAACCTGCTTTTAATGCCGGTTTCGAATATAAATTAAATAGTTCTTTAGGAATAGGCCTTAATTTTGGTTACGGATCCTTAATCAAAAATGAAAATAAAGGCTCTTCAAATCGAAATTTTAAAACCTCTATAATCTCTGGAGGTTTCGTAACAAATATTCACTTTGCAAATGGGTTTATACTTGCCAAAAATAATCCAATTGACCCATTTATTTCCATCGGCTTTGATGTAATTAACTTCAATCCAAAAACTGATTCATTGGATGCTAATGGATCTATTTATTATTACTGGGGAGATGGAACAATCCGAGACATACCTCAAGACCCTTCCAGTACAAACAATATACTGGAAAGAGATTACGTATATGAAACTAATCTAATTCCAGGAAATGAACTAAATATCGCATACTCAATTCCTGTTTCAATTGGATTAAATTTCTTTGTTACAAATTATTTTGAAACACAGCTAAAGCAAACAGTTTCAGTGACAAATACAGACCTACTGGATGGTCATAGCGGTGGATCCCCATATGATATCTATATGTACTCTTCATTAAGCTTTGTTTTAAATCCTTCTGGAATAGGGTCAAGAAAAAGAAAATCAGTAGATTTTGATGACATTGATTTTGTTGCATTACTCAAAGTTGATTCTGATGGAGATGGGATTAAAGATATAAATGACAGATGTAATGACACACAAATGGAGATTGAAGTAGATCGTTTTGGATGTCCAAAAGATCGAGACCAAGACGGTATTCCAGACCATCTGGATTATGAAGACGATACAAATGACACAATCGCTCAAATAGATTCAAATGGAGTAACTGTTCCAGACAGCATTCTTGCTATTAAAGCTTTAGACTCAATAGTTACCCTAAGAGAAGAATTATGCTTGTTTTATCCAAGTATGTGTCAAGGTGATGAAACGGATATTAAATTTGGTATACTAAATAATGGTTATGCTGATAGATCTCTAATCACAGCGCGAGCAGAAAGAAGTAAAAAACCAATTGAAGAAATTAAAATAGTTTGTGATATAAATAAAGATGGGAAAATTACTTCAAAAGAAATTTATGAAAGTATTGACAACTATTTTGATGGAAAAATTGATATAGAACTGGGAGATATTCATAAACTCATAGACTACTATTTTGAACAAAAATAACAGCATCCCCGGAAATTTTTAAATCAAACAATTCTATTTGAATAACAAATAATAAATCTTATCCAGCAGATAGCATTTAGTTTGTAATTTAGAACCATGAAATTCATAAAGTTTTTTTTTAGTAAAATTTTTTTCCTCAATCTATTTATAGCACTAGTTCTATTAATAGCAGGGTTATTTATTCTGGACAATTACCTGGATAATATAACAAGGCATGGAGAAAAAGTCGTAGTTCCAGACGTAATAAAGAAAAAAGTAAATGAACTGGACTCTAATTTAATCTCCAAAGGATTTCGATATGAAATAATGGATTCAGTCTGGGAGAGAAAACTCCCGAAAGGAATCGTAATTGATCAAAAACCAGCTCCAGGAGATTCTGTTAAACAAGGGCGAAAAATCTATTTAACAATTAATGCTCGATCGGACAAAATGATTACATTATCAATTGGTAGTATAATTAACGGCACTTCAACTACAAATGGGGCCATGGAATATTTATCAAGTATTGATGTTCAGCATGACTCAACCATCTTTGTGCCTCATGACTGGAATGACATTGTTTTAGGTTTTCAAGATGTTAATGGAAAGAAATTAAAGGATGGTGATAAGGTCAAAGCCGGATCTAAAATCAGACTTATAGTGGGCCATATTGGTGGCGAAAAAATTCGAACGCCAAAAGTATTGGGACTACCCTTAAAAGAAGCAGTTAAACTACTTAAAAAGAGTTTACTAAATGTTTCACCTATTGAAATTGGAGATGGTGCCTGTGTGGAAGGAGTTGATTCCAGTCTTGCTAAAATAACATTACAGCGTCCCGCATGCGGCAATGAAATAAAAATTGGTAAAGAGGTCTCGATATTTTATTCCTGTGATACTACGCTAAAAATCAATACTCAGTGTAAGTAATACCAATGGAAGAAGAATTTATCGATAAAGAATTATTTGAAGTATTCAAAGTAATTGTAGATTCAGGACAAAAACCACTTCGGATAGATAAATTTTTACTCGACCGATTAGAGGACACTTCGCGCAATAAAATTCAAGAGGCCGCAAAACTTGGAAATATTTTGGTAAATGACAAGTCCGTTAAAGCGAATTATAAGGTTAAGCCTGCTGATACGATTCAAATTGTAGTTCGAGAGGAGCCTAAAGTTCTGGAACTTATCCCTCAAAATATTCCTATTGAAGTACTGTATGAGGATGATGAATTAATTATAGTAAATAAAGATGCCGGACTGGTAGTTCATCCCGGTCACGGTAATTATAAAGGAACATTAATTAATGGTTTAATTTATCATTTTGGAAAACTTCCCAAAAGTCCTGAATTGAATCATCGACCTGGATTGGTCCACAGAATAGATAAAAACACTTCAGGGTTATTAGTTATTGCCAAGACTGAGACAACAATGGCACATCTTGCCAAACAATTTTTTAACAGGACAGTTGATCGAAAATATCTTGCATTGGTGTGGGGAGATGTTAAAGAAGATGAGGGTACCATAAAAACAAACCTGGCAAGAAATTTGAAAAACAGAAAAATCATGGATACCTATGATTTTGAAGGAGATATTGGTAAACATGCCATTACCAATTATAAGGTAATCAAAAGATTGAATTATGTTACTCTTATTGAATGTAAACTGGAAACAGGAAGAACGCATCAAATCAGAATCCACATGAAATCAATTGGACATCCATTATTTAATGACCCCGAGTATGGAGGTGAAAAAATTCTAAAAGGACAAAATTCATCCAACTATAGAAAATTCATCCAAAATTGTTTTGATGAAATCCCGGGACAAGCACTTCATGCTAAAAGTTTGGGCTTTGAACATCCAACAAGGAAAAAAACTGTCAATTTTGAAGCTGAGCTACCTGAAGGTTTTAAAAAAATACTCAATAAATTTGAAAAATTAGAACTTAAATAGCGGCCATTAATAAATCTATGTCTTTGTATGGCAAATCAAAAGTTTCACCCAAAACCTGACTGGTCAAAATGCCTTTATACATATATATCCCATTCTTAATACCTGACTGAGCATGCATCATTTTTTCCAATCCCCCTCCTTCACCCATATCTAAAAGCAATGGCGTAAAAACATTGCTTAATGCATAGGATGCAGTCCTGCTGACTCTTGATGCTATATTTGGAACACAATAATGTGTCACGCCATACTTTTTATATACCGGATTTTCATGCGAACGCACTTCAGAGGTTTCAAAACATCCTCCAGTATCAATACTAACATCAATAATTACAGAACCATATTTCATTTCAGAAACCATTTCTTCAGTAATTACGCAAGGTGTTCTTCCATTTTTAGGGCGCAAAGCACCAATTACAACATCTGCATTTTTCAATGCTTTTTTTAATAACTTAGGCTGCATAATGGATGTATAAACGCGTTGTCCTAAATTATTTAATGTTCTTCTTAATTTATGAGATTCATCATCAAACAACTTAATACTGGCGCCCAATCCCAATGCTGCCCGAGCAGCAAATTCACCTACTCCACCAGATCCTAAAATAACTACTTCGGTAGGTTTAACTCCAGGTATTCCCCCCATCATAACACCATGCCCTCCATTTGCATTACTTAAAAGTTCAGCAGCAATTAAAATAGATGTATTTCCTGCTATTTCACTCATGCTTCTCACAATCGGGTAAACACCCTCCCTATCCTTAATAAAATCATAAGCAATTCCCGTAACTTTCTTCTTCATTAATTCTTTAATGCAGTCTTTGGGTTGAGAAGAAATTTGTAAAGCCGAGAATAAAACCTGCTTTTGGTTAGCATTTAATAATTGAATCTCCGCTAATGTAGGTGGGGCAACTTTAATAATAATATTAGCTTTATATACTTCTTTCGATTCATATACAATTTCTGCGCCTGCTTCACTATAATCTTTATCTGTAAAGTTAGCAGCCTCACCAGAATTTGATTCAATGATTACACGGTGTCCATTATTTACAAGTAAACCGACACTATCTGGAACTAAGGCAACTCTATTTTCCTGCAAAGCTGTTTCTTTTGGAATACCAATAAATAAACTTTGCTCCCCTTTGGCAATCTCCAACATCTCCTCTTTTGGCATTAAACCACTCTCTGTCAAATGCTTAATTAAATCTGATGATTTCATTTCTTAATCAAATTTATATGTTCTACTATTTGAATCAACTTTTATATCAACCTCAAGTATTTCTCTTTTATCAGGAAGAAATGCTTCGATTTTATCAGGCCACTCAATAAGACACCACTGGTCTGAGTATAAATATTCTTCTATGCCAATATCAAAAGCTTCTTTTTCATTCTCAATTCGATACGCATCAAAATGAAAAACTTCTTCTTTACTTCCTGAATACGCATTAATGATTCCAAAAGTTGGACTACTAACATTTTCTTTTACACCTAATTTTAAACAAATTTCCTTAATTAGGGTAGTTTTACCAGATCCCATTTCGCCATTAAAAACAATAATCCTCCTTTTTTCTGCCTTATTAATGATTTGAAAAGCGACATTTCCAAGTTCATTTATATCTTCTGTTTTTATCTTCATTGTCTGGTTTTCATTGTAATAACAGGCACAATAATTTCATCCATACTTACCCCTCCATGCTGTAATGTATTTTTATAATGATTTGAATAGTGATTATAGTTATTCGGGTAAGCAAAAAAATCATTATTCTTCGCAAAAATATATCGAGTACTTATATTCAATTTAGGTAAAAAACCTTTCTCAGGCCGATCAATTTCAAAAACATCTTTTGCTTTGTATTGCATATTCCTTCCAGCTTTATAACGAAGATTACTACTAATATCTTTATCTCCAAGCACTTTTTTAGGATTATCTACCAAAACAGAACCATGATCCGTAGTTAAAATAACTTTTGATCCGGTTCCTCTCAGCAATTTTAACATTTCAAGCAATGGGGAATTCTCAAACCATGATTTGGTAATACTCCTATACCCTTTCTCATCTTCAGCCAGTTCCCTCATTACTTTAAAATCAGTTCGGGCATGAGATAAAGTGTCAACAAAATTATATACAATTACATTTAAGTCATTCTGTTTTAACTGATGAAAATTATCCAGTATTTTTTTTGCTTTGTACAAATTGGTAACCTTATTGAAAGAAAATTTTGTATTTGCTTTACCATATCGTTTTAATAATTCTTTTAACAGATCCGATTCATTTTCGTTTTTTCTTTCATCCTGATTTTCATCAATCCAAAGATTTGGATAACGATTTTGAATTTCTGAAGGTAATAGTCCGGCAAATAATGAATTGCGGGCAAACTGAGTTGCGGTAGGTAAAATTGAATAATAACAATCGTCTTCCTCAATTATAAAATGCTTTGAAAACTCAGGTTGTAAAACACGCCATTGATCGTACCTCAAACAGTCCAGTACAATCAAAAACGTGGATTCCTGATTCAACTCAGGAATTAACTTCTCTTTCAATAATGTATGCGACATGAGTGGAGTATTTCGATCGGAATTATTTAACCAATCAAGATAATTTTGTTCAATAAACCTACAAAAAGAATTGTTTGCTTCCTGTTTTTGAGACTTTAAAATATCTGACATCCCAGACTCATCCGCATTTGACAACTTTAAATCCCAGTACACCAATTGCTTCTGAATATTAATCCATTCACGAGCATCAATTCGATTGGATATCTGCATGCTTATCTGCCTGAATTCTTTTTGATATTCTGAGGTCGATTTTTCGGTAATCAGCCTTGAATTATCCAATATTTTCTTGAGCGATAACAAAATCTGATTTGGGTTGACGGGCTTAATCAAATAGTCAGAAATTTCTCCACCTATCGCTTCTTCCATAATATGCTCCTCCTCACTTTTTGTTATCATCACAACAGGAAGACTTTTTCTAAGCTTTTTTATTGAAACAAGAGCATCCAGACCTGTTATACCTGGCATATTTTCATCCAGAAAAACCACATCGAAGTGAAACTCTTCTACTTTTTCTATAGCTTCGTCGCCACTTTTTACTGCAGTTACGGAATAGTTTTTTTCTTCTAAAAACAAAATATGAGGTTTTAGCAACTCAATTTCATCATCTGCCCATAATATTTTTACCTTATCCATTAAAAAAACTTAGTTTTGTTGATGTCTTCCTTAAAAATAGGTATTTAATACTTGTTACGTTTTAAGGCTTCAAAAAAAAACACTAATCGAAACAAAAAGAAATAAAAAGAAAATTATAAACGATCCCATTTATGGGTTTGTTCATATTGCTTACGATATTGTATTTGATATCATTGAACACCCTTTTTTTCAAAGATTAAGAAGAATAAGACAATTAGGTTTGACAAGTATGGTCTATCCTGGTGCATATCACACAAGATTTCATCATGTAATCGGGGCAATGCATTTAGCCAACCAGGCACTGGAGACCTTGAAATCAAAAGGGCATAAAATAACTGATGAAGAAAGTAAAGCAGTTATTTGCGGGGTACTTTTACATGATATCGGACACGGCCCGTTTTCTCATGCATTGGAGTACACCATCACAAATGGTATTAACCACGAAGAACTTTCTATTTTATTCATGGAAGAACTGAATAGAGAATTTGACGGTCAACTGGATTTAACGATTAAAATATTTAAAAATACCTATCCTAAAAAATTCCTGCACCAGCTTGTAAGCAGTCAACTGGATGTTGATCGACTGGACTATCTAAATAGAGATAGCTTTTATACCGGTGTACATGAAGGTATTATAGGAGTAGATAGAATTATAAAACTCCTTAATGTACATAATAACGAACTGGTAGTGGATGAAAAAGGTATTTATTCCATTGAAAAGTTTCTTGTAGCTCGACGAATCATGTACTGGCAGGTTTACTTGCACAAAACCGTTGTTGCAGCAGAGTTTTTAATTATCAATATTTTAAGAAAAGCCAAAGAATTGGTGCAATCAGGTGAAGATCTGTTTTGTACAAATGCACTTAAACTTTTTTTACGAGCGAACTTCACGTTGAATGATTTTAAAACAGATACAGGATTATTAAAAGCATTCTCTGAATTGGATGACTACGATGTTTTTACCTGCGCTAAACAGTGGTCCAATCATTCTGATAAAACCTTATCCACACTTTGCAAATGGATGATTAATCGAAAACTATATAAGATTAAAATTGTATCGGATAAAGTATCTGAAACAACAATAGATGATTACAAACAAAAAACAATAAAGGAATTGAATATTCCTGAAAGAGATACTAAATATTTTGTTTTTAGTGAAACAATAGAAAATAACGCCTACAATCCTAAAGAAGATAGAATTAGTATTCTTTACAAAGACAAAACTACAAAAGACATTGCCGAAGCATCTGACCAGTTAAACATATCAAGTTTATCGAAACCGGTAAAAAAATTCTTCATTTGTTATCCAAAAACAATCCAAACATGACATTTACAGCCCAACAAATAGCACTTCTTTTGCAAGGAGAAATTGAAGGAAACCCTAATGCAGAAATCACAACTTTTGCAAAAATTGAAGAAGGATGTCCGGGAGCACTTTCTTTTTTAGCTAATATCAAATATGAAGAGCACATTTACTCTTGTAAATCATCAGTTGTTATTGTAAATAAAGATTTTGAACCACAACACGAAATTAAACCAACTTTGATTAGAGTACCAAGTGCTTATGAAGCATTTGCCACTCTACTTCAAAAGTATCAAGAAATGAACCCCAGAAAAACAGGTCGTGAAAGCCCTGTTTTCATTGGTGAAAATTCTACTATCGGTGAAAATGAATTTATTGGAGCCTTTGTAAGAATTGGAAAAAACACAAAAATCGGAAAAAATGTGAGTATATCTCCAAATGTAGTTATTGGCGACGATATTGAAATTGGAGACAATACTTTAATTTATGGCAACACCACAATTTACGATGGATGTGTAATTGGAAAACATGTAACCATTCATAGTAGTTCAGTAATTGGAGCTGATGGTTTTGGTTTTGCACCAAATTCAGAAAATGAATACAACAAAATCCCACAAATTGGCAATGTAATTATTGAAGACAGGGTTGAAATCGGAGCCAACTGCTCTATTGACAGAGCCACCATGGGATCAACAATTATTAAAAAAGGTGCAAAACTGGATAACTTTATTCAGGTCGCACATAATGTGGAAATTGGAAATAATACAGTTATTGCAGCTCAAAGTGGTATTGCCGGATCAACAAAAATTGGAAGAAACTGTATGATCGGAGGTCAGGTTGGAATCGTTGGCCATATCACAATTGCTGATGGAGTCAAAATTGCCGCACAATCCGGAATCAGTAAAACGATCAAAAAGGAAAATTCAATTTGGCAAGGTTCACCAGCATCTGAAGTCAAAGAATATAGAAAAAGCTTGATAGGATTCAGAAACCTGCCTTATATTCAGGAAAAACTGAACAATTTAGAAAAAGAAATCGCTAAATTGTCCCATCAAGAATAAAAGCACTATTTTTGTCTCCCGAGAATCGATTTATGGGTGATAAACAAAGAACAATTTTAAAAGAAGTTTCTTTAAGAGATGTTGGTCTGCACTCCGGTCAACAAGTGAATTTAACCTTTTGCCCTGCGGATGAAAATTATGGGATAAAGTTTCAACGAATCGATCTGGAAAGCCAACCCATTATTGAAGCTGATGCAGATTTAGTTACTGAAGTTCAAAGAGGAACTACTCTAACTAAAAATGGAGAATCAGTATCTACTATTGAACACGCATTAGCTGCACTCACTGGTTTAGGTATCGATAATTGTCTAATAAAAATTGATGCTCAGGAAGTTCCTATAATGGATGGTAGTTGTAAACCTTTTATTCAAATTTTAAAGTCAGCAGGAATTAAGAATCTTGAAGCACCAAAAAAATACTTTGAGATAAAAAAGCCAGTTAAATTTGTAAATGAAGAAAAAGGCATTGAATTAATTGCACTGCCTGATGATCATTACAACATAACCTCAATGATTGATTATGACTCCCCCGTTCTTGGAAAACAATACGCAACGTTAAATAAAATTGAAGATTTTGAGGAGGAAATAGCATCATCCAGAACATTTTGTTTTCTTCATGAGCTGGAGTTCCTGGCTCAAAATGACTTGATAAAAGGTGGTGATTTAAGCAATGCCATTGTTGTTGTTGACAAAGTTATTGAAAAAGAAAGACTAATTGAGATTGCTAAACTTCTTGGAAAACCTTCGGTAGAAGTTAATAAAGAAGGAATCTTAAACAATATTGAATTACGCCATGCGAATGAAGCGGCAAGGCATAAATTATTAGATATTGTTGGCGACCTGACCTTAGTAGGACGTCCAATAAAAGGGAAAATAATAGCTTCGAGACCCGGGCATGGCCCAAATACAGAATTTGCCAAACTAATTAAAAAAAGCATCAAAGAAATGGAAAGCCAACATGACGTTTCAAAAACAGTTTTAGACGTAGAAGGAATAAAGAAAATACTTCCTCACCGACCTCCAATGTTAATGGTAGATAAAATCATTGAACTTAGCCCAGAAAAAGTAGTTGGAGTCAAAAATGTAACAGTTAATGAAGATATCTTCAGAGGACATTTTCCTGATCAACCTATTTTTCCGGGAGTACTTCAAGTAGAAGCCATGGCTCAGGTAGGAGGGGTTTTGGTTTTATCTCAATACGAAGATCCCGAAAATTATCTTACATTTTTCATGAAAATTGATAAGGTTAAGTTCAGAAAAATGGTTGTTCCAGGCGATACTATTGTATTCGAAATCAGCTATGTATCACCTTACAGAAGAGGAGTTGCTCACATGGCTGGTAAAGCCTACGTAAATGGAGAATTAGTAACCGAAGCAGAAATGATGGCTAAAATTCAAAAAGTAAAGTAGAATAAAATGCACCAACCTTTAGCATACATACATCCTCAGGCAAAAATTGCCAAAAATGTTGTTATAGAACCTTTTGTTACCATTGAAAACAACGTTGAAATTGGTGAAGGAACATGGATTGGGCCAAATGTTACCATCATGGAAGGCAGTAGAATTGGGAAAAACTGCCGTGTTTTTCCAGGGGCTGTAATTGGAGCTATCCCTCAGGATTTAAAATTTAATGGTGAAGATTCTCTTGCAATTATTGGAGACAACGTTACAATCAGGGAGTGTGTTACCATCAATAGAGGAACAGAAGATAGACACAAAACAAAAATTGGTGATAATGTGCTGTTGATGGCATATGTTCACATAGCCCACGACTGTTCGGTTGGTGATAATGCAATTCTGGCAAACAGCACCAATTTAGGTGGTCATGTTGACATTGATGAATTTGCTATTTTGGGTGGTGGGACTTTGGTACATCAGTTCTGTCACATTGGTAAGCATGTTATGTTAAGTGGAGGGGCGCTTGTAAATAAAGACATCCCACCTTATGTAAAAGCAGGACGTGACCCTATATCGTATATTGGTGTTAATTCCATTGGGCTTAGAAGAAGAAACTACTCTCCCGAAAAAATTCAAGAAATTCAGGAATTATATAGAATCATATATCTAAAAGGATTGAATAACTCCCAAGCTGTAAATTATATTGAAGCAGATGTGAAAGCAAGTAAGGAAAGAGATGAAATCATTTCCTTCATTCAGGATTCCAAGAGAGGTATAATGAAAGGATATTTCAAATAAAAAAAACTATTCGAATGGCAACTACTGCTGACTTTAGAAACGGACTTTGTATAAACTTCAATAATAAACTTTGTAAAATTATTGAATTTCAACATGTAAAACCCGGAAAAGGACCTGCATTTGTAAGGACAAAATTGAGAAACCTGGAAAATGGAAAAGTTATCACAAATACCTTTACAGCCGGTATAAAAGTTGAAACAGTAAGAATTGAAACAAGAGATTATCAATTTTTATACAAGGATGACATGGGATACAACCTGATGAATTCAGAAACCTACGAGCAATCTGCCGTTGCTGAAGAATTAATTAGTGCTCCACGATTTTTAAAGGATGGAATGCAGGTAGAAGTTATGGTTCATGCTGAAAATGAAGAAATTCTTGGTGTAGAGCTGCCTCAATATGTTGAATTTGAAATTACGTATACAGAACCCGGAATAAAGGGTAATACAGCTACGAATGCCACAAAACCGGCGAAAATTGAAACAGGAGCTGAGGTAAGAGTACCTTTATTCATTAATGTTGGTGACTGGGTTAAAATTGACACTCGGACTGGAGATTATAATGAAAGAGTTAAAAGATAATTTTCATCCTCTTTCGAAAAGATATCCGTCAGTATTTTAAGTCTTTACACATTCAATTAATTTTTTTAATTTCATTCTCCCTAAAGAATTTTAATGGTGGATTAATCCCTATATTCTTAAAAAAAGTGTAAAAAAATGGCCTTAAAATCCTTAACGAGAGCACAGAAAAAAATTAAGATTAAAGATCTTAAATTAAACGCTTTACTTGAAGTTACGCTGGCCATTAATAGTAATGTATCCAAAGAGAAGCTTTTTGAAATATACAATAATGTACTCAGGGAGTTGGAAATTGAAAAAATTGCACTTTATATCTACGAATCAGAATGGAACCTTGCTACCTTCTATGGTTTAAAAGCTGAAGAAATTTCCATTAATGTAGAAGATGATCTTCTGAAATATGAAGAAATAGAAGAAGTCAACTCCATAACAGATGGGATTTTTAAGGAGTTTGATATTTTGATTCCTGTGTATCATAAAACAAAACCATTAGCTTACCTGCTCATAGGAGATATAATTAACGAAGCAATTCAGATTAGCCCAATAATAAAGCATTTGCCGTTCATTCAAACTTTTACCAATATTATAGCTGTTGCTATTGAAAACAAAAACCTTGCAAAAGAAGCGATTCGTCAGGAGAGGATAAAAAAAGAACTTGAGCTGGCCAGTGAAATGCAAACAATGCTTTTGCCCACAACTCTTCCAAACGACAACAACCTTGAAATTTCAGCTTTCTACAAAAGTCATCAGCAGGTTGGTGGTGATTATTATGATGTCATATGGGTAAATAAAACCGAGATTGCAATGTGTATAGCTGATGTCTCAGGAAAAGGCGTTTCTGCGGCAATTTTAATGAGTAATTTTCAAGCAAATTTAAAGGCAGGGGTAAAACATTCCGTGAGTTTACCCGAACTAGTGCAGGATTTGAACGAAAAAGTAATTAGTAGCGCTAAAGGAGAAAAATTCATAACAATGTTTATTGCCACTTATAATATTGAAAGTCGACAACTTACTTATATTAACTGTGGTCATAACCCTCCGGTTTTAAAAAACGGGACTGAAATAATTGAACTTGAGGACGGTTGTCCCGGTTTAGGAATGTTGGATTACCTGCCCTCACCAAAAATTGGGATCATAGATGTTTTACCTTCTTCAACTTTAGTGACCTACACAGATGGACTTGTAGAAGTTGAAAACAACAATCAGATTGAATACGGAACTCAAAAAGTAAAAAAAGCTATTCTAAAATGTCCGGATACTTCAATGGAGGAACTTAATCGGTACTTAATTGATGATTTAACGAAATTTAAGCAAGATAAGCCTTTTGTTGATGACATTGCTATTCTTAGCTGTAAATTCATTTAATTCTTAACCAGCTTCAATGCAAGAATCCCATATCGATCAGATGTATCGCTATGATTAAAAGGAACATTCTCACGTAAACTTTTATACATATTACTTCCTTCGAAATGTTTTTCCAGTTCAACCGTAAATTCAGGTTTAAATTTTTCTGATATGTCCCAATCAAAATTACTTGGTTCAGCAACTGTAGGGAAAGAATGAATGTCTGCAATTAATAGAAACTTGCCCTTACTTTTTACAACACGCTTAATTTCCTGAATACACGTATCCAGATCATCAACATGGTCCAGCGAATTTAAAGATGAGACAAAATCAAAATAATTGCTATCAAATGGGATTTTCTCAGCACCCGAACGAACATAATTCATTGAATGATTTTTACCTTCCATTTTAACATATTTATCAGCTAATGGGTCTAAACCATATCTTTCTTTGGTGTTGTTGGCCCATTCCAGACTTCCTCTTGGGCCACAGCCTAAATCTATAATTTTTTTTCCTTCGTAATCATCATAAGACAATTCAAAAAAAGTAGTAAAAAATTCTTCAAAGTGAATGTTGTTCAATTTACCTTCAACAATTTTTTTATATCTCCAAAACAAAATTTCATTTAAGCCTTTAAACAACCTCGGACCAAAAATGAGCAAAAAGAATTTACTCACATATCGATACCCACCAATAGCTATTTTATTTTTCCGAAGTTGCATTATACAATTACCGGTCTTTTTGTTTTAAATAATTCTTTAAGCTCAGGAGGAACATCATTAATAGTATTCATAAAATCATCAAATTCATCTTTTGTTTCTTGAGAAAGTAACTCCTGAATTTCTTCTCCTATTGAAGGGCTCAAAAGAATCGGAAAATGACCCAGAACCATTTTGTTTGAAAAGAACTGACCAATAATATTATACTCTGAAAGTTCTTCAACATTTTTACCCGTTACAGCACATTTTTCAAATAAATTCACCCCTGAATTTGTTTTTAATTCCCAATCCTCCTGGCTAAAATTCTCTTGCATATACGACTTAATGTTGGAAACACTTTCCGAACTCATAGCATTCATTTTCTTGAGATTACAAGACATACATATGGCGTATTCAAACACTGTGTTTTTCTTCCCGTTATTCTGGTTTATTTTAAATGATTTTTCAATCATATAGGCCTCAGAACTCGTAAACAATTTTTTTCTACAGAATGTACATTCTTCAAACACAGAATCATTGGAGTCGCAATAAAACTCAGAGGGGATATCTTGAAAATTTATCGAATCAAAATCTTGTTTTTCCATTCATATAAATAAAAAGCAAATATAATCACATTATGACTGGAAATGCATAATATACTCAACATTACCGTCCCCTCCCTTTATTGGAGACTGAGCTGAAGCTTTTACAGACCAACCATTTTGTTGACAAAAAGATTGAATTTTAGATAACGCTTCTATTCTTATTCGATTATCCGTGACAACTCCCTTTTTATTGAGTGCTTCTTGCCCTAATTCAAATTGCGGTTTTATTAATACTATAAATTCAGCATTTTTTGCAACCGCATTAACCACTGCTTTTAAAACCAGTGTCAATGAAATGAAGGATAAATCTGCTACAATTAAATTTGGCTGCGGTTGAAAAGGAGCCAATAGTTTTGTTCGAATTAAATCATCCAGTCTTCGAGCATTTATCTTTTCAAGGCATACTACCCTGGAATCGTTTTTAATCTTTTCATCCATCTGACCACTACCCACATCAATTCCATAAACCAACCTTGCTCCATTTTGCAGCAAACAATCTGTAAACCCTCCTGTGCTTGCTCCTACATCCAGACAAACACGTTCTTTTACCTGAATATCAAATAACTCCAATGCTTTCTCCAGCTTATACCCTCCTCGACTAACAAATTTAAAATCCTCTAATACTTCAACGACATCTTTTTCCTCTATGATAACTCCGGCTTTTTTAGCAGGAATGTTATTCACCAAAACCTTTTGGTCCTGAATCAGCTTCTTTGCCCAACTTCGGCTTCGAATTCCTTTTACCTCAACTAAATAATTATCTAATCTCATGAGTATATCCTCATCACTAATTTAACTATAAAATATCGTCATAAATAACCGATTTTAAGTTAAACACTTCTTAAATAGTCAATTAACTGCACTCTGTAAAACCACAATCTATACATTGTAAACACCCGTCCTGATAAACCAAAGCATTCTCACTGGAACAAGAAGGACATACACTTCCTTCTCTCTTAAGCCCTGGTTTTATGAAATTTCTTAATGCTCTGGACACACCATTTTTCCATGTATTAATGGTAGAATCATATAAGTTTAATTCTTCTACCAGTTTAACAACTTGTTCAACAGGAATATTTAACCTCAACATTCCTGATATAAGCTTTGCATAATTCCAGTATTCACTATTAAATGCTCTGGACAAACCTTCTATGGTAATACTATTTCCAGAAACATCTTCATACCGAAAATCATATCTTTTTTCTTTTGCCTCACGAACCTTTAGAACCCATCCCTTACTCACATAATCGGGAACATTAAAATCACTATTAATTTTTCCGGTAAATATTTCATAGGGCTTTTCATTCAACAGTCCAATAACTGCAATCCAGTTTTCTTTCTCATTTTTAAACCGAATAACTTTACATGCAATTGTCTTTGGCCTCTTTACAACTTCCCCTTTCTTATCAGTAGATATCAAAACACCATCTCGTGACCCATCTCTATAAACAGTAATACCTTTTAACCCTTCCTCCCATGCTTTTAAATAAATATTTTTTACTTGATTGACTGATGCATCCGAATTAAGGTTGATAGTACTACTAATGGAATGTGTAGTATATTTTTGAACTGTTTTTTGTATCATAATCCTTTCCTTCCAATTTATTTCATAAGCCGTATTCCCATAATAAGGTGAATCCTCAAGTGACTTTTCAGGATGAACTTTTTTCCATTCCAATAATTTAGGATGTAGAACTTCAAATTCCTCCCAATAATCTCCCAACTCATCAAGATTTGACTTTGAGGTATGCTCGTTTACTTTTTTTCTCCTTTTGTAAGACAAACTATAAACAGGTTCAATTCCTGATGAGGTTCTTGAAAGTATACTTAACGTTCCAGTTGGTGCGACAGTGCTAAAAGAAACATTTCTTCTTCCATACTTTTGCATTCTTTCCCATGCTTCCCGAAACTCGAGGAACATCATTTTACTAACAAAATCGGATTGTTTTTCAATTTCAGCGTTATACCCTGAAAAGCACCCCCGCTGAATAGCCATGTCTATGGTAGAATCAATTTCTCCTTGAAATTTAACACGCATAACAGCATCAATTTTCAAACGAGCATCTTCCGAAGCATAACCAACTCCCAAAGCCGCTAACGCATCTGCTAAGCCCGTAAAACCTAAACCTACTCTTCTCCCTTCAATACAATTTTCATACAACAGCTCCCAGGTTCTTTTCTCTGCATCTTTTATATAACGGGGTTGAATGTCTGAATTTATTTTTTCCAGGATTGTTGTAATGTGTTCAAGTTCTAAGTCCACTAAATCATCCATCAACCTCATGCCCTCGTAAGCTATTTCATACAACTTTTCAAAGTTAAATTTTGCTGTTTTACGAAAAGGACTTTCTACAAAAGAATACAAATTTATCGCCATTAAACGGCAACTATCGCCACCTTGCATAGCAATTTCGGAACAGGGATTCGTAGACGTGTTCTTGAACTGAGGATATATAGATGAAGTACTGTAGGCATGCTGTTGGTCCCAAAACAAAACACCTGGCTCTCCTGAGCTATGAGCAGAGTTAATAATTTGATTCCATATATCCTTTGCCTTGACTTCCTTTTTAAGTGTGGGATTGATCGCATCAACTGGCCATTGCAAAATAAAACTCTTATTTTCTTGCACCGATCGCATAAAATCATTTGTAATTTTCACACTGATATTCGCTCCGGTTATTTTATTTAAATCTTTTTTAGAATGTATAAATTCCAAAATTTCAGGATGCCTCACATCCATAGTTATCATCAAAGCTCCTCTTCTTCCCTGTTGAGCTACTTCTCGTGTTGTATTGGAAAATCTTTCCATAAAAGAAACTGCACCAGAAGTAGTTATCGCTGAATTCTGAACATCTTCATGAGCAGGCCTTAAACTGGATATATCTAAACCAACACCACATCGTCTTTTGAACAATTGAGCAAGCTGTTGGTCTGAAAATAATATTCCACCATACGAATCAAATACGTCGGGAAGCACAACACAATTTGACAACGAAGAAAATTGACTTTTTGCACCTAAATTGGACATTACACTTCCCTGAGGAATAAGGTATTTAAACTCATTAAATAAATTTAAAATAGTTGTGTAAGTCAGAGGTTTTCTTTCCTTTCCATACTCCGAAAGATTTTCATTTTTCAACTCGTTTTTTATGTATTTTTTTTCAATGCGATAAAACTCTTTTGCTAATCTTTTGTGCATATCTTCAGGAGTAGACTCAATCAAATTTCCTTTTGAAGATTTCAATGCATATTTTTCAACCCAGACTTTTGCAGCAAGTTCATCATTTTGAAAATAGGTCAGCAATTTCGTCCAATTGTCTGAATAAGAATGACTCATAATAAATGTTTACTATATTATATAACAGTTTTTTATAGCTTAAAGGTTCATATAGTAATCATTTATTATTATTTTGCAGAAAAGTTTTTGTAATATGATACAATCCGAAGAGTATTTTGACATGTTAAAATCATGGAATTTAGATGATTTAGTTGATCATATTATGAATACTCATCATGCTTATCTAAAAGCAAATTACCCATTAATTCTGAAACTTATTGATAAACTGGATTATACTACTCAAAGTGATGTAATAAGAGAAATTAAACTTCTATTTACTAAGTTCACAGATGATTTAGCAATTCATTTAGTGAAAGAAGAGGAGGTTTTATTTCCTTACTTTAAGAAATTGGCAGTAAGTAAATCTGTAGGATCAAAAGTAGAGCCCTCTAATTTCGGAACTTTATCCAAACCAATCGAAATGATGGAAGATGACCACGATGATAGTCATCATATTATGGATAGAATCAAGGAGTTAACAAATAATTTCACTGCTCCACAAGACGCTGAACCCTCTATTCATTTCCTGTATTTTAAATTAAAAGAATTTGATGCTGATTTAGAAACTCACCATGAACTCGAAAATAAGCTTCTATTCACCAAAGCAAGTATTCTTGAAAAAGAACTTGAAATTAATTAACCTGCAATTCACTTTTAAGCGTTAATAAATTCGATGTTAACTTAACATCAGAGTAAAACCTGTCAACTATATTTGATTTTAATAAAATCGAAGATAAATGCCATTTTCATTATTGGGAAAAAAAAGGTTGAAGGAGCAACATGTTGCCAAAGTTTTCGTGGGTACTTTAAATGAACTTGCCGAAAAGACTTTTCCAACCCTATCAGAATTTCTAAATGAAGTTCCAGAATTGATGGAAAGTCCCAAAATAAAACCCAATCAAATGGAATGGTTTTTATACATAGTTTTCAGCACCAACCTTTACAATTTACAATATCATTTTGAATCCAATCAGTTGAACAGAATGCGGATTTTGGTAATTGATGAATTTATTGAAAGCTTAGAAGGCAGAGAACATGATTTAACTCTTGAGCAAATAAACAATTACGAAGATTATATTACAAGTTTAGAAAAAACAAATAACGATCTTCCAAAATCAATGGCAACTGCAATTTTCAATAAATACGGAATAAATAACTGCCAGCTGGACCATTTTCAAAAAATCAATACTCCTAATCCAATTATAATTAAATCTATTGAAGAGGCAACTAAAAATTATATATGGAATTGGACTGATTTTCTGGAAAAATATAAAATGGTCGCATAAAAGCAAGTATTAACTTATTTTCCCTTTGGGTTTTATTTAAAATCATCGTAACTTAAATCGATAAATTTGTCCCGGCAGACAAGAGGAAAGTTAGGTGTTAAATGTTCTTATTCCCATAGACTTCTCTAAGACTTCATATAGTGCTATGAGTTACGCGATTGAATTCCAAAAAGAATTTAATTTCTCCATTACATGCCTGCATGCTTACAACAAAAACAGACCCAAAAGAAGAGTTGAAAAATTCAAAACCCATTTTCCATTTGAATTTAAATTAGAGCTTATTGCAGGCGATTTATTTTCTGGTTTTGAATCTTATGAAGCAAGAAATAAAATCGATCTTATTATAATGGGAACAAAAGGAGCTCAAGGGATCAAAAAACTTTTTAAAGGAAGCAACACAAGTAATTTAATGCTTCAAACCAATACTCCGATACTTATTATTCCTGAAGACACACATTATGAATCTTTGAATAAAATCCTTTGGGCCAGTGATTTTAAGCCATTGATTAACCCCAATTCACTTGATTTACTAAAAAAAATAGCGTTAAGCACGGACAGTAGTATAAGGATAGCACACGTTAAAACTTCCAACAAAAAAACCAACCCACATACAAAGACAGAAAAGAGGTGGGAGGATAAATACTTTGGCAGGGAGATCCGACACTCATTCAAAAAAATAAGAAAATCCTCTGTGTCAAAAGGAATCAAATTTTATCTCGACCATAAAGATGATAATAACTTACTGGTTCTTATAAGAAGAGAACACGGTTTTATGGATAAGCTGTTCAGAAAGAACCATTCCGAAGAATTTGCCCGATCCCCGACACTACCTGTTATGATAATCCACGAATAAAAGCCTGAGATCCTGAGTTCAGAAAACAAAGCACCATACTTGATATAAATAACTGTTTTTTTTGTTCTTATGCTGTCTTTTCAACAGATGTATCTACCGAATCAGTATTTGATATAGATTTTACAGTTCCACCCATATCAAGTTTACCATTAATCTCAGCACCTGGGTCAACTTTTAATTTACCAACTTGCGAATCTCCGTTAATTACAGCAGTAGATTTTAATTCCAGTAATCCTGTTACCCTTACTGTTGAATTTAAAGTTCCTTCAACATCTGCAGAATCACATTCCACCTCACCTTCAATCAAACCTGTTTGACCAATAACAACTCGACCTGCACAAAAAACGGAACCTTTTACTTTTCCATCAATACGAATGCTTTTAGTTGAATTCACCGACCCTTCTACTGTAGTTCCTTCTGCAATTCTGTCAATTGTATTCGTATCGAAATTTTCTGGTACACCCATATCCTCTGATTTACTATTTTTAAACATAACTTTTTCTCTTTCTGATTTCAAATTTAAGAAAAAGTTATTAAACATGCCCTTGTGCAATCATTGCATCAGCCACCTTTATAAATCCTCCGATATTTGCTCCCTTCACATAATTTGTTTGTTTACCCTCTTTTCCATACTCAACACAGGTATTATGAATACCAATCATAATATCTTTTAATCGTGTATCAACTTCTTCTCTTGACCAACTTATTCTCAACGAATTTTGTGACATTTCCAATCCTGAAGTAGCCACCCCCCCGGCATTACTCGCTTTTCCGGGTGAAAAAAGAACATTATTTTTTTGAAATACTTCAATAGCTTCAGGGGTTGCAGGCATATTGGCACCTTCTGTCACGCACTTAACGCCATTCTTAACCAATTCATTTGCTGATACATGATTAAGCTCATTTTGAGTAGCACAAGGAAAAGCAACATCACATTTAATACCCCATGGCTTTTGTTCCTTATAATACTCACAACCATAATGAGCTGCATATTCTTTAATTCTTCCTCGCTTTACATTCTTTAATTTCTTTATAAACTTTAGTTTTTCAGTATTTATTCCATCCTTATCATATATAAACCCGGAAGAATCGCTCATTGAAACAGGAATTCCTCCAAGTTCAATTACCTTTTCACAAACAAACTGAGCAACATTTCCTGAACCAGAAATAACGACCGAAAGTCCCTGGAAATCCATTTTATTCTTTAACAACATTTGTTGAGCAAAATATACTGCGCCATATCCAGTAGCTTCTGGACGGATCAATGAGCCCCCATAAGATGTTCCTTTCCCTGTAAGTACTCCAGTGAATTCATTCTGAATTCTTTTATACTGTCCAAACAAATACCCAATCTCTCTTGACCCAACTCCAATATCACCTGCAGGAACGTCTGTATTCGGGCCAATATGACGACTTAACTCTGTCATAAACGATTGGCAAAACCCAATAATTTCTCTATCTGATCGACCCTTTGGATTAAAATCTGAACCACCTTTACCACCTCCCAGTGGAAGTGTTGTTAAACTATTTTTAAAAACCTGCTCGAATGCTAAAAATTTTAATATTGACAAATTCACTGAAGGATGAAAACGAAGACCGCCTTTATATGGACCAATAGCACTATTCATTTCAACTCGATATCCTCTGTTCACCATATATTCCCCTTTATCTGTAAACCAGGGGACTCTAAAAATTATAATACGTTCTGGCTCTATTAGTCTTTCAAGGATATTTGCTTTCTTATATATCTTATTTTTAGCTATGAATGGAATAACAGCCTCCGCAACTTCATGAACCGCTTGAATAAACTCTGGCTCATTAGGATTTCGGAGCTCACTTTTTCTCATAAACGCCTGTATTTGCTCATCAAATTTATTCATCATCTTCTTTGTAATTTAACCAATAATACGCTGCAATCCAATATGTTTTTTAAATTCGCAGGACTTTTCTCAAAGTATCGATGTTAATTTCAAACTCATATCCAGTTATTCCTGAATTAAAGACCTTAAATTTATACAATGAATAAATTTCTGCTTCTTTTTCTTTTTTATTTTAATTTCTGCTTTTCAAATACTCACCAATTTTCGAATGTTGATTCTCTTATTGAAAAAAAACAATTTCTCAATGCCTGGAAATTATTATCATCAAAAGAAAACGAAATCAATAAAGAACAGATAAACTTAAAAAAGATAGACATGTGCTTAAAGTATTTCACTAAAAGTGTTTCACATCAAGCATTTGCATTTACAAATCTAAAACCGGGAGAAACTATTATACAACATCGAAAACGTGCTGAAACAAACCTAATTCCGACTTTTCCATTTAAAATTGATAGAATTCTTGACTCATTAATTAAAGAAAACCCCGAAAATTACAACTTGCAAAAATCAAAAGGAGACTATTATTACGATATTTTCATACTCTTTGGCAGGGATTGGATAATTAGCCAGCAGGAAGTCCTTAGAAGAATGTATACGGCTTACAGTACCGCAGATAAAAATGGAATAAATGATTATTTATCATTGTATGCACTAGGGTATTTTCATCATTTAAATTCAGAATCTGATAAAGCAACTCAATACTTTAAGAGATCCTTGATATTAGATTCAAATCACGCTCCTACCCACTATAATTTGGCATACATATATACAGAAATGGATAGTAATGAACTGGCTTTAAAACATGCCTGGAAGGCCTACTCCAAATATAAATACATCAATTATAAAAATGATGCCGGTCAAATGACAGGATCTATACTGGGAAAATTAGGAAGACATGAAGAAGCCATTTCAATACTTTTAGATTGCGATCGTTTAATCCCAGGCACTTATCATACATATTATTATTTACTAAATTCCTTTCTGCATCTGAAAAAAACTCAAGAAGCATTGATTACAGCTGAGAATATGTTCGCGTTAGATTGGAAATCGCATACAATTAACACCGATATTATTGAGTTCTTTATAAAAACAAACCACTCCGATGAACTTATTTCTTTTTACAAAGAAAAATTAAACAAAGAAAAATATGATATGGAGTTCCGGGGTCATATTCAGTTGCATATCGCTCAGGCATATTCTTTGGTTAACGATGAAATTCAAACGTTGAAATATGTAAATTATGCCAGAGAAAGTTTTCTGATTTGTTACGACAATAACCACCCTGTTTTCAGAGTCCTTGAAAAAATGTCGGAGTAAAAACTCACTTTATCCAGACCCCTTGTTTTTGAATTATTGGAACAACCGATATATTCTCCTTCTTAATAGTTTCGGCTAGAAATACAAACTTTTTATCAAACAGTCGATCCTGATGGTAAAAAGAAACAAAATATTCATTATTCAGTTTCAAAACATCATCAATTACAACTTCAATTTTTTGCGATGATTTTGCAGGAACAACTTTATAAAAATGCCTGAGCACTGATGATTTAGACTCCTCTCCTTTTATGTTTACCAGATACCCTTTTGAAGAAACAAAAACATTTTCAATTGGTTCAGACTTATCATTAACAATGTAAGCATTCCATATCTTCTCTCCTTCAACACCAATCTCACTTATAACAGCCACATACACACCAGAAACCTCCGGCATTTCAATATCCTTCTTCATTAAAAACAATTTGAAAACCAAAATTACTCAATAAGACGAAAACCTTCTTCCAAATAAGACCATAAATCATCAGGAGCATTATTATCTTTAGTCTTTTCCTTACTTCTAAGTTGACCAAGTCTTGTTATAATTAAGTCTTTATCAGGCACACAAATTACGTATTGGCCTAATATGCCTCTCATATAAAATACCTTCGAACCTTTATAGGTAGTCAGCCACCATGAATAACCGTAATAATCCGTGTTTTCTCCAGCCACATCAGGCACATTTACCGGGCTAATTGATTGTATAACATATGAAGAATCTACAATTTGTTCTCCATACATATTGCCATAATTCATGTAAAGCTTACCTATTTTTGCAAAATCCCGAGCAGTAGCATATATTCCTGTAAAAGTTTTTTCATCGCCATTTTCATGATCAAGAATCCATTTTGCATCGTTTTCCATACCCAATTTTTCCCACAACATTCTCGAACCATAATCAGAAACCTTTTCCTCAGTAACTTTTTCAAGAACAAACCCCAGAAGCAGATTATTTCCACCTAAATAAGAATACTCACTACCGGGTTCTTTTTCCAACTCATAACCTTTAGTCAGCTCCTTTAAATCAGTACCATAGTAAGCTTTTGCCATAAAACCAATGGGATTCCCGTAGCTTTCTTTAAAGTTCATTCCAGAAGTCATTGAAAGCAAATGTTTAATTTTAAGATCCTTGTCTTTTTCCTGAACAAAATCCGGTAAGTAACTCTGTACGGACTCCTCAATTGACAATCGCTTTTCCTTTACCGCTATTCCGGTAATTACACTAAGTATGGATTTTGCCATTGAGAACGAATTAGAGATTTTATCCTTCGAATACCCGTCATAATAAGACTCGTGAATAATTTCATCTCCTTTAATTACCAAAAATGCTTTCGTTCCAAAAACTTTATTAGATTCATTTACCTGTTCAGATAAGGGTTTTGAATTCATCAAAGGCGATTCCTTCCATGATTTTGTATTTTTTGCATGTAAAACCCTGTTGTAAAATATATCCGGATCATCAATTGTTGGTTTTAACCTCCCTTGAAAATAAGTATCGGTAAGTCCTTTATAAATATGAGTATTACCCGAAAACCAGATAGCTAAATTCAGAACAACAAGAAAAATAACAAACCCTTTAAATATCTTTTTTAAAAACTTCATAATCTAGCTACGAAATAAAAATCCAAATGTTTTATTTTATGAATTCAAAACCAAATAAACTTTGAAGATGAAAAACAACCTTTTCCTGTACTGAAGAAATATCCTGAAATTGCCCCAATTCTTTTTGCAATGAGGTTACCGATTTATTGGAAATTCCACAAGGAATTATATTGTCAAAATAATCAAGGTCAGTATTCACATTAAGCGCAAAACCATGCATGGTGACCCATCGGGAAAGTTTTACTCCAATTGCACATATTTTTCTTGCTTTTAATGGATTATCTCCATCAATCCAGACACCCGTTGCACCCTTTACCCTTCCCGATTCTATGCCATAATCCTTTAAAGTAAGAATAACTGCCTCCTCTAAAAACCGAAGATATTTATTTATATCCGTGAAAAAATTATCCAGATCCAAAATCGGATATCCCACAAGCTGACCAGGACCATGATAGGTGACATCGCCACCTCTGTTTATATGATAATAACTCGCATCTTTTGATTTTAATGCTGATTCATCAATAAGCAAATTATTCTTTTCTCCTGTTTTACCAAGAGTGTATACATGGGGGTGCTCACAAAATATTAAAAAATTATCAGTAGCAGTATTCTTGGTTTCTCCTTTCCGAATAGCGATTTTATTTCGAATAATATCATCAAAAATGGCGGCTTGAAAATCCCAGCATTTTTTAAACTCAATCAAGCCCTTATTGATTAGCTTAACTTTCTTGTTCACTATTTAATAGTTGCTAAGTGGTCTTTTAGAGCATCAATAACTCTAATTTCAACAGGATCAATTTCTTTCTTCTCTGCAATAAAAAGAGAAGCCCAATCTGTCAGATATATTAAATACAATGCTTTTTCTATAAAGGAATTTCCTTTACTATGTATTTCCGTAACAGTAGAGCCTTTGTCTAAAATCACTTTTTTCATAAACTCCATTCTCTCTTGAGTCCTGTAATAATCATCGTGATTTCTGAACATAACGACTGACAAATTACTATTACCGGAAGCCCATCCAACAATTTCATTATGATTCATTTCTGGAAACTTCTGATGCCAGCACAACTCTTTACTGTTTTCATTTAATTGCTGTCTGAAGCGAATACTAACTGGCTCAAATTTATCTGTTGAATAAATAACCGGCAGCTTCCCAAACAAATTATCAGCAAGAGTCTTTGCTTCTTCAATGATAGAAGACTCATTTTCTTTCAATAACTGAATGGCAGACTTTAACTCTTCAACCGCAGCTTCCGGCAGAATTTTGTATTTAATCAAAATAAAAAACTGTTCGGTCAATGAATAACCTAAACAGGTTCTTGGTGGATTACCTCCGGGAATTATTATATGATTATAGTTATGTTCTTCACATATCCGTTTCAATTCACCACCTGAGGTTACCGCTGCAATTTCAGTACCTTTATTTTGACATTTTTTCAATGCCGTCAGAGTTTCTTCAGTATTCCCACTGTATGAGCAGGCAATTACCAGGGTATTTTCATCAACATATTCCGGAATGTGGTAATCATTACAGGTCATTACAGGTATGCCGGCACCCAGTAATGCTGTTTTAGCAACAACAGTACCGCCGATACCAGAACCTCCAACACCGAGAATCAAAACGTTATTCAGCTTTTTATCGGGTATGGAAAACGCGGATTTCTCTCCAATTGAGAAAGCATCCTCTAACTGCTGTATAAATCCTTCAATGTGTTTTCTCATAATGACCAACTGATTATATCTATGCAACTTTAAGATTCTTTAAGGTATCTCCAGACAATTTTGCTACAGCATATTCTTTCGTTATCGTAAAAGATTGATTTTCCTCTCCATTTGATGGTAAATCAAACATAGCATCAATCATGATTGACTCACATATAGACCTCAAACCACGAGCACCTAATTTATACTCAAGAGCTTTATCGACAATAAAATCAAGAACTGTCTTATCAAACTCCAGCTTAATCCCATCAATATCAAACAACTTTACATACTGCTTCACCAGGGCATTCTTGGGCTCCGTAAGAATTCTTCTGAGTGCAGATCGATCCAGAGGTTTCAGATGCGAAAAAACAGGAAGTCTCCCGATTAACTCAGGAATTAGCCCAAAAGATTTAATGTCTTCCGGAGAAACATATTGAAGTAAATCCGTCTTATCAACAGAAGCAAGAGTTTTGCTTGCCTGAAACCCCAATGATTGTGATTTCACGCGCTTTTCAATCAATTTTTGAATACCATCAAAAGCACCTCCGCAAACAAATAGAATATTTTTCGTATTGATTTGTACCAGCTTTTGTTCAGGATGTTTTCTTCCCCCCTGAGGAGGCACTCCAACAGTACTTCCCTCCAGTAATTTCAGCATTGCCTGCTGAACACCTTCACCACTAACATCTCTTGAAATTGATGGATTATCAGACTTTCTGGCAATTTTGTCAATTTCATCAATAAATACAATTCCTCTCTCAGCAGATTCAACATCATAATCAGCAGCTTGCAACAACCTTGATAAAATAGCTTCCACATCCTCGCCAACATAACCTGCCTCAGTAAGAACAGTAGCGTCGGCAATACAAAAAGGAACATTCAGGATCTTAGCAATTGTTCTTGCCAATAAGGTTTTACCCGTACCCGTTTCACCAACAAGTAAAATATTTGATTTTTCAATTTCAACATCATCATCCGAGCCAATAATATTATTGTGCTGAGCCAATCTTTTGTAATGATTATAAACAGCAACTGACAATATTTTCTTGGCTTTATTCTGCCCGATAACATAATGATCCAGATGCTTTTTTATCTCAATTGGCTTCATCAATTTTAACTCATTGTCTAAATTAATATTGATTTTAGCTGAACTTTCTTCTTTTACAATTCCCTGAGCCTGTGTAACACAACTATCACAGATATATCCCTCTATTCCCGCAATTAATACACTCGTGTCTTTTTTCTCTCTACCACAAAAGGAACATTTAACCTGATTATTCTTGTCCATAAACGCAAATATACAAAAAACCGCCTGAGAGTTTTACTCAAGCGGTTATCTAATAAATCTATTTATATTATTTTTTCTTTACCAACACTTCGTCAATCATACCATACTCTTTTGCCTCTTCGGCAATCATCCAGTAATCGCGATCCGAATCTTCCCATACCTTCTCATAGGTTTGACCAGAATGATTGGCAATTATGGTATACAGCTCTTTTTTGAGCTTTTGAATTTCTCTGGCAGTAATTTCAATATCCGACGCCTGACCCTGAGCACCACCTAAAGGCTGATGAATCATTACCCTGGAATGTTGCAATGCAGTTCTTTTTCCTTCAGCACCGGCGCATAACAACACAGCTCCCATCGACGCAGCCATACCTGTACAAATAGTAGCCACATCAGGATTAATATACTGCATAGTATCATAAATACCCAAACCGGCATATACAGAACCCCCTGGTGAATTTAAATAAATCTGAATATCCTTTTCTGAATCCAGAGACTCTAAAAACAACAATTGAGCCTGTATTATATTGGCCATATGATCATTAACACCAGTTCCCAGGAAAATGATTCTATCCATCATTAACCTTGAGAACACATCCATTTGAGCAACATTAAGTTGCCTTTCCTCAACAATATAAGGAGTCATGGAAGACTCAATATAGCTTTCCATATGCATGCTGGAGATTCCTTGATCTTTAACAGCAAACTTTTTAAACTCTTTTCCCGCGTCAAACATATTTATCTGGTAGTTTTTTAATGTTTTGTAAAATTAAAACAAGCTAAAATTAAAGATGCGACAAAATTGTCGCATCTCTATAAAATTTCACAAAAAGAAATCAAAATTTTTACGTTAACAGCAAAATCCTACTTTTTAGCAGCAAGTTTTACAAACTCATCATAAGTAACTTCTTTTGATTCCAGCTTACATTTTTCAGAAACCAAATCCAAAATCTTGTCTGAATACAATTCATTATACATTTTTTGTCTTTCCTCCTGTTTTGCAAGCACAGTTTTAGCATAATTCTCCAATTCCTCCGCAGGCACTTCCTGACCAAACTGCTTAAAATTAGCAACAATCATTTCTTTGGCTTTTTCAACAACCTCAGATTCTTCAACCTTTATATTATGATCGGAAATTAATTTATTCTCAATCAACTGCCATCTGAAAGTTGAGCTATGCTGAGCATAATCTGCCTCAATCTGTTCAATTGTAACTGGCTCTTTTGAAGTGGCATGAATAAACTTCTTTAGAAACGAGTCGGGTAAATCAAACTTTACCGAATCCAGCAAATACTCAACAATATCGTTTCTTAATTTATTTTTCCCTTGACTATCCAACATTCCCTTTGCCTCATCAGCCAGTTTTTGTCTGAACTCTTCCACTGAGGAAACCGTTTCCTTACCATATACTTTATCAAATAATTCCTGATTAATTTCAGAAGGAACCATTCTTGAAATGGAAACAACTTTAAACTGAAATTCCTTTCCAGCTGATTGAACAGCAGACTCATCAACGCCCATTAAAGTTGCTACCTCTGAAACTTCCCTGTAAATCTCTGAAACATCTATTTTTAACTCTGCATCCGGCTTTAAACCAATTATTTTTTTCTTGAAATCATCTGTAGCCCTTTCAACTGAAACATTAGCCAGTTTTGCAAGACCACCATTCTTTACCTCTCCATCTTCCAATTCAGCAATATCGGCAACCACAATGTCTTTTGCTTCAACAACATCTCCAGTACCTACAGTTCCATATCTTGAAGTAATTTCCTCAACATATTTGTCAATTAAATTATCATCGGGCTGAATATCATACGAAATGAATTTTTTACTTGCTTTAAGTTTAACATCAATCGCTGGAGACAAGCCTAAATCGTATTCAAAAACAAATTCCTTCTGAGTGTTCCAATCGATAGTTTCATCTACCTCTTTTGGAAGAGGTTGACCTAAAACATCTAACTTTTCATTCTCAATAAACTTAAATATACTGTCGTTTATCAGCTTTTCAATCTCTTCAACTTTAGCATTAACTCCATACATTTTCTTAATAAGTCCAAAAGGAACTTTTCCTGGACGGAAACCTTGCATTGAAGCGCTTTTTTGTTGTTTCTTTAAGAATTGATTGACCTGGTCAGCATAATCATCTTCAGTAACTTCAACTTTTAAAACTGCATTTAATGCATCAACGTTTTCTTGTGTAATGTTCATTTTAAAAAAAATTATTTGGGAGTGGATTGGGTAGAAAAAGTGCGGGTGGAGGGACTCGAACCCCCATGCCGTGAAGCACTAGATCCTAAGTCTAGCGTGTCTACCAATTTCACCACACCCGCTTCCATTAAAAATTCGGTCCACAAAGATACATTTTTTCAATCAACCAGGAAATAAAATTGATTTTTTTTCCATTTTTAAAACAATGTTGATTAATTCTCGAAATAGTTAATAAGTTTTGAAAATACTTTATACATTCTAAAGTACTTCTGTAGTAGTTTTATGGTCCAATTAATTTAGCATTATGTTTCAACTCAAAGGAAGATTAAAAGAAGTAAAAGAAACCAGACAGGTTTCAGAAAAGTTTTCAGTAAGAGAATTTGTTCTTACAGACGAATCCTCTCAGTATCCACAGCACATACAGCTTCAGGCTACTCAGGACAGATGTGCCTTGCTGGATGGATTTCAAATTGGAAGTGAAATTACTGTCAACTTCAATATCAGAGGAAGAGAATGGACATCTCCGCAAGGTGAAGTAAAATATTTCAACTCTCTGGATGCCTGGAGAATTGAAGCGGCAGATGCAGTCCCTGCGCCTGTGGCGGCGGACATACCACCCGCTCTACCGGGAGATGAAGAAGAAGACGATTTACCGTTTTAAAATTTAAAAAAGTTCGATTGTATCGAACTTTTTTTTTGATCTGAAGATTACCGAAAATTCATTTATTATTATTTAATTTTTAAACATATTTTATTAATTTAACATCTTTAAAAAATAAAAAATGAGACTTTTACTTCTTTCAACCATAGTTTTTTCTTTCTGCATTTCAAATGCTCAAAACACAGCTTTAAATGATGATATTTTTTGGGGTGAAACTGAAACTTTTGTATTAAATGACAACTTCATAGTTAGAGAATCTTCTAGTTTCGTAGAAATATCAACCGATCAAGGACAAACTTTTTCCCAATTAGGAACAAATAGTTTTAACGGCATTAGAGAGATATATTTCTATGATGAAAGTTTTGGTTTTGTTTCTGATCGTGACTCCATCTTTATGACAATAGACAGCGGATTAACTTGGGTATCTGTCGCAGAAACTAAAAACTATGAAGGAATACGAATGGGAAAAGTTCATTGTTATGACGCTAATTCGTGCTTATATATTGGAAGCAATGACACTGTTTACAAAACCACCGACAAAGGTTTAACCTGGAATCCGGTATCTCATCCCAACTTATCCCAATATGATTTTTCATTCACATATGGAAATATGACTCCTTTAAAAATAAATAGAAATGGTAAAGGGATTTTAGTAGGGGAAAAGGAAAATGTTTTTGAAACTCACCTTTTCACAACCTCAGATTATGGAAATACTTGGGAGTATAAAAAATTTCTTGACAACCAGAATCTGTTAGTTTTAATGGATGATAACACCATTATATCAAGTGGTACACACGGTAATCAATTAAAACGATCGACTGACAATGGAAATTCATGGGCAACTCAAACTGTTGATTATGAAGTTTTTTGTTTGAAGGAAAATGGAAGATATGTCGCTGCTTTGTGTACCACTAGTGCTAATTACGTTGTTTTATGCTCCTCAGATTATGGTGAAACATGGATAGCGAATGAATTCTCAGAACCTTTATATTTTGCTGATAATATTTTTGTTACTCCTGAAAACATTGTTTACTCCTTTGGATCT
>PBJD01000025.1 GCA_002720635.1 Flavobacteriales bacterium | reverse complement strand
CTTGAGGATGGTTCAGTTGGTACCGGAGTTACACAACTTGCTCAAGATCATCTGGACGAAAAAGTAAATGATGTGCATTTTTTCAAAGAAATTAATCAATTAATTGAAGAAGCAGATTCAGGTATTTTAAATAAAGCATTTTACGTCCAAATAGCCTACAATCTAATTGTTTTTATGGGACTTTCTTTAGTTTTTATAAAATTGTTTCAGGTTAACGAGTTGAAGTCTTTAACGTTTAAAAACAAGAGTGTTTTTTTATTTTTGGTGGCTTTTGTTTTGGCTATGAATGTCCCTCAAATAGCTAATGATGCAACCTATATCAATGAATTGATTGGATTGGATGCGTTACAAGAATTCTTTTTAGGGATAGACGACCTTGCTGACCAGGAAAGTTTAATTTCTCAGTACATTCTTTTGCTTCCCAATGCTGATCGAGGTTGGATTATAACTCTAATTGGTCTGGCTTTAATACCGGCAGTNGGAGAAGAGTTNATGTTTCGTGGATATTTGATGAATTTNTTCTCGCAGAAATCCAATTACCATAATGGAATAGCTGTTTCTGCTTTAATTTTTGCTTTAGTGCACTTTAATTTTTCCAATTTCTTTTATTATTTCGTTTTGGGAGTGGTGATGGGATATGTTTACTACTGGGGTAAGAATTTGTTTTATTCTATTCTAATTCACTTTTTAAATAATGCTCTGGTTGTTTTTGGTTATTTGTATGCAATATCTAATGATGTTTCTGATGAATTAAACTATTCTTACACCATAATGCCATACATAACTTTAGGACTAAGCATGCTTATTTTTTATTTGAATTTCAAACGAAATAAGCACATCATTCAATAGAGCTTAACTGCCCTCATGTATTCATTCACTTGTACTCACTAGTTAGTATACTTTGCCTATTATATTGAATATACTTCTTTGCATCTAGACTTGCTTGTTTAAAAAGCATATCTTTGCGGCTTATTTTAAAGAAGAGTGTTTTTATGAAGGTAAAGAACATTGCGATTATCGCCCATGTTGACCATGGCAAAACTACATTGGTAGATAAGATGTTGCATGCTTGTGAAGTATTTGCAAAGCATCAGCAGGTGGGTGANTTAATTATGGANAACAACGATTTGGAGAAGGANCGAGGGATTACTATTCGATCGAAAAATGCTGCTGTTCAATACAAAGATTATAAGATTAACATTATAGATACCCCAGGACACAGCGATTTTGGTGGTGAAGTTGAGCGCGTTTTGAAAATGTGTGATGGTGTTTGTTTGTTGGTNGATGCGTTTGANGGGCCAATGCCNCAAACNCGTTTTGTACTTCAAAAAGCGATNCAATTGGGNNTGAAACCAATGGTNTGTGTNAANAAGGTAGATAAAGAAAATTGTGATCCAGAGGCNGTTTATGAAAAGGTTTTTGATTTGATGTTTGAACTGGAAGCAACTGAAGAGCAANTGGATTTTCCTGTTGTTTATGGTTCGGCTAAAAATGGATGGTTNAGTGAGGANTGGCAACAACCAACNGATAATATTGATGTTATNTTTGAANANATAATTGANCATATTCCGGATCCNAAAGTTGAGCAAGGAACAACTCAAATGCAAATTACATCTTTGGATTATTCTTCTTTTGTTGGGAGAATTGCTATTGGTAGACTGTTCAGAGGGACCTTAAAACTCAATCAAAAAGTCAGTTTGGTAAAAAGAGATGGATCAGTAGTAAAGTCTCAAATTAAGGAGTTAATGGTGTTTAATGATTTGGGTAAAGTAAATGTTAACCAGGTTGAGGCAGGAGAAATCTGCGCAATTACCGGCCTGGAAGGTTTTGAAATTGGAGATACTGTTGCGGATATCGAAAATCCAGAAGGCCTGCCTGCAATTACTATTGATGAGCCTACTATGAGTATGCTTTTTACAATTAACAATTCTCCTTTCTTTGGTAAAGAAGGAAAATATGTTACTTCTCGTCATATTCGAGAGCGATTGGATAAAGAGTTGGAAAAGAATCTGGCAATGAAGGTTACCGATACCGATTCTGCTGATGCCTGGATGGTTGCCGGTAGAGGAATTATGCACCTGGCAGTATTGATTGAGGAAATGAGACGTGAAGGGTTTGAACTTCAAGTTGGCCAGCCTCAAGTATTGGTAAAAACTATTGATGGTGCTAAGTGTGAACCGATTGAAGAACTGACGGTTGATGTTCCAGATGAAAATTCAGGAAAGGTGATTGAGATGATAACCAAGAATAAAGGAGAATTAAAATCAATGACTCCTTTGGGGAGTCGTATTAAAATTGAGTTTGAAGTTCCTTCAAGAGGGTTGATTGGTATGAGAGGGCCAATGCTGACAGCAACACAGGGGGAAGCGATTATGTCACATCGATTTATAAAGTACGAACCTTGGAAAGGAGATATTCCACAGCGTCAAAATGGTTCTTTGATATCCATGGAAACCGGTCAGGCCATACCTTACTCAATCAACAAGATTCAGGAAAGAGGAAAGTTTTTTGTGGATCCTAATGAAAATATTTACGAGGGTCAGGTTATTGGTGAAAACTCAAGAGAGGGTGATTTAACAGTNAACGTCACTAAAATGAAAAAGCAATCAAATGTTCGTTCTTCCGGTGCAGATGATTCTGTGAAAATAGTTCCTGCAATCAAACGATCATTAGAGGAATCATTGGAATACATCCAATCTGACGAATATGTAGAGGTTACTCCTGAATCTATTCGGTTAAGAAAGATTTTGTTAACTGAAAATGAACGAAAAAGAGGAGGGAAATAATTTATTTTTCAATTATTGTAATTTTAAAGGGAGGCTTTTGCTTCTCTTTTTTCTGCTTAATATAAGCATCAACTAATGTTATTTTCAGTTAAATTAGTTTTAACTTAGGCGCTCTTAAAAAATAATACTACTTGATTAATATTGCATCCAGAATTTTTATAGGGCTTATTTTATTTGTTTGTATACATTTTGCGTGCTCAACAATCCAGCCGAATTCAAAGAATTCCAATGGTATTACTCTGGAGGATGCGAAATCCAATGGTATCCATATTATAATTCCTGATACGGGATTTCAGAAAATTGTAGAGTTAAGAAACAGANCTGTTAAAGCTGGTTTTTTAGGGGATAAGGTTTATTCCGAGGCTATGTTGGTTTCCGGAACGGATACAGTTCATGCCCGATTAAGATTAAAGGGAGATCATACGGATCATCTGGAGGGTAATAGATGGTCTTACAGGTTGAAAACAAATGGTCCGGTTTTGAATGAAACTAAATTTTCTATTCAAGGCGTGCATACCAGGGCTTATTTTTCGGAATGGTTATTTCATGAGTTTCTTGGTTATGAAGGTTTGGTTCGTTTGCAGTATGAATACATTCCTGTAACCATTAATAATATTGATTCCTTTTCCGGAGTTTATGCTTTTGAGTCCCACTTTCGGTCAGAAATTCTTGTAAATCAGAACAAAAAGGTGGGTCCAATTCTAAAATTTAGTGAAGATGAATTTTGGAATAACAGTAATAAAGCAGGAAAGGGTCAGGATAGAGATTCTTTAATTAGAACAATTAGTAAAATTCAACTTACAAATAAAAAGGGATTTAAAAGTAAAGAAGGTATTAAAGCAAAAAAAATGCTTCATTCTTATGTCCATCAAAAAGTAAAAGCGGAAGATGTTTTTGATATGAAAAAATGGGCGAAGTTTTTAACTATTAATGCTTTTATGAGTGGAAAGCATGCTTTAAGATGGCATAATTTAAGATTTTATTTTAATCCGGAGACACAACTTTTAGAACCTGTTGGGTTTGATTTATGCAGTTGGTTTTTAAAAAAAGGGACGTGGCATTTACATAAAGATTCACTGGAGTCTTTTTATCAGCCTTTTTATGAGTGTAATGAGTTTAAACAAGAATTGATTTACAGTACTCAAAGAATGTCGGAAACAGNATATTTAGATCGATTTATTGCTGAAAGAGAAAACAAAATCGATGAATGTGTTGATGCAATTCGAGAGGAAAAATCAAATTATAAATTTAGATCAACAGGGTTGTATTCTATTCAAAAGCTTTTTAGAAAAGGACTGGAGGAAATAGATTGATTCATGTTTTGTTNTCAACTATATAAAATAAATACGTTTTCTTACCTTTAACCGTTTCTATAGAAGAGAATACAACAAATTTTGAATTTGAGATTACAGTCATCAGCTTTTTCCATCTTTTCAGTTTTACTGATGTGTATCTTTTTGTATTCATGCAGTACTGAGAAAAACGCTTTTTTAAATCGAAGCTATCATTACATAACGGTCAAATACAATGGTTATTTTAATGGAAACGAATCCTATAAGTTAGCTAAAAAAAATATTGAAATCGCAGATAAAGATGATTTTGATAAACTTTTGGATGTCTTTAAATATGGGAATTTTACTGACAATAAAAATGAATATTCCAATTTAAATCGATCTCTTAAAAAGGGTGCAAAAATGATTGATCGTCATTCCATGAAGTTTAAAGTAGCTTCAGAGGAGGTGGAGTATAATCAAATGATTGATGATTGTTATTTACTAATTGGTAAGGCTCGATTTTTAAAGTTTGATTTAGAGGCAGCAAAAGAAACATTNTTATTTATAAAAAACACTTTTAAAAAAGGTGATGAGCGCTATAAAGCCACATTATGGTTGGTAATGACGTATATATATCAAAATAATTTTGTTGATGCTGAAACAAATATCAAAGCCATTCAGGCGGATAAAGAATTTCCTGAAAAATTTCTGGATGAATTAGCATTAATTCAAGCCATAAGCTTAAAAAGGAGTGGGCAAATAGAGAAAGCTATACCTGCTTTTGAAAAGTCGATTTCTATGATTAAGAAAAAGAAACTTAAGTCGAGGTTACAATATATTCTCGCTCAATTGTATCAAAGTCAAAATAATTTTACAGAGGCAGCCAGGTTTTACAGAATGATTTCAAAGAATGCCACAAATTATGAATTGCAATTTAATGCGAAAATTAACCTCGCTACTACTTATGAAGGTTCAGGAAATAGCGTTATTAATATTCTTGAAAAAATGTTAAGGGACGCTAAAAATATTGAATATCAGGATCAAATATATCATGCAATTGCTAAGGTTTATGAAAAACAAGGAAAATTTCAAATGGCGATTGATAATTATAAATTATCCGCTAAAAAGAGTATTAATAATCCAAAGCAGAAAGGGAAATCTTTCTTAGCCCTTGGTGATTACTACTTTAATCAGCCGGATTATTTAAAAGCTTATAATTATTATGATTCATCATTAATATCATTGCCCTCAACCTTTTTAAATTATCAAGAGATTAGCGCGAAAAAAGAGAGTTTAAAAGATTTGGTAAAACATCTTAAAATTGTTCAGGAACAAGATAGTTTGTTGAAAATTGCTACAATGACAGAAAAAGAGCGATCAGAATTTATAGAGAGTAAAATATTGGAGGCCAAACAAAAAGAGGAGGAAAAAAAAGCTGTTCAGGAGGCGAACAAAGAAAGGGCTTTAGCAAATGCTTCATTACAACGTTCAAATGGAGTAACCTGGATTTTTGATAATCCATCTCTTTTAATTTCAGGTTTAGCTGATTTTATTGCCACATGGGGTGATCGCCCTTTGGAAGATAACTGGAGAAGACAGGACAAGTCCTCAGATTTATTTGCGTTTAATAGTCAAGAAAATGTTAATAAAGAAGGTTTAAATCAAAATGTTCCTGAAGATCAGACAGAAAAATTTTATTTAAAAGATTTACCGCTTGAAAAGGGTCAGCAAGAAATTGCTCATCAGAAGATTATGGCTTCCTATTATCAATTGGGAGTAATTTACAGAGATAATTTTAAGGATATACCAAAATCAATTTTTTATTTTGATAAATTAAATTCTCGATACCCGGAAAATTCCAGGGAAGCTGCTACCTGGTATCAATTGTATAGAAATTATGATAAAACCGGTAGGGATATTCAAAGAAATGAAGTGAAAAATAAGGTGATTCAGAATTATCCAAACTCAGAATATGCACAATTGTTAATAAATCCAAATATGTTGGCTGAACAAGAACAAAAGTCTTTTTATGACGATCGGGTATATGAAGAGATTTTTTATGTGTTTAAGAAAGAACAATATGCAAAAGTAATAAGTGATGTTAATGCGCATAAAAATAATGTCAAAAGAAGTGAGTTAAGAGCTAAGTTTGATTTGATATATGCTTTTGCCAAAGGTAATTTATATGGAAAGGATTCACTGGAGTTTTATTTACGAAAAACACGTCAAGACAACTTAGGGTCTGAGGCAGCAGATGATGCTATGAGTATTTTAGAAAATTTTGAAAAGGAACGCAAAAATAAATTTTTAGCAAGACAGGATTCTTTGAAAAAGGAAAAAGCTTTTATTGTCTCTGAAAATGAACCTCATTATTTTGTGATGATTTATAACAATATGAAAAATAAATCCAGTGAATTACTCAATAAAATATCCAATTTTAATGATGAGTTTTATTCAACTCAAAATTTGAAATCAAAATCAATAGCGTGGTCGAATAATGAGGATGCTATTGTGGTAAAACCGTTTAGATCAAATAGTGAATCAGGGCATTATTATGGAACTTTNCAACAAAAATTTTTAGTTAACAATATTGATNTNGGAGAACTTAATTTTATGATTTCTAAAACCAATTATGCCAAATTGTTTAAGTATAAAGAAGTTCTTCAGTACATTGATTTTTACAGAAAAAACTATACAGCCAGGCAGTAAGTTTCAAAAAGTTCATTTTGTGAAAATTAATCATCTATTTGATTGAGTGGGTCTGATAGATTTTTGTGTTCCACTAAATCCATTTTAATTGAACCAACCAATAAATTCGCTTTTAAACGAATAGGTACCTTATTTGAATCATTACTAATCCACAAGGTCATATCTTCTTCTTCTTTGAAAACACGCCCTTTTTCCACCATAGGACGGAATTTTAAACAATTAAATTCACCCAGTTTTGTTTCCACTTCCTCCNTTCCTAAAAATTTAATTTTCAGGGGATACATTTCCCTGTCAAAAAATGTATTAATTACAAACTCTTGTCCAATTTCAGCATTTTGTAAATCAAGTGTTCGGGCATAATAAAACGCAGACAACAAGTCTTGAGTATTTGGTTTAACTATATAATTTTTAGTNTCTTTCTCAAAGACTGTAGCTTCATTGGAATAGTGATCAAAATCAATATTTCTATCCAGTTTATACCCCCCTTCACGAACATGTCGAACAAATTTCCATGGTAAAATCGCTTCTTCATCAATATACGTTTCGTAATGGTCGTTTACTTTAAAAAACCATCTCAAGGCACCTGTTGATTTGCCTTTTCCAACAATATGCATAGTTTTTCTGCCATTTATTTCCTCGGTTTCTGCCTTAATTTCTAAAGTAGCTTTAGCTGCATCAAAAAAACCATAGGAAACATCATATTGTAAAAATTCACCCTTTTGGAAAGAAGATTGATGAACTTTTCTCAATGAATCGTTTTCTTGTCTACTACTATCATTATTTGGTGTGAAGGCTAGAAAACCTCCAATAATAATGATGAAAATTACAATTGACCTTAACCTCATACAATTCAGTTTATTATGACAAAACAAATACTGTTCCAAAATAAATAACGAAAAAACCTATTCAAAGTTTTTTATATCTCTATTTAATAGACATCCTTTCCGTAATTTAGTTGTTTAATTTTCAGGTTTGAAGGCAAGAATTAAAGATCAGATAAATTTAGCGTCAAAATTAACTGTCTATAAGGTTATAAACAGCGCTAAACTCTTGATGAGTTATTATTGGTCCAGGGTTACAAAGAGATCGGTTCAGTGGGGTTTGCCTGCCAGTATTTCTTTTGAACCGACTACTTCATGTAATTTAAAGTGCCCTGAGTGTCCGAGTGGTCTGCGAGCATTTACCCGACCAACAGGAATGTTGGAGAATAAGTTTTTTAAAAAATCTATTTTACAGCTAAAAAAACAACTTCACTATTTGACATTTTATTTTCAGGGAGAACCTTATTTAAATCCCATGTTTTTAGAAATGGTTAAGTTTGCTCATGATAATAAAATATATACGGCTACATCTACCAATGCACATTATTTAAAGCCTCCGATTGCAAAAAAAACGATTGAATCAGGCCTGGATCGTTTGATTATTTCAATAGACGGAACTTCTCAGGAAGTATATCAGTCCTATNGAAAAGGTGGACGACTGGAGCGTGTAATTGAAGGTGCTAAAAATATTATTGCAGCAAAAAAGGAAATGAATTCATCCAAACCTTTTGTGATTTTTCAGTTTTTAGTTGTCCGGCCCAACGAACATCAAATTGATGAAGTTTTAAAATTAGGTAAAGAAGTTGGTGTTGATGAGGTGCGTTTAAAAACTGCACAGGTTTATGATTACAAGCATGGAAATGAATTAATACCGACTCTAGATAAATATTCAAGATATTATCAAAAAAAAGATGGGACCTGGGGAGTTAAGAATAAGATGATTAATTCCTGCTGGAGAATGTGGCAGGGTTGTGTTATTACCTGGAATGGAGGANTTGTGCCCTGTTGCTTTGACAAGGATGCAACTTATCAATTGGGGCAATTAGCCAGTCAGGATTTTAAATCGATTTGGAAAGGTCAAAAATACAAAAGCTTTCGCCAGGCGATTTTAAAATCTCGTTCTGAGATTGATATCTGTAAAAATTGTACCGAAGGTACCAAGGTTTGGGGAGATAAAACCGCTACTTAAGTTGAATTCATTATTTAAATTAAATCTATGAGGCCCAATTCACCGGTTGATTTGGGCATTTTATAATTGTGTATGCCAAATTTTTTCAGTTCCTTTTCGGTAGTAGGTCCAATTGAAACGATACGTTGCCCTTCCTTTGCCTCCAANTTAGAAAAATAAGCTCTCACATTGGATGGGCTTGTAAATATTAAAACATCGGCTTTTGGGTCTTGAAAGTTGTTTTTTTCAATTGTATTGTAAACAATTAAATCATGTGTTTTCTCCTGATTAGGAAAATATTTTTGAATTGTTCTTTTAGAGATGTTGGAAACCGGAAAAAGACAAGTGCCATCCTTGACTTTTTTTACAAATGCTTTGCCAACATCATTTATGTTAACAGAGTCACCAACAAAATCAATTTCGGGAACATACTTAATTAGTTCTCTGTGGGTTCCTCTTCCCACACAGGCTAATTTTCTATTGTTAAGATGAATTTTTTGTTTGAAAAAGAAGCGTACGGAGTTCTTACTTGTAAAAAAAATCCAATTTGTTATCGGAACGTTTTCAACGTGGTTAATTTCAAAACGAATTAAAGATTCCGCAATTATGGTGTACTCTTTAGGAATACACTTTGATTTAAAAAAGCTGTTTTTATCAAGGTTTTTCGAAACAAAAACCCTTTTGGAAATTAGTTTTTTTTTAAGGCGTGAACAATTGAGTCAGCTGCATCGTGTTCCGATTCAAAACTGGATTGAACTCTTTTTAAAGAGCCATCTTCTTGTCCTAAAGCAGCCCATACCTCATATTTTTTGCTGATTTTTTCTGCGTAAACCCCAAGTGGCAGTTGACATCCACCATCTAATTTCTTCAAAACGCTTCTTTCAATATTAACAATAGATTTAACATCCGGGTTGTTTATTTTGGAAACGTATTTTTTGGTTTCTTCATCTTCAGAACGAGTTTGTAAGCCAAGTACTCCTTGCGCGGGTGCTGGAACAAAATCCTGTGGTTTTAAAATTTCCACTTGAAAATCTGATAAATCAATTTTCAATCTTGAAACTCCTGCATTTGCTAAAACAATAGCATCATAATCTTCTTCACGAAGTTTATCAATCCTTGTTGGAACATTTCCTCGAAGATCTTTTATTTTTAAATCGGAACGAAAGGCACTTAGCATGGCTTTTCTTCTGGCTGATGAAGTTCCAACTGTAGCGTTTTCTTTTAACGCTAATTGTTTTGTTGGGTCATAGGCGTTCTTTTTTATTAAAAGCATATCGGATGGGTTCTCTCTATCTGACACAGCAACGATTTCTAAACCATCGGGTTGGTTTGTTTCAAGATCTTTGTGAGAGTGAACAGCAAGATCAATAGATTTATCTAATAAGGCGTCTTCAATTTCTTTAGTAAAAAAACCTTTACCTTCTAACTTATCAAAGCTAAGATGCTGTATTTTATCCCCTTTGGTTTTAATGACTCGTATTTCAACTTTACAACCTAAGTTTTGTAATTTGCTTTTTACAAAGTTAGCCTGCCATAATGCTAAATCACTTCCTCTTGTTCCAATTCTAATTAATGCCATGTTGCTAATTTAGGGTAAACCAATTAAGATTTCACTAAATATAATTACGTTTTTAAATCATAACATAAATTTCATATATTATGATAAACATTTACGGGATTTAAATTATGTTTGGACCAATGATTAAATACAGGTTAAAGGGTATTTTGTTTTTTTCAGGTATTTTGTTTTTCTTCTCTTTTGCAATTAATTCTAAGCAAAACCAATATGGTATTACTATAAATAAAACTATTAAAAAGATTGGAAATCACTTATATCAGGTAGAGATTGATGTATACAATGGTGATTTGGTAAATGGAATTGCTAAATATGAAGCTAAACTTCCTGTCTCATCGGATTTTGTTAAAGAAGTAAGCAAGGATAAAACTGTGAATTTTAAAGTGGAAAACAGAAAAATTAAAATTATCTGGATGTATCTAAGAAATAACAATACATATTCCACAGTTTTTCAATTAAAATCAAATCGCTCAATACAAAAGTTGAAGATGACGGGAAACTTTTATGGTCATCGAGAAGGTAAACAATTTACAATAAAGGATACCACTTCTTTTTTATTGAAATAACTGTGAATCTGATTAATCCTGTTGGATTATTATTAGCTTTTGTTTGAGCATTTCCTGGACAGAATATTCAATTCCGCCAAGCCCTTCACCACTTATTCCCTGCCCCCCAAAAGGCATCCAGTCCACTCGAAATGCTGGATGAGTATTAATCATAACAGCTGATCCGTTTAATTTTTTGGTAAATTCCAATGCTGAATCTATTGTGTTTGTATAAGCTGCTGATTGAAAAATGTAGGGAGAGTTATTGGCTAAAGTGATTGCTTCATGAGTTTCCTTAAAAGAGTAAACACATATCACGGGTCCAAATATCTCTTTTAAACTAACCAGGCTTTTATGGCTGGGGTTTAAGAGCACAGTCGGTTCATAACAGTTATTTTGAAGTTTGTTTCCACCACAAATTAAGTTGGCTCCATCATTAATCGCAAGCTGCACCCAATTATCAATTCTATCCAATGCGGATTTTGATATTACAGGGCCGATAAGTGTGTTTTCATTTGAAGGATTTCCTATTTTATGTATCTGTGCCTGAAGGTTTAATTGAGAGATAAATGCGTCAAGGATATTTTCATGAACATATACTCTTTGAGCAGAAACGCATACTTGTCCGGCATGGTAAAATCCTGCTTTAGCAATTTCAGGCACTGCTTTATTTAAGTTTGCATCTTTAGCTAAGATTACAGGGGCATTTCCTCCGTGTTCGAGGGTGATTTTCACACCAGGTGCCAGGTTTTCTTTTATAGACCAACCAACCTCACTCGATCCAATGAATGAGATATAGCCAATTTGATTGCTTTTTGCTATTTCTGCAGTTGTGTCATTATCACACAAGAGGTATGAACACCATTCTTTAGGTAATCCTGCCTCGTATATGAGTTCAATTATTTTTTTACTTACAAGTGGAGTAGATAATGCAGGTTTATAAATAACCGGGCATCCTGCTGCTATACAAGGAATAATTTGATGAATAGCTAAATTAATTGGATGGTTAAACGCGCTAATTGAAAATACCACCCCGATAGGCGTCTTCTGAGTATAGGCGAGTTTATTCTTGCTTGCTGAATTCAGGTCCATAGGAATCATTTCTCCCTTGATGTTTCGAATTGCTTGGATGGCTATTTTCACACCTTCCAGTGCGCGTTTCATCTCAACTTTGGTGTCTGTAATTGGTTTCCCGCCTTCGGAAACACTCAGCTTAATGATTTCGGTTTTATTTTGGAGCAACAAAACATGCAGGTTTTCAAGAATATTTATTCTTTGCTCCTTTGGCATGCCTGAAGGATATTCCAGGTGCAATTCATGTGCACTGGTAATCATCTTAAAAGCTTCCTTTTTGGCTGTAAAATTTATTGTTGCAATTTTATCAGAGGTAAATGGATTCTTTACGTTTAAATTTATCATGCGTTAAATTTTAGAGAAAGTTGAAGAGCGTTTTTATCTGAAAAGATCACGGAAAACCTCTTCTATTTTTTTTACTTTAAAAACAGTTATTTCATCGAGGTTGTTTAGAGCGCTTAAATCATTGTATTTTGAAATGTATATTTTTTCAAAACCAAGTTTTTGAGCCTCTGACACTCGTGCAGATATTTTTTGAACGGGTCTAACTTCTCCTGAAAGGCCAACCTCTCCCGAAAAACAAAATTTACTTGAAATAGGAATGTCTTCTCTACTGGATACAATAGCGGAAAGTACTGCCAGGTCAGAGGCCGGGTCTTCAATTTTTATACCTCCTGTTATGTTCAAAAAAACATCTTCCATTCCAACTTTGAAGCCGCATTTCTTTTCAAGTACAGCGAGAAGCATATTCATTCTTCTTGAATCAAAACCTGTTGTGGATCTTTGAGGTGTTCCATAAGCAGCTCTTGAAACCAGCGCTTGTGTTTCTATCATCAGAGGTCTCACTCCCTCCAGGTTAGCTGTTATTGCTATTCCACTTAAATCTTCTTCTCTTGCGGATATTAGTATTTTTGAAGGGTCGTTTACCGGCTTTAGTCCTGATTCCAGCATTTCATATAAAGCCAGCTCATTCGTCGAACCAAATCTGTTTTTTATACTTCTTACAATTCTGTAGAAATGATTTCGGTCTCCTTCAAATTGAAGAACGGTATCTACCATGTGTTCTAAAACTTTCGGACCAGCCAGACTTCCTTCCTTATTTATATGTCCGATTATAAATGTTGGTAAAGACAAACTTTTTGAAAATGCTAAAATTTCGAACGTACATTCTCTGATTTGTGAAACTGTTCCTGGTGCTGAATCCAGCTTATCAGAATGAAGTGTCTGGATAGAATCAATAATTAATATTTCAGGTTGAATATTTTCAGCCGCATTTTTTATAATTGTAGTATCAGTTTCAGTAAGAATGAAAATATTATTTGATATTTCTGATTTTACTCTGTCTGCTCTGGTCTTTATCTGTTCATCGCTTTCCTCTCCTGAAACATACAGAACTTTAAACTGAGGATTTAATAATGCTACTTGAAGCATTAGGGTAGACTTTCCAATTCCCGGTTCACCGCCAAATAGAATTAATGATCCGGGAATTGCACCGCCTCCTAAAACACGGTTTAATTCATTATCTGAAAAAACTAATCTTTTTTGAGTGAGGGGTTCAACATCACTTAGGGATTTCACTTTTTTAGAACTTCGGTAACTGTTTTTGGCGCTATGGATTGAAGATGATGTTGAAACAATTTCTTCCATAAATGTATTCCATGCACCACATTGGGGGCATTTACCAAGCCATTTGGCTGATTGGTTTCCACAACTTTGACAGACAAATGTTGTTTTTTTTTTGGCCAACTTTATTCCTTTATAGCCTTTTCAAATTCATACCATTCAGGCCCGCTGGATGTTTGTTGACGAATTGTCAAATAGGATTGTGTGATTACCTGAATATCCCAATCTCCGGAATACAACATCTGTCTGCAATAACCTTGTTCTAACGCAATAGTTAATACACCGTTTTTCAGTACGTATGGCCCGAGGTTGCATGTGTCAAGTTCTCCTGTTGGAGGTTCATTATCATTGCCGTCTGTTGCTATTATGTATACTTTACTTTCTTTAAAATGCCATCTGTAGTCTATGCCATCAACAGGTTTAGTAAGTAATATCCATTCACCAAGTATATGTGCTTTGTTTTTCTTGCTACAGGAAATCAATACGGTTGAGCTAAAAAATGTTATTATGATTATGTAGATGTATTTTTTCATGACAAAGCAATTGATGATGTGAATATACAAACAATTTAAGTTTTACTAAAACTTTGAATCTTGGTTACAATTTTACTGGTTGAATAACCTTCGAGAAACGGAATGATCTTTACATTACCTCCGGAATTTAAAACTTCTCTTGCTCCAACTGTTGTTTCAATTGTGTAATCTCCTCCTTTTACCAGTATACTGGGTTTTAATTCATTAATTAGATTAAGTGGAGTTTCTTCATTAAAGACTACCACTAAATCAATACACTCAAAGCCCGCCAATAGATTAGATCTCGATTTTGTAGAGTTTATCGGTCTTGAAGGACCCTTTAATTTTCGAACAGAACTTGAAGAATTAACTCCAACGATTAATTTGCTACCCAGATCTCTAGCTTTTGATAAGTAATCAAGGTGTCCTAAGTGCAAAATATCAAAGCATCCATTTGTAAATACAATGGTGTCATTTTGTAAAACCCAGTCTTTAACAGTATTTTTCGCCTCTTTGAGAGTTTGAATTTTCTTTTCAATTTTTTTTTTGCTCGACAATTACTTTAGTTTATTGGTAGACGTATCAGGGAACACAATGGTTGGTTTGAAGTTTTTTGCTTTTTCAAAATCCATTTGAGCATAAGCAATAATGATAATAATATCTCCAACAGCGACTCTCCTGGCAGCAGGTCCGTTCAGGCAAACATTTCCAGAACCTCTTTCTCCTTTTATAACATATGTTTCCAGGCGCTCGCCATTATTAATGTTAACAATTTGCACTTTTTCACCTTCAATAACATTTCCAGCGTCCATAATATCTTCATCTATGGTAACACTTCCAATGTAGTTTAAGTCTGCTTCAGTAACAGTTACTCTGTGAATTTTGGATTTTAAAACCTCAACTAACATGCCGCAAAATTACAACTATTTGTTAAATAAATCGGTTACTCTTTTCTCAACTTTATACGTATCTAATTTTTTTGAGCTCTTCAAAAAAGTCCTAAAAAACAAAAGGAGCTCTTCAGAGCTCCTTTTCTGAGGTTGCGGACGGAATCGAACCGCCGTAGCAGGTTTTGCAGACCTGTGCCTAGCCACTCGGCCACGCAACCATGAAATACGAATGCAAAGATAATACAAACCTCGGTTAATAAAAACTATGATATAGATATTATTTTAAACGCGGAATACTTTAAAATAAATATCAGTTAATTTATGACTTTTCAGACTAAGTTTTTTGGTGAAAGGCAGCTCAGAAAGAATATTCCTATGTGTTCATAAACTTTTTTGAAAAAGATATCAATAAACAATTCATATCAAATGCGTATTTTTACATAGATTAATTCTAAATAAGGATATGATTCCAAGTAAAGAAAAGGTATTAGAAGCGTTGAGTTCTGTCCAGGAGCCAGATCTGAAAAAAAATATTGTAGAGCTGAACTTGGTTGAGAATATTGTTTGTGAGGAGGGTTTGCTTACTTTTTCAGTAAAGGTTCACAACCCGGCAATGCATAGCCGAAAAAAAATGGAAGAGGCTTGTGAATTTGCTATTCATCGCTTTATTTCAAAGGACATTAGCGTTGTTGTAGACGTAGTTCCATTACCTCAGGATCGTGAGCCTGATCAACGGAAGATACTTCCTGGTGTAAAAAACATTATTGCAGTATCATCCGGTAAAGGTGGAGTTGGGAAATCTACGATTACTTCAAATATAGCCGTTGGTCTGGCTGAGCTTGGTTATAGCGTTGGATTGGTTGATGCAGATATTTATGGGCCAAGTATGCCTTTAATGTTTGATGTTGCGAATGAAAAACCATCTACAGTTGATATTGATGGTAAAAATTTCATCAAACCTATAGAGAGCTTTGGGGTTAAACTATTGTCCATTGGCTTTTTTGCTGACGCAAACCAGGCTATTGTCTGGAGAGGTCCAATGGCCAGCAAAGCATTGCGTCAAATGTTTATGGATACTTATTGGGGTAATTTAGATTATTTATTGATTGATTTACCTCCAGGAACAGGAGATATTCACTTGAGTTTAGTTCAAACCGTCCCTGTTACAGGAGCAGTTGTGGTTTCTACTCCTCAGGGAATTGCTTTAGCAGATGCCAAGAAAGGGGTTGGAATGTTTCAATTGGAAAATATAAATGTTCCAGTGCTCGGTATTGTCGAAAACATGGCTTATTTCACACCGGCAGAACTTCCAAATAACAAGTACTATATTTTCGGAAAAGAAGGAGGAGCTCAATTGGCAGAGCAGTTGGGCGTGAAATTATTGGGGCAAATACCTCTTGTTCAAAGTATATGCGAGGCAGGAGAAGCCGGTAGACCTGCAATTTTACAAGAAACAACTCCTCAGGCAGTTGCTTTTAAAGAATTGGTTTTAGAGGTGGATAAAGCTACAGAAAACAGGAATAGAACACTTGGACCAACAAAGTTGGTCAAGTTAAATAATTAATACAATTTGAATCGATGAATAAACAGGAAATATTGTCTAAAGTCAAAGTTGGTTTGGGTAAAGTTCGCCCATTTTTGCAATCTGATGGTGGCGACGTTAAAATTGTTGAATTGTCGGAAGATGGAGTGTTGAAATTAGAGTTTTTAGGGAATTGTAGTTCCTGCTCCATGAGCAATATGACTTTTAAGTCTGGAATAGAAGAGAATATTTTAAGAGAAGCTCCAGAGATTAAGTCTATTGTTGTTATCAATTTAGCAGTAAATTAACAAATGATTTAAAAACACCCTAAATATTCTGTAATTAGGGGATTAGTGTTATTTTTGCAGATTGAAGAATTTAGAAAACATGTAATTCATTGAATTGCATTAAAAAATATTGAGGTTTATTCTGCATTTAGAACCCCTCACAATTAACATGTCGCGAATGACAAATGAAATAAAAGATGAGGTAACGATATTATTCGCCGGTGATTCAGGAGATGGTATTCAGTTAACTGGAGGACAGTTTACGGATACAGCTGCGCTGGTAGGTAATGATATTAGTACTTTCCCCAATTTCCCGGCGGAAATTAGAGCTCCTCAAGGAACCGTTGCCGGGGTTTCAGGATTTCAGTTGCATTTTGGAAGTATTCAGTTATATACGCCTGGTGATCGAGCGGATGTATTAGTAGTAATGAATGCTGCCGCATTAAAATCAAATTTACAATCTCTCAAGAAGGGAGGAATTGTTATTGCCAATATTGCAGGTTTTGATAAAAAGAACTTACGTCTTGCCAAATATGAAGATGGTACATCCCCTCTTACTGATGGAACATTAGATGGGTATAAAATTCATGAAGTTGATGTTACTAAAATCACTCGTGAAACATTAAAGGAGTCTGGTCTAAGCAATAAGATTGTTGACCGATCCAAAAATATGTTCGTTCTGGGATTCCTGTATTGGATGTACAACAGGAAATTGGACAATACGATTAATTTTATCGAAGCTAAGTTTGCCAAAAAGCCGGAATTGATTGAATCAAATATTGCTGTGTTAAAAGCAGGATATCATTATGGAGATACGGCAGAGGCAATTGCATCTCGATTTGAAGTTAAACCTGCAAATATTAAGCCGGGGACTTATAGAAATATCATGGGTAATCAGGCTACTGCAATTGGACTAATCGCTGCAAGTCAAAAAACAGGTTTGGAATTGTTTTGTGGAACTTACCCTATAACTCCGGCTTCAGATATTCTTCATTTTTTGTCCAAGTATAAAAATTTTGGTGTCAAAACTTTTCAGGCTGAAGATGAGATTGCGGGTATTTGCTCTACTATAGGTGCTGCATTTGGAGGAGCATTGGGAGTTACGACCTCATCAGGTCCGGGAATTGCTTTAAAAGGAGAAGCAATTGGTTTAGCGGGTATGTTTGAATTGCCGCTTGTTATTGTGAATGTTCAGCGAGGAGGTCCCTCGACAGGATTACCTACAAAAACTGAGCAGGCTGATTTATTTCAAGCCATGTATGGAAGAAATGGTGAATCACCTGTCCCGGTTATTGCGGCACAATCTCCCAAAGACTGTTTCGATAGTGCTTTTGAAGCTTGCAGAATAGCGATTGAACATATGACTCCTGTGTTTTTATTAACGGATGGTTATATTGCAAATGGTTCCGAGCCCTGGGAAGTTCAAAAATCAGATAATTTACCAGATATTGAATTTAAATTTGCTTCGCCAAGAGAAGAAGAAGATTCAGAATTTTTGCCGTACAAAAGGAATGAAAAACTTGTTCGACCATGGGCCATTCCTGGAACAGAAGGTTTAGCTCATAGAATAGGCGGTCTGGAAAAAGATTTTGAAACAGGCAATGTTTCCTATGATCCGGATAATCACGAGAAAATGGTTAAGATTCGTCAGGAAAAAGTGGATAAAATTGCAGATAATATACCTGAACAAATTATTGAAACCGGTGAAGATTCGGGAGATGTCTTGTTGTATAGCTGGGGTTCAACTTATGGAGCTGTTAAAACAGCTGCCAGACAGTTGATAGAAGAAGGATTAAATGTCTCTCATGCGCATGTCAGATATTTAAATCCACTTCCGAAAAACACAAAAGATGTTTTGTCTAATTTTAAATATGTGATAATGCCAGAGATGAATAATGGGCAATTTATCAAAATTATCAGAGATAAATTTTTAATTGATGCTCAGGGGTTAAATAAAATAAAAGGATTGCCATTTGCAACTGAAGAAGTTGTGGATAAGGTAAAAGAGGTTCTGGCCTAAATGTATTGTGATGACAGATGTTAAAGCAAAGAAAATAACAGCAAAAGACTATGCCTCTGATCAGGATGTAAAATGGTGTCCTGGATGTGGTGATTATTCAATTTTAAAGCAGGTTCAAGGTGTATGTGCGGAACTTGAATTAAATAAGGATAAAACAGTTTTTATATCTGGAATTGGTTGTTCATCTCGTTTTCCATATTATATGGATACATACGGTATGCACAGTATTCATGGAAGAGGACCTGCATTTGTCTCTGGATTAAAAGTGGCTCGTCCGGATTTAAATGTGTGGATGGTTACCGGAGATGGTGATGCACTTTCTATTGGTGGCAATCATTTTATTCATTTATTGAGAAGAAACATTGATGTTAATGTACTTTTGTTTAATAATCAAATTTACGGTTTAACTAAAGGACAATATTCGCCTACTTCTGAAAAAGGAAAGGTCACTAAATCGACACCTTTTGGTTCAATTGACCACCCATTTAATCCGGCTTCTTTAGCTTTGGGCTCGGACGGAACTTTTGTGGCCCGAACTATGGACAGAGATCCAAAAAGCATGAGAACTATTTTGAATGAAGCGCAGAAACATAAAGGAACTGCTCTTGTTGAGATTTATCAAAATTGTAACATTTTTAATGATGGAGCATTTTTGCCTCTGACAGAGAGAACAACAAAACCAGATAATACAATTTTTGTTGAGCATGGTGAACCTTTACTTTTTGGAGCAAAAAAGGAAAAGGCAGTTGTTTTGGATGATTTCACGCCAACAATTGTTAGTGTCGATAAAGTTGATGAATCCAAAATATGGATTCACGATAAGCATGATCGAGTAAAGGCTTCTATTCTTACAAGGTTTTTTGATGATCCAAGAGAAGAGGGTGGATTGCCGAGACCATTTGGAATATTTTATCAAGAAGAACGACACGTTTATGAAAATGGAGTTAAAACACAGATTGATAAACATATTGAAGCAAAAGGATTACCCGATTTAGACGCTTTACTTGAAGGTCCAAATACATGGAGCATTAAATAAGAAATGAAAAACATTTTATTATGACCGACTTTTTATCTAACAGTCGGTTTTTTTGTTCATAACCTCAATGGCTTATTCTTATATTTATGGATAATAGTTTCTATTTTTGTTAGCTTGACCTTGTTTATGTGGAATAGAATATCTCATATTATTTTAAGGCATCGAATTTGGGTTATAGCTTCACTTTTGCTTGTAACTGGATTTTTAGCGACAAATTTAGGATACAATAAGGTGTCCTATGATTTGTCAAGATTGCTTCCTGTTGGAGATTCAACATCAATTGTTTTTCAAGAATTCAAAGAAACTTTTGGCGTTAATGACAATGTGTATTTAGTTTCAACAGAGGATTCGAGTTTATTTGAGTTGAGTAAGTTTCAGAACTATTATGATTTTTGTCAAAATATTCAGAAAGTAGTTGCCGTAGATAGTGTGTTTTCAGTAACTAATTTTCGTTATTTAAAACTGGATAAAGAAACGAAATCATTTAAACTCGAAAAAGTATTTAATAAACGTCCTGAAACTCAATTGCAAATTGATTCAGCTATCGATTTGTTGCACAATCAACCATTTTATGAGGGTATTTTATATCTACCCCAATCTGATATTTCGCTCCTTGCAATTTCTTTGAATGCAGATTCCTTGGCGACAGTTCGAAGAAATAAGCATGTTCTTTCTCTAACTGAACAAATTGATCAGTTTGCGCAGGAAAATAATATTGAATTTAATTATTCAGGAATGCCTTACATACGTGCAAAATTAAGTTCCCAGGTTCGCAATGAAATTCTTTTGTTTATAAGTCTGGCTTTTCTGTTGACTGCGCTTTTATTATATTTCTTTTTAAGAGCGCCGCGAGCTGTTTTCGTTTCTTTGTTAATTGTTAGTGTTGGAGTTGTTTGGTTATTCGGAACTTTAGGGTTTTTAAATAGATTAGCAGAGCATGGATATTTTACCAGTTTAGAATTTAATATTAATATACTTACCAGCTTAGTGCCCCCCCTTGTTATTGTAATAGGTATTCCAAACTGTATTTTTTTAATCAACAAATATTTTGATGAATACCGAGACCATAATTCTCAGGCCTTAGCACTTAAACGTGTAATTCAAAAAATTGGAGGAGCAACTTTCATGACTAACATTACAACAGCAAGTGGTTTTGCTACTTTCATTTTTGCATCAAGCGATATTCTTAAGGAGTTTGGAATCATTGCTTCTATAAGTATAATGGGTGTTTTTGTTCTGTCTATTTTATTATTACCTATAATATATAGTTACTTATCTCCGCCACTTGAAAAGCATTACAAGCATTTGGATTATAAATGGACAAATTCGCTTATTGATTGGTTCGTTAATATTTGTAAAAATTATAGAGGAACAGTGTATGTAGTAATGATTTTTATTGCCGGAACAACAGGGTTTGGTTTGAGTCAGCTGGATAATAATGCTCTTGTTGTAGATGATATGCCAGAAGATCACCCTGTAATGGTTGATTTAAACTATTATGAATCAAAATTTAATGGAGTCGTTCCATTTGAAATCATTTTACGAGCAGGAGTTGGACAAAAAATTACTTTAGAATCAAAAGATTCAATACCTGAAAAGGTCTTAACAAATCTTCCGTATGTAAAATATGTTAATTCTGATAGTTTAGGAGTTTATACAATCGTAACCAAAAAAAACGGTAATTATGTTGGTCAAATAGATAATCTATGCAAGCAAGCCGGGTATTCTGTGGCGAATATTAATAGTGAGCAGGTAAAAGGTAAGGTTTTAAAAATACAAACACTTAAAAAGGTTCAAAAACTTTATGATTTATTAGATTCATATGATGAGTTTTCAAGACCAATGTCCATGCTTGATGTTATTAAATACAGTAAACAGGCACTTTGGGGAGGAGAGGAAAAAGAGTTTACATTACCTACCAAGTTGGAATTGGGTTTTATTAATCAATATGCATCTAAATCTAAAGATTCTTCTTCTGAGATGTTGGGTGCATTTATTTCCAAAGATGGCAGTCAATTGAGAATTGGCTTTAAAATGAAAGATGTGGGAACAAATAGAACAAAAAGTCTAATGAAGGAATTAGCTCCCAAAATTGAAAAGATATTTAAACAAGAGAAGTTCAGTTACTCTTTCACGGGGATTGGAGTAATTGTAGCTAAAGGTGTTGAAACGTTAATTTCCAATTTGATCATGTCTTTATTATTGACTGTACTTATTATCTCTACTTTAATGGGATTAATGTTCAAAAACTTCAGGATGGTATTAATTAGCTTACTCCCTAATATTCTGCCTTTATTTGTAACAGCAGCGATAATGGGTTATTTTGGTATAAACTTAAAACCTTCAACAATTTTAGTTTTTAGCATCGCTTTCGGAATATCGATTGACGATACTATTCACTTCCTGGTTAAATATCGCCAGGAACTTTCCAGTAATAATGGAGATATAAAAATATCTGTTATTAATGCATTGAAAGAGACGGGGTTAAGTATGTTTTACACATCTGTTGTGTTGTTTTTTGGTTTTGGAATTTTTATCGCCTCTGAATTTGGTGGAACCATCGCGCTTGGAGTACTGGTTGCATTAACACTTTTGGTTGCCATGTTATCCAATTTAATTTTATTACCTTGCTTGTTGTTAACGTTAGACAAGTTCATAACAATTAAAGCCGAAAGGGCTGATAAAAATTAGAATTAGTATGAAGGGGATTATTCTAGCTGGAGGGTCGGGATCAAGATTGCATCCGTTAACACTTTCTGTAAGTAAACAGTTAATGCCTGTTTACGATAAACCAATGATTTATTATCCTTTATCCACATTACTCCTGGCAGGGATTAATGAAATTTTAATTATTACTACGCCCCATGATCAAGAATCCTTTCAGAAATTACTGGGAGATGGCAGTAGAATCGGTTGCAGTTTTGAATATGTTGTTCAGCATGAGCCAAATGGTCTTGCTCAGGCTTTTGTTTTAGGAGAAGAATTTATAGGCGATGATAATGTTGCATTAGTATTAGGAGATAATATTTTTTATGGTTCTGGAATGTCAAGTTTACTGCAATCTAATAATACTCCAGATGGTGGTGTTGTTTATGCATACCATGTTTCCGACCCTGAAAGATATGGTGTGGTNGAATTTGATGAANNTATGCANGCAANNTCNATNGANGAGAANCCTNAAGTCACCAAANTCGAANTATGCTGTTCCNGGNTTGTATTTTTACGATAATNACGTTGTNGAAATNGCNAANAATATNCANCCATCAANTNGNGGAGANTATGAAATNACNGANGTTAATGCAGANTATTTNAAAAGAGGNAAGNTNAAGGTGAGTGTNATGAATAGNGGNACNGCNTGGTTGGATACAGGTACNTTTTCNAGNTTGATGCAAGCNGGTCAATATGTTCAGGTAATNGANGANCGTCANGGNCTNAANATNGGTTGTATTGANGANGTNGCTTNTNGAATGGGNTTTATTAATNAAGANCAANTATTNNAGTTGGCNCANCCTTTAAAAAAGAGTGGGTATGGANTNTATATGGAAAATNTTNTAAAATGACNAGGATTTTANTTACNGGNGGAGCTGGTTTTATTGGAAGTGTATTGGCTGAAAANTTGATNNCCAATAAGGNAAATTATGTGGTTATAGTAGATGATTTNTCTACTGGAAGTCAAGATAAATTACCNCATCATTTNCCNANGNATAATTGGCGTTTTGTTAAGGCTGATGTNAATGAGTATCGTGANATAGCGGAAATAATGNTNGGGAAAAAATTTGACTATGTNTTTCANTATGCNGCTTTAGTNGGTGTTCAAAGAACCCANGAATATCCNGTAAAAGTNTTGAGAGATATTGAAGGGTTTAAGCATGTATTAAANCTTTCCAAAAGTACTGGAGTTAAACGTGTNTTTTTCTCTNCTTCNTCTGANGTTTATGGAGANCCTGTNGANNTACCGCANCATGAACAAACAACNCCATTAAATTCAAAAGTTCCATANGCNGTAGTAAAGAANATTGGAGAGGCTTTTTTAAGNTCNTACNNNCAGGAGTNTGGNNTGNANTANACAATATTTNGNTTTTTNAATACNTATGGNCCTAAACAAAGNGATGATTTTGTAATGTCNANGTTTCTTTATAANGCNTTAAATGGTGANGATATCACNATNTACGGNGACGGTTCTCAAACCAGAACTTTTTGTTTTTGNGATGATAACGTTGATGCCTGTTTAAAAGCTNTNTANGATGAAAANATAATTAATGACGTCNTTAATATNGGAGGTGAGCATGAAATANGAATNATNGACNTGGCTCAAAAAATAATTGATGCTACAAATTCTTCTTCNAAGATTNTTCATTTNCCTCCTTTAAANGATGGAGATATGGCAAGAAGATGTCCNGATAATACAAAAATGAGAGAGTTGNTNGGGCGTGATTTAATAACNATTGATGAAGGAATCAAAAAATTATTAGCAAGCCCTCAATTTAANATAAANAAATAAANCCTTGGCNATTTTGGAGTACCANGATATTATTTCTCTTGTTCANGATGAAATAGAACAAACAAGTTATAANGGANATCCNTCTGAGTTGTATGAACCTATGAATTACATGATTCAGCTTGGGGGTAAANGATTNCGTCCTGTAACTACGCTTTTGTCAACTCAGTTGTTTTCCGGAGATATTAAAAAAGCAATTCCGGCTGCAAAGGCAATAGAAGTATTTCATAATTTCACNTTAATCCATGATGATATTATGGATAAAGCACCCTTAAGACGAGGAAAAGAAACCGTNCATAAAAAATGGAATAACAATATTGCGATTCTTTCAGGTGATACCTTATTAATTGAGGTATACAATCATTTTCTGGAGGGAGAATATGAAAATCTTTCTCTAATCTTAAAAGTATTTAATCAAACAGCTATTCANGTATGTGAAGGGCAACAATTGGATATGAATTTTGAGACAAGGGAAGATGTGACCATAGACGAATATATCAATATGATTCGATTAAAAACCTCTGTATTNGTTGGGGGAGCTTTTAAAATAGGAGCNTTGGTGGCTAATGCAAATGAGCATGAAGCAGATTTAATTTATGAATTTGGGGTAAATCTTGGAATAGCATTTCAATTGCAGGACGATTATTTAGACTGCTTTGGTGATCCTGAAAAATTCGGTAANCAAGTNGGAGGAGATATTATNTCCAATAAAAAAACTTTTATGATGTTAAAGGCTTTGGAAATTGATTCCAGTGGAGAATTGCAAGGTAGAGTGTCGGAAAAGGTTTTTGATNCAGAAGAAAAAGTAGAATCAGTAAAAGCTCTNTACAAAAAGTTACATGTTGATATTCTTGCNTTTGATTTGATGAATGAATATTATACAAAGGCNATTGATAATTTACATCAAATTGAATCCTTGGAAGGTGCAAAAAATAAAATTATCAGGTTTGCCGAAGATTTAATGAAAAGATCTTCCTNATGACTTTTCCTTACATNAANGATAATTTTNAATACCTGAATCAGANGCGCTATTTTGAANAATTAAAAAGTCAATTATCCAAAGATCTGAATGATGATGATTTTGATATCNAGCTGAAGCTTATCACTTTCGATAAAAGTAAACTTTTGCCTNTTCTTNTTGAACGATTNCTGGAACAAGTTTTTGATACAAATACGAATTTGTTTTTTCAGTTTATGCATCGGATTGATATTCCTGANATAGACATGAAAACCCAAATNTCAGATTCAGGGATCGACTTTGTTGGATTGACAGATTTAGTTTTAAGAAGAGAATTAATTAAGATTCTTATTCGGGAAAAGTACTCTGAATAACTTGCTTTGAATTAATAAATTATGGAAGANNTAATCAGGAGAGATCAATAGAGAAATTAGATANATTAAGTTTCTTGTTACCTNACGTAAATCATAAATTTCTTCCCAGGGCTATAGATAAAGTTAATTTTGCCTGGTTTAAAAGACTTAAATGAATTAATAAATCATTGATTTCATCTGCAGATGTAAATGATTTTATTTTCGCATTAACNTCATTAATTTCTTGTTTTATTTTTCCTAGTTTTANCCTGTTTAACGCTACTGTTACTGCTAATTTAATTTTCTCTTGCTCGGTAGTTACATAAATTTTATGTTTTTCCCAATCATTTAGTATGTGTCTTTCTTCTGTAATTTCAATTACCTGTTTTACTAAATTTGCTTCACTGCTTTGTAAAAAAAACTTTTCAGTTGGAATTTCTCCTTCATAAAATTTCATTTTAAATGTTTCCCAGATTAATTTATGTTGAGGATTTTCAAATTCAATTTCATCATGTGAAATGTCTTCAATAACCATTTGGGCAACAGATACTTGGTATTGCTTTNTAGGTTGTTGAACACTTTGGTTTGATTCTGCATCAAGNTNAGGATCGTCTANTGAAATTTCAAAATGTCCATACTTCAGCAATAGTCTTAATAGATATGCTTCATGGTATNTATTTTCNTGTGTGGACGATTTCTTTTTGTTGTCATTTGTTAANCGGCCATTTTCTGTAGACCTGTNCTGGTTATTANTGGGCGTNTAATTTTGTAAAGGAGGGTTGAAATTAGAGCTGGAAACGGCAGNATTNNCTTTNCCTCTTTGTTCCTTTTCAAAATTTATCCTTCTNATTTTGTTGAGTTCATTAACAAGATTNTGCTCTCCAATATTTAGTAATTTTGATGCTTCTTGTGTGTATACCGANCGAACAATCATGTCTGGTATTATTGCAATAGTATGAACAACGTCTTTAATTAGTTCTGCTCTTTTAATCGGATCGTTTTGGGCCTCTTTTAACNGAATTGAAGTTTTAAANTTGATAAAATCCTGTTTATGTTCTTTTATGTATTCGTCGAGTTCACTGCGTGTATGTGATTTTGCAAAGCTGTCNGGATCTTCCCCATCAGGAAAGGTAACGACTTTAACATTCATACCTTCTTTCAAAATTAAATCAATTCCCCTGAAAGAGGCCTTGATTCCTGCTTCATCACCATCNTACAGAACAGTTATATTGGGNGTAAAACGCTTTATTAATTTAATTTGTCCNTTNGTTAAGGAAGTTCCACTGGAAGCTACTACATTTTCAATTTCTTTTTGGTGCAATGATATTACATCAGTATATCCTTCAACTAAAAAACAATTGTTGTGTTGAATTATTGATCTTTTTGCGANATACAATCCATATAANACATCACTTTTATGATAAATGTCAGTTTCAGGAGAGTTCAGGTATTTTGCTGATTTCTTATTGGCCTGAAGAATTCNGGCNCCAAAACCAATGGTTCTGCCTGATAGATTGTGAATTGGAAATATTACTCTTCCGAAAAATCGGTCGTATAGTTGGTTGTTTCTTTCGGAGGTCAGACCTGAATCAATTAAATTTTCTTTTTTATATCCCTTTTCAATGGCAATTTTTGTGAAGTGATTACGCTCTTCAAAGGAATAGCCCAATCCAAACTTTTCTATCATTTCGGAAGAGACGCCTCTCCTTTTGAAGTATCCTAATCCTACAGATTTTCCCTCATCTGTTTCGTTTAGGTTTTTTATAAATTGTTCTTTTGCAAATTTTGAGACTAAAAATAAGGACTCTCTTTTGTCCATTTTTCGTTTTTCATCTTCACTAATTTCTTTCTCCTCTACTGTTATATTATACTTCTTTGCGAGGTATTTTAGTGCCTCCGGGTATGACATTTGTTCATGCTCCATTACAAAATTCACAGCATTTCCGGAAACGCCGCATCCAAAACATTTATAAATTCCTTTCGCTGGAGAAACCGTAAAGGATGGTGTCTTCTCATTGTGAAAAGGACAATGACCAAGAAGATTAACACCTCGTTTTTTTAGGGCAACAAAGTCACCAATAACCTCATCGATTCGAGATTCATCAATTATTTTATCTACTGTTTCCTTTGGAATCATAGGTTATTGCATGACTGGTAAACGGTCTTAAGACAATCGGTTAGTGTAAAAGTAACTATTAAACCCTGAATGATAAATACATTAAAAAAGAATATTATACCCCATAACACTATTTTTTTATGATTTTGAATAGCCAAAGAACATTTTGTGTTATTTGTTTCTGAGATTGCGTTATTTTGTCAGAATTTCCATTTCTTTTCCAATTTCCATTCCGAACTTACGAATCTTATCCGCTACTACATTTTCTTTGGTTGATTGTTCCAGTGAATCTGCGAGAGTCATTAAAGTTTGAAAATGAAAATATTTCATTTCATCTACCATCATTTCTTTGGTCCATAGATCAACGCGTTTAGCTACTTTTTCATTTCCATCCCAAACTGAAATCATCAATGCTTTAATTTCTTCTTGAGAAAGACCTCCGCCTTCCGATGCTGTCCATTCCAGTTTTTCAGGAATATGGTTTTCATCTAAAGTAACTGTGAATTTGATTTCTTTTTTCATACTTAATACTCTATGGATTATATTTTGAGTCTCTAAAAATAGTTGTAAAATCTGTATTTGTCATTAATTCATTTAAACTAACATCCGGATTTTTATCCATGTAGTCTTTAATTATTCTATAACCTATAAAAATACCAGCTCTTCCGGGAGAATCTCTTTCTAATGAGGATACAAAAGGTCCGTGTTGAATAAATTTTTTATACGTGCGATAATCTTTTGAAAACAAGTATTTTTTTAAAGCAAGATGTTTCCAAAAAGACTCTTCATGACTATAACACCATATCATTTGATTGGTTGTAAATTGAAATCGTATTGAGTCCATTACTTTTGGCATCATAGCTTCAACAAAGTATTCAAGTTTTCCAAGTCCAATCATATTGTCAAGTAGAGTTTCTCCATGGATACAACTTGCAAACTTTTTTTGAGCGAAAGCTCTTACAACAACAGGTGATATGTATTCATATTTGTTGTTTTTAGAAATGTATTTAGGAATCTGAAGTTGGTTGTAAGCTTCGTAATCTTCTCCATAAAAAAGATCAATTCCGATTAATATTTCTTTTTTATTCACAACAATGGGTTCTTCATAATTAATTCCGGAGATGTAGGTGTAAACTATAGGTAAAGTGTCATCCGGAAAGTAATGCTTGTAATGAGAAAATGCTAGATTTAATTCTTCTTTCATTTTGTTGTAGTTACCTATCTTGGAATCCCAGTCATTAAATAGTTTAATATTTAAATCGTTCCGTAGATAATTTTCCAGTTGAACGAGTTTGGTAGGGTCTTTGTAGTTACCGTTGATAAAAACCGGATATCTGGGTGCCAGCTTATCTAATGAGCCACTTAAATCTTCGGTGTTAATGTTAAATAAATCTTGTTCATAATGACGATAATCCAATGATGATTTACTTTCAGAAATATCAATTATTAAAGATGATTCTGAACAAGAAATTAAACTAATTGTAAATAAAAATAAAATAACTGCGTTCTTCATAAAACTATCAACTGCTTTACTTAATTTCGCAAAGTTAGCTAATGGATAAAGAATTTAACTTTCAATAGCTTACTTTATTTGAAAATTTTTTTATTAAAACTCAATACGATGAAAAAAATTATCACTTTACTAGTTATATTGACCATGAGTGTCACTGTATTTGGACAAGACATTTCAACTGGTCCTGAGTTTCGAAAGCATAGATTTGGATTAAAAGGAACTCCTGGAGTTGCCTACTTTGGAGTGAATAAACCTGGTAAAAAGAATAAAGGATTAGGGTATCATATTGGAGGAGGTCTCAACTATGAGTATTCACTAAGTAAAAATGTAGCAATTGCATCAGGATTAATTTTTTCTCAAACTACCGGTAAGGTTGAATATTTAGACACCTTAGGATTAGACTATGTAAGCATTTCAAACGGGACTGAAACGAGTGAAAGAGCTTACAGGCTTCATTCCAGATCGTATGTTTTTAAGTCTGTTGATATTCCTTTAAAATTTAAGTTCAGGACTCCTGAAATAGGATATTTAACATATTATGGAGAATTCGGGTCTACAGTAAATATTATTACAGGGGCCTTTGCTCGAAAGAATTTAGTGACATTAAACGATGGAGATACCCAATCGCTACTTTCAGGTAATGAAACTACACTGGATGCAATTGATGAAGTCTTTTTTCTAAGGGGGGGCGTAAATTTTGGAGCTGGTGTTGAATGGAATGTAGCGGGTAATACTTCCTTATTGCTTGGTTTAAATGGTAACTTAGGTTTTACTAATATTTTGAAGACAAACTCTGCCTCAATTAATTATGATAGCGGAGATGCGTTTAAACGAGCAACAAATTTAAATTATATTGCTCTTCAACTGGGGGTTCAGTTTTAATGAAAAAACAATTATAGAAAAAGAGAGTGTGGTTACACACTCTCTTTTTTAATTTATGCATACTTGTTAGTTCTGTTTTATCTTTGTAATATGAAAATTGCAATCGCTCAGCTTAATCTTCATGTTGGAAATTTTGAATCTAATCATGACAAAATAATTCAATATATTAAGTCAGCCATTAAATCAGGAAACGATCTGGTGGTATTTCCTGAATTGGCGATTTGTGGCTATCCCCCGAGAGATTTTTTAGAATTTAATGATTTTATAAGTAAGTGTGTTTCCAGCATTCAATCAATTGCAAAAAAAACAAAAGATATTACAGTAATAATAGGGGGTCCAAGTAAAAATGAAATGGGCAAAGGAAAACCTTTGTTTAATTCTGCTTATGTACTTTCCAATGGAGAAATTCAAAAGGTTATTAATAAAACGCTTTTGCCTACATATGATATTTTTGATGAATATCGTTATTTTGAGCAAAGCAGAGAGTTTTGCATAGTTGAAATTGGCGGAAAAAACGTCGGTGTAGCAATTTGTGAAGACCTTTGGAATATAGGAAATAATCCTCTTTATATTCAAACTCCCGCCATTAAATTAAAAGAATTAGGCGCAGAAATTATTGTGAATATTTCAGCTTCACCATTTTCATATAAACAGGACAAAGAACGTAAAAAAGTCCTCAAAGAAAATGCTGAAAAAACAGAATTGCCTATTGTGTATTGCAATCATGTGGGTGCTCAGACCGAATTGATTTTTGATGGTGGTTCTTTTTTTATGAATTCAAATGGGGAGGTTGTCAAACAGAGTTCTTTTTTCAATGAACAATTGTTGGAGGCAGAATTGACAAATGGAGAATTTTCCCAGGGAGAGGTACAATCGGGTAGTAAAATCCAATTGATTCACAATGCTTTAGTAATGGGCATAAAAGATTATTTCAGAAAATTAGGATTTAAAAAAGCAATTGTTGGGTTGAGTGGAGGAATTGATTCTGCGGTCACTTTTGCTCTAGCAGCAAGAGCATTGGGGAATGACAATGTTTATGGAGTATTAATGCCTTCTCAATATTCTTCAAGTCATTCAATTGATGATGCAAGAAAATTAAGTGAAAATCTTGGGTCTCAATATGAAATAGTATCTATTGAAGAGATATATTCGATATACAACGAAAAATTAAAGCCACTTTTTAAGGATTTGCCATTTGGATTAGCTGAAGAAAATTTACAAGCGAGAGCACGAGGGGTCTTATTGATGGCAATATCCAATAAATTCGGACATATAGTGTTGAACACTTCAAATAAAAGTGAAGCAGCTGTGGGTTATGGAACCTTATATGGTGATATGTGCGGAGGATTATCCGTATTGGGGGATGTATATAAAACAGAGGTTTTTGAATTGGCCAGATACATCAATAAAGATGCTGAGATTATACCTGAAAACTCTATCACAAAATCACCCTCAGCTGAACTTCGACCAGACCAAAAAGATTCTGATTCCTTGCCGGATTATACTGTTTTAGATAAAGTTTTATTTGAATATATAGAAAATAGAAAAGGACCAAAAGAACTTCTGAAAATGGGATTTGATGAAAATGTAGTTAATCGGGTTTTAAGAATGGTAAATTCAAGTGAGTACAAACGTTATCAAACACCGCCAGTTTTAAGGATAAGTCATAAGGCCTTTGGAATGGGTAGAAGGATGCCCATAGTCGCAAAATATCTCTTGTAATGTTCCATAAAATCATTCCTGTAATTTTATTCGGGGGCATTCATTTGATGTTTCTATCTGGTATTGTATTAAACAGTTTTGGCTTGTTGTATGGATTTGGCTTTGTTCCATTACTTTCATACATTTTTTTTAAGTACACACCTGTTAAATTTAATGTAAAAGAGTATTTTTTTACTTTAATATCATTTGGGATTGGTTATGTATTAACTGCTCAGGCAGTTGATTTTTTTTCAGTAACTCCGGTTTATGCATCGGCTTTGGTGGGGATGATTTTCTCCTTTTTTCGATTAAAAGATTTCCATTTTTTTTCGGCTGCTGTTTATTCAGGATCCTTTGCTGGAATGGTTTCGGATTTTCATGTTGAAGAGTTATATGTAGTATGTTTGATCATAGTAACTGGAGGGAATTTATTTTATTTCTTAAAGGAAAATTTTAATGGAATAGGAGGTAAGTTAGGATCAATAGGCTTTGGTGCTATGTTGTTTCCGATACTACTTGGCAGGGAAAAATCATTTTTAAATGAGGTGTTTGATGAATGTTTTTCTATTAATCCGACAGGTGAATTGTCATCCAATAAAATGTTGCTGTTTATTATAATTACTTCTCTTTTTGGAACAATTCTAACCTATTGGCTTAATAATAAAAGGGGGTATGGGCCCATTAAGGCTTCCGCTATTCCTGCTTTTATTGTAGCTGTTCCTTTACAAATACTTCCTTTTTCAGGTTTCATAGCATTAGTTCCCATAGTTTTTTATGGAGCTTCGTTTGTTGGTATGTCAAATGATAGAACCTTAGGTTGGATAGCTGTCATTGTATCCAGCGTATTGTTTGCAATAATTTTTTATTTTATTTATCCGTATTTCAATGGATATGGAGGGGCTTTAGGCGCAACAGCGTGTTTGAGTTGTCTAATGGGAATACTAATTCAAAAAGCTTTCAATTGCCAAACGGTAGGAGTCCAAACCAAAACCTAAAATTATTCCTTTGCAAACTGGTGAAATATAAGAATGATGACGAAACTCTTCTCTTTGGTGCGTATTTGAAATATGAACTTCAATTACTGGTGATTCAACTCCAGAAATCGCATCTCTTAATGCAACGGATGTATGTGTATAGGCACCGGCATTAATTATAATTCCGTCATAGCTGAAACCAACTGAATGAATTTTATCAATTAATTCACCTTCGACATTACTTTGATAATACTCCAATTTTACTTTTTTATACTTCGTTTTTATAGTTTTGAAATATTCTTCAAAAGATGTTGATCCATATACATCTGGTTCTCTTTTTCCAAGTAAGTTTAAATTCGGTCCGTTAATGATCAGGATTTTCATACTTCAAAAGTACAAAAAATGATTATTCTTTATTTTTAGTATCTATATTTATAGTAACAGGACCATCGTTAATAAGTGAAACTTTCATGTCTGCTCCAAATCTGCCTGTTTTAACTTTTTTTCCGGTTTTCATTTCCAAATCATTGACAAATTTAAAGTACATTTTTTTGGAAAAATCCGGCTCGCCGGAAAACAAAAAACTGGGTCGGTTTCCTTTTTTTGTGCTTGCAAATAATGTGAATTGACTTACAACAATTATATCTCCATTAACATCAATGATGCTTTTGTTCATAGGAGCTTTTTCGTCAGGGAATATCCTTAATTTACTGATCTTGCTGGTAAGCCAGTTTATATCTTCAAAAGTATCCTCATTTTTAATTCCAACGAGTACAAGTATTCCCCTTTCAATTTCTGCAACGACAACATCATTGATTCTAACAGATGCTTCTGAAACTCTCTGAATAGTAACTCTCATTAGCGATAGTTTTCTTCCTGATCATTATTGAAAATTCTGAGGTAGCTATTGTATCTCGAAAGTGCTATTTGTCCTTTGCCCAGTGCTGTTTTTACTGCACAATTGGGTTCGTTTATATGAACACAATTATTAAATTTGCAAGAGGGTTTTAATTTCAGGAATTCTGGAAAGTAATTACTTAATTCCTCAGGTTTAATATCTACGATACCTATTCCTCGAATACCAGGAGTGTCTATTAAATGACCGCCATTTGGCAAATCATACATTTCAGCAAAAGTGGTTGTGTGTACTCCCTGTTGATGCATCTCCGAGATTTCTTTTACTGTAATATCTTCATTTGGTAGTAATTTTTTCAGAAGACTACTTTTTCCCACTCCACTATTGCCTGAAAGAACGGTAGTTTTTCCTTGAAAAAGTTTTTTCACCTTATCCAGATTAATTTCCTTTTCAACACTAATTGGAAGAATAGTGTATCCTGCGTTTGTATAAATGGAATTCCAATCGGCTAAACGATGAAGATGCTCATCTTCGTATACGTCTAATTTATTAACAAGAATAACAGCGGGAATGTTGTACGCTGTAACACTAACTAAAAAGCGATCAATAAATTCGTTTAGAGTATTTGGCTGAGTAACTGTTGCCACTAAAACCGCCTGGTCGATATTCGAAGCAATAATATGATATTGTTTTGATAGGTTTACAGATTTTCGAATTAAATAATTTTTTCTGCTGTCAATCTTTGAAATGAGCCCGGTTTCTTTTCCTTTTTCCATTTCAATATCAACAAAATCCCCAACGGAAACAGGATTTGTGACTTTGAGCCCTTTAATTCTTAATTTACCCTTTAATCTACAAACTATAAAGTTTCCGTTATTATTGCGAACCTTATACCAGCTTCCGGTGGATTTGTAAACAAGACCTTTCATTACTGTAAAAATAGAGTTTTTGAGTGACTCGACTATGAATACGTATTATGTTGTTATAAATGTTTACTAAATTTAATTTATTACTAATAAAATTAGGATTATGTCTGTATCGGTAAACCACATCACAAAAATTTATGGAAAGCAAAAAGTACTGAACAATATTAGTTTTGATATAGGTGCGGGAGAACTTGTTGGTTTTTTAGGTCCAAATGGTGCAGGAAAATCAACAATGATGAAGATTTTAACCGGTTATATAACTCAAAGTGAAGGTGAGGTAAGCGTCTGTGGAATAAACGTGTTAAACAATTCAATTGAATCCCGAAAAAAAATAGGGTATTTACCTGAACATAACCCTCTTTATTTAGATATGTATATAAGAGAGTTTCTCTTTTTCATAGCAGATATTCACAAAATTAAAAATAAAAAAGAAAGAGTTCATGAAATGATTGAACTTACAGGACTTTCTCCGGAAAAATCCAAAAAGATACGTCAGCTTTCTAAAGGGTATCGTCAACGAGTAGGATTGGCTGCGGCATTAATTCATGATCCTGAGGTTTTAATTCTGGATGAACCAACAACTGGATTGGACCCAAATCAACTTAAAGAAATTAGAGCATTAATTAAATCCATTGCCGAAAAAAAGACCATTATGCTTTCTACTCATATTATGCAAGAGGTAGAGGCTATTTGTGATCGAGTTATTATTATAAAAAACGGAGAAATAGTTGCGGATAATAAAATTGAAATGTTGCAAAGTAAAGGTGAAGAAATTATTGAAGTTGAATTTCAAAATCCTATTCCGGTTTCAATATTAAAAGGCCTGAAGGAAGTTAAAAGTGTTGTTCAAAAATCATCAACACGATTTGAATTAATTTCTGATGAGTCAAAAGACATAAGACCAATGATTTCTCAGTTTGCAATTAACAATTCGAATCTTGTTTTGAGTATGCAAAAGCGAGAGCAAAAAATGGAGGATATTTTTCAACAGCTTACAAAGGATTGAAACAATATATAGCTATATTTGTTCCCAAAATTAAAATAAATGGCAAATTATTTATTCACTTCTGAGTCTGTCTCAGAAGGACATCCGGATAAAGTAGCAGATCAGATTTCTGATGCTTTAATTGATAATTTTCTTGCTTTTGATCCACAGTCAAAAGTTGCATGTGAAACTCTTGTCACAACAGGACAAGTGGTATTAGCTGGAGAAGTGAATTCGAAAACCTATTTGGATGTACAAAAAATTGCACGTGATGTAATTCAAAAAATCGGATACACTAAATCCGAGTATATGTTTGAGGCCAACTCTTGTGGCGTTTTGTCCGCTATTCACGAGCAATCTCCAGATATTAATCAGGGAGTTGACAGAGATAGTCCGGAAGAACAAGGCGCTGGAGATCAGGGTATGATGTTTGGTTATGCTACTAAGGAAACTGAAAATTATATGCCACTGGCTTTAGATCTTTCCCATAAAATACTAATTGAACATGCACGATTGAGAAGAGAAGGTAATTTAATTCCTTACTTAAGACCGGATGCAAAATCTCAAGTCACTATTGAGTATTCGGAGGACAATGTTCCTCTAAGAATTGATTCAATAGTTCTTTCAACTCAACATGATGATTTTGATACAGAAGAATCTATGTTGGAGAAAATAAAAGAAGATGTTATTAATATATTAATACCGCGAGTAATAGAGCAATTACCTGCTAATATTAAGCTTTTGTTTAACAATAATATCGTCTACCATATTAACCCTACCGGAAAATTCGTTATTGGAGGTCCTCATGGAGATACAGGTTTAACAGGCAGAAAGATTATTGTTGATACATATGGCGGAAAAGGTGCTCATGGTGGTGGAGCTTTTTCAGGAAAAGATCCCTCAAAGGTTGATCGTTCTGCTGCTTATGCAACTCGTCATATTGCTAAAAATTTAGTGGCAGCAGGTGTTTGTGATGAAGTTTTAGTTCAGGTGTCTTATGCGATTGGAGTTGTAAAACCAATGGGGGTTTTTGTCAACACTTATGGAACATCAAAAGTTGATCTTGAAGATGGAGCTATTGCAAAAATTGTTGAGGAAGTTTTTGATATGCGTCCTTACTCTATCGAGAATAGGTTAAAATTAAGAAATCCAATTTATCAGGAGACGGCTGCATATGGTCATATGGGCAGGAAAAATCGAGTGGTAAAAAAGACTTTTGTTGGAGCTGATGGAACCAGAAAACAGGTAGAGGTTGAATTATTTACCTGGGAAAAGCTGGACTTTGTTGATAAATTAAAATCAGCCTTTAATATCTGAGAATAAGATTCTGAATATGCAAAACGATTCAATATTGGATGAGGACAATTATTCTAAACAAACTCCTGAATTAGCTGGTTTTTGGATTAGATTTGGTGCTTCATTTCTTGATTCTTTGTTTCTAATTCCTTTAACTGCTGTTGGTTTCCTTTCATTTGTATACATTAAAGATTTTTATTTGTATGCTTTTTTGACTCTTGTCACTTTTGTGTATAAGCCAATAATGGAGGGGGTTTGGGGCGCTACTTTAGGTAAAATGGTTTGTAAATTAAAGGTTACCGATGTTGAGTTCAAAAGACTCTCATTTTCAAAGGCTTTAATTAGATCCATGCCCTGGCTGTTTGTTTCACTTTCTGGACTTTTGGAACAATATCCACTTTTTTCATTGGAGGATTTTGTTAATGCCGATGGTTATTTAGAAACTCTTGTAGTTCAAAGTCGTGAAAAATCTCAAACTATTGTTTATGTTTTTCAAATTGTTTTATTAGTATCAGGCTTGTTTATTGCGTTTAAGCCCAGACGAGGACTTCATGATTACATAGCTGGAAGTTTATGTGTTTTTAAAACGAAAAATTAATTTTCGCTTTTTTCTTTATCGAACAATGAAATTTTCTTTTGGATGGTCTTTTTTAAAGAAAATTATGCCAATCCAAAAAAGATCTATTGAGCATGTTACTAATGGGTGTGCCTGAATGTGTTTCCAGGCTTCTTCCATGCCATTACTCCAATGTATATCATCAAAAATGAAAATTGAATTTTCATGCGCTTTTTTTAAGCATTTGTCAAAGTATTCAATGGTTGGTTTTTTTTGATGATTTCCATCAAAAAAAACATAGTCTAATTCTTCATAACTATCTATAACTTCAGAAAGTGTATTGGAAAAATCACCAACTTTAATTTTTACATTTTCAGCATTAAAATTTTTAAGTACTTTTCGGGCGATTTTTGCCGTTTCCGGGCAGCCTTCCATGGTTGTAAAGTTTGCTTTCTTATTTGCACCAATTTGGTAACATGCTGAAATTCCAAGAGAAGTGCCCAATTCAAGCATGTTTTGTGGTTCGAATTTATTGACCAATCGGAACAAAACTTCCCCTAGCCAGGGTGCTTTAGCTGAGTGTTTTACCAAATCAGAAATTTTTCTTTCTTTAGACTTGTTGATACTACTTCCAGCTCCATAATCAGTGATTTTTATTGTAGAATTATTCTTTTTTAAAACAGACCGTATTCCCTCAATTTCTTTGAATGAATAGAATTTCTGATTTGATTGCAAAACTTCTTTAACAATGCCATTTACAAATTCGGAATTTGTATCTTGCTTGGCATATAGCCAGTACTTGAAGTATCTGCCAGCAAACTGGACCTTTTTTTGCATTTTGCAAAGATGCTATATTTAAGAGAGAAAGCCCAAAAACTGCTTTAGTAAATTAAAAAAAGAGCTGAAAGAACAGCCCTTTATCTAACATCATATCCTGATTTTGGATATGTCCTGACAATATTATTTGATGGTGATTTTTTGAAAAATAGTATGCGTTATTTTATCGGCCCCTTTCGCTTGCATTTTAATTTCAACTTTATTCCCCTTTTTTAGTCCTTTTATAATATTGGCTATTTTTCTGTCAATTATTTTGCCATTAATTAATTTTGGAAGGGGAGTAATTTCATTACCTTTTCTGTAAGAAATTTCAGCACTTATAATTTTAGGTGTTGATGAAATGGGAAATGACTTTCCGTATTTTGGTTTTGCACCCACTTGTTTTAAAACTGTTGCTAAACTTGTTGAACTTGATAAGCCATATTTAACTCCGGGAGTGAAAATAAAAGGTTTTGGAAGTGATGTGCTTTTCCAGGTTTGTTTGGAAACGACTTTATTTTCGCCATTAATATTTGCAAAAACAGTAATTTCTATTTTTCCTCCTCTTTTGGGTTTAAATGTATATTTACCGCTTCCTTTTTCTTTTACCTCACAATCATTGCTGGCTATTACTTTTAAATCCTCAGATTTGATACCAGGAGCAGAAACGCTTATTTCATTTTCAAGTCCTATATACATTATGTTTAATTGATCGGAGGAAATTACTGCGCTTGGCGCTGCAACTGTATATTTTTTTACAAAGGGGTAGGAAAGGAATTCACCTTTTCTTTTGGGGTTAGGATGAGGTACTTTCATTATCCCACCCCATGTGTGATTTCCAGTCTCAGTGGTTTTCACTTTAAATCTTCCCATTCCGTTAAGTACAGGGATGGTATCTTTTTTACCTGTAAAGTTTATTTCCCCTGTATTTTCGTAATGAATAATATCATAATCTCCTACAATTACAATGGGATCTTGAGTGGTGTCTGAAGCAGCCAGAAATATGTCGGCCGAATATTCATCTCCTTGCAATACGTAGCTTGATTGTGCAATAGATGTAGCCAATATTTTATTCACTTTCACTTCGTTAATTCCTATGTTTTCCAATAAATAGTTTATTGCCTGAGATTCTGAATTTCGAATATAACTTTGTATGTTGGTTAAGTTAGCTGTTACAGCTGCAAGGGGTAAATATTCGCTTATACCATTTTCCCAAGGACTTTCTACGTTTTCGTAATCAATATGGGGTGGTGTTGCTAATAACTTTTCGATTCCATTTATAACTGAAGTATCTTCTGGATTAATTAGTGAAATTAAATTTGATTTATACTTGTTTATTTTGTCTTTTAACTCTGTACCATATCCTTTTACAACAAGATATTCTGCTCCAACATCCTGATTGTCTTTACCAACAGGGACACCTGTTTCCTCATCAATTCCTCCTCCAAGCTCAATAATGTCTGCTTTATATTTTTCAATGTCGGAAAATAATTGGTTAGATAATTTTTCAATGTTCAAAGCATTTTGTTGGGCTTCTATTGCTACATCTGCTCCGGAAGCTGCTGCTCTTGAAATCTTTGTGTAAATTGAAGTGTTTGTTGAATTGAAGTTTTTTGTAGTAACATCAATGCCGTCTTCTAAAAAAATAAATGCATCTAATAAATCTTTTGACGCGTTCATCGCTAACATTGCCAACAAAACAAGGTACATTATACCAATCATTTGTTGACGAGGGGTTTGTTTTACTCCTGCCATAATAACTGTTTTTATTGATTGGATAATTCTTATGAATTAACCAGGCGACAACCAGAGCTCTTTGTTGGTGCTTCAGTTATTAAATACAGTTGATTAAAATGGTTACACTTTTTATTATTTATTTTAATAACGAGAGGTTGGACGCAAAGAAAATACTCTCAAAATAAGATGTAGAGAGGGAAGGGGTCCAAAGATTTGAATTCTTTGTTGAGCGAAAATATAGAAATGTTAATTAAGCAAAAGCTACTTCTTGTATTTTTGAATCCAAATGATCATAATTTATTGGTTTTCTCAAGACCAAATCATTATCAATTTCTTTATCTAAGTATTTTATGTATTTATCTTTTAAAGAAGTGATAAATAGCATTTTTGTTTCGGTTTTGTTTAAATAATTCAGCGTTTTATACAATTCACTTCCTGTGACATAGGGCATTAAAAGATCTGTAATTACCAAATCTGGCTGGTGCTTTAAAATTAAAGATAGCGCCTCCATTGCGTTTGTCGATTCGATTACTTTGTGGCCTTTTTTATTTAAGTAGTAAGAAAGTTTTTTAAGAACAAGCAGGTTGTCATCAATTATCAGAATATTCATGGCATCAAAACTTTAAGGGGTGTCTAGAAGTTTACGGGTTTGATAAGATAAAAACTGTTTTATATTCGATAAACAACTCTAAAAAAACGATTAATAATATATTTGTTCCTGTAAATGCCTAGATGTCAAAGGTTATTTTTATGTACGGGCTTAGGACTTTTCCCTGACAAGACAATACAGCACCATCTTCAATCTCATCAAAAGAAAGTGCAATGTTATTTTCCATTTCAACCTCGCCCTCTCCAACCATGCATTTGCATACTCCACAAACTCCACCTTGACAGGAAAATGGAATATCATGTCCTGCTGCAAGTCCAGCTTCTAGTATTGATTCATTTTTCTTTATTGTGAACTCGATGGTTTCACCATTCAATATAGCAGCTGCAGTACTTGACCCTTTCAGCTTTTTTTGGTTTGATTTTTTTTCAATAGTATTAGTTGTGAATAGTTCATAATGGATATTAGAAGGAGCGAAACTGAATTTGTTTTCCAGCAAATTAATTATACTACTGGTCATTTCTTGAGGGCCGCAAATAAAAATCTCATCAGTTAAGTCCACAGGAGCTATTTTTTTAAATAACTTTTTTAGTTTTCTACCTTCAAGTCTGCCGGTATGAAATCGGCTTTCTCCTTTGTGTTGGCTAAAAATAAAATGTATGGATAGTTTTTTTGGATATTTCTTTTTTAGCTGTTCAATTTCCTCTTTAAAGATTGTTAGCTCAGGAGACTTGTTTCCGTAAAACAAACTGATTGTACTGTTTGGTTCTTCGACTAATATTGTTTTAAGAATAGAAAAAACAGGAGTAATTCCACTACCGGCAGCAATTAATGTGTATGATTTAGTATTGTTTGAATCGGTCTGAACAAAGAAATTTCCTCTTGGAAGTCCTATCTCTATTTGGTCACCAGGTTTGAGTTCAGTATTTGCAAAGGTTGAAAATTTACCATTGGGAATTTGTTTGACAACAACTTTAAACTGACCGGATTCAGGTGTTGAGCACAAAGAGTATGATCTTCTTATCTCTTCACCTCTTATAAATTTTTTAAGTATTAAGAATTGACCTGCTTTAAATGAAAAGTCATTTAAAAACTTTTTAGGAACCTCAAATTCGATTGAAACGGATTCAGAAGTTTCTTTTTCAATCCTCTTTATGTAAAGGCAATGGAACATATATAAAAAATATGAAAATTATATTAATCCTTTAATGTTTTGTTTATGAGTGTTTTATGTTTTTAAACGAGTTTTTGTTTTAATATCAGTTTAATTAAAATCGGAGAATTAATAAGCATAATTTGCAATTGTCAATACCGGATAAATAAATGTGTTTTATGAGGTGTTTATTCCATACCATTAAAAGGGTAATTTTGTCTATATGCCGATTATATATAGTTTTTAGTACTTTTTATGGGCCATAAAAAAATGTTTAATACCATTGGGGAATTTGATTTTTGACTATTTTTGATAAGTAAAATAAATACTGAATTTGCGTAAACATCGCACATCTGTATTAAATCAAAAATTTAATATTATGCTCGGAGGATTAATTAACCGCTTGAAGAGAAAAAAGGTTTCTCCAAAAACCAGAAAGAAATCTTCTAAAGAAGATGCTGAGTATATATTGCTTTATGGGACCCAGTCGGGTAATACACAAACTATGGCAAAAGCTTTTTTTAAAGGTCTTTTGGCCGAAGGTAAGAAAGTATTTATGGATGAGCTGGATAATTATTCACTCTATGAAAATGCTACCCACCTGATTATTTTTACATCTACTTATGGTGTTGGAGGTCCGCCTAGTAATGGTAATTATTTTGAAGATTTAATTAAAGAAAAAGAGCCTTTAAATCCTTTAAAATTTTCTGTCGTAGCATTTGGTTCGACATCTTTCCCTGAATTTTGTCAATTTGGTGTCGATGTGGATAAATGGCTTGAATCAGTTTCTGGTTTCGAACGATTTATACCATTGGTTAAAATAAATGAACAATCTATTTCTGATATTCGAAGTTGGCTTTCACTTTGGAATCGTACTTCTGGTATGGAGGTACAAATAGGACTAAAGGATATTGGTAAAAAAAAATCAAAAATTGAGGATTTTATTGTTTTAGAGAACCCTGAGATTAATGAAGACAATACTTCTCTAATTAAACTTCGGCCGAAGAATCAAATCAGTTTTCAGTCCGGTGATTTGTTGGGTATAATTCCAGAAGGATCTCAAAAGCCACGGATGTATTCAATTGCCAGAATTGGTGATGATATTCATTTGAGTGTTAAAAAACATGATAAGGGTATCTGTTCAAGATTTTTATGCAATTTGCAAAAAGAGGATATTGTTGTTGCTTCTTTGGAGCGGAATGAATCCTTTCATTTTGTTCCTGATGCGCCCTCAGTTTGGTTGATTGGTAATGGGACTGGTATCGCTCCATACCTTGGAATGATGGAGGAAAATCAGCATTCTCCTTTAAAACTTATCTGGGGAGGACGTACAGAATCATCTTTTCATATTTACAAGCCATATGCTGATAAGGCAATAAAACATGGTCGTATGGAAAAATATGAATTAGCTTTATCCAGAGAGGGTAATAGTAAATATGTTCAGGATATTCTTGCTGAAGAAGAGAATGAGGTAGCCAGGGCGTTGGAGTCTGGAGCTGTTTTTATGCTCTGTGGTTCAATGGCAATGCAAGATTCTGTACTTAAAGTGTTAAATAAAATTACTAATGATAAGTTGGATAGAGCAATAAGTTCGTTTATGAATAATGGACAAATTTTGAAGGATTGTTACTAAAAATAACGTTCTTAAGAATATTTGTTATCAATCCGGTAGGGATATACTTAATTTTCTTTTTTTAACGATTTATATCTTTTAAGGATATATCCATATCATTAACTTTTCCGCTCGGCAAATGTGAAAAAAATAACAACTTGGAAATCAGGGAACAATGTGTAAGTCTTCATCATCTCGTATTAATCTGATTTGTTATTGTTATAATTGATGATAATTTTTTTTAATATAACTTGTAAATATGGTTTATAAGTTAATACAATTCATATTGAGAATTTATCTTCCTGTTTTATTCAAACGGCTGGAGTTTAGGGGATTAGAAAATGTTCCTCAAGATAAACCTGTTATTTTTGCTGTAAACCACCAAAATGCATTCTTAGACGGAATATTAGTAGCGTTAAAATTGCGACGCCCTGTGTTCTTTTTAACTCGATCTGATGTATTCAAGGGCAGATGGATTGTGAAATTTTTTAAGTTACTTAACCTTGTTCCTATTTTTAGAAGACAAGACGGTACAGGTGATATAACTATAAAAAATCGTGAAACATTTAAATATTGTATACGGGAATTAGAGAAAAGAAGACCCGTGTTAATTTTTCCTGAGGGTGAAAGTGAACCTGTTCATCATTTATTTGACTTAAAAAAGGGTATAGCTCGTTTGGCTTTTGAGGCAGAGGAAAAAAATAATTTTAAACTTGGTTTGCATATTGTTCCTGTAGTTATAAATTATGAAAATCATTTTGTTGCTGGTAAAAAGGTTTTTGTAAATTATCTAAAACCAATATTAATATCCGAATACAAAAATCTTTATTATGAAAATCAATTTCGATCCATGACTGTTTTTTTAAAAAATTTACAACATGAGATGCGAGAAAACATGATTCATATATGTGGGGATTATGTTAAATTTAAGAGAAGATATTGGAAAGGTATTATTCGACAGTCAAGAAATGATAAGGAAATAATAGCAGCCATTAAATCCATACCTCAGAATGTAAATGAATTTTCAAAGGAGGGTTATCGATGGCAGCGGGAGAAATATAAATACAATAAGCCCAGGTCTTTTGTAATGCGTCTTTTTTATTTTTTACTTTGTTTACCTGGATTTTTAATATTTTTACCAACTATAATGGTTACAAAGTTAATTATAGCAAAAGTTAAAGACGAATCATTTTATTTATCTATAACAGCGTTAAGCTGGTTGTTTTTTGGTGTTGTTCAAATTGTATTCTTGTCCATATATATATGGAACAATACAGATTGGGATATTTTTATTATCTCTTTACTTGTTGTAATTGCTTTAGTCTACATTACATTGCGAAATTTTTATAAATCTATTAAAGCGGAGTAAGTTATTTTAATTTCTCTAATTCTGGTGCTTCGGAATTGATGTAGTTGGTAAATTTCCAGATTTCCAAAATTTCTTCTACATGAACTTCATAAGATTCATATGATGGATTAGTGGAACACAATAGAAATGTTTTATTGTTTTTAAGTTGGTTGTACAGTATTTTAAAAACAATGCCTTCATCTTTTGTGATAATAATATAGGGATATCCATTTTTAATGTAGTTCCAATTTTGAATAAATTCTCCAGTCACAAAACTTCCGTTTGAAACTGGTGGCATAGAGTCACCTGATATTGGAAAAGTCCTGTATTTTCTGTCTTTTGCTAAAAACGGAAGTTGGAAGGTGGGTAATACTTTAATATATTCCGGGTCGTATAGTCCCTGGGGATATCCTGCTTGCGCTTTTATCGGGACCAATTCGATATTTTCTTCATCTTCATGGTTAACGGTAGTAGCCAGAACCCGAAGTTTTCTGCCACTTACGTCAACATTAAATCCGTTTTCAAGGTTTGTTAGTCGAAGTTCTGAAAATTCATTCAGGTCTTCCTTGAGAAATACATCAATTGGAAGGCTGAAATATTTGGAAATTTTCATTAATGTATCAAAGTTTGGCTCTGCCGCTTCATTTTCATAAGCACTCCATGTTGATCTGGTTATTTGAAGTGTATTTGATACATCTGCTTGAGATCTGGATCTTCTTTTTCGTAGTAATTTTAAGTTGCTACCAAAATAACTCATTGACAAAAAATTTGTCAGAAGATAACAAGGATTTTAACGAATTGCAAACTTTTACTTTTTAAGTAATATTATGATTTAATTTATTGAGTGTTTCAAACGCCTCTTCAATTGATGTTATTTGATTAAAAGTAATGGCTGGTTTTCCTTTGGTTTCTTTTATTTTACATGATTTTGGATTCTCTTGAACGAATGATAAAATTTGACCAAATCTTTTTGATTGAAAATAATTGCTGTCAGGGTTAGAAATGAAATATCCTCTAAGAATTCTATTTTTCATGTATAATCTTTCTAAACCAATTTTTTGAGCCAGCCATTTTAATCTCATAGTAGAAATAAGTTCCTCTGTCTGATGAGGAATCTTACCGAATCTATCCTCTAAATTTTTAATAAAAATTTGAAGTTCATCTTCTTTTTTTATGTCGTTTAACATTTTATAAAGACGCAATCGTTCATCTACTGCATTTACATAATTTGTGGGAATGAGTATTTCCATATCAGTTTCAATGATACAATCTTTGACAAAAATCCTGTTTTCTTCCTTTAATTCTTCAGAATACAATTCTTTAAACTCTCCCTCTTTGAGTTCCTGAATAGCTTCATCGAGTATTTTTTGATAGGTTTCGTAACCAATATCAGATATAAATCCAGATTGTTCTCCGCCTAATAAATTTCCTGCACCACGAATATCAAGGTCTCTCATTGCGATATTAAATCCGCTCCCTAAATCACTGAATTCCTCGAGAGCCCGAAGTCTTTTCCTTGCTTCAGGGGTTAGGACGCTTTGGGGTGGGGTAATAAGAAAGCAGAATGCTTTTTTGTTTGACCTTCCTACTCTTCCTCTCATTTGGTGTAAATCGCTTAAGCCAAAGTTTTGAGCTTGATTAATAATAATTGTGTTGGCATTAATGATGTCTAATCCAGATTCAATAATTGTTGTTGCTACTAAAACATCAAAGTCTCCATTCATAAAATCCATCATTATGGATTCCAGTTTTTTGCCTTCCATTTGTCCGTGTCCAACTCCTATTTTTGCATTTGGAACTAGCCTCTGTATGGTTCCAGCTACTTCTTTTATATTCTCAACTCGATTGTGAATAAAGTACACTTGTCCACCACGAGCCAATTCATATGAAACGGCATCGCGTATAGTTTCTTCATTAAATCCTATGGTGCTGGTTTCAATAGGGTATCGGTTTGGGGGAGGGGTGTTTATTATACTTAGGTCTCGAGCTCCTAAAAGAGAAAATTGAAGAGTTCTTGGAATTGGAGTCGCTGTAAGTGTCAGAGTATCAAGATTTGCTTTTAATGTTTTAAGTTTATCTTTTACGGAAACTCCAAATTTTTGCTCTTCGTCAATAATTAAAAGACCTAAATCATTGTATTTAATATCTTTTGCCGCTAATCTATGTGTTCCGATTATGATGTCGATTTTTCCTTCTTCCAGATTTTTAAGAGTTTCTTTTTGATCTTTGGCACTTCGGAATCTATTAATGTAATCGACTGTAACGGGAAAATCTTTCAGCCTTTTCGAAAAAGTTCGATAATGCTGAAAAGCCAGTATAGTTGTAGGAACTAAAATTGCAACTTGTTTACTTTCGGTTGCAGCTTTGAATGCAGCACGTATTGCAATTTCTGTCTTTCCAAACCCTACATCCCCACAGATTAATCGATCCATTGGGAATGGTTTTTCCAGGTCTTTTTTTACTGCTATTGTTGAGGTTATTTGATCGGGAGTATCTTCAAATAAAAATGATGCTTCAAGTTCAGTTTGTAAATAGGAGTCTTTACTAAATGAAATTCCTTTTGTAGCTTTTCTTTTTGCATAAAGTTTTATAAGATCGTATGCGATTTTTTTAACTTTTTTCTTCGTATTCGCTTTTTTTGTTTTCCAGGTATTTGTTCCTAATTTATTTAATACAGGCTCTTTCCCTTCTTTTCCTGAATATTTGGCTATTCTATGTAGAGACTGAATACCTACATATAGAACATCCCTGTCTTTATAAATCAGCCGAATTGATTCGGACTGTTTGCCACCTTGTTCAATGATTTCCAAGCCATCAAAAACTCCTATTCCATAGTCTATATGTGTAACAAAGTCACCTTTTTTAAGTCCTGTTAATTCCTTTATCGTTAAGGATTGATTGCTTTTTTTAAAGCTTTCCTTTACTCTGAATCTGTGATATCTATCAAATATCTGATGATCGGTATAGCAAATTATTTTCGTGTCTTTATCAATAAAACCTTCATGAAGTGTAAAGTATTGCGGGGTAAATGAAATGGTTTGTTTNTCCGGAACTTCATGGTCCTCTATAATTGAATGAATACGTTCTATTTGTTTAGGNTTGTCNCTTATAATGTTTAGTGTGTAATTATTAGCGTTGTTTTTTTTGATGTCATCAATTAAAAGTGTGAAAGTTTTATTGAAATTGGGTTGAGGAATTATGTTTAATTTTATATTGGTTGCTTTTGTGAAAAATTGCGTTCCCCCATATTCAATAACCTTTGTTTTGGATATTAAGTCCTTTAGCACGTTTTTACTCGTATAAATATCATGAGGAGGTTGGTGAATTGAATTGGTTTTAATCCGGCTCCAGGTATCCACGGCTTTCTGATAACTTCCTTCTATTTTGTCAAGCGTAAATTGAACATCTTTTATCCATATAATTGATGACAGACCTAAAAATTCAATAAAGGAAGTTTGCTCCTCTCGTGTTATTTTATCCTGGACATTAGGTAGTATTTGAATGGTTTCATATTTTGAAATTGAAAGTTGACTGGATGGGTCGAAAGCTCGAATACTTTCAATTTCATCATCGAAAAATTCTACTCTGAATGGCTTGTCATAAGAATATGACCATACATCTAACAATCCTCCTCTTACTGCGAATTGTCCCGGTTCAACAACGAATTGTTCNCTTGAAAAATCATACTCAAACAAAACGTCTATCAGGAAATCCATTGATAGATTTTCACCAATTTTAATTTTATGGCTGTTTTTAGTAAGCTGTTTATGGGTGATTACCTTTTCAAGTAAGGCTTCAGGGTAAGTGATAATTATTTTTTTTGTATTGTTGTTAAGTTCTGAAAGCACCTCTGCTCTTTGGATTATATTCGCATTTTGAGTTCTGCTTGTTTCATATGGTGATGTTGAACTTGCTGGATAATAAAGGGCTTTTGTCTCACCTAAAAGATTTTGCAGGTCATTAAAAATATATGCTGCTTCTTCATTATCGTTTGCAATGATAAGTTGTCTTTGTGGTTTTTTTGCTTGTAATGCTGCAATCAAAACATTTAGAAAGGATCCTTTGTTCCCCTTCAAAGCTAATTTTTCATCTGTAAGAAATGAATCTTCCAAGAATNAAAATAAGGGATGCNCCTCAAATTTTGATAGCCATTTAATAGAATTCATCTTGTAAAATTACTCAAATTGAAAAAGAATGTGAAAAAGGGAAACAAAACTATAAAATGAATCGTTGTTCAAGTTATAAAAGATTTCGTTTTTATATTAAAGTGCTTGTTTAATGGTCTTTTAGCGATTTTTTTTCATTATTTACTCAAAAAATTTTGAAGCTATTCCAAAAAGTATATTTTTGCGGAAAATTGGATAATATTTTAACTATTTGAGATATGTATTGGACGTTAGAGCTTGCGAATTATTTAACTGATGCACCCTGGCCGGCAACAAAGGATGAGTTGATTGATTATGCAATGAGATCTGGTGCGCCCCTGGAGGTCACTGAGAACTTACAAGAGCTGGAGGAAGAAGTAGAGTCATTCGAAAGCATTGAGGAAATTTGGCCGGATTTCCCAACAAAAGAAGATTTCCTTTTTAATGAGGATGAATATTAAAAAAATCTTATTCCCGCGAAAGCGGGATTTTCTTTTCTAAAATTCATAGGGAATAAATCTTTTTATTCAGATTGCCACCTTAACTGTAATGAATTATTGGTTACTTCCATCTTGACTGTTTGTCCCATAATTAAAGATCTGTTGTCATTAATATGTCCTGCAGGGAAATTAGCAAATACTGGAATATTTAGCTCACTACAAAGATCAAAGAGTATTTCTTCAGAAGTTTTTCCGAATGGTACAGGCCCATCTTTCATTTCTGTAAAACTACCAATTATTAACCCTTTTATATTTGCAAAGAAACCATTTCTTTTTAGATTTTGAAGCATTCTGTCGATATGATAAATATGCTCTGACAGGTCTTCTAAAAAAAGAATTTTACCATTTGTTTCCCCAAATGAAACAGAACCGCAAAGACTATATAAAACAGAGAGATTTCCACCTGTTAACTGGCCTATTGCTGTTCCATCTTTACAAAGTTTCTTTGCTGATGATTGTATTTTATACTCCATAGATCCACACATAATAATCTGTCTGAGTGAATCAAGTGATTCTGCAGTATTTTTATGAAAGAAAACAGGCATTGTTGCGTGTATGGTCGGAATATTAAATAGTGTATTAATGTGCGCATGAAAAACTGTAATATCACTAAATCCAATCAACCATTTTGGTGTGTTTAAAAAAGATGAGAAATCAATTTTATCAACAACCCTAACACAGCCATAGCCTCCTCTTGCAGATATGATTGCCTTTATTTCAGGGTTGTCCAGCATTTTTTGAATGTCATTTCTCCGANAATCATCATTACCACTGAATTGGTGGTGTTCAGAACCTATTGTGTTACCAATCACAACCTCCAGTCCCCAATTTCGAAATGTTTTTACGGCGGGTTGAATTTCTTCAAGTGTGATTTTTTTTGCAAAAGCAACAATTCCTATTTTGTCACCAGGTTTTAAAACATGAGGAGTCATGAAATAAATATACAAAACGTAATTTTGTAAATGGTGTTAATTTAACGAGTTGCTATTTGAATTGTCAACATTAACTGGATGATTGAAATCAGTAGGTTAAGAGGTTTTTTTAGAGTATTCAAACAAATTAGTGTGCTGTCAGATGTGTTTGTCAAAAAGTGGATTGATCCTTTCAATGTATTTTAAAACACTTTCTTTTCCTGTTTTTTTATGAGATGAGGTTACAAAATATGGAGGTAGCTCCTCCCAGTATTTATATAACTCATTTTCGTATGTTTTTATGTTAGAGTTTAGCTCTTTTTGTTTTAGTTTATCTGATTTGGTGAATATTATTGAAAATGGAATTCCATTTTCTCCAAGGAAAATCATAAAATCAATATCTATTTGTTGTGGTTTTATTCTTGAATCGATTAAAACAAAGGTGTTCATTAAGTTTTTTCGGTTAAGAATATAGCCCTTTATCATTTTGCTCCATTCCTCTCTTGATTTTTTACTAACCTTAGCATATCCATATCCAGGTAAATCACATAGATACCATTTTTTATTAATCAAAAAGTGATTGATGAGTTGTGTTTTACCCGGCGTTGATGAGGTTTTGGCGAGGGTTTTGTTACCACAAAGAGTATTTATTAGAGAACTCTTTCCCACATTGGATCTTCCTATAAAAGCATATTCAGGAATATTTGGAGTGGGGCAATCTTTCCAATGGGGCTTACTTATTATGAATTTTGAAGAAGAGATTTTCATGCCTTAAAGTTAAGCACAAAAAATGGCCGGTAAAACCGACCATTAAAATTTTAAATTACTTAATAATGCCTATTCCTGAGAAGAAAACATCTTCATCTCTGATTTTAATTAAATATGATCCAGGTTTAAATCCATTAAGGTTAATTATTCCACTTGTTATCTTTTGTTCAAATAAAATTCTTCCTGAAATATCATATACTGAAACAACTCCTTTTAAGTGGCTAAGATTGAATGTTCCGTTTGATGGATTTGGATATAATTCTATTTCTTTAATAAAAGTGTTGTTTATAGATGTAACTTCCAAACATTTTTCTTGTGGAGAATAGANTATACTGTCTATATAATTATCATAACCATAATCAAGCCTACAGCCATCAACATAGCCAAAGTAGTAATGAGCTTCATAATTGTTTTTGACAATAAAGGTGTCGTTTCGCTCAATTCCATCTTCGTAAACAACTGAATCAATAGGGTTTTCCCATTCGAGTAGTATAGTATCACCACAATTAAAAGAATGGGACCATATACTTGGAGAGGTGTTAGCGTAGTAGCTAAGTCTGTTTTTGAAATGAATTACTGCAGTATCTAAATATTTAATGCTATTTATTTCTAGTTCATAAATTAGAGTGTGAAATTCAGAACGAGTATTGTTAATTACGTCTAAAGGGAAAATACTGTCATTTTGAATAATTGCTTTCCATATCCCTCCCTGTTTATAGTTAATATCTTTCCATGTTCCTCCTTGTAAGTTAGCTTTTAGGATAAAANCTCTATAGNCATAGGACTGTTTCGGGCACGGAATGGTAATTGTGTCACTTCCGATTAAATCAAATTGAGCTTGACCTAAGAAAGAGATTGTAAAAAGCGAAAGTAAAAGGAGTATTTTTGTGCTCATGTTTTTTTTATTTATCACAAAAATAAAAAAAAGCAGTCGAAATTCGCTGCTTTTAAATAATCTATTTTTTATTTCTTTATCCTCTTACTTTATTTAGCCAAGGCTCTAAAAGAGAATTAAATTCCTCAGGATGTTCCATCATTGGAGCATGTCCACATTTATCTATCCAAAACAACTCAGCGTTTGGCATTAATCTATTGAAATCCTCAGCAACCTCAGGAGGAGTAACAATATCTTGCTTTCCCCAGATTAAACATACGGGTATATTAAAGTTTGGAAGTTCTTTTTCCATGTTGTGACGGATAGCACTTTTGGCCAGTGCCAATATCTTAATCAACTTACTTCTATCTCCAATAATGCTTAACACTTCGTCAACCAATTCGTCGGTTGCCAAAGCAGGATCATAAAAAGTTTTTGCTGTCTTTTCACGGATATATTCTTTATCTCCTTTTCTTGGGTATTGGTTTCCAAATGCATTTTCGTACAATCCGGACGAACCTGTTAAAACCATAGAGTGTACTTTTTCTGGCCAGTTGGCATAATAAACTAACGAAACATGACCTCCTAAAGAGTTTCCGAGAAGCGTTATATTTTCATAACCTTTGTGATCGATGAATTTTTTTACAAATTTGGCTAATGATTTTACTCCAGTAGTGGCAACAGGCATGTCGTATAAAGGAAGCATTGGAATTACAACCTTATATTTCTCTTTAAAATGTTCGAATAAATCTTTGAAGTTGGATAATGCTCCAAAAAGGCCGTGAAGTAACACTATAACCTCTCCTTCTCCTTCCTCTAAATACTTGAACTTACCGTCATCTTTAATCTTATAATCCATACTTTATCCAATCGATATCAAAACAAATATAGTAAAAGCGAAGTGGGGTTCAAATTGTAGAGGCGAAAAAAGTGAATTTGAAGATAGAAAGTATTTTATTCTTTGATTTTAGAATCATTTTTTATCACGACTGTTTTTATACAACTATTCGGACCTTAAACTTATTAACAAATCAATTTACACCCACTATTTCCCACTTTTTTATTTTGGCTTTAAATGCTAGTAAAAACTATATATTTATAATATCATGAAACAAACTTTATGTATATTCGTTCCTAAGTTATTAACAAGGTGGTAAAAGGTGGTAAAAGGTGGTAAAAAACTTCTTACTTTTATAATATCAGTAGAAATGTTATGACAAATTTGATTGGAGAATATGAATGCAAGGTTGACGCTAAGGGCCGATTACTCGTTCCTTCAGGGTTGCGAAAGCAATTTTCTTCAGAAGCCGAAGGGAAACTGTTTGTCAAGCGTGGTATTGAAAATTGTTTGGAGTTGTACCAAAAACATGATTGGGAATTTGTTTCTGAGAAAGTGAGTAGCCTTAACCAGTTTGTTAAAAAGAACAGGGCCTTTGCCCGTAAGTTCATCAGTGGTGCGACGCAACTGGAATTGGATAGTGTTGGGAGGATTAATCTTCCAAAGAATTTGTTGGAATATGCAGGAGTTAAAAAGGAATTAATCCTATTTGCATATGGCAACAAAATTGAGATTTGGGATAAGGCGGCGTACGATGCGGAATTAGATATGAGCGATAATGATTTTGCTGGTCTTGCTGAAGAAGTTATGGGAGAAGTTAACCTGGACGAATAAATGCAATACCATAAATCAGTACTACTAAAGGAAAGCGTTGATGCACTTGAGGTTTCGAATGGAGGTGTTTTTGTTGATGTTACGTTTGGTGGAGGCGGGCATTCCCGGGAAATTTTAAGAAGAGCCGAAGAATGTTCTTTGTATTCTTTTGATCAAGACGAGGATGCGATAGAGAATGATTTTGATGATGATCGATTGACATTAATTCATTCAAATTTTTCAGACCTGGAAAATTCATTAAAACTGTATCGGGTTGTTGAGGTTGACGGTGTTTTGGCTGATTTAGGAGTTTCCTCACATCAATTTGATGCTGAAGAACGGGGTTTCTCAATACGATTTGATGGTCCTCTGGATATGAGAATGGGGAAGGGGTTTGAAAAAACAGCAGCGGATATAATTGATGAATATTCCTGGGAAGAATTAGCGGGAATGTTAAGGAGTTATTCAGATTTGAAAGGTGCTGGTCGAATTGCGAGAAGAATTAAAGATGTGCATGATTCCAATCCATTGAAAAGAACTGGTGACTTGGTTGAGGTAATAAGAAAATTAGCTCCTCCAAACAAACATAATAAGTTTTTAGCCCAGGTTTTTCAGGCATTGCGAATTGAAGTGAATAACGAGATGAAAGTTTTAAAAGAGATGCTCCAACAAACAATAAATGTTTTAAAACCTGGTGGAAGGTTGGTGGTGATCTCTTATCATTCAATTGAAGATAGGTTGGTGAAGAATTTTATGCGATCAGGAGATTTTTCTGGCGAAGAGAAAAAAGATTTTTTTGGTAATTCGCTTTCTCCATTTAAGGTAATTACCAGAAAACCAATTGTTCCAACCGAAGTGGAAATAGAAAGTAACAACAGGGCAAGAAGTGCAAAATTGAGAGTGGCAAAAAAAGTCTGATTTGAAAGAGCGATTAAAAATAAAAAAATGGTTTGGTCTGAATGATAAGTTTTTTTTCAAAAACCTTCCTTTTATATTGTTTCTTACGTTTTTGGGGGTTCTATATATTACGAATTCTTATTATCTGGAGGGGACTGTTCGAGATATGGGGAGTATAAAAAACAAAATTAATGATCAGAACAATGAGTTTGTGATTACTAAAACTCAAGTAAGCATAAAAGGGCAAAGGAATGAAGTGGTTAATAAAGTGGAAAAGTTAGGATTAAAGGAAAGTGAAAAGCCTCCTTTTCAATTACAGGAAAAAGAAAATAAATAAATAATTGGAAGCAAAATCAAACATATTAAAAAGAGTTTATCTTTTCTTTTTTTTATTAGTAGCATTCAGTTTGCTGATTATAGGGGCAACTATAAATATTCAGTTTCTTAAAACGGATAAGGTAATTGAAAATGTTAAAACCACTACAGTTAAAAAGAGAACTTTCCCTGCTAAAAGAGGCGATTTATATGCTAAAGATGGTAGTTTGCTGGCCACTTCTTTAACTTATTATAAAGTTGGTTTGGATCTTACTTCCCCGGCAATTAAAGAAGATACACTAAACAAGTATGTTCATAGTTTATCGGACTCCCTGGAGTCTTTAATTGGAAAGAAAACTTCTGATGAATATTACAGAGAAATTTTATCCGCGTACAAGAGTTCTGAAAGGTGGTTATTATTGAGTAGAGGATTGAATTATCCTGAATTTCAAAAACTGAAAACGTTTCCATTTATAAATCAAGGCAGGTTAAAAAGTGGTTTGGCATATATCAAGTATACAAAAAGAAAAAAGCCTTTTGGTGTTTTGGCATCGAGAACCATAGGTTCAAGAGCACCATTTGGTTTAGAGGGTGCTTATGATACTTATTTAAAGGGGGTTGATGGCGAACAGTTCCAGAGAAGAAAATCAAATGTGTGGGTCCCTGTCAATAATGCTAAAATTAAAGAATCTGTGGATGGCGCTGATGTGTATTCAACAATTGATATTAATATCCAGGAAGTAGCTGAAAATGCACTTAAAGATCAATTGTTTTTTAATAAAGCTGATTATGGATGTGCAGTTGTCATGGAAGTAGAAACAGGAAAAGTAAGAGCTATTGCAAATCTTTTAATTGATACTGCAACAGGTGAATTTACCGAAGCAAGAAATTTTGCAGTTGCAGATGCTGAAGAACCAGGTTCAACAATAAAGTTAGCAAGTTTCATGGCTGTTTTGGAAAAGCATCAATTGGATTTAGAAGAAAGAAATATTGCAATAGGTAATGGAAAGTACAAAGTGTATGATAGAGTAGTAAAGGATTCACATTTTACGAGAGCAAAGTTATCTGCTCGTGAGGTTTTTGAAAAATCCTCTAATGTCGGAACGGTTAAATTGGTTGAAAAATATTATAAAAATGATCCTGAGGAGTATATCGAGAGGTTGTATAGTTTTGGTTTACTTGATAAACTCAACCTTGATATAATAGGAGAGGCGGAGCCTATGATTAAGTCACCCTCAGATAATGATTGGTATGGAACAACTTTGGCATGGACATCACATGGGTATGAATCTAAATTAACTCCCTTACAGATTTTAGCATTTTATAATTCTGTTGCAAATAACGGAAAACTAATAAAGCCTATTTTCATTGAAAGGATTGTTGATGAGAGTAAAAAAGAAACCTTATTTCAACCTCAAATTATTAAGTCCTCAATTTGCTCGCAAGAATCGATAATTAAACTTCAAGACTTGTTGGAGGGGGTTGTAAAAAATGGTACTGCAAAAAGACCTTTCAGAGGTTCTTTTTATAAGGTTGCGGGCAAAACTGGTACTGCCGTTACAAATTACAGTACATCCGGAATAACAAAGAAAAAATACAGAAGTTCATTTGCAGGGTATTTTCCAGCTGATAACCCCAGGTATTCCTGCATTGTCGTAATTACTAATCCTAGAGAAAATGGCATATATGGAAGTAGTACAGCTGCTCCTGTATTTAGAAAAATTTCAGATAGAGTTTATGCTTTGGATAAAGAATTAAGAACAGAGTTGACCATTGAAAACAGTCCTGTTAATATAAAGTCTAAAAACGGACGTGAAAATGAAATGGTAACCATTTCAGAAAAGTTAAATATTGTCTCTAATCCGGCAGAATCAAACACTTATGTTTCCGCTAAAATTAAAAAAAATGAATTGCAGATGAAAGCATTGAAAAATTCAGGGGATAATGTTCCAAATGTTAGAGGTCTAACCGTAAAAGATGCACTTTACTTATTGGAAGAAAGGGGGTTGAAAGTAAAAATATCAGGAAAAGGAAGAGTAGTCAAACAAAGTTTGCGTCCTGGTAGCAAACTAATAAAGGGAAAACAAATAGAAATTATTTTGGGATAATGAAGTTATTGTCTGATTTGTTATATAAGTCTGGAATAGAGGAGTTTAAAGGTGAGGCCAAACGTTCTGTTAACTCTATTTGTTTTGATTCACGTCAGTCAACACCAGGTTCCATGTTTATTGCAACAAGAGGTACTAACCTGGACGGGCATGTATTTATTAAAGGTGCTATTGAAAAAGGTTCAACAGTAATTGTCTGTGAAGAATTACCTGAAAAGATTGAAGATGAAATAACCTACGTTAAGGTTGGAAATTCTTCTCATGCTCTAGGAATTATTGCCTCGAATTTTTTTGATAACCCTTCTGATAAATTGAAATTAATCGGGGTAACAGGTACTAATGGAAAAACAACAATTGTAACCTTATTGTATTTGCTTTACATAGAACTGGGACAAAAGGCAGGGATGCTTTCAACTGTTCGAAACAGAATCATAGAAGAGACTATTTCATCAACGCATACAACTCCTGATGCTATTTCAATTAATAAGCTTTTAGCAAAAATGGTTGATAGGGGTTGTGCATATTGTTTTATGGAAGTAAGCTCGCATGCTATTGATCAGAGCAGGATAGCAGGATTGAATTTTGATTTAGCATTGTTTTCCAATATAACTCATGATCATTTGGATTATCATAAAACTTTTGATGCATATATAAATACAAAAAAACAATTCTTTGATGAGTTGTCTGTTAACAGCATTGCTCTTACAAATGCTGATGAGCGACATGGTAATACAATGGTTCTGAACACGAAAGCTACTGTTAAAAAATATGGATTAAAAGCCATGGCTGATTATAAATGCAGGTTGGTGGAAAATTCTTTTGAAGGACTTCATCTTAATATTGATGGACAGGATGTATGGACAAGGTTAGTGGGTTCTTTCAATGCTTATAATTTGCTTTCTGTTTATGCAGCTGCATTGGAGTTGGGAGAGGATAAGATGGACGTATTAACATCTCTAAGTAGTTTGTCTGCGGTTGAAGGGAGATTTCAGCATTTTAAATCAACTAATGGTATAATTGCTATTGTTGATTACGCACATACCCCTGACGCTTTAAAAAAGGTGTTGAATACCATTAAAGATATACGTTCAGGAAATGAGCAGTTAATTACAGTTGTTGGTTGTGGAGGAGATAGAGATAAAGATAAGAGACCTTTAATGGCCCGAATTGCGGCTAATTTAAGTGATCGTGTATTTGTAACCGCAGACAATCCAAGATCTGAAAATCCTGAAACAATAATTAAAGAAATGAAAATGGGATTGGATCCGGTTGAATTAGCAAAAATTTTGTCCATTTCGGATAGAGAAGAGGCGATAAAAACAGCATGTACTTTTGCTCAACCAGGAGATATTGTTTTGGTTGCGGGGAAAGGGCATGAAAAGTACCAGGAGATAAATGGAGTAAAATACCCATTTGATGATGTGGAAATATTGGAAAATTCATTTAAAATATTGCAAAAGTAATGTTGTACTACGTATTTGAATACTTAAACGATTTAAATTTCCCTGGAGCTGGAGCGTTCCAGTATATTACAACGCGGGCTGCTTTTGCAATTATTTTATCCTTAATCATATCTATGATTTTGGGAAAAAGAATAATAAAAATGCTACACCGCTTGCAGGTTGGAGAGACGGTCAGAGATTTAGGTCTGGAAGGTCAGATTGAAAAAGCGGGAACGCCTACAATGGGAGGGTTATTGATTCTTGCTGCAATACTTATACCAACAGTCTTGTTCGCAAAGCTTGACAATATTTATATTATAATGCTTTTGGTTTCTACTGTCTGGCTTGGATTGATTGGGTTCTTGGATGATTACATTAAGGTATTTAAAAAGAATAAAGAAGGATTAAAGGGTAAGGCAAAAATAATAGGACAGGTAGGTATCGGTATTATTGTTGGTACAATGTTATTTTTTAGTGATGATGTAGTTATTGAAAAGTCCATTGATTCTCAAAAATCAAGCTCAATAGTGAGTAATGTTTCAATGAATAATACTGTTTCTGAAAAAATTAAAGAAAAGTCTTTAACAACCACAATACCCTTTTTCAAGAACAATGAATTGGATTATGGAGATGTTGTTGAATGGCTTGGGTTGGATGCCAAAAAATGGGGGTGGATTGTATTTATTCCTGTTGTAATCATAATTATTACAGCAGTTTCAAATGGAGCTAACCTTACTGATGGTATTGATGGTTTGGCAACAGGTACCTCTGCTATAATCGGAGTTGCGTTAGGAATACTGGCTTATGTTTCTGGAAATGTGTTTTTTGCAGAATATCTTAATATTATGTACATCCCTGATACTGGTGAGCTGGTTATTTTCATGGGTTCTTTTGTTGGAGCATGTGTTGGTTTTCTATGGTACAATTCATACCCGGCTCAAGTATTTATGGGTGATACAGGAAGTTTAGCGCTTGGTGGAATAATTGCAACTTTTGCTATTGCTATTCGAAAAGAATTGTTGATACCTATTTTATGTGGAATTTTCTTAGTGGAAAATGTTAGTGTAATAGTTCAGGTGGCTTATTTCAAATACACTAAAAAGAAATATGGTGTTGGAAAGAGAGTCTTCAAGATGGCTCCTTTGCATCATCACTATCAAAAATCAGGATATCATGAGGCTAAAATCGTAGGGCGATTTTGGATTGTAGGGATATTGCTTGCAATTTTTGCCATTGCAACGTTAAAATTGAGATAAAGAATTGAAAAGACGATTGGTCATACTAGGTGCAGGTGAAAGTGGTGTTGGAGCTGCTGTTCTCGGAAAACAAAAACAATATGATGTTTTTGTTTCCGATAAGAGTGTAATTGATTCAAAGTATAAGGATGTTCTTGTAAAAGAAGGCGTGGCTTTTGAGGAAAACAAACACACAGTAGAGCAAATAATTAGTGCAGATCTTGTCGTTAAGAGTCCGGGAATACCCAACTCAACTAACTTAATTGAGCAGCTGAACGAAAAAGGTGTTTTAATTGTTTCAGAAATAGAGTTTGCAAGCTGGTATACGAATGCTAAATTAATAGGGATAACGGGGAGTAATGGAAAAACAACAACAACATCTCTTGTTTATCATATTTTGCAACATTCTGGTTTAAATGTAGGCATTGGAGGTAACATTGGAAAAAGTTTTGCGCTTCAGGTAGCAAGAAGTGACTATGATTTTTATGTACTCGAACTAAGTAGTTTTCAGTTGGATGGAGTGGATAAATTGAAATTAGATGTATCGGTTTTGTTAAACATCACACCAGATCATTTAGATAGATACAACAATTGTTTTGATGAGTATGTTGATTCAAAGTTTCAAATCATTAAAAACTCCGATGAACATTCGGTTTTCATTTATAATAATGATGATACAACGATAGTAAATAAAATTCAACAGTTAAACTTATTGAGTCGTTCTTATGGATTTACCTCTGAGAGGTTAAATGGAAAAGGTGCGGGTATTGAAAAAGGAACATTATATATAGATATAAACAATCCTTTGAGGATATCTGAGGATGTTGTCTCCTTGAAAGGCAAACATAATTCTTATAATATTATGGCATCTGCTATGGTTGCGAGTACTTTAAATATTAAGGAGAACAACATTATAGAAGCAATAGGAAGTTTTCAGCCTATTGCACACAGAATGGAGCGAGTTACGAATGTTAATGGCGTTGAGTATATCAATGATTCAAAAGCGACAAATGTGGACAGTACTTTTTATGCCCTTGAAAGCATTAGTAGTAATGTTATCTGGATTGCCGGGGGTGTGGATAAAGGAAATGATTACTCCCAGCTTATTCCATTAGTTAAGTCTAAAGTACAAGGGATGGTATGTCTGGGAAAAGACAATAAAAAACTGTATGAGGCTTTTGGAAATTTTGTTGATCAGATTGACAACGCCACCAGTGCTGATGAAGCTGTGCAGAAAGCATCCTGTATGGCAAAGAAGGGGTATACGGTATTACTCTCTCCTGCTTGCGCAAGTTTTGATTTGTTCAAGAATTATGAGGATAGAGGTGAAAAATTTAAACAAGGAATAATTAAACTAAACCAATAAATTTAATTAAATCATGACAAAGGGGAATTTTGAATTTCAGAGTAAATTAAGCATTGGTGATACAATGGCTGAAAACTTAAAGGAGAATGTTGAAAACTTAAGAAAAGACAGCTTAAGAGAGAAGTTCAGTGACTTCGAAAACGTTGAGCATCGCCTCGAGTTTGTGGCAAATGTCCACGGTATTGAGTACATAAATGACTCAAAAGCAACGAATGTAAATTCTACATGGTATGCATTGGAAAGAATGAAAAGAGAAACAATCTGGATTGTAGGAGGTGTTGACAAAACTATCGATTATTCATCACTTCAGGAATTATCCAAAGAAAAAGTGAGAGCGATTGTGTATATTGGTACCAATAAATCGAAAATATTTGAAAATTTTTTAGATAAAGTCGATATGATTGTGGATGCTGGTTCGATGGAAGAAGCAGTTCAAATGGCATACTATATTGCAGATAAAGGAGAAACGGTTTTACTTTCCCCAGCATCAGCAAGTTTTAATATGTTTGAGAATTTAGAGGAAAGGGGTAATGCCTTTAAACAAGCTGTTAGAAGCTTATAAAATAATTGTTGCTATGGATGAAGTAAAACCTGATAAAAGTAGAGAGGTGAAGCTCCTTGTTACCATCGTTGCTTCTAGTGTTTTGTTGTTCTTGATTTTCAGCATTGTTTGGGTGATTAAAAGAGTCAAGGAAGGAGTGTCCTAAAGCAATGCAGGAGATTTATAATAAGATATATGGCGATAAAGTCATTTGGGGTGTAATTATATCTCTTGCTCTGTTATCTATTCCAATTGTTTATGTTGGTACAGAACAACTGGCTTTATTGCGGGGAGGAAACTTTTTTTATTTCGTTTTAAAACATGCAATAATTCTCCTGGGTGCTTTTGTTATTGCCTACCAGGTTTCTAAAATCAAGCATGGTTATCTTTCTCGGATTTCTCTTATTTTAATAATTCTTACCATACCATTATTATTATATACTATGCTCGCAGGGCATAATGTTGATGATGCTTCAAGGTGGATTAAAATTCCATTAATTGGTTTAAGTTTTCAAACATCGGATTTCGCAAAAATTTCATTGATTATATACACTGCAAGAGTTTTAAGCAGAAAACAGGGAGATCTTCATGATTTTAAAGTAGTTCTAAAATATCTTTTTATCCCTATTATTTTTATTTGTGCACTAATTGTTAAAAATGATTTTTCAACAGCTGCTCTTATAATGGGAGGAAGTTTTATTATGTTAATTTTTGGTGGAGTTAAATTGACTCATTTTGGAATTATTTTACTGGTTTTAATTTCATTCGTAACTATTATTCTTTTTACAGTTCCGGAGGTNCTTCAAAGACTAATTACNTGGGTAAATCGATTAAAGGCNTATAGTGATCCGCTTCATCCCGGNAATTATCAAAAGAATTTAGCAGAGGCNTCAATTTATGATGGAGGGGCTCTNGGATTATGGTTTGATATTTTTCCAGGTAAATATGGTCAGCCNCCTCAAGCGGCATCTGATTTTATATATGCTACAATTCTAAGGAATTACGGAATTACTGGCGGAATATTCACCATTTTAATGTACCTCATATTGTTCTTTAGAAGCATAAAAATTGCTCGAAAATGCAAAAAACTTTTTTCTGTATTTTTAGTTGTTGGTTTGTCATCAGGTTTAGTTTTACAAGCTTTCAGCAATATGGCGGTGGCAGTTGGCGTTTTTCCTGTAACAGGCCAACCTTTACCTATGGTTAGTATGGGAGGAACATCTCTATGGTTTACGGCCATATCAATTGGAATAATTCTTAGTGTGAGTAGAGAAATAAGTAGTAATAAAAACGATGATGAAATCGCCCAGTATAATAGTTAGTGGTGGTGGTACGGGCGGTCATATCTTTCCGGCAGTTGCCATTGCCAATGCTGTTAAATTAAAATACCCTGATGCAAATATTCTTTTTGTTGGTGCAAAAGGAAAAATGGAAATGGAAAAAGTACCCAAAGCGGGATATCCAATTGAAGGTTTGTGGATTAGCGGAATCCAAAGAAAAATAACACTTTCCAACTTGTCGTTTCCAATTAAACTCATTTGTAGTTTATGGAAAGCCAGGAAAATTATTAAGAAATTTAATCCTGATATATGTATTGGTGTTGGAGGTTATGCCAGTGGACCTTTATTAAAGGCTGCAANATGGGCAAAAGTTCCAACCTTAATTCATGAGTCAAATTCTTATCCCGGAATTACAAATAAACTATTAGGTAAAAATGTAGATACAGTTTGTGTTGCATTTCAGGGAATGGAAATTTTTTTTCCTAAAACCAAAAATCTTGTGATTACCGGAAATCCAGTTCGTCAAGAAATTTTGAAGTTGGAAGGAAAGCGACAAGAAGCTCTTACTAAGTTTGGTTTGGATGGTAATAAACCAATTGTNCTATCTATTGGAGGGAGTCAGGGAGCAAGAAGTATTAATAAAGCATTAGATGCTGATTTAGAAAAATTTGTAGATAAAGGGTATCAGCTTTTGTGGCAAACAGGTAAATTTTATAAAACAGAATCTCAATCGAGAGTTCAGGAAATAGGAAGTAGTTTACTTCGTGCATATGAATTTATTTACACCATGGATTTGGCATATGCAGTTGCGGATGTAGTTGTTTCAAGATCAGGTGCAATGTCGGTTACTGAATTGAGTCTGGTTGGAAAACCATGTGTTTTGGTTCCATTCCCTTTTGCTGCTGAAGATCATCAGACAGCAAATGCAATGGCACTGGTGAATAATAATGCCGGGATTTTGATTAAAGATACAGAGGTAAAAGAGAAGCTTTTTAGCACCGTAGAGACTTTACTTTCCGATGAAGTAAAAAGAGATACTTTAAAACGAAATATTGCGAAATTAAAAATTGAAAATGCTGCAGATTTAATAATGGTTGAAGTTGATAAATTATTAGCAAATTGATCAGCAAGAGAAATATATATTTTATAGGTATTGGAGGAATAGGAATGAGCGCTCTTGCTCGTTATTTTTTGGCCCTTGGTTGTCATGTAGGGGGGTATGATAAAACAGAAACTACTTTGACAAAAAAATTGATTAATGAAGGGGTTAATATTCATTATGAGGATGATTTTCATCTTATAGATGATGCATTTAAATCCAAAGAAAATACATTAATTATAATAACGCCTGCTATACCAAAAAATAATTCTGAATGGAATTTTTTCCATCAAGAAGGATTTGAAATTCTAAAAAGAGCTCAGGTTTTAGGTAGAATTACGGAATTAAATAAAAGCATAGGCGTTGCCGGAACCCATGGGAAAACAACCATTTCAAGTATGATATCGTATATTTTTAAATATTGTAACGTTCCATTTACAGCTTTTTTAGGAGGGATTTCAAAAGATTTGGGAAGCAATTATTACCATGATAACGATAGTGAAATTACTGTAATTGAAGCCGATGAGTATGATCGATCATTTTTAGAACTNAAACCAACCATAGCTACTGTTTCAGCAATAGACCCCGATCATTTAGACATATATGGCACAAAGGAGGAAATGCTAGATACATTCAAACAATATCTGGATAAAAACATACAAAAAAATGGAATAGGTATTATTCACAGTTCATTAAGTGGAATTTTAGGAAATCATTTTAAAACGTATTCAATTGAAGATGTTTCAGCAGATTATCACGCAGTCAATTTTCGAGTTGAAAAGTATGATTTTTTAGCGGATTTCAAATGGCCGGGAGGCGAAATTAAGGATGTTAAAATTGGTTTGCCAGGAATACACAATATGGAAAATGCTTTGTTGGCATTTGCAGTAGCGATAGAAAATGGTGTAAGCGCACAATTAATTAAAGAGGCCATTGGAAAGTATACCGGTGTTGAGAGGCGATTCGATATTCATATACAATCTGATGATTTGATTTATATCGATGATTATGCACATCATCCTGAAGAGATAAAAACACTAGTTAATTCGGTTCGAAAAATGTATCCAAAAAAAAATATACTGGGAATTTTTCAACCTCATTTATTTTCTCGTACGTTAGATTTTGTTGATGATTTTGCCAGGAGTTTNGAATTGCTTGATGAATTACTACTTTTAGATATTTATCCAGCTCGTGAATTACCAATTCCAGGAGTCAATTCTAAAATGCTTTTTGAGCGAATTAATATGAATTCAAAAACACTTTGTTCAAAAAAACAACTCACTTCCTATGTTGGTGCATCTAAATGTAACGTAGTTTTAACTATAGGTGCTGGAGATATAGGTGCAGAAGTCGATAATTTGAGAGAATTTTTATTAAAACATTAACAAATACTGTGTTCTAATGAACAGAAGAACCAAAAACATAATAGGGTTTTTACTTATTGTATCCTTGTTTGTTTTGGTATTGTTTACAAAAAATAAACAGGAAAAAAATCCAGTTAAGAATGTTAATGTTTCTATCGATGCCACAAAAGGAGACCCTTTTATGGATGATGGGGATGTGATTAATTTAGTGTATTCAAGGTATGATACCTTATTGGGGAAACCTTTAAATAATTTGTGTTTAAGTGAAATTGAAGATTTGTTAAGAAGTCAATCTTCAGTTAAAAATGCTGAGGTATATGCTGAACACAATGGGAATTTAAATTTAGAAGTTCAACTCAGGAAGGTAATTGTTCGAATAAAACCAGATTCATCAGCGGGGTTTTACATAGATAACGAAGGTGAGATAATGTCTTGGTTAGCAAATTATTCACCGCGAGTATTAACGTTAACGGGGTATTTAACTCATTACAACAGATACTTGAAGGATACAATAATTGAGCAGGATTTGTCATCACATTCCAAATTAGTCGAAGACGTTTATGCGTTTGCTGTATATGTGAATAATAATCCTTTCTGGAATGCACAAATTGGACAAGTTTATATTGATATAAATGGAGATGCAATCCTTGTCCCTTTAATAGGAAATGAAGAGTTCGTTTTTGGTGAATTAACAGATTATGAAAAGAAATTTGATAAAATTAAAAGGTATTATGAGGAAATTGCTCCAAAATTAGGATGGAATAAATACAAAGAAGTTAATGTGAAGTTTGATAGGCAAATAGTTTGCAAATAAAAAAAACAGAATGAGTGATTCAAGAGAAAAAGATATAATTGTTGGGCTGGATATAGGAACTACCAAAATTGTTTGTATGGTAGGGAGAAAAAATGAATTTGGTAAGATTGAAATCTTAGGGATGGGCAAGTCAGAATCCGTTGGAGTTTCTCGTGGAGTTGTTTCGAATATTGATAAGACTGTTGGTAGTATTAAAACTGCTGTAGCTGAAGCTGAAGCGCAATCTGAGGTTAATATTGGTGTTGTCAATGTTGGTATAGCTGGTCAGCACATAAAGAGCTTACAACACCGGGGAGAAAAGATTCGACATACAGGAGAGGATGAAATCGATCAAAAAGATATTGATGGTCTTATTGATGATATGTATAAACTCGTAACCCTTCCTGGTGAGGAAATAATTCATGTTCTTCCTCAGGATTATATTGTTGATAATGAGCAGGGAATTAAGGAGCCGATTGGGATGGCCGGAACGCGATTTGAAGCTAATTTTCATATTATTACAGGTCAAATAACAGCAGCAAAAAATATTCATAAGTGTGTTAAGAAAGCAGGTCTTCAAGTTGAAGAATTAATTCTGGAACCTTTGGCATCGTCTGAAGCTGTTTTAAGTGATGAGGAAAAAGAAGCGGGTATAGCGTTGGTAGATATTGGAGGAGGAACAACAGACATAGCTATTTTTCAGGATCAGATTATTCGACATACCGCAGTAATCCCTTTTGGAGGAAATATTGTTACTGAGGATATAAAAGAAGGCTGTACAATTATTAAGTCTCAAGCAGAACTTTTAAAAGTTAAATTCGGTTCAGCTTTGGCTAATGAAAATCAGGAAAATGAAATAGTGAGTATTCCTGGTTTAAGAGGAAGATCTCCTAAAGAAATTTCTGTTAAAAATTTAGCAAATATTATTCAGGCAAGATTGGAGGAGATTGTCGAGAATGTATATTTTGAAATAAAAAATTCAGGATTTGAAAAGAAATTAATTGGGGGTATCGTAATTACCGGCGGAGGATCTCAGCTAAAGCACATCTGTCAATTATTTGAGTATATGACGGGTATGGATACCAGAATTGGTTACCCAAATGAACATTTGGCAAGTGGTAATTCGGAAGAAATTACAAGTCCTGTATTTGCAACAGGAGTAGGTTTAGTAATAAAAGGATTACAACAAAAAAAAGCAAAAACAGTAACAGATCACTCAACAAAAAACAAAGGAAACTTCTTTGATGTTATATTAAAGCCGGTTCGAGGGTTTTTTGAGGACGATTCTGAATAAAAATAAATAAATAAAACCAACCAATGTTATGATGCAATTTGAAATTGAAAAATCNGAAAGCTCTATCATCAAAGTATTTGGTGTTGGAGGAGGTGGTTCCAATGCGGTAAACCATATGTATAAGGCAGGTATCAAAGGTGTTGACTTTTTTATATGCAACACCGACGAACAGTCTCTTGAAATAAGTCCTGTTCCTAATAAGATTCAATTGGGATTAAACCTAACAGGGGGCCGCGGAGCTGGTTCTATTGCTGAGGTAGGAAAAAATGCAGCACATGAAAACAATGATGAGATAAAAGAGATTTTAGAAAAAGATACTAAAATGCTTTTCATCACCGCCGGTATGGGTGGAGGTACCGGGACTGGAGCTGCACCAATTATTGCAAAAATAGCAAAAGAATTAGGTATTCTTACGGTAGCAATAGTTACTTATCCATTCGGGTTTGAAGGAAGAAAAAGGTCAAGTCAGGCGGATAGTGGATTAGAGGAATTGAGAGACTCTGTAGATACTTGTGTGATTATTTGTAATGATAAATTAAGAGAGATTTACGGCAATCTTTCTTTATCTGATGCATTTGCAAAAGCAGATGACATATTAACAATAGCTGCAAAAGGTATTGCAGAAATAATAACGAGAACAGGATATATAAATGTTGATTTTGAAGATGTAAGAACAGTAATGACCGATAGTGGTGTCGCAATTATGGGGTCATCAATGGCTTCCGGTGAAAACAGAGCAATTAAAGCTGCTCAAGAGGCATTGGAATCTCCTCTGTTAAATGATAATGATATTGAAGGAGCCAACTACATCTTATTAAACATTACCTCCGGCAATAATGAAGTCATGATGGATGAGATATCTCAAATCACTGATTATATTCAAGACGAAGCAGGTTTGTCCGCAGATATTATCTGGGGTACTGGAAGAGACGAAGAGCTCGGAGATAGTATTTCAATAACTTTAATTGCAACTGGTTTTGAGGCCAGCAAATCGATTGGTGGTATTCAGACTGGAAAGAAAAAGGAAAAAGTAATACATAATCTTAAAACTGATGAGAATGTTGATTCAAAAGAACAAGAGGTTAAAAAGACGTTTCAAGAGCAAAGTATTCCCTTGGAGCCTGAATTAAAAACTTTTGATGCCCCAAAAGTGGAACAAATTAAAATGGAGCTGGACGTTCCTCTGGTGGAAAAAACAGTTGATTTTAAAAATCACGATGTCATTGGCTCAGAAGCTTCTGAAGAAGAATCAATGGAATCGCCTAGAATAGTTCATAATTTATATGAAGATATAGATTCAAATAATGATTCAAGTAAAGAACCTGATGCTCAGGTTATATCAGAAGAAACTAAGTTTGATTTTACATCAAAAGTGGATGAATCAAAAGAAGATTCAAGTTTTGAACCTGGCTTTAACAGTATCACTGACACTTCAAATAAAAATTTTAACGAATCAACAATTATCCATGAAGGCTCAAAGTCTACTTTTGCGGATGAATTAGATGCTGAAGAAAGATTAAAAAGGTCACAACAAAGGTTGAGTCAACTGAATAATTTAACTTCAAAATTAAAATCACCATCCAGTATTAGTGATTTAGAAGATGAACCAGCATACATTCGTAAAAAAGTAAGGTTGGACAATGTTGAACATTCATCGGAAAACAACGCATCAAGGTTTACGTTAGGTGATGATGGAGATAATAATCCTGAAATTCGTCCAAACAACTCTTTTTTGCATGATAATGTGGATTAAATTAAAGTATAACATTGGTAAAAAAAGACTCTGTAAACTGCAGAGTCTTTTTGATTTTTAGCTTTGTTTTTCGAGATTAACTAACAATATTATTCTGAATAAAAACTTACTGCATTCGAACACTTATTTTGATCTAAACTTTATTTTTAAGAAAAACAAACAATATGGAATACATAGCTCTGGTTTATGGTGGTTTTTCTGGAGAATCTGAAATTTCCAAAAAGAGTGCCAGTGAAATATTTAATTCATTCGATACTGCAAAAGGTCAACCCGTTTTGGTAAGAATTGTCGATAAAAACTGGGTTGCTGAATTTGATTCTACGGAGTATTCCATTGATAAAAATGATTTTTCATTTACTACAGAAAAAGAAAAAATAGTATTCAAATCTGTGTTTAATATTATTCATGGTGCACCCGGGGAAGATGGAAAATTAGCAGGTTATTTTGAATTACTGGGTATTTCATATAATTCATCAGATGTCTTATCCAGTGCATTAACGTTTAATAAAAACTGGTGTAATAGATATTTGAGTACTTATGGAATAAAAGTTCCTAAATCAGTGGTCTTTTATAAAGGAGAAGATAATTCAAAATTGTATTCAGAAATTAGTTATCCATGTTTTGTCAAACCGAATAATGGAGGTTCTTCAATTGGGACTCATAAGGTGAAAAACAAATCTGATTTAGCGACTGCTTTGAATGATGCATTTAGTCATGATAAAGAGGTCATTATTGAGGAGTTCATTCAAGGGCGAGAGTTTTCAGTAGGAATTGTTTTTGATCAGGGTAAAGAAAAGATAATGCCTTTAACAGAGATAATTGTGGATTCAGAATTTTTTGACTTTAAACAAAAATACTCCGAACAAGGAGCTAAAGAGATAACACCAGCTGATATATCTGTAGAAAAAGCATCTGAATGTCAGGAAATTGTTGCAAGGGTTTTTAAATTGTTGCGCTTGAAGAAAGTTGCACGAATAGATTTTATTTTGAAGGATAATACCTTTTATTTAATCGAAGTAAATACTATACCTGGAATGAGTTCTCAAAGTATTCTGCCGCAGCAAGCCAGGTATTTGAATATAAAATTCCCTGATTTAATTAGTATGCTTGCTTAATTACATTTCTCCAATAAATTAATTTAATATTCTAAATGTTTTTGTTCTATTTTATTTGTTAATAATTATTTTATCATTTTTTGACATAATAATTGCAAATAAATTTTGATAAAAATTAAATTGATTTAGTTTTGTTCAAAATTAATTTAAAGTAAACAACATGAAAAAATTAAAAATTGCTATTGCTTCTTTTGCACTGGTAGGATTAATGTCTTCTTGTCAGTACCAGGTACTGCAGGTTACGAATAATCCGATTGGTACAAAAACAGGATCGGCTACTTTAAAGCCTTTTCAAAAAGATGCCAACTTTACGTATAAAAAGGCTGCAGAAAATGGTGATATTCGAAAAATTGGTAGTACAACATTTACCACGAAAAATTTTGGGATATTTTTTACAATTACAACTGAAGTAACAGGAGAATAAAATCAATTAAAATGAAAGTATTTAAAAGGTTAACATTATTAGGAGCATCGATATTAGTATTAGCTTCATGCTCTATTACGCAACCACTTGCAGTTACAAATAACAGTTTGGGTGACAAGACAGGTTCATCTAAAAACACGTGTATATTTGCAGCTCCAGCGGCTGCATCTGGAGCTGGATATGTTATATCCAGTGGAATTTGTTTAAACAAGAAATATGGGATTGTGGAGGCAGTAGAAAAAGCAGGTATTCAAAAAGTAGGTGCTGTAGATATTAAAATAACTAATTTTGGATTATTTAGAACTTACGAACTAATTGTTGCAGGAGAATAAAATTTAAAATCATGAAGAAAAGTATAACAAAATTATTTGCCGGTGCTATCGTAGTTTTAACTTTAGCGTCATGTGCAGTTAGTGCTCCTTTAATGGTGACAGATAACACCAGAGGAGATAAAGTAGGTAAATCGTCCTATTCAACTCTTTTTGGAATTCCGTTGGGGCTTCATCTGGAGACAGGAGTTATTGCAGCCGCAAAAGATGGTGGTATAACTAAAGTAGCTACTGTTGATCAAACAGTTCAAGGAGGTTTCATAAAGGGAACCGTTACAACTGTTGTAACAGGAGAATAAGAAATCTTTAAAATAAAAGTAGCCGTGAAAACGGCTACTTTTATTAGAATAGTAATTGAACCTGCATATTTCCTGTATGCACGGTTTTTGAAGTTTCGGATGCTCTTCCTTCATAATTTATGCTGATCTGTAAATTATTTTTAAAGGATTGTTGATAGCCAGTAGTCCAGGTATAATTTGTTCCTATTTGAAAACCTTCCAGCATATCAAAAAGTAATGGAGAGCTATTTCTTTGATCTCCCGAAAATATGGTTGAAATATATTCAACACCTCCCGTCATTCTTCCCTTGGAAATAAAATTATAAGTCGCCTCGATTCCCAACTTTCTAAATTCAGCTTTTTCGCCTCCGTAGGCAATTATATTTTTTTTATTTTTAATTGCTGAATTAAAGGATGTTCTAAAACGAGATCCCTTTTGGTAGGTGATTTTTGGTTCGAGAACGAAACTTTCAATTTCATAATTGTTGTCCTGTGACTGTTCTGATAATCTTGATTTAGAAACAATTTCCGATTTGTTTCTAAAGGTGATTTTTTTTGCAATATTCCACCTTATATCAATAGCATTAGAGGTTAATGAACGTCCCTCAAAACCTGAAGTTAAAAGATTCTTGTTTTGGTTTGTTTTAACTGTGTAGTTCATACCAAATACCGGATTGGAGCGATTAAAATAAACGGTGTTTCTTAACGAAGAGGATGCTGAGATTAAACTTGTGTCATTAATTCCATTTTTAAATGGAATTTGAATTCTCTGTGTTTGTTCTTTAGAATTCTTTGTATTTAATTTCATAAGAAATTGGTTGTTGAATCGAGTAATTAACTTATTAAGTTTTTTATCTCTTTTAAGGTATCTGGCAGGGTTTATCGTCAGGGATTGATTGAACTCGTTGTTGTAGGTTTTTATAAGGTCAGTAGTAGGCAGAGATACTTTTATAAAATTATTTTGATCCTGAAAGGCTGAAACGACAAATTCAGCAATGTCTTGTATAGAATCGTTATTAAAGTCGATCCAGGCATAATTTCCTTGTCCCGGATTTACTTCTATAAATTGGTATTGTCTTTTTAGTTCACTTCCTGCTGCTATTTCAAAAAACGAAGAAGAATTTACGAGCCCTTTTAGTAATTTGAATTTATATTCTAATCGATTTAATAAGGTGTTTTCAGGTTCTTGAACAATTAAATCAGCGTTATCAATTGAGAGTTCTCGGAATACAGAGTTCCATAGGAATTTTGTCCCTTTTCTATTGTTGTAAGTTAATTTTGCTCCTGCATTATTTGCTGTTGTAACTTTATTAAGCTTACTGTTGAATGGAAGGTAGTCAATTCGTTGATCGCCTGTAAAACTAATGTTAACTGTATTTGTTTTTTTGAAATTTAATTCTGAGCCATAAACAGTGTACCTAAAAGAATTGGATTCAAGAGTGTCAAGGTTCAAATTGTTTACTAAGTTATGTTCTTCCTCTTCCCAAATTTTAAAAGAAATTCCATTGTTTAATTTGTGAACATAGGTAATTAAATGCCTTAAGAATTGACTGCCCTGTATATTGCCTTCTGATTTTAAAAAGCTTCCTTTTCCTGTTATCTGTCCCTTCTTTCCAATTTTAGAGTTTATATCAGCGGCTGATTTAAAACCATAGTATTCATTTTCACGATGAATATACGAAAAATCAATGCCTGAAACTCGTTTTTTCAAATAGCTTTTATTCCATTTTAATCCGATTATTTGTTCCGTATTTTCAGGAATTGAAGAATTTAAATTGAAGTCTCTATTAAATTCTACTGACCTGAATCGTTCTACGGAACTGAAATTTTTGTTAATGACTTGATAGCTCAATTCCGTTGTGAAAACTCGTAGTTTAGGATCCTCTTTAGGATTTTCCTTATTTATATTTTTTGTTTTTTCATTTTTAAAAACGGCTTTTACAGCAATCCCCTGGTCATTTTTTTTATGTTTTTGAGAAAAAAGATTTTGGTTTTTATTGCTAAAAGCAGATTCAAAAAAAAGTATTGAGTTTTTATGCTTATAACTAGTTCCGATAGTAATCATTTGTTGTTTTTTAGGGGCAATTAGCTGGGTAATTGGTTCATAATTCCCTTGTGGTTTTCCATTTATTGGTTGGACCCATTCAAAAACTCGTCCATTTACACTTGATGTAGAAAGATTGTAGTTTCCATTTCCTTCTCCAACGTTACTAAATCCCAGACTATAAACAGCACTGTCAGGATCGGTACTGTATTTAAAATAAGAGTAGAGAATAGACTCAATTAATGTATCCGTTTTTTTGTATAAAACTTGATTTGAGTTGTATTCTACGGTATCAATTCTAGGGGATATAGCAAGCTGTAAACTATCACCAACATCACTCAGCAATTGAATTTGCTCGTTGGATAAAGATTGGTTTAATTGTTGAAATTTCATGTCTTGTTCTGTATAGAAGTTGCAAAAAAACCTTCCTTTTTTATTGGAAATATCGCTGCTGGAGGTAAATAGAGACCGACCATAGTTTTGATCTGAATATTGAAATTCTACTATGATTCTTTTGTCCTTCGTGATGAGTTGATTGGTGGTAAATGTAATCTCTGCCGAGTTATAGTCAATTACGTAATCACCATCCATTCCCCTCGATAATTGTTTACCATCAATATACACTCGTTCTGTTCCTGAAAGGACAATTATAAAACGTTCATTTTCAGCTCCAAATAATTGATAGGGCCCTTGGTTCCCTTCAACTCCAAGAATTTGTTGACGATTAAATTTTCCTCGTGAAAGCGCAACATTTGATTTTATGTTTAAAGTTGCAGCTTTTTTAAAAAGCGTCGAAGTATATTTCCCTTCGTAACTTAGGCCTTGAGCCTTTTTATTGTATTTGAGAAAAACATCTTTTGATTCTTTTGTTTGGAAATCTCCAGCAACCAGCCGGTGACCATCTTTTGAAAATTGAATAAACACTTTATCAAAATCCTGAAGAGTTTGAGTATTTCCCTGAGGTTGAATGGGGATGTTATTATCGGTTACAGATGCTAAAATTTCTATACCTTGAAAAGTGCCTGCAAGTTTTAAATTCATATTTGAATTAACGGATAAATCTCTTGTATTTCCAATATTAATACCTCGAGAAATACTACCGTTTTTTTGTAGAGAATTTGATCCAAAAAGATCTTCTCTACTTAAGTTTTTAGGTGTGTATTTGTATGGGTCTCTAGTAAGAATATTTTTTCGATTATTGTCATTTGGGTATTTTAGAGATCTTTTTTGGACAACAGATGTGAAATTTAGCGGGTAAGTTCTGTAACGAATAAATATGGAATCATTATTTTTTTGTTTAAAAAAAATAACTCCCTTAAAATAATTCACTTCATAATTACTACTATCCATGTTTATGTAGAAACTTCCCGGGATTATAGATAATGAGTCGATTTCTACGGAATCTGAAATCGGGATTTTTTTTACTGTAAAATTGCTGAAATTCTTTTGAGAAAATCCTGAAAATGAGATTATAAATAATCCCAAAAGAGAGTAGTATTTAATCCGATTATAAAAGTTCAAAATCCTTTATACGAAGTAACGAAAATACGATATCAAAATTTTATTCTTTCATGCTTTGTAGAGGAATTGCACAGAATAATGTTAGTAATAAACCACTTTGGCAAACTCTTGGTAGTAACTTTGACGTTAAATTTGAAAAAGAGGATTGTCCTATGAAAAATATAGTAAAAATTTTAATTATTGGAGGTATTATTGGAGTATCTGTTACAAGTTGTGTTCCCAAGCGAAAATTAGATGATTTAACTGCTAATTATAATGCAGAAAAAGCTAAGTCTCAGGAGTTGCATTCCAAAAATATACAATTGGAATCTGAAAATAGTGAGCTTGAAAACAAAGTTACCGATATGAATAAGCGGATGACTGCGCTAAAAAACGATACCTCAATTCAGGGTACATCTTTGCGTCAGTTAACCAGTAATTATGATCAATTGGATAAAACATACCGAGAGCTTTTAAATTTAAAGGACTTGAATAAAAAGAAAGCAGAAGAGTTGGTCATGCGCTATATGAAAGAAATTGAGAATACAAGAAGCACACTTCAAGAAAAAGAAGATAAACTTAATGAGGCTGAAAGATCATTGGTAGAGAAGGAGGGGAATTTAAGACAAAAAACGGCAGAATTAAATAGGGCAATGGCTGATATTGAACAAAGAGCCAAAAGAATTGCAGAATTGCAATCGGAAATATCCAGAAGAGATTCATTGGCTAAAGCACTTGAAAATAAAATCAGACAAGCATTATTTGGTTTAGAGGATCAGGGAATTACTATGGAGATGAGAAATGGAAAAGTATACATCTCTTTGGATAATGAATTATTGTTTAAACCTGGAAGTTATACTGCTGATGAAAAAGGAAAGCAGGCATTAAAAAAATTAGCTAAAGCTTTAAAAGGGAATAATGATATCAATATTACCGTGGAAGGACATACAGATACAGATAAATATCATGGAGGTCCGCAATTGAAGGATAATTGGGATTTAAGCGTAATGAGAGGTACTGAAATAGTTAAAGTTTTAGAGAGCTTTAAAGTGGACCCTAAACGTTTAACAGCAAGCGGAAAGGGGCAACACTCTCCACTTGATGCAGGGAAAACATCAGAAGCTAAAAAGAAAAACAGAAGAACAGATATTGTTTTGACGCCAAGATTAGACGTATTTGAAGAAATATTAAATAATTAAAAATTCTCTTTCTACAAGGTTGGTTTCCAACCCTGATTTTGCTAAGTGAAGAGGTGGTTTCCACCTCTTCTTTCGTTTTAATTATGGAGCAGAACTACAACTTATTAAGTTGATTAATTATCTCCAGGTCATTTAAGGATCTTGATCCATATTCATTAATAATGCAGTTATTTTTCATTAGGAACATCGTCGGCATGGTTCCACCACAAATATTTAATAGAGTATCAATAGATGTATAATGGTAATTGAAATGTTCGGGTATGCCAACTTTTTTAAAAAATTTTTGTACTTCGCTGGAGTCATTATGTATGACTATTTGAAGTTGGTCATCATGAGCTAAATTATTTTTGATAACTCCAAGCTTTTTACCTGCTAATTTGCAAAATGTACAGTGTGCTGATAAAAAACAAATAAGAGAGTTTTCAGAATGAATATTATTGTTTTGAATTAAAAGATTCTCCAGATGTGCCTTTTGTTCTTTGGAGGTTTTTTTATGTTTGAACCCCCATGAATCTGGAGGTGAAATGATAAATGGGATAAAAAATAAGCAAGGTATTAATAATCTTTGTGTCCATTTTTTTAGTAAACCGAAATTCAGATACGATAATAATTTACAGGGCAGAATTATTATTGAAATACCAATAAAAATTCTGAGCGAATAAAAAACTAATATTAGGTTTAGAAAAGGTACATTTTGATAAAGAAACATTTCTGATTCATCCATAAATAGAATCACAATCCATCCAAAAGCTGAAATTAATGTATAAACTAAAATTTTAAGCATAAAAAAAGGTGGCGTTAGCCACCTATAAAATTAACGAATATAATTTTACTTTTTTTCACATGATATTAACGAATTAGTCTCTAAATCAGAGCAATCGCCATCTTCAATTGTGTATACTTGTGTTACAGGATCCAACCCTGGAACAGTCGTTGTACATTCACAATCTTTCTCCTTGCTACAGCTTGTTAATGCAAAACTTCCAAAAACTACTGCTAATAAAACCAATTTTTTCATAATAATAATTTGTAAATAATTAATAACGGGGCAATGATAGTCAAAAAAAACAGATAAAAAAAATATTGAGATTATTTTTTTTAAAACGGTTTAAAAAAAAATTAAAAAATAAAAAACAAATTGTGGTTTGATTAAAAATTTAAGTTATTTTCTTTATTTCCCATCGATTTCCGTATAGAGTTATGAATTCTCTCTGTGTTTTATCTTGAAGAGCTTTTCCAATTGGAGAAGCTAAGGAAATAACCATGATTTTTTTTCCTTTGAATGAAATATTCCCCAAAGGGGCAATGATATAAAGATATCCAAAATTGGTTTCTACCAGCGACCCAAGTTGAATTTTATCATTGCATTTTTCCGGCTTTACACTTTGTATTAATTTATTTATCTGGATTAATTTTGACAATTGTTGACTCAGCTTATCAATCTCTATATGCATCATTGCCCTTGAGGTGTTATGTTTGTCTCCTGCTGTAGATTTTGATTCGACGATTAGATTCTCTTTTTGATTATCAAGTGCTTTTTGAATTTTACTTATTCGACAATTTATTTCAAAGACAATTTTGTCATAAACATTTTTTTTATTCATTGTTTAAGTGCAATATTATTTGTCGAATCAGATAATTTACTTCACTATTTGATCATTAAAATCTCCCCTAAGCGCTCTGAATCTTTTTCTTGCCTCAAAAGCGTAAAAACTATCCTGGTGGTTCAGGATAATTTCCTCAAAGCAGCTTAATGCTTTTTCGGGCTCTTTTAAAATATCCATGTAAATCAGTCCCATTTCAAAAAGTGCATCATCCTTTAATAAATCATCATATTCTACAGCTTTCTGGTAGCGATTAATTGCAGAGTTCCATTCCTTATTTTTCGAATTAATTTTAGCCTGCATAAAGTAAACATCATCCAAAAGGGTTAAATTTTCAGGGAATAATTCTAATATACTATCATAATAAAGATAGGCTAAAGAATCATTATTTTGGTAATTGTACAAATCTGCTTTAGCGTAAAGTTTAAGTGCTGCAGTTGAAGTATCTAATCCTAAATTATCAGAAATTAATACCGACAGTTGAAGAGCGTCATTGGCAATCAGTTTTGTTGTACTTGCTTTAAGAATATCCAGTTGTGCCTTTGCCCATTTAAAGTCTCCGCCATAAAAATAAGTTTTAGCAGCTTTTAATTTTGCTTCATGTCCAATGATATCTTCTTTAAATGTATGATTTACCTGTCCATATAATAAAGCAGCTTCCCATATATTATTCTCTTTTACATAAATATCAGCAAGTGTTATCTTACATTTTGCCAATTCTATGTTTCTTGCTCTGGGTTGTTTTAAAGCATTATTTAGCTCTTCTTTTGCTTTTTCTGTGTCATTATATTTAAATGCTAATAAAAGGGCATAACCTCTTATTAAATCCATTGTATAGTTGTTTCTACCGAGCTCTTCCAGGGCGCTTTCGTAATTTTTCTTCAATGCAGTAATATCATCCTGGCTGGCAGCGGGGTCTTCATCAATTTTTTTATTAAGTATCTCAACAGTTTTGGTTCTTGCCATCCTGTAGAAATATGAATCCTCTTTATTTTCAAGTAAATATTTGTATGCTTTTAAGGCAACATCATATGCTTTATTTTGAACAAAAATATCAGCAATCTCTATAATCCTATTCCCCATTTCTTGATTTCTCTTATCAATAGCTATAGCTTGTATTAATGCCGATGAGAATTTTTTCTCCTGTAAAAAAAACCAAATTAATAATTCTGTGTAGCCATCTTTTGATGGGTGTTTTTGAATTTGTTCGAGGAGAATGTCTTTAAATACATTTCTTTTTTTTCCGTTTGAATCATCATAAAAGTATGACGAAAGGGCTCCCTTTACAGATTCAAGGTAATCATCTCCGTACTCCATAATTCCTATTAAAGATTTAGAGACAGCAGTTAAATTACCTTTGGTCTCGTATACTTTTGCCAATTCAAAAGCGAATGGATAATTACCGTTTACTAGTTTTACACCTCTTTTGTATGCTTTAATTGCATAATCGTATTTTCCTTTTTGGTAAAATTTATTTCCAACGGACAGGATAGAATTTACATTTGGAACCATTGATCTCAGGGTGTTATCATATGCTTGTATTGCTTTAGATTGTTTGCCCCATTTTTCTAAAATAAAACCATAATCAATATTTAGTTCAATTCGTTCTGGATTTTTTTTAATGTGATGTTTAGTTAGTTTTTCAGCTTCTTTAAATTGTTCCAAAAAAATATATGATTCCAATAGTGGTTCATAATATTCTTTTTTTTGAATTTGTTTATACAGCTCTTTATAAATCACTACTGCTTTTTCATATTGCTTTTCAGCAAAGTACTGATAGGCTAGTTTTTCATTTTGTGATTGTCCAGAACAAAGCTTTGTCAATATTAGTAGTATACCAATTAAAAATCTGTACATTCAATAAATTTATGATTTAAAGGTTAACGAAGAAAATAATATTTAAATTATGATTGCTGGTTATTACCAGCTAGTAATTTAAGATTGGCCCCAACCATTTTTCGATAAATTCAACAGATTCTCCCTTTCTTTTTGCATAGTCTTCAATTTGGTCTTTTTCTATTTTACCAATTCCAAAATATTTTGATTCCGGGTGAGCAAAATACCAACCTGAAACGGATGCTGTTGGATACATGGCCATGCTTTCTGTTAAGGAAACTCCTGTTAATTTTTCTGCATCTAAAAGTTTAAACAGCGTTGGTTTCTCTAGGTGATCTGGGCAGGCTGGATAGCCTGGTGCCGGACGAATCCCTTTGTATGATTCTTTAATTAATTCTTCATTTTTAAAGTTTTCTTCGGTCGCGTATCCCCAAATTTCTTTTCTTACTTTTTCATGCATTAATTCCGTGAAGGCTTCAGCAAATCGATCTGCTAAAGCTTTTAGCATTATCGAGTTATAATCGTCATGATCCGCGTCAAATCGTTCAATATGTTCTTCAATACCAATACCCGCTGTAACTACAAAACCACCAATATAATCTTTTACTCCAGATTCTTTTGGTGCAATAAAATCCACTAGAGAGTGGTTTGGTAAACCTTCTTTTTTCTTTTGCTGTTGTCGTATGGTGAAGAATTTTTCGGATACTTTATTTCTTGATTCGTCGGTATAGACTTCAATATCTTCCCCTACGGCATTTGCTGGCCATATTCCTACTGCGGCCTTATTGACCAACCATTTTTCAGCTATAATTTTATCCAACATTGTATGAGCGTCGGCAAGAAGGGTCTTGGCTTCTTTTCCTACAATTTTGTCTTCTAAAATTGCAGGGTATCTACCGTGCAAATCCCAGGTTTGAAAGAAGGGTGTCCAGTCAATATAATTTCGGATTTCCGTTAAAGGTATATCATCAAATAATTGAACTCCAATGAAATTTGGTTTTTTGACCATGTCTTGACTCCATATTGTCTGCTGACGATTGGCCTTTGCCTTACTCCATGATATTTTTTCTTTAGAAGCTCTTCTGTTTTTATGATGCTCACGCATTCTTGAATATTCATTTTGAATCTCCCGAACATATTCTTTTTTTTCTTCACTCAATAATTTAGTAGCCACTGTAACTGATCGAGATGCGTCAAGAACGTATACTGTTTGTCCCCCTTTATAATGCTCTTCAATTTTTACAGCAGTGTGTATTTTTGAGGTTGTTGCACCACCAATTAATAATGGAATTTTCATTCCATTTTTTTCCATCTCTTTTGCAACGGTTATCATTTCATCAAGCGATGGAGTAATTAATCCACTTAAGCCAATAATATCTACATTGTGTTCTTTTGCAGCTGCTATGATTTTATCCGGAGGTACCATCACCCCGATATCAATAATTTCATATCCATTGCACCCTAGAACAACGCCAACGATGTTTTTGCCAATATCATGAACATCTCCTTTTACGGTCGCCAATAGAATTTTACCAGCGGAACTGCCTTCTTCTTTTTCGTCTTCCAAAAACGGCAACAGATAAGCGACAGCTTTCTTCATGACTCTGGCTGATTTGACAACTTGTGGTAAGAACATTTTTCCTGAACCAAATAAATCTCCTACTACATTCATTCCGTCCATTAGAGGTCCTTCAATGACATGTAGAGGTTTTTCGTGTGCTTTTCGAGCTTCTTCTACATCTTCGTCTATAAAATCTGTAATTCCTTTTACTAGAGAATGTTCCAGTCTTTTCGCAACCGATTCTTCACGCCATTTATTGTCCGTTTTTTTCTCTTTCGCTGTTTCTACGACGGTTTCCGCAAATTCTAAAAGTCTTTCTGTAGCATCTTCTTTTCGATTGAGAAGCACATCTTCTACTTTTTCCAATAAATCTTTAGGAATGTCATCGTAAACTTCCAGCATGCTGGGATTGACAATTCCCATATCCATTCCCTCTTTAATTGCATGATATAGAAATGCAGAGTGCATAGCTTCTCGAACAGGATTGTTTCCTCTGAAAGAAAAAGAGACGTTGGATACACCTCCACTAACATGTGCTCCGGGTAAATTTTCTCTTACCCAACGAGTTGCCTGAATAAAGTCAAGTGCATTTTTTCTATGTTCTTCTATACCTGTCGCAACAGGAAATACATTTAAATCAAATATTATATCTTGAGGGGGAAAGTTTACTTTAGGTCCGGTCAAAATCGAATAGCTTCTTTTTACAATTTCTATTCTTCGATCATAAGTATCGGCCTGACCAACTTCATCAAATGCCATTATAATCGTCGCTGCACCATATCTTTTTATTTTTCTTGCTTGTTCAATGAATTCGACTTCCCCTCCTTTTAGTGAAATAGAGTTTACAATGGACTTTCCTTGAATACATTTTAAGCCTGCTTCAATTATTTCCCATTTAGAAGAGTCTATCATAATAGGAACTCTTGCTATATCAGGCTCAGCAGCGATTAGGTTTAGGAATTTAGTCATAGCCGAAACACCATCTATCATTCCTTCATCCATGTTGATGTCGATTACTTGCGCACCATTTTCAACCTGATTTCGAGCAATCGATAGCGCTTCATCAAAAAGTTCTTCTTTGATTAATCGTAAGAATTTTCTTGAACCTGTTACATTGGTTCTTTCACCAACATTAATAAAGTTAAGTTCAGGAGTTACAACCAAAGGCTCTAATCCGCTTAAGCGCATGAACGGCAAGTTGAGCCATTTGTATTTGTATTCGCCCCGATAATCAGGATGTAAACTCATTATTTTTTAATTTTCTCGGTTCGTATTTAGCAGCTAAATGGACAATTGCTTTTATGTGTTCAGGTGTTGTTCCGCAACATCCTCCTATTATATTAATCAAGTTGTCTTCTAAGAATTCTTTAATTTGCTTCGCCATTTCATCCGGTGACTCATCATATTCCCCGAACTCATTGGGTAAACCTGCATTTGGATAAGAACTTACACCATATTCAGTGTTTTTTGAGAGTACCTCCAAGTAGGGTTTCATCATTTTAGAACCAAGGGCACAGTTAAATCCAATAGATAATAAATCCAAATGTGAAACTGAGGTTAAAAATGCTTCTGCAGTTTGACCGCTTAATGTTCTCCCGGATGCGTCAGTAATAGTTCCTGATACCATTATGGGTAATTTTATGTTTTTTTCTTCAAAAATCTCATCAATAGCGTACAAACATGCTTTGGCATTTAGTGTATCGAAGATAGTTTCCACCAATATTATGTCCACACCTCCGTCAATCAGAGCATTAGTTTGTTCCTTATAAGCAATTACCATTTCATCCCATGTAATTGCTCTAAAACCAGGATCGTTGACGTCCGGTGAAATCGAGAGTGTCCGATTTGTTGGTCCAATTGAACCTGCAACATACCTTGGTTTATCTGGGGTTTTTAGTGTGTATTCATCAGTAATCTCTTTTGCAACTTTAGCGGAATGAAAGTTAATATCATATACCGCGTTTTCCAAAGCATAATCTGCTTGAGCGATTGTAGTGCCCGAGAATGTATTTGTTTGGATTATGTCTGCTCCGGCATCTAAATATTTTGCGTGAATTTCTTTTAAAATATCAGGCCTCACCAATGCGAGTAAATCATTGTTTCCTTTTAAGGGGTGCGAATGATTTTTGAATCTTTCTCCTCTAAAATCATCTTCTTCCAATTTATAAGTTTGAATCAAAGATCCCATTGCACCATCAAGCACAAGAATTCTATTTTTTAAACTGTTTTTTACACCTGGTTTGTTCATCTTTATTTTCACAATAACAAAAACCTCAAGAGTTTTTTTGAGGATGATATAGGGAGAGAGATATATTATTGTATTTATTTTATTTATCTATCCCCTTTGGGTTGGATTTGGCACCTTCCAAAGTATTGGGGTTGCCAAGGTTTCACAGGGCCTTTCCCTTCACCTTTCTTGATAATTAATTAAAAAAAGAACTAATGAATTACGAATTTACAAAATTCTTTATTCCTGCTCTAATTTTTCCTTTAAATCCAAAGATAACAATTGCAATTAGTATAAGGTATGGCGGTATCATTAGGAAAAGTATGCCTGAGTTTAATCCATTTGCCCAACCGCTATCATTTTGCTCAGCTATTGCTTTACATTGCGAGCACATTGCTGATGCGGGTTGAGTTAACAGAAAGACAACAAGAAATATTAAAATCTTTTTGAACATAGTGCAAAGATACAAAATTGTCCAGTTAAGGTCAATTAGTGTCCGTAATATGGAGATAGCATGAGGTATACAATTGGACCGGTAAGTGCAACATAAAGCCAAACCGGATAAGCCCATTTTACGATTTTTTTGTGACCTTTAATATCCCCGATGAAAGCACGGTAATAAGAAAATAAAATAAAGGGTAAGGAAATTCCCGATAGCACAATATGCGTGGCTAAAATAAAATAGTAGATAACCACAAGGTCTCCGTCGTAAGATGTCTCTTTATTTGTTACATGATAAAGAACGTAGCTTAACAAAAAGAAAACAGACAAAACCATTGCAAACGTATTTAAGCGCATGTGCATAACTACATTCTTCTTTTTAATCATAATAAAAGAGAAGATTAGTGTTATGAAACACGAAAAGTTTATTATTGCATTTACAGTGGGTAAAGCTTTAGTGAATTCCGGTGCTTCATCAGGTCTCGGAAAATCTTTTGATCCCATTAAGGTTACCAACAGAAAAACTACAGCTGTAAATGCCCATATGGCAATTTTTACACTCTTTTTTTCTTTAAATTCCGGTGTTGGGTTTATTGCTGAATTAGCCATTCTATATCTTCGATTAGTTGATTTACTTCTTCAGTATTTGTTCCGTCATACAAACCTCTTATTCTCTTCTTTTTATCTACCAAAACAAGATATTCACTGTGAACAAATGGTATGAGTTGGGTAGTATCTTTTATTGCTGTTAATTTATATGAGACAGCCTGCCTGTATATTTTTTGAGCATCACCAGTTACAAAATCCCAATTGCTAAGTTCAGCATCCATTTTGATTGCGTAATTTAATAATATATCAGTGGTGTCAAATTCTGGATTAACGGTGTGAGAAATAATATGAAATTTTTTTCCTTGTAATTTTTTTTGAACACGAACTAATTGCTTCGTCATTTTTGGACATATAGTTGCGCAGGTAGTGAAAAAGAAATCTGCTACATATACTTGATTTTTATATTTATCCAAAGTAACGATTTCATTGTGTTGGTTTAAAAATTTAAAATCAGAAACAGTATAATCAATTTCTTCTCCTTTATTATTAATTTGTTTTTGGCCGAATACAGGAAGAGGCTGCTTTGGGGAACTACAAGCAACGATAATAAAAAGTAATAAACTACTTTTTAATCTGTTTAATATCCAACTTCCTCGGGACATATTGATTATTTAATAATTTAAACATTTTGGGAATATCCCTTGCAACTTTTGCATCATTAATGGAACAGTGGGCCCTGATATGCTCATCTTTATCTACTAAAACATAATCATACATTTGAGTACTGTCATTTAGTTTGAGCTTTAAATTGTTTTTGATTGTTTCAAATTCATTCTCAGATGCATGAGCTAAATACCACTTTTTAGAAACAGATTTAACATATTCTATTGGAGATTCCTTCCATATACTCATTTTTCGATCATTTTCGAAAATGGATATGACCTTTATATTATTTGCCCGTTTGATAATTTTACCGCCTATATACATAACATGCTTTTCCCATTCTTTAACATTTTCTTTATGGAACATGGTAATCATATACAAAACAGAATCTTTGTGTCGAAAGTGAACGGTATCATCATTAAATGTAGGTAGAGAAAACTCGGGTATGGTGTAGTATTCAGGTGGATTTTTATATTTTAATTTTACAAATTCACCATTATTATTCATTATTGGAAGTGTACCAAGGTTTACAGATATGTAAATAAGCCCCATTGCAATTAGGAAAGGCAAAATAAAAAGACCTAAATAAAGTAATTTCTTCTTCGGAGATGATATTTTTTTGTCTACCATCTTCAAATACTTTTTAGTTTAGGGGAAAGTTAGAGTCACTTACGGCTAAAGCTTCAGTTATTGAAATGAAGATTAAGTAAATAATGAAAACTATGTAAGGTACCAATACTGTTAATTTCATTCCTTTTCTTTCATGTCCTAAATGCATAAATTCCATTACAATGTAGCCTGCTTTTATGAGTGTAAGAATAATATATCCGTATTTTATGGCAGTCCAGGCACTTTCTGAAACATCGGGATTACTTCTTGAATATAATATCCCTACAATAACTTCAACTGCTGTAATTATCGTAAGAAGTATAGTTACTTTAATAATGTTTTTTCGGATTTTTCTTCCTTCTTCTTCAGAGTGTTGAGCTCCTATTGAATACTCCTTAATGTCGTCTCTCTCCATTAGATTAAAGTTTCTAATTATTTTTTGTTAAAGCAAATAGTAGAAGGTAAATACAAATACCCACACTAAATCTACGAAGTGCCAGTACAAACCAACTTTTTCGACCATCTCATAGTGACCTCTTCTCGCATATGTTCCTCCTATGGCATTAACGCAAATAACAATGTTAATTACAACTCCTGAAAAAACATGAAATCCGTGGAAACCGGTTACACAATAAAAAAACTGCGCATATTGTGGTGGTCCATAAGGATTTGATGTGATGGTTGCATTATCACCCCAGGTTTCAATTAAACCATCCGTTCCAGCTATGAATGTTGACCATTCCCAAAACTGTGATCCAAGGAAAATAAAGCCACCAATTATGGTGGCAACCATCCACCTAACGACACCTGCCTTATCATTTCTGTGACCGGCCTCAACTGCAAGAACCATAGTTACAGAGGAAATAATGAGAATAAACGTCATGAAAGCAACATAACCCAATGGAACATGTCCGCTTACGAAAGGAAAGTGGAAAAATACCTGGTCAGAAACCGGCCAGGATGGATAGGTGTAACGAAACCATCCTAATGACACAATGAATGCACCAAATGTTAAAGCGTCGGAAATCAGGAAGAGCCACATCATCATTTTACCATAGCTCATGCTAAAGGGTGATCTCCCTCCTTCCCAAAGTTCTTTAGCTGGAATAGCTTTGCTTACTTCTCCTGCCATTTTAAATAAAAATTTAAGTTTTTCTCAATTAGCCTACAAAATAGAGTAGGAATAACAAAGATAACCACAAAAAATCTAAAAAGTGCCAATAAATGGAACTAACTTCAATTCCGACAATATCATTTTCATTATACTTTTTAAGTAAACTCTTGATTGTCACCACAATTAAGGATATTATACCCCCAATCAAATGCGCTAAATGCAACCCCGTTAAGATATACATCCAACTGCTTGAAACATTGTCTGCATCTAAACTTGGATACATTGGAATTGAATTGTATTCGTCTCTTTTGTCGTAAAATACACCATCCACGTATTTTAATTCGTTATCGTTCATGAAAATTTTATAGTCTACTCCATATTCAACATCTTTGTTTTTAAGCAAACCATCAATTTTCACAACGTCACTTAAATACATTCCTCTGGACTTCATATGTTTCCATCCATCCCTTTGAAATTTTACAAATACTAAACCAAGTATCAAGGTGATAATTACAAAAATGGGAACCAGGTTAAATTTCCCTTTTTTGGCGAGTTTTGATGCAATAAAAAAAGTAATGCTGCTTAAAATTATAACACCCGAACTGATAAAAAACTCATCCGGAACGGTAATTGAAACCCATACAGGACCTGTTTTAGAAACATAATAGCCACTTGCCAGTCCCAGAAAAAGCATAATCATTGACCCAATGGCCAAATACATCATGTTTTTACTTGTCTTCTTTTTAATTTCTAATCTTTCTTCTTTTGGGATACTACTTTTCATAACTTAATAAAATTGATCGGTTAAAAATGTAATAAGCACTAGCGGTAAGTATATAAAAGAGGCAAACATTAGTTTTGTCGCCCATTTTTCATCTAATGTTTTCATCAGCATAATTGCAGGATAAAGCATTATAATTCCAAGCGATAGTACAATTATACTGGAGGTTAAGCCAGCAACACCGAAGTCTGGATGACACGGAAGCATCGCGATTGGAACCATAAATAATGTATAAATTAAAATTTGAAATGCACTTTTCGAATCTTTTCCAGTTGGAGAAGGGAGTAGTTGAAACCCTCCTTTTTTGTAATCGTCATGACATTTCCAGGCAATTGCCCAAAAATGAGGGAATTGCCACATGAATTGAATGCAGAATACAGATAAAGCTGCCGGTGATATCCACATGAAATCAACGGCTTCACATGCCGTCCAGCCAATTAAAGGAGGAGCGGCTCCAGGAAATGCTCCAATTAAAACAGCCCATGGTGTTTTTTGTTTCATTGGAGTATAAACAAAAGAGTATAAGCTTAAGCTCAATAACCCTAATATGCCTGTCAAAAGATTGAGCTTCAACCATAAAATTAAGAATCCGGCAATTCCGGAAATTAACGTTATGAACCAAGCCGTTTTTAGAGACATTCTTTCCGTTGGCAGAGGTCGGTTTTTAGTTCTTGACATTAATTTGTCAAGGTTTTTTTCAAAAATTTGATTAAAACCGTTTGAACTTACAGTGACGAGCATTCCGCCAAAACATAGCCAAAATGTGGATAGCCAATCAATTTCTTGATTATTGAACTTAAGTGCGGTAAGGTATGTAATCCCTGCCGAGAAAACAACCAGCAAAGCTAAACGCAATTTCGTAAACTCTTTCAGATCATCAATCAGAGTATTTTTTTTATGTGTATTAATGGTTGACAAATCGAATGCTTATATAACAAAGATAGGCCATTTCAGTTCAATCCTAAAGTCTTATTTATCGAGGTTCTCTATCGCATACCGGAAGTGGCATATCCCCCAAGTATCAAAATCATTTTAATTTGAGGTATTTTTCTTTTGTTTAATGATTTGTAATACCATTGTAAATGTAAGCCGCCCCATTTATAAGCTTTTGAGTAGAGCTCTCTCTTGTTTTCAGATTCTAGTTTTTTGAGAATTTTTTTTGCAAAACTGTAATAATCCAGGGCTTGAATTTCTGTTCTTTTTGGATTCAGCTCACTTTTTCGTGGCTTTATACCATAGAATAGTTTAAATTCTGACTTTTTATCATTTTTGTTGTAGAAGAATTCTGAATTACCATCGTAATCCAAAGCCTCGTGTTCACCTACAACAGGTATGACTAACCCACCATCAAATCCCGATTTTTTTGTTTTGCTGTATAGTGTTTTACTGATTTTTCTCTCTATGGAAGAAGTGTTTGTAAAACGTCTTAATTCAAGTTTGTTTTGAAATACAAGCGATACTTTGTTTAGTGCTGATGTATATTTTAATGAGTCCAACCCTTTTTTTTGCCTTTTTTCGTTTACCAGTTGAAAAACGGTTCTGTTCAGTAGATTATGATTTAAAGTTGTTACACCTAATTTTTTTGTTTTTGCCGATGTATAATCTTTTCTCTGATTAAAGAAGTTTTTGTATTCATCTTCATGTTTTTTTGTTGAAGAGAAAGTTAGTATCAATACTAAAGAGAGAATTGATTTTATCATTTTGTGGTTACTTTTTCAAATGTCACTTTATTATTGATTCCCCATGTGCCTGAGTACAAGATATCATCTAAAACAGTGCTGATTTTATAAATCCCTTTTTCCTTGGGTATATCCTTTGGGTCTGACCAAAAGTTGTATCCTTTGGATATATTACTAACAAGTACTTTCTTAGGATAAAATCGTTTCCCTTTAATGTAATAAACTGGTTTCTTCAATTCTCCTTTGTTGAGGAGCAACGGGATAGCCATTTGATATAAACCAGGTTTATATATTTTTAAAGTTTGTACAGGTTTTTTATTGTTATTTTGTTTGTTAATGGAATAGAGAGCTTTTAGATTATATATTCTGAAGGCTTCTAAATGGGCTTCAAATTTTTCATAATGATTTATGAAAGTTGTGTCCATTTTTCGCCATTTTTCCTTTCTTTTTTCTAATGACTTCTTGTATTTTCTATATTTTACTCTATGCCATCTCTGGATTTTTTTTGCTTTATATACTGTGATAAAAGGGAGAGCTTCAATGGAAAAAGTATCTCTACCTTGAATAAATTGAATTAAATAATTATCGTCATTTGGATTGGGATATATTCTAATGTCTTTAATATCTAAAACGTAAGCTTTTAGTGAACTGTATTTTTTCAATTTTTCAATTTTTGCTTCATCAGAAAGAAAATAAAGTTTTTTTAAATCTTTTTCTAAACTGTCGCCAACATATCTCCACTTTATCCCTTTGTAATGTTTAAGTTCTGGATATCCTTTAATTTTGTCCCCAAAAGGGTTCAGTAATTGATCTCTGTAACCATATTCAGGAGTGATTTCAAAATTTAGTTTTTTCTTCTTTTTTTTTCGCATAAGTTTAACAAAGACTTTTGATACTTTTAAGTCTTGTCCTATTTTCGGAATGTTTGAATAATCCATGCATTTGGGGATAATTTGAGATTCAGAATTGTTTATACATATATTGGTGTTTTGATTGAGTGTTTGCCATTTAGATTTGTATTCCAAATAAAAATATTTATCCAGAGCATATTCCTTTTTAAATTGAGGGAAAATTAAAATTGGTTTTTCAGATTTCACAAAAACTTCTTTGTTTTTGCAAAAAGCTCTAATTTCAATGGCATATTTAGTATCAGAAACATCTCCGTTTGGTAAATATGTAGGGTATTTGGTGTATGCATAATCAGCCTGGGTTCTAAATTCTTTGATTTCCAGTTTTACGTTTCCAATAATAGTGGTATTACCTGTTCCTATGAAACACTCGGCAGGGACCTCAACTTTTGCACCAGAGGGAAGCGTGAACAAATCACCCACTTCAGTATAAATCATTCGTTTTATTGTTTTTTGATTCTGGACATATTTCCAATTATTCAGCTCTTTAGCTTCATAAGATAAAGTTTGATAATCTGCTCCAAGAATTGTTTTTGGGGTTTTCCAGGTAATCTTATTTTTTGCGATTTTATTGCCTGATAAATTAAGGAGTTTAAGTTTTGGAAAATCTTCAATATTTAAAGGAAGGTAGGTTAAATAACAGTTCCTGATGTGAATTTCCTCAAATTTATCAGAAGCTCCTATTTTCCAGTCGGATTTGCCAAAAACACAATTATTGATATAAATTCTTTTAATTTTTTTACTTTTTCCTATTTCTTTGAAAACGTCAGAAGGACTCGGGAACCTGCATCCTTTAAAAGAAATGTCTTTACCCCTAAAACGCGCAATAGAACTCGATAGTTTTTCTAAGCAGGAATTATCAATTGTTAAACTGTTAATTTTCTTGAGTTTTGAAATATTATAAGGAATTGTGTTTAAGAATTTATGACCAATTTTCAAGTCTCGAAGTGTTGAGTAGCTACCAGTCAGCAACTCAACCAAATCGGAAATTTTTAAATTTTCACAGCCTCTGATATCCAGTTTTTTTAGATTTTTTATTTTTTCAAATTCTTCTGGAAGTCTTTCAAAAGTTCCGTTGGTTAATACAAGTTCCTTTATGAAGTCAATTTTATAAATTTCCTTCGGTAAAAAATTGGCTCCAGAAAGTTTAAGTGTTTTTAAATTTTTCAGAAATTCAACTGTATAATAAGTGAATTTATTCTCAATTGCAGGAGTGTAACTTAAATCCAATGATTTAAGTGTATTCATGAATACTAAGGTGCTTGGAAGTGTATCAATACAATTGTACGATAAATCCAGCTTTTCCCAAAATGTATATTCAAAAATAGGAGGTAAGTACTTGATGTGGTTATCAGAAATACTCACTTCTTTTAATGTTTCGATTCTTCTTATGGCAACGGGTAAATAAAACATATTGCAATGGTTTGCAACAAGCTTTTTAAGATTAGGGAGCTGACTTATCACTGAAAATGCCTGGTTAATATTTAATGTTCTGTTACCCGAAATATCAAGTTCTTCAATACTTTCTATTTTTTTTAACCAGTCAGGCAAAAAAGTTAAACGATTGTTGTTCAATTTTAACTTTTTAAGATTTTTGCATGTCTCAATTATAGAGGGGAGCTCTGTGAATTCCTCATTAGATAAGTTTAAAAACTCAATTCTGGCGGCATTTTTTTTGACCTCAGTATATTTATACTCTTTCTGACCGAAGCCAGTTAGAATACAAAATAAAAATGATATGAAAAATATGGCTTTCATCTTCTGCAAAATAATAATGTTCACAATATATAACATGGTTACATTCAATTCCTATTCCATAATTAAATGTTAATTAGTCGTACCTTTGTAGATTAATTCAATCAGTATATGGCCGGAATTTACATCCATATTCCATTTTGTAAACAAGCTTGTTACTATTGTAACTTTCATTTTTCAACTTCATTTGAAAGGTATCGTTCGGAAATGATTGCTTCAATATGTACAGAATTAAAACATAAAAAATCTGTTTTTAAGGGAGTCAATATTAAAACTGTTTATTTTGGTGGAGGAACGCCTTCACTACTTGAAAATCAAGAGGTCGACTCTATATTACTTACTTTGTATCAAAATTATGATTTAAGCTCAGTTGAGGAAATTACTATTGAAGCAAATCCTGAGGATGTAAGTTTACACAAATTAAAACATTGGAAGTTAAAAGGGATTAATCGAATTAGTCTTGGTGTTCAATCTTTTTTTGAGGATGATTTACAACAAATGAATAGAGTACATGATTCTAAACAAGCCATAAAGGCCCTTGAACATATCAAATCAGCAGGGTTTGATAATTTTTCAATTGATTTCATGTTTGCTCTGCCGTTATTGTCGGACCAGCAATTAATTAGAAATTTAGATAAGGTTATTGAATTGAATGTTCCCCATATTTCTTGTTATAATTTAACTGTTGAAGAGCAAACAGCTTTGATACAATTAATTAAGAAAGGAAAAGTTGAAGAATTGAGTCAGGAGAAATCAATTCGTCAGTTTGAACTTATCATGGAAAAGTTGAGCAATCATAAATATTTACAATATGAAATATCGAATTACGCTAAACAAGGATATAAAAGTAAGCATAACTCTGCCTATTGGGAACAAAAGCCATATATAGGTGTTGGTCCATCGGCACATAGTTTTTATCAAAATGTCAGAACGCATAATATTCCAAGTAATACGGGCTACATTAAAAAAATCAATAGTGGTTCTGATTATTTTGAAACAGAGGAGTTAACAGAGAAAGATTTGTTTAATGAATTGGTTATGACTCGTTTACGTACTTGTGAAGGTGTCAATATTCGTGAAATTGAACTTTTATTCCCTATGTATTTTGACAATTTTAAAGCAAAAACAGCGGTTTTTCTTAGAGGTGGTCAACTTGCTTTTTTTGGAGAGGAATATCGATTAACTAAAGAAGGTAAACTGATGGCAGATTATATTGCCAGTGAGTTTTTTGAAGTTTGACTATTGATTTGAAAAAACAAGGATATCGAATCGGAATTCCATTATAGTTTTAGCTTTCCTTTAAGTGTGTAATACATTCCTAAAGCTGTTGCAACACCAAGAAAAGAACCTGCAACCAAATCCATTAAAAAATGATAAGAAAGATACGTTCTTGAAAAGCCAACTAAAACGGCTAACAGAGTTAAAGCAGCCCCAATTTTTTTATTGGGAATAATCAGCGCCAATCCAAAAAAAACACAAAAAGCTACTGTAGTGTGTCCACTTGGAAAGCTGAGATTTGAAGGCATTTGAACATCGGATAACCAATTGTATTTTTCATTTTGAATTAGTTCTTTAAATCCATGTGGTCTTTTAAAATCTGAAAAAGCCAGTCGTTTTAAAACGGCAACCAGTATTGATGCTGTTGCATATGAAAAACCAATATATAAACCTTTTCTCCAATTGTAGAAAAGAAGGAAAATCAAGAGAGGTACGGTAAACCATCCTTCAGCTAAACGAGTTAAAAATTTAAATGCAGTGTTTGCTGCTGGATAATAAAATGAATTTATATACTGTTGTATTTCGAGTTTTGGATAAGTGATTACATAAGCAAGCCCAATACTGAAGAAGAGGATGAAAATAATAATAGCAACAATATTTTTTTTAATTGTATCCAATAAGACAAAGGTAAAATCTTAATTTGATGAACATTATAAATAGGTGTTTAATTATCAATAAATTATTCTTAATGAAGCTGATTGAGCCATCCCCGTCAATTGGTTACTGGCTGTTTCGTTTATTTTATTCATTTCAAACTGATAAAATATTCCCCAATCAAATCCGAATTTTGAAAACACATATCCTATTTCTGCATCTGCATTAAATAATTTAATGGGAAATCCTGAGTAGGATTGAATTTTCTTATCATCAGGAATTTCGCTTGTTAATCGATTTAATTTGTTGTAAAAAACACTTGATAGTACTGGAATGTGGGTGCTAAAATTTATGTGATTATTGTTGTTGAGTTTATATTTACTAATTATTGATATTCCTCCAAAAGATTGGTTAAACCATAGCAGGTTTCTAGTATCTATTCTTGGGAAAAAGTTTAAATTGAAATCATTACCTATGTGAAGTCCGAAATAATAGCTGGATTTTTTTAAAGTGATAGTTTGGATTGCGAAATCGTAATAAATATTCGCTGCTGTAGCTGCAGATACATAAATAATGTCAAGTTTGATTTCTCGGTTGGAATTAGAAACCTGGAATTTTACTTTGTTTAAATATTGGTTCCCGAACTCATAGGAAAATCCTCCGTAAAGATATCTTCCCGAATGAATTAAATTATTTTGAGAGGTATATTTAAAAGTTTTGTAACCCATTCCATATTTAACGCATTTTTCTGTTGAAAACAAAAAAGTGTGAACAAGGCAAAGTAACCCTGCTAGGATGATATTTTTCCTTTTAAAATTCAATTTAATTCGTATAATTTTTGCTTTGCTAGGCTATTTTTAATTACGGGGGTGGGCAAGTATTGTTTCCTTAAAGGAACAAAAAAAGCCCGTTTTAACGGGCTTTTTTTGTTTATAATAGAAATAGATTCTACATCATTCCTGGCATTCCACCTGGCATTCCACCTCCCATTGCCGCAGGAGCTGCTGAATCTTCAGGTTCATCAGCAATAACACACTCTGTGGTTAACAATAACCCTGATATTGATGCTGAGTTTTCAAGAGCTAAACGAGTCACTTTAACGGGGTCAATAACACCACTGGAAATTAAATTTTCATATACATCGTTTCTCGCGTTGTAGCCGAAATCTCCTTTACCTTCTTTTACCTTATTTACAACAACTGATCCTTCTCCACCAGCATTGGAAACAATAGTTCTTAATGGGGATTCAATAGCTGTTTTGACAATATTAACGCCATGTTCCTGGTCATCATTTTCACCTTTAACATTAATTAAAGCATCTAGAGCTCTAACTAATGCAGTACCACCACCAGCAACAATACCTTCTTCAACTGCAGCTCTTGTTGCATGTAAGGCGTCGTCAACACGATCTTTCTTTTCTTTCATTTCAACTTCAGTGGCAGCTCCTACATAAATTACAGCAACTCCTCCAGAGAGTTTGGCCAGTCTTTCTTGTAATTTTTCTTTGTCGTAATCAGAACTGGTTGATTCGATTTGAGCTTTTATTTGATTGATTCTTGCCTTTATTTGCTCAGAATCTCCTGCTCCATTTACAATTGTTGAATTATCTTTATCGATAACGATTTTTTCTGCTTGTCCTAACATTGGAGTATCTGCGTTTTCAAGCTGATATCCTTGTTCTTCACTAATTACTGTTCCACCAGTCAATACTGCTATATCTTCAAGCATTGCCTTTCTCCTGTCTCCAAATCCAGGGGCTTTGACAGCTGCAATTTTAAGTGATCCTCTGATTTTATTAACTACCAATGCAGCCAGGGCCTCTCCATCTACATCTTCAGCAATAATTAGTAATGGTCTGCCTGTTTGTTGAGATTTTTCTAAAATTGGTAAAACATCCTTTAAAGCAGATATTTTTTTGTCGTGAATTAAAATTAAAGGGTTTTCCAATTCAACTTCCATCTTATCTGCATTAGTAACGAAGTACGGGGATAAATAACCTCTGTCAAATTGCATACCTTCAACGGTTTTTAATTCATCTTCAGTACCCTTAGCTTCTTCTACTGTAATCACACCATCCTTTCCAACGACTTTCATTGCCTCAGCGATTCTGCTTCCTACCTCACTGTCATTGTTAGCTGAAATAGTAGCGACTTGTGCAATTTCTTCAGTTTTATCAATAGGTTGAGCTTGTTCTTTCAGGTTTGAAACTACAACTTTTACAGCTGCATCAATTCCACGTTTTAAATCCATTGGATTTGCTCCTGCAGCAACTGATTTAATACCTGCTCCGTAAATCGCTTGAGCCAAAACTGTAGCGGTAGTAGTACCATCTCCGGCTGCATCTGCTGTTTTACTGGCAACCTCTTTTACCAGTTGAGCACCCATATTTTCAACAGGATCTGTTAAATCAATTTCCTTTGCTACGGTAACACCGTCTTTCGTGACTGTTGGAGCTCCAAATTTTTTGTCTATAACTACATTTCTCCCCTTAGGTCCTAATGTTACGCTCACAGCGCTTGCCAAAGAATCAACTCCTTTTTTAATTTTGTCTCTAGCTTCTACATCAAATAAAATTTCTTTTGCCATTTTTTTTACTGTTTTTTAAACGATTGCGAAAATATCCGCTTCTCTCATAATTAAATAATCAACCCCTTCATAAGCTAACTCCGTTCCTGAATACTTTCCATAAATTACAGTATCACCAACTTTTACATTTAAAGGTTCATCTTTTTTCCCGTCCCCAATAGCTATGATCTCGCCTTTTTGAGGTTTTTCTTTTGCCGTATCGGGTATGATTATTCCCGAAGCAGTTTTTTCTTCTGCAAGAGCAGGCTTGATTAAAACCCTGTCTCCTAATGGTTTTACATTTACTGACATTTTCTAAATATTAAGATTATAAAAATTTAATTTTTTCAAGCACATTATATGCCATTTGATAAAATGCGTAAAAATAGTCTTTTTATGCGTCAATTTTACTGATTTCTTGAAGCGTCAAATAATATTTGTCAGCAGATGATGACATGCTGACATTTTTGATTTATTGAATTAGAAAATTACTCTTCTGAACTATCTTGTTGTTCAATTGGTTCGTTTGTATCTTTTGTGTCGAAATCTGCATCTCCGGTTGAAACGGCTTTGGTAGAGATAATACACAAAATAGCTAAAGCACCAATTAAATACCAGGTTACTTTTTCTACAATTTCAGTTGTTTTTTTTGCTCCGAAAGATTGGTTTTGAGAAGCTATGTTAGCATCCAAACCTCCACCTTTACTATTTTGAATAATTACTACTAACACTAGTAGAACTGAAATAATTATAATTAATATACTTAATAAAGCCATATCTTTAAATCTATTCTGACCTCAAATCTTTTATGAGGGTTGCAAAGTAACTCTTTTTTTCTGGATTTTTCAAAATTAACTGATTATAAATACTTTTTGCCTTCTCTATATTTCCTTGATCAGCATAAACTTTTGCCAAAGTTTCGGTAACAATTTCTTCTGAATCTTCAATACTTTTTTTGGCCATATTTTCAGCAGAGTAAAATTCGGCTTTAGGTTTAATTTTTGGTTGATTTTGAATGAACTGATCAATTAATATTTCAGCTTTTTCTTTAAATTCAATACGTTCTTTTTGTTTGGGACTAAGTTCAGATTTAATTTCTGTCACCTCAGAGGCTTTAATCCATTCTAAAAATGTTTTTGGACGACTGTTTTCCTTATTAATTTCAGTTGAAACTGCGTCAATATCTATCGAAATGGATGCGTCAATAGCCGAATTAATAATCAAATCATCAAGTTCAGTTATTGAATTAATTTGATTAGTTGTATTTATCTCTTCTAAAGATTCATTTGAATGATTTGATTTTTTTGTTGAAATCGTTTCTTTATCTGAGGACTTATTGGCTTTAGGTTCCTCTTGAGTTATAACTTTATCTTTAGTCGAAGTAAGGAATTCAGTTTCTTTTACTGAGACTTTCATTTTTGGTTTCTGAATAATGTAATTTTCCTTAGCTGCTGTTTTTGATATCAACCTCCTAAGAATTCTTCTGTCTGAAATATAAGCTGCTGTTTTTTTGAGTTCTTGTTCAAAAATTACATCAGCATCATTAAGTAATGAAGAAAGGTAGAGTAATCTGATATTTGTTGCATAGGGGAAAGTATCTACTAATTTTTTTAAATCATTTTTATATTCATGACTAATATTAGCGGGATTTTTTAAGAGTCGGTTAAAAACTTTTTTATTCATAGCTTACCATTCAGTCATTGTTTTTTGGTAGATCTGATCTATTAGTTTTTCGGAAATACTTTTCATTAATTTATCTTCTATAGCAGAAAAGTCATCAGTGGATTCGAAATCATCATACATTTCAAAGGTTTGATCGAAATCCTGATTGTTATTTTCTGAGTTGGCATAGGATACTTTAATTTTAATCGTTAAACGATTTAGTGCTACAGTTTCAGCCCCGGTACCTTGAACAGGAGTGATCGAGTAATTTATTATTGCCCCTGTAAAATGGGCATCACCTATTCCATCTGTATACTTTAAATTAGACTCATTTGAAAATTTTTCCTGTAATTCATCCTGGATAACAATAGCTAAATTTGGGTTTACCAGAGTAGCTGTGTTAGTAAAACTCTCTATGCTAAATGTTTGTCCTGGTATTTCTCCACCTCTAAAAGAGTAGGTGACCTTACAGCCTAAAGCAATAAATGATATCGCAACTATAAATAATTTTTTCATTATTGAATATCGTATTCTTTTATTTTTCGATACAAAGTACGTTCTGAAATCCCCAATTCCTGGGCCGCGTTTTTTCTCCTTCCTTTATGTTTGTCAAGTGCTTTGATTATAAATTCTTTTTCTCTTTCTGCTAAAGATAAACTTTCTTCAACTACTTCATGGCTCTCATCAAAGTCATCTCGGTTTGATTTTGTCTTGAAAGGAGAATTAACAGTCAAAGAATAAGCAGAATGATCTTGCGTTATATCCCCATCAGAATCTAATTGCAATTGCTGGTATAAATTTTCAGTGTCTACAACGTTACCTCGATTTTTAACCAACTCAGTAACCACGTTTTTTAAACCACTGAGCTCTTTTTTCATATCAAAAAGGGCTTTATAAAGTATTTCGCGTTCTTTCTTCCATTCAGGATTTTGAGAAGAACCAAAGTCATTTTCATTACCTTTACCAATAATTATTGGCAGATTTGAAGATCCAGCTTCTGGAAGATATTTTAAAAGCTGATTACGCGTAACCAGTCTATTTTCCTCAATAATTGATATTTGTTCAGCAATATTTTTTAGTTGACGAATATTTCCAGGCCAACGGTAGTTTTCTAAAATTTCTTTAGATTCTTCGTCTAAGCGTAAAGGTGGCATTCTATATTTTTCAGCTAAATCGATAGAGAATTTTCTGAATAGCAAATAAATATCCTCTTTACGTTCACGTAATGAAGGTACTTTTATCGGTATAGTATTTAAACGGTAATATAAATCTTCTCGAAATTTACCCTTTTTAATTGCTCTTGAAATATCTAAGTTCGTTGCTGCAACAACTCTTATATTTGTCTTTTGAACTTTAGAAGATCCTACCTTTATGAACTCTCCGGCTTCCAAAACTCTAAGTAATCTGGCCTGAGTATTCATAGGTAATTCACCTACTTCATCAAGGAATATTGTTCCATTATTGGCGACTTCAAAATACCCTTTTCTTTGGTCTACAGCACCAGTAAATGCTCCTTTTTCGTGACCAAATAATTCTGAATCAATAGTTCCATCCGGAATAGCGCCACAGTTTACTGCAATAAAATCATTATGTTTTCTTGAGCTTTGATAATGGATAATTTTAGCAAAACTTTCTTTACCAACTCCGCTTCCACCAGTTACTAAAACCGATAGGTCAGTAGGGGCTACCTGCATGGCTATATCGATGGCGTCATTTAATAATTTAGAGTTGCCAATTATTCCAAATCGTTGTTTTATACCTGTAAGCGTTGCATTCATATAAATTATCAATAGTTTACTATTTCTACAGCTTTTCCAATTAAAGTAGCCGATGTAGATTTTTCAACTTTCACTTTTACATAATCTCCAATCTTGTAGTTCTCTCTTGGGAATATAATTACCTTATTTTGACTGTTTCTACCTCTGAAGTCATTTTCATCACGTTTAGATACGCCTTCAACTAAAACTTCATGGATTTTACTTATTTCTTCCTCGTTTAGCTCTTTATTAATTTGAGTTTGAATATCTATAATTTCCTTTAACCTACTTTTTTTAACATCTTCTGAAACATCATCTTCAAATTTCTTTTGAGCTAAAGTCCCTGGTCTTTCTGAATAAAAGAACATATAGGCAAGTTCGTAACGAACTTGTTTCATTAATTCAACAGTATCTTGATGTTCCTTATCGGTTTCAGAACAAAAACCTGTAATGATATCAGTGGAAATAGCACACGAAGGAATAACTTCTCGAATACGAGCAATCTTAGCATCATACCATTCTCGGGTGTAGGTGCGGTTCATTTTTTTCAATATTCTGGTGTTCCCACTTTGAGCAGGTAAGTGTATGTATTCACATATGTTTTTATAATCTCGAATAGCAAACATGACTTCATCGATAATATCTTTTGGGTGAGAAGTGCTGAATCGAACTCTTAAACTTGGGGAAATTTCAGCCACCATTATAAGTAATTTGGCAAAGTCAATTACTTCATCTCTTGGAGCTTCTCTTAACTTCCTCCCTCTTAAATTTCTATTTTCGGACCACCGATAGGAATCAACATTCTGTCCCAATAACGTAACTTCTTTGTACCCTTTTTTGTGAAGGTCTTTACATTCATTTACTATAGACTCTGCATTTCTTGACCGTTCTCGACCTCTTGTAAACGGAACAACGCAGAACGTACACATGTTGTCACAACCTCTCATAATTGAAACAAATGCAGTAACTCCATTGGAGTTTATTCTAACTGGCTCAATATCATCATAGGTCTCTTCTCGCGAAAGAAGAACATTAACGGCTTTTTGCCCATCTTCAATATCGTCAACCAATTCAGGTAATTTTCGATATGCATCTGGTCCGGCAACTAAATCTACTAATTTTTCCTCTTCTAGTAATTTGCCTTTCAAACGCTCAGCCATACAACCTAAAACCCCAATCTTTACATCTTTTTTCTTTTTAGGGTCGTGTTTAATTGTTTTAAGCCTTTTACGTATAGTTTCTTCTGCTTTGTCCCGAATAGAGCAAGTGTTTAGAAAAACTAAATCAGCTTCTTCCATATTGGTTGTAGTAGTATACCCTTCATTTCCCAAGACAGAAGCGACGATCTCACTATCGGAAAAGTTCATTTGACATCCATAACTTTCAATATACAATTTCTTGCCAGTCTGTGTTTCGTTAAAGGGATTCAATTCTAAAACTTCCCCTTGCCGACTTTCCTCTAACATTTCTTCGTGTTCTCCCATTTTAAAAAATTGTATTACAAAGGTACGTTTTAATTGAATAAATGACAATATGTCATATCTGTAAAAATCATTAACCTATAGGTTAATATATGTATATGATATTTTATCTTCTTAAAAGGATTTGGAACATATTAGATGAAATGCTTTATTTTGCAAATTCCCGCAATGCGAACTATTAGTATTTAAAAACAACATAAATGGCAAAAAATCTAGTTATTGTCGAGTCACCTGCGAAGGCGAAAACAATTGAAAAATATTTAGGCAAAGATTATACTGTCCGATCCAGTGTAGGACACATAAGAGATTTAGTTAAGAAAGGATTGGGTGTAGATACTGAAAATAATTTTGAACCCACATATGAAATATCCCCAAATAAAAAAGCAGTAGTTAAGGAGTTAAAAGATTTAGCTAAGAAAGCTGATGTTGTGTGGTTGGCAACTGATGAAGATCGGGAGGGAGAAGCAATTTCATGGCATTTACTAGAAGCATTGAAATTGGATGAGTCTAAAACAAGAAGAGTTGTATACAATGAAATTACCAAAGATGCCATCTTAAAAGCAATTAATAAGCCCAGGTCTATTGATTTCAACTTGGTTAATGCACAACAGGCGAGAAGAGTGCTGGATAGGTTAGTTGGATTTGAATTATCTCCAGTTTTGTGGAGAAAAGTCAAGCCATCACTATCAGCAGGTAGAGTTCAATCTGTAGCTGTGCGCTTGATTGTTGAGCGTGAAAGGGAAATTCAGGATTTTGTTGCTGAAAGTTCCTTCAGAATTGTTGCTTATTTTGATGCAAAAGGAAATGTTTTCCAAGCAACACTATCTAGAAATCTAAAATCAGAAGATGAGGCTCTTGAATTTTTACAAAAGAGTGCAGATTCAATTTTTTCTGTAGTAAAATTAGACAAGAAGCCAGCAAAGAAAAGTCCAGTTGCTCCATTTACAACTTCTACACTTCAGCAGGAAGCAGGTCGCAAGCTTGGATATGCTGTAGGTCAAACGATGTCTATAGCTCAAAAATTATACGAACAAGGGTATATAACCTATATGAGAACGGACTCTACAAATCTGTCTAATTTTGCATTAGAGGGGATTAAAGATGAAGTCATAAATTCATTTGGTCAAGAGTACTACCACAAGCGTGTTTTCAGAACCAAAAACAAAGACGCACAGGAGGCTCATGAGGCCATACGTCCAACTGATTTTAGTATGCATCAGATTGATGGAGATTACCAGAATCAAAGGCTGTATGAATTGATATGGAAACGGGCTGTAGCTTCTCAAATGTCGGATGCTCAATTAGAGCGTACTACGGTAACCATAAATGTCTCAAAGGCAGAGAAAGATTTAATCGCCAAAGGTGAGGTTTTGAAGTTTGATGGATTTTTAAAATTGTATTTAGAATCTACAGATGACGACCATGAGGAACAAGAAGGAATGTTGCCTCACCTAACCATTGGAGAAGATTTAGTTTTAACAAACATGAATGCTCGCGAGCGCTTCACGAAACATCCTCCTAGGTATACAGAATCCAGTTTGGTGAAAGCCATGGAAGATAGAGGGATTGGTCGACCTTCAACCTATGCGCCAACAATCTCTACGATTCAAAAAAGAACCTATGTAGTCAAGGAAGAGCGAGAAGGGTTAGAGCGAAAATATAAATTCATGACCCTTGAAGGTGGCCATTTAAATTCGTTCGATCGAACTGAAATTACTGGAGCTGAAAAAAATAAACTTTTTCCTACCGATATAGGAATGTTGGTAAATGATTTTTTAGTTCAAAATTTTAGTAAAATAGTTGATTATGGCTTTACTGCTCAAGTTGAACAACAATTTGACCAAATTGCTCAAGGTTTGAAAGATTGGAAATCTATGATTGATTCCTTTTATCATCCATTTCACGAAAATGTTGAGGAAACTATCGAAAATTCAGAAAGAATTACTGGGGAACGCGAGCTGGGTATTGATCCAAAATCAGGTAAAAGAGTAATTGTTCGAATGGGAAAATTTGGTCCAATTGCACAAATTGGAGAAATGGTTGAGGGCAGTGATGAAAAACCCACTTTCGCTGGTTTAAGGAAGGGTCAGAGTATACAAAACTTGAGTTTAGAGGATGCATTGGAATTGT
>PBJD01000024.1 GCA_002720635.1 Flavobacteriales bacterium | reverse complement strand
GCAGTCATAATGGATTCACCGTCTTTTCTTTCTTTTACATTTTGCCATACTTCTTCTGTGATGAAAGGCATCATTGGATGCAAAAGCACCATCAACTCATCAAAGAAGTTCATGGTTGCGTCGTAAATCTTTCTTGAAATGGGTTGTTCAAAGCCTGGCTTTATCATCTCTAAATACCAGGAGCAGAAATCATCCCATATTAACTTATAGATTTCCATTGCTGCTTCCGATAATCGGTACTTTGAATAGGAGTAATTCACTTTTTCAACTGCTGTTCTCAATTTGGCTTCAAACCAGTCAATTGCAGGTTTCAAATCCGACTGATCCAAAGATTCATCAACCTTCCAACCATCAACCAATCGTAAAGCGTTCCAAACTTTATTTGCAAAGTTTCTTCCCTGTTCACTTAAATCGTGCTTGTACAACAAATCATTTCCAGCCGGGGCACACAATAAAACGCCTAATCGTACTCCATCAGCTGAGTACTTTTCAAACGTTTCAAATAAGTCTGGTGAGTTCCCTAAACTCTTGCTCATTTTTCTTCGCTTCTCATCACGCACTAAACCTGTGAAGTAAACATCTTTAAATGGATATTTATTTTCATATTCCAATCCAGCCATAATCATACGTGCTACCCAGAAGAAAATAATATCCTGCCCGGTAACCAATACATTGGTTGGGTAATAGTATTTGTATTCCTCATTTTCCGGTTCGAGTATTCCATTAAATACAGTCATTGGCCACAGCCACGATGAGAACCAGGTGTCTACCACATCCGTTTCCTGGGTTAAGTCTTCTGCATTTAAATCAGCATTCCCTGTTTTTTCCTGAGCCAATTTTAGAGCTTCTTCGATAGTTTCAGCTACTACAAAATCGTTTTGTCCCTTTCCGTAGAAATAGGCCGGGATTTGTTGCCCCCACCACAACTGACGAGAAACGCACCAATCGTTAATGTTTTCCAACCAATGCTTATAGGTATTTACCGCATTCTTTGGAAAAAACTCTATGGTGTTGTCCAGTACCTGTTCCAATGCTGGTTTTGCAATATCTTCCATTTTACAAAACCACTGAGTAGATAGCTTTGGCTCTATCACTACTTTGCTTCTTTCAGAACGAGCAACCTTATTTCGAATGTCTTCTATTTTTTCCAGTTGCCCATTTTCTTCCAGTTCTTTGGCAATTTTTTTTCGTGCTTCAAAACGATCTACTCCAACATAAACCTGAGCAGCTTCACTTAAAGTACCATCATCATTTAATATTTCAATGGATTCCAAATCGTGCTTAGCGCCCAGGTTGTAATCGTTAATATCATGAGCTGGTGTTACTTTTAGAGCCCCTGTACCAAACTCCATATCGACATACGCATCAAAAATAACAGGTACCTCTCGATTCACTAATGGAACAATTGCTTTTGCTCCTTTTAAGTGCGCATATCTTTCGTCCTCGGGGTGTACACAAATAGCGGTGTCTCCCAACAGGGTTTCAGGCCGAGTTGTAGCGATGGTTAAACATTCATCACTTCCTGCAATTTGGTATTTAATGTGAAACAGTCGCGAATTCTCCTCTGTGTAATAAACCTCTTCATCGGAAAGTGCCGTTTTACGCATTGGATCCCAGTTCACCATTCTCGCTCCTCGGTAGATATATCCTTTATTGAACAAGTCAACAAAAACTTTGATAACGGAATCGTGTAAGTTCTTATCCATCGTAAAAGCCGTTCTGTCCCAGTCACATGAAGCGCCTAGTTTTCTCAACTGCTTTAATATGATTCCTCCATATTTATCCGTCCAATCCCATGCGTGCTTTAAAAACTCATCTCGAGTNANGTCNTCTTTTTTAATTCCTNGCTCNGCTAACAGGTCNAAAACTTTNTTTTCAGTAGCNATGGAAGCATGATCGGTTCCNGGAACCCAACATGCGTTTTTACCNTCCANTCTTGCTTTNCTGATTAANGCNTCCTGTAAAGTNTTGTTAAGTGTATGGCCNAAGTGCAATTGACCTGTGACGTTTGGNGGAGGNATAACNATNGTATAGGCNTCTCTGNCGTCNGGCTTACTNCTGAACAANTCGTTTTTCAACCAGTAATCGTACCACTTCTCCTCAACTTTTGACGGGTCATAGGTTTTTGCTAAACTGCTCATAACTTAACTTTTGAACTGCAAATATAGTTAGGTTTATTATGTTTGATTAAAATAATAAATAATTAAAAACTTTTTTTTTAATTTTGACCGGTTTAAAAATTATAAAATGAGTAAAGTAATCACTTTTATCGCCTTGTTTTTTTTGTTGCGCTGTGAATGCACAGTTAGCAACCCACAACTTACTTTCTCCAGATGATTTGGTTAAAAGCTTTTTTATAGGAGAAGGCGTTACTGTCAGTAACGTAACTTACAAAGGACATTCGCAAGCAATAGGACGATTTAATGGAGTTCAAAGCAATATTGGAGTTTCCTGCGGTATTATTATGTCAACAGGTAGTATTTTAGACCATGATAGAAATGGAAAAAAAAACGGTCCGTTAGGTCCGAATAATAACTCAGGGGCTTCAAAAAATTGGAATTCTAACAATCCCAAATATGGAGATTCAGATTTAAGTAATTTGATATCTGACAGCACTTATGATGCAGCAGTTTTAGAGTTTGATTTCATTNCTCAAGGTGACACTGTAGAATTTGAATATGTTTTTGCTTCTGAGGAATATCCTGAATATGCTGATCATTACTCTGGTTTTAATGATGTTTTAGGGCTCTTTATATCAGGACCTGGAATTACTGGCTTAAAAAATTTAGCTGTTGTTCCGGATGATACACTTACTAATGTGTCGATTCATTCAATTAATTCTATATCAAGGGCTGATTTATATATTGAAAATGGAAGTGGTCGTGACACTTTGGAAGTTCAATACAGCGATCCAACAGTTGTTAATTTTGACGGTTTTACAGTTCCGTTAAAAGCTGTTTCAAAAGTTACTCCCGGAGAAAGTTATCATATTAAGCTTGCAATCGCAGACGGTGGAGACGGGTCATACGACAGCGGGGTGTTTTTTAAAGCAGGAAGCTTTAAGAGTAGTGATTACCCCGTCGATTTCGATTGTGATGTAAGCATTGAATCTATCCAGAATCCACTTCTGAACAATAAATTTATAGTTTATCCAAACCCTTTGGAAAAAGGACAAATGGCCAAGATTAATAAAGACGGGATGAATATTAATTATACAATACTCGATATTCAGGGAAAAGTAATTTTTAGTGAGGAAAATTCATCAAAGGATTACATACTTACTTCGGAACTCAAATCAGGTATATATCTTATCAGGATTGAAAGTTTAAGTTCTAAATCAACAACAACTACCAGGTTAGTTATAAAATAGAAGCGCCCCGGCNAGGACGCTCCATTGTTATGTATAAGGTATTGGCTATTTAACCATCCTAATAATGCATGAAATTCTAAAAAGATACAGTTTAATCAAATTTAAGTATCAAATGAGTCCAACTGTTCAACTTCTCCTGGTTTTAAATTTTCGAGCGTAATGTTTCCAATTCGGAAGCGAATCAAGCGNAATGTGGGAAAACCCACTGCNGNNGTCATTTTTCGAACCTGACGGAATTTACCTTCNGTAATGGTAATGGATATCCATGATGTTGGCCCATGCCTCTCATCTCTTACTCTCAGACCGGTTTCATGATAAGGTGCTTCTGAAAACAATCTTACTTTGCAGGCTTTGGTTTGGTATTTTATTCCGTTAAACCCGATCTCTACTCCCCTTCTTAGTTGCTCAACAGCTTGCTCAGTAATTAATCCATCAACTTGTGCAAAATATTCTTTTTCTATTCCTGAACTGCATATTCGATAGCTTTCTTTTCCATCCGTGGTTAATAATAATAGTCCTTCAGAGTTTTCATCCAGTCGCCCAACCGACATGGTTCCTTCCGGAAAATCATAAAGTTCCCCCAACAGTTTTTTCGTTCTTTTTTGAATACGCACGAATTGAGAAAGGTATTTTGGTGGTTTATTGAGTTTAAAATAATGGTGTTTTTTCACCGTGTAAAATTAGTGATTCGATTCTGTTTTGTTTCAAAACAATCTTATCAACCTGAAAAATTAACATTGTTTATAAAAATACATGATACCGTTTTATCACTTGCGCATTTAAATGTGCTATCTTTGCATGATAAATTTTTCGATAATGAANGTTGTTACGAAAAAATACGAGCTGGAGAAAAAGAAATACATTTCCGTAGCTACTATAGCATTACTTAAGAAAGAATGGTTTTATGGTTTACCTTGCCTTATACTTCTTGTTTTGAGCTTTTTGCTACCGGGTTGGTTCTGGACTTGCTTTTTAACAGGGTTTCTGGTTCCTGTTTTATATGTTGGATTCTGGATGATTCAATTTGCTGTATTTACACAGCATGAGATGGGTAAAATGTTTTTTTACAAAATGAACTACGAAATTGATGGTCGTCAATTCTTATTAAAAGTGGATGCAAAGCATGGAATGCCCATTGAGTGGAAGAGTTTTAAAAAAGCGTTCAAGACCAAAAAAGGCTTTGTTCTGGCCATGAGTAAAGCGCAATTCATCTACCTGCCATTTTCCATCTTTAAAAAAGAAAATGATATCAAATTAATCAGTACAATTCTAAACCGAAAAAACTTACTTAAATGAAAATAAAATTACTATCAATTACACTGTTGACAATTGGATTATTAAGCTGCGGAGGAACTAAAGATTCCGCATCTGAAGAAACTGTAGTAGAGGAAAAAGCTGACATGAGTCTCGTTTCATATGTTCATGGAGTTATGTTTTCACGTCAACTAAAAAATCAACGTTTACCTTTTATTAACCCTGAAGATTTGATAAAAGACTTTTCAGGCTTCAAAGAAAATGGGATCGGTGAATTTAACGCAAACGATGCTATAGCTCAACTTAGAGAGATGGCTCAAAGAACTGAAAATTTTGCCACTATTGAGGGAGCAGATTTAGAAAATGCCAAGTCCATATTTTCAAAATTATACTTCGACGACATCAAGCAATCTCCCATAGCCAAAGACATAGTATTCGAAAAGTTCGAAGACGGAATGCTTGATTTTTGGAATGACGGTAAAACACCTTCCCAGGACTCCATCGATATTTTCACAGATTACATGCGCAATGCAGTAATCAAAATCGGGGATACATTTTTATCAGAAAATTCAAAAAACGAAGGTGTTGAAGTTACTGCATCCGGCTTACAGTATGAAGTTTTGCAGGAAGGATATGGAGAACGTCCTGTTGATACCAGTAAAGTTCTTGCACATTATGAGGGAACATTAATAAANGGTCAGAAATTTGACTCTTCTTATGATCGCGGTGAACCTATAGAATTTCCTTTAAACGGTGTGATTGCCGGATGGACTGAGGGATTGCAGTTAATGAAAGTAGGTGCGAAATATAAGTTTTACATCCCTTATAACCTTGGTTATGGTGAAAGAGGAACCAGAGGTATACCTCCATATTCCACATTAATTTTCACAGTAGAATTAAAAGATATAAGATAATACAAAGCACTTGCACATAGCCAGTGTTAATTAAATATAAATTCAATTTAAAACAACAAATATGTCTGAAGTAAAATTAGCTGACATCAATGTAATTTCATTTGTTCATGGTGTTTCATTTGCCAGTCAATTAAAACANCAAAAACTTACCTTTTTCAACCCTGACGAACTGGTAGGTTTGTTTGCAGAATACAGAGCAAACGGTATTGGTAATTTTGAACCTCAATCTTCTGTAGCTGAATTAAGAGAAATTGCTGCGCGTTCTGAAAACTTTGCCAAGGTTGAAGGAGAAGATAAAGCTAAAGCCATCGATACTTTCTCGAAATTATTTTTCATGGATATCGATAAATCTCCTTTGGGTGACGATTTAGTAGCTCAAAAATTCGAAGAAGGTTTTGTGGATTTCTGGAAAAATGAGAAGATGCCGGCTCAGGAGCAAATCCAGGAATATTCTGAATTTATGGCCGAAATAGGTGCAAANGAAGGTTTACAATTTTTAGCTGAGAATGCAAAGCGCTCTGAAGTGCAGGTGACAGAATCCGGATTACAGTACGAAATTCTTGAAGATGCTGAAGGTACTAAGCCGACAGCAGAACAAACAGTTGTAGCTCATTATGAGGGTACTTTAATTGACGGAACTAAATTCGATTCTTCATACGACAGAGGTGAGCCAACAGAATTTCCATTAAACAGAGTAATTAAAGGATGGACTGAAGGACTGCAACTTATGAGTGTTGGTGCAAAATATAAGTTTTACATCCCGTTTGAATTAGGATATGGCGCACAAGGAGCCGGAGCAAACATTCCTCCTTACGCTGCATTAATTTTTATAGTGGAATTAAAAGAAATAAAGTAATAAATCCATTATTTNATCAACAAAAACGCCCAGATGATTTGGGCGTTTTTTGTTTTAAAATTCGATGGTTGAGGTTTTAATTTCTTCTGCAAAAAGCAAATCGTGTGTGGTGCAGAAAATCAAACAGCTTTCCTTAAGCTCCTGTATTATAAGAGCAAGTTGCTTTTTACTTTTTACATCCAAATAAACCGTTGGCTCATCTAAAAATAAGATTTCCGGTTTTTTTAGCAGTTGACGAATAATACACAGTTTCCTGAACTGTCCATCACTCAATTCATCTACAAATCGACTGGTTTCAATATTAAGCTCAAATCTGCTGAACCAGTAATCAATATCTTCTTTTGCAGGGCGTATCCCAAAACCAATAAAATCAAANACTGACAAATAAACGCCTTTTGAAATGGATGAATCAACCCAACCAATTTTATCGGTAGTCAATTCAACTGATCCTGAAATTGGTTTTTGAAGTTTTGCCAGAGTTTTTAAAAAAGTAGACTTCCCTACTCCATTGTCTCCCAACAAAACAATCACTTCTCCCTTTTTCCACAAACCTGAAATGGCCTCAGAAAGCAAAGGTTTTTGATATCCTATATGTATTGAACTAGCTTCTAACATCTGATATCCTTTTTACGAGAAAATAAATAATGACTGGAACTCCCAGAACACTTAAAACAGCATTAACCGGCAGCACAAACCCTCCAATTGCTCCTCTCGCAATTAAATCTGCCAACAGCACCATTATTGCTCCCAATAGTGCTGTTAAGGGCAAAAGCGCATTTAAACTGGAAGATTTGATGATTATTTTTAAAACATTGGGTACTACAATACCAACAAAAGCAATTGGGCCAACAATACTGGTAATTAAGCCAATCCAGATTCCGAATACAATTAACAACAACCGCTTATTGAATGTAATGGACTTTCTGGTCAGTAGTTTTAACTCGGTATCTCCAAGTGAGTATATGTTGAGCCATGTTGCGTATTTTTTCATAACTACAAATCCCGTAACGCTAACAAATAACAGGGCGATAAGTGAATACACATTCGCTCTGTTAAAGCTTCCCATACCCCAGAAAACATAATTCTTAATGCCTGCGGAATCGCTCAACTGCAGGAGCACTTCCAGTACTGCGTAGCTTGCATAGCTAAGCAACAACCCAATGATTAATACAAATGTTAAATTCAATGACTTACCCGCAACAACAATTAAAAGAAATAAAAATGCAAGGGCCCCCAATACAGCAAAAAAACTCAGTCCAAGCCATTCCATATGCATTGATAATCCGGGGATTAAGTAAAATATGCCAACACCCAAACTCGCGCCGGAATTAACACCAAGGGTCGTTGGACCGGCCAGAGGATTTTTAAACAATGTTTGTATTCCCANCCCAGCCAATCCACAGCTGGCCCCTACTAAAACAGATATAAAAGCCCTGATTAGTCTGGACTTTAAAATATTTCCGTCAACAGAATTAAACTCAGTAAATCCTTTTATGATGTCAATTTTAACGGTACCCAATATCAGCTCCAATGCAAAAAGCGCAAAGAGCAGAACTATTAATATGATTAACCAATTATTTTTCAAGCGTTTTTATTTCAAAAAATCGACCTTTTTTTCCTGTTTTCAATACAGAATTTAAGTCATCTATTATTAAGTGGGAATTTAAAGCACTTTCTTTNTAATAGTCTGTTTGAGTTGTATTGCAATACACTGTTTTTGTGGGGAAATTATCCAGATCGAGTATATGTTTCATGCGTTTTTTCCACCCTCTTTTTTTCTTACCCCAGTCCATAAACAGAAAAACATTGTTTTGACTGAGTTTAAATACAGCGGTTTCGTGAGCGATTTTTTCACTCATATTGCTTTCATCAATACATACGGGATCGGCCCCGGCCAATCGAATGACTTTACTTATATAGGTATCACATCCCGGTTGATACCATCCGTCTCCAAAATTATCCAGTTTCAAAACGGATGTATTCAACGTTTTGTGATTTTTATATTTCAATGAGATATTTTCTAAAATCTTTTCTGCTTTTTGACGAGTATTTGTAATTGCAGCAATCATCTTCAGGAATTTTAATCTGCCCCTGGGGTGTGCCTCAAGATATTCATCACAAGCCAATACCGGAACCGTTAAAGATTTTAATTCTTCCAGTTGATACGAATTACAAATAATTAAATCTGGTTTGAGTTTAATAATTTTCTCAAGATCCAGATAAGCTCCTTCGCCAACCGATTTAATGCTTTTGGGCACCTTTTTCACTCTTTCTTTATTAAACAGGCCTGCTATGCTGTTTTCAACATTAAGGGCTTCGAAATAGGTGTAAAACGGAGTGGCTAAAAGTACAACTCGTTTGTACTCTTTTTTGTCAATTTCAGAGACAACCCGTCCACTTTTAGAATATGTGGAGATTGTTTCTTCAGCTACCGAAAACAGATGATTTGAAATTTCTTCCGATCCGGAGGTTTTCTCTCCACAGGAAAGGTTAACCAGAATAATGAATATCCCAATAAAATGCAGCCTACAACATAACCATCTAACCATTACAATCCATATGTCTTTTTCCATATTGCAAAAGCAATAAATTTAAACATTCTTTGATTTTCCGGAATGTTAACCTGATTGAAAAACTCATCATAATCCTTCATGAGGGCCCCATAGTTAAAGTACTCCTCCAGATCAGGAGTAAAATACTTTTTTAAATCGTCCTTTATTGAATATATCCATTGATTGTTTGGTGTTACATACCCCATCTTGTCTTTTCGGTTGTATATATCCTCAGGCAATAAATGCTCTGTTGCTTCTTTCAGCAGGTACTTTTTATTTCCTTTTTGAATTTTATAACTTCCCGGGATATTAAAAACGTATTCTATTAAATTGATATCGTCTGAAAATGGAACTCTTGCTTCCACACTGTGCCACATACTGCATCGGTCTTCACATTTCAGGTATTGCTTTAATCGAGTATTATAAAATTCATGCTTTAAGATTCCATTGAGTGATTTAGGTGGCTTTTTTCTGGATTTTTTATACCCCATACTGCCATGAGCACGCATTAAATCATACGCAATATACTGATGTTCAGTTTGTACTTTTTGAATTAACTTTTTGTAAACAAACGACGGCATTTTCCTAACTCCGTAATGCTTTAAGTACTGCTTTGTAAAAAACTGAATTCCAGTAGATAAAGAATCAAAACTCTTTAGCTCCCTGACTAAACGAACTATGTTTCCTGAACGAACATCATCCATCCATTGGTTGATATGGTATGGTAAATATCCGCCAAACAATTCATCTCCTCCCTGCCCATCCAAAACTACTTTAACGCCTGTTTCTTTGACCTTTTTCATTACTCTGAATTGAGCATATGTACTGGTGGAGAATAAAGGAATGTCCTGTGCATAAACAAGCTCTTCAATATCATTTAAAAGTTCTCCAGGTTCCGGATATATTAATTTTGATTGTGCACCAATTTTTTCGTTTACTAAATTGGCATAATGTGTTTCATCAAACTCTGCTTGTCGGGAGCATGCTGTAAAAGTGAATATATCTTCGGCGCCCAGATCCGCCATTTGCCCCACTATTGCTGAACTATCAATCCCACCACTCAAACAGGCCCCGACCAGAACATCGGAGCGAAGCCTTAATTTAATTGCAGAACGAAACAAACTCGTAATATCTTCAATATATTTATTCTCCTTTTCAGGATTTACAGTCTCTTTTTTTCGGTTGACGTTTAAATCATAATATTGCTCAATGTTCAGGTTCCAGTTCTTATAATCAAAAATTAAATTACAACCGGGTTCAAGCTCAATAATGTTTTCAAACAATCCATCAGGGTCATTCTCCAGACTCGCAAAGGCCAGATAATCAAAAGCTGCTTTCTTATTGATTTTTCTTGGAATTAAACCACTCATTACCAACGCTTTTTGCTCTGATGAAAAAGCAAAATTCTCATTATGCATCAGGTAATAAAATGGCTTTACTCCAAATCGATCTCTGGATGCAAACAGTTCCTGATTTTTTACATTGTAAATAGCAAAAGCCCACATTCCGTTAAATCTGGAAAGACATTCTTTTCCCCATAAAATATAAGCCTTCAGGACAACTTCAGCGTCTGTATTTGATCTGAAAACCACTCCTGATTCTTTTAGTTCCTGCTTTATCTCAAGATAATTGTACAATTCTCCATTGTAGGTAAGCCAGTAGTTACCGGTTTCATCTGCTAAAGGTTCATGCCCCATGGCGGATAAATCAAGTATTGACAGTCTTTGATGACCAAAAAAACCATGAATATCGCTGGGATGCTGGTCAGCATACTCCAGGTAGTTTATTCCATCTTCTCTGTCAACAGATTTAGGAGACGCTTTTGGAAACGCCTCTTTCTCATTAAAAACCACCATTCCTTCGTCATCCGGTCCTCTGTGTTGAATTAATGCATTCATTCGAGAACCTAAAGCAATTAAGTCGGTTGTTCTTACTCGGGAAAATATACCGTTAATGCCACACATCTAACCTTGCTTTATTTGAAAACACACTATTGAAGTTGCAACAGCAACGTTCAAGGACTCAGCTTTACTACCGGGTGCAGCTGCAATTGTAATTTTTGTATGCTCAGTTGATTCCCAAAGACCGGAAACTCCATGCGATTCACTTCCCATTACGATTACACCCTTTTGAATTCCTGATACTATTTTAACAGGCTCACCCTTAAAGTGAGTAACGTAAACGTTAATACTCTCTGGCTTTTCTTCCAGAAATGATTCAACTCCTTTCACAACAGGTATTCTGCTTGAAAAAGCTCCCATAGTACTTTGAATAACTTTAGGATTATACAATTCAACACATCCTTCTGAACAGACTATTTGCTCAATTCCAAACCACTCGGCAGTTCTGATTATTGTTCCTAAGTTTCCCGGATCAGAAACTTCATCCAGATAAAGCATCGGTTTGTCCCATTCAATTCCATAATGTTTTTTCTGATATACTACAGCAATAGCTTCCTTGTTAAATTTTAAACCGCTTGCTTTTTCAATTGAACTTTCATCAGCAATTACAGGGTTTAATGCATTTAAATCAGGAGATTTTTTAAGCGCGGCCTCTGAACAATAAATTTCTTTTATTTTAAATGCGCTATTCAACAAGGATAAAACACTCTTCCTTCCCTCAACAACAAAAGCATTGAATTCACTTCTATTTTTTTTTTGCTGAAGGGACTTAATGAACTTTATCTTATTTTTGGACAACATTCGGCTAAAGCGCAATTTAAAGCTAATTTAACTATTCTAAATGGTATTTTTCTTGAAAGGAAGGCTTTTTAAATACATTACATTTCCTATTGTGGGCTTCCTTCTTGTCGGCTGCGCGAAACACCAACTTTCCACATGGCATTTAGAACCCCATGAAAAATTACTTAACAAGAATACTTTAGAGATACAATCGAAAATAAAAATTGATAAAGAAGAACTGGCATCCTACATTCGGCAAAAACCCAATCATGCGATTCTGTTCGGTACATGGAAGTTTGGCCTTCAGTGGAGAAACCTGATTTACAGAGAAAAATCCGGTAAGCCCAGACCCGCTGTAATACTCGATTCGAGCCTTGTCAGAAGGACGGAAAACCAAATGGAACTATTTATGAGAAACGAGGGGTATTACAGTGCCAGGGTAACTTCTGAAATTAAACCCGTTTATCTGTTAGGTGTTAGAAAATGGGAAACAAAAAAAGTTAAAGTAAAATACATGGTTATTCCCAAAAAACCTCTGATAATCGATAGCATTGGTTACAGGATTAATCAAAAAAATATTGCTCGACATTATAAGGAAATAAAAGATGAAAGTTTAATTACTCACAAACAAATACTTAGAATTGAAAACCTTGAAGACGAAAGAAGCCGCATCACTAAACACTTAACAGATAACGGATTTTATAAGTTTGCGGAAAATTTTATAAGTTTTGATATAGACTCTACCAAAGGTAACGACAGTACAATTATAATCACTAAAATCAAACAACCTAAATCAGATTCAGTTCACCATAAATATTATTTAAACAACATTTATATAAATACAAGCTATGACCCCTACAGTAGCAATAATGCTACCTCAGATACAATCGTATTTGAAGGCATTTATATGATCAGCAAAGGAAAGTCTGAATTTAATCCTAATCCTCTTTACAGAAGCTTATTCATTCATCCCAATGAAATGTACAACCAAAAAAAAGAAGGTCTGACTTTTCGCCGATTTGCCAACCTTCAAATGTTCAGTTTTGTTAAAATTGAATACAAGGAGGTTGAAAATAAAGATGGGATTAAAAAACTGGACGTTTATGTTCTCTTGAAACCTGCAAAAAAGATGTCTGTTTCCGGAGAACTCATGGGAATATACAGGGAGGGTTTTGGAGGAAACGCCCAACTTTCATTTAACAAGAAAAATGCATTTGGAAACTCTGAAATTCTGAACTTTACCTTTTCCGGTGGTTTTGAAAACCTTAAACAAATTGATGAAAATGATTTCAAAATCGGATCAAATATCGGACCTAAATTATCACTTACATTCCCTCGACTTTTCATGTTTCCCCAAATCACAAAAAGTATACGCAAAAACTCCTTTCCGAAAACAACTTTTTCGGCTTATTATAACTTTCAACAACGCTCTCAATTCGCACGTTATCTTACAAATATCTCACTGACTTACATCTGGAATGAAGGCAAATATAAAACACACACATTCAGTTTACTGGATATGAACTTTGCATTCATTACAAAAGACAGCAAAATTCTTTCTGATTTATCAAGGCTGTCTGCTTCTCAAAAATTCAAATTTGAAGATGCAATATCTTCCGGAATTAAGTACAGTTTTTTATTCAACAATCAAAATAAGCCAAAAGTTAAAAACCCTACTTTTTTAAATGTTAAAGGTTGGCTAATCGGAGCAAGTGCCCTTGCTGCCAATGCTCTTGGTTTAGAAGAAAGAGATGTAACAACAAATGCAATCACTTTAGCAGGAATTCGTTACGCTACATTTTTCAAAGCCCAGGGAGATATAAGAAAATTTTACAACTTTATAAATGAACAGCAAATTGCTTTCAGAACACTTTTGGGTGCAGGCATTCCTTTGGATGAAGATGGTGTAATCCCATTTGATCAACTTTATTTTGTGGGTGGCGCAAATTCATTAAGAGGCTGGAGAAGAAGAACATTAGGTCCTGGTTCATATTTTAATTCAAGCGACAACGTAGATAGATTAGGGGAAATAAATTTAGAACTTAGTGCAGAATATCGATTTCCTGTCACTTCGGTTTTTAAAGGAGCTTTATTTGTTGACGCCGGAAATGTCTGGGCACAAAAACCTAATCCAGACTCGGAATTATACGGCTCAAAAGATTTTAAATTTGGCAGATTTTATAAAGAACTGGCTGTATCTCCCGGAGTTGGTTTTCGTCTGGACTTTGATTTTTTCCTTTTCAGGGTTGATCTTGGAATTCCGGTAAAGCAAGCTTACAACCCCAACATCTGGAAATTGGAACCTAATAAAACTCAAGTTAACTTTGGAGTTGGTTATCCATTCTAAGGGAGTTTTATGTACGTCTATTCTTCTCCTCAATCCATTTGCTCATAAATTTTGTTGAACGCAGATTGTTTAACTTCAAAATATTTCCTGTAATATTTTGCGAACGATGTTGAGCTAAATTAGCTCTTAAGCTGAATAGTTTTTCTTTAAATTTTTGTTGATATTCTTCTTTTGAGAATTCAGAAGATAACACTCGCATTCCTATCGATTGCTTTTCTCTCCAGATATCTTTTTGATTATAGAGTAAAACAGCTTTATTAGCCATTTCGTTTGGAGAATCTGAAATAAAACCAGGCCAGTTTTCTCCCTGAGGCATTCCTTCTGAACCAATTTGAGTAGTTACTGATGGTGTTCCCGTTCTCATGGCATCGATAAACTTGCCCTTTAAACCGGCTCCAAATCTTAATGGTGACAGGCAGACTCTTGCTTTACTCATTACGCTTGAAGCATCATCAGCCCATCCTTTTATTATAAAACCTTCGGTTAAATTGGTTAACTGCTCAATTTTTGAATTGGGATAACTTCCATAAACGTGCATTTCAACATCGGGAAGTTTTTTTCGAACAAGTGGCCAGACATTTTCCTTCAAATATCGAACACCATCAATATTCGGGTCATGAAGAAAGCTCCCAATAGTTACCATGTTTTCTCGTTCTTCAAATTTCAAGATATTCTTTTGATTGGGGACATCCTCCATAAACGGGAGATAAAAAAGCAACTCTTCCTGTACACCTTTTCCCTTCAGGTATTCAATTTCAAATTTTGAAATAATTAAGGATATATCACACCGATAAATACTTGCAAGTTCTCTGAGTTCCAGTTCGTCATTTTTAGAAGAGGGCTTACCTGAAATTTTTGATTTTCTTTTTCTTCTTAACGAATGTAAATCTTCCGTATTAAGCAATGTAATTGCTTTAGGGCAATAATCCTGAACCCGCCAGCCAAATTGCTCCTCCATCATAAAGCGATCATAAATTACTACGTCTGGCTTTAGTTTTTGAATAAAATCATTAAAAGAGCTGTTGTTCACCTCAATAGATGCCACTGATACATTAATCTTCTCCAGAGGATATGAATATTCTTTTTTTGAACAGGGCGTAGCGAAACAAATATCATAACCGGAAACTTTAAAAAACTCAATCAATTGCATCATTCTTCTCCCTGCAGCAGAGGATTTTGGCTCGGGCCATACATGACCTATTATAAGCAATTGTTTATTCAAATCTTAATGGTTTTCCTGTTGTTCCATTTGGAAAAGAAACATTAATTAATGTTGATATTGTTGGTGCAATGTCTTTGATATTAACCATTTGGTTTGAACTTCCGTTTTTGACCCCTGCTCCCATAAAAATCAGAGGAACATGCGTATCATAAGAATATCCGGAACCGTGTGTGGTTCCTTTTACCCTATCGTGTATCCAGCCTGGCTTAAGTACAACGTATAAATCTCCTGATCTTCCCTCAAAATAACCGTTTACGACTTTTTTTGCCATATTTGAGTATGCACCGTCTTTCAGATCTTTAATTACTAAAACCTCCTTAACTCCAGAAAAGCCTTTAATAATCTGAATAATTTTCTCTTGTATGTATTCTGGGTTCAAACGGTACTTCTGAATCATGTTCCGGGCAATTTTCAATTGAGAATTGCTGTAATTCTCAACAATAGAGTCAACTCCATACGTTGTCTTGAACTGGGAATTAATAAGATTTACGCAGGCCTTTGAGTCAAAATAACCTGAAGGAACTTTTTGGTCAGACAAATACCTTGGAACATTAACGGCTCCATGATCAGCCGTTAAGAAATAAAGCACTTCGTTTCCTACGTACTTTTCTATGAAATTAAAAAACGATGCCAGGTCTCCATCAAGTTGAATAATAGCGTCTTCCATTTCAACCGAATGCGGTCCATAGAAATGACCAATATAATCAATGGGTGAAAAGCTGACAGCAAGCAAATCGGTGTATTTGTCTTGTCCCAATTTTTCTTTTACGACTGCTTTTTGAGCAAAGTCTTTCGTCATTGTGTTACCCATAGGGGTATATTTAACAAAACTATATCCGATTTCTTCAGTTACACTGGAATAATCGTGCGGAAAAACAGGTGAATCTTCCCACAAATGAGTTTCCTCGTAATCATTGTTGTCACTATAACTTTCTTCATACTCCATTAAAGGAAATATAGGTTCCCACCTGGAACCCAGATAAAACTTACCTGGACGACTTGTATTCATGGATTCAACCCAACTCGGCAAAGTCTTCATGTAATAAGAACTTGTTATCCACTTACCTTGTTTGTTGATCCAGTATGCAGCATCTGCTTTATGACCTCCAGGCAATATCGATGAGCGATCTTTCAAAGCAATGGAAATTACTTTTGAATGATTATTATTGCTTAGCTTCAGTTCATCACCAATTGTGGTAACCAACATGTTTTTCGGACTCATTTCACCTTCTTCAGTAGCTGTGCCAACTGAATTGAACCGTTTATCAGCAACACAGTATCTTGTAACTTTAAAAGACTCGTCATACCATTCATTCGCAACTACACCATGCTGAGAAGGAGTACAGCCTGCATAAATGGATGCATGCCCCGGAGCTGTGTAGGTTGGGACATAAGAGTAATTTGCATTTTTAAACAAGTACCCTTCTTTAATCATTTTCTTAAAACCTCCTTCACCCAACTTGTCCCAGTAGCGAAACAAATAATCATAACGCATTTGGTCAACAACGATTCCTACCAACAGTTTTGGATGAATTTTAGAGACAGTTGAATCCTGAGCTGTTAAAAGAAAAGCATTAAGCACAAAAACAAAAATAAATATGCGTTTCATAAATTACATTTTCACCATTTCAGAAAGTACTCTCAGAGATTCTCTTATATAATGATCCTCAGCTGTTTCATCTTTAAATTTCTTCAATCTGCTTTGAAGTATTGTATCCGATTTTGCATGATACAAATCCAGCTTATTTAATTCCACATTCATATCGTCTATAAAAACATCTTTAACTTTTGCGGCATCACTAACTTCTTTACGTTTATTTTTGTAGTCTCTATAAGCTTCCAAACCAAGAGGAAGCTTAGTCTGGTCTTTTGAGTCTTTAATTAGTTTCGCATTTTCCAAAACGGACTTAAAATATGACGAAGTATCCAAACGAGCTTGTGTTTCATCATTTAAATAATCCAGTCTGAAGTCTTTTGAATGTTTTGTAAAATAAGCAGGATTTATCGACGACCAGGGCAAAGCATAGTCATACTCCTTTTCACCAACATCAATATATTCGTATACTCCCGGCAGTTTTACATCCGGGGAAACTCCTCGTAATTGGGTTGCACCTCCATTAATCCTAAAAAACTTGGCAACAGTTTGTTTTACGGCGCCCAAATCATCATTTTCTGTTTTTATGCGAAATTGCTGAGCAGCTTCAATGAGAGGAAAAAAACGCTGCACAGTGCCTTTTCCAAAAGTATTGCTACCAACTACTACACCTCTCCCGTAATCTTGAATTGCAGCTGCAAATATTTCAGATGCAGAAGCACTGAATTCATTTACCATAACTACTATTGGCTTATCAAATTGTTGATCAGGATCTCTGTCCTTATAACTCTGCGCTGGTTGACCAACACCGTCTACCTGAACAACAGGGCCTGATTTAATAAAATAGCCAACCATATCAACAGCATCACTCAGGGAGCCGCCACCATTATTTCTTAAATCAATAATTATACCACCCACATTACTTGCTTTCAATGCTTCAATTTGTTTTAACACATCAACAGAGCACCTTCTTCCATTTCTTTTTCCGAATTCAGCATAAAAACTACCCAGATGTATATACCCATAATTAACTGTATCTCCTTTTTGATTTAGCAACAAAGACTTTGCGTAAGTCTCTTCAATAACAACAACATCACGAACAATAGGTATTATTAAAGAAGAACCATCCATTTTTTTTACAGTAAGACGAACTTCGGTTCCTTTTCGTCCACGTATTAATCGTACTGCTTTATCCAAACGCATATTAACTACATCCACAGGTGTTGAATCACCCTGAGCAACAGCTGTAATCAAATCTCCTGCTTTCAATTCACCCTGTTTCCAACTGGCACTACCGGCGATAATTTTTGAAACTTTGATATATCCATCCTTTACCGTAAGCGTTGCACCTATACCCTCCAGTTTTCCACTCATAGTGATGTCAAAATCTTCTTTGTCTTTTGGTGGAAAATAATTTGTGTGAGGACCATATAAGGAAAGAATTGAATTCATGTAAACACTAAACCGATCGCCTCTCTCAAGCTGGTTTAATCTGCTAAACCAATCTTTGATTCTCCCTGAAACCTTATCTATTGCCTGAGTTTCCAACTCTTTCATTGATTTTTTTGGCAATGTGTCATTATCCTCTTGTTTTTTTATTGAGAAGTAAAGTTCATTAATTACCCGGGATTGAACATATTTGAACCACCTTTCCTTTAATTCTTTTGGAGAGGAAACAAAATCATATTTATCGGAATCAAGTTGTATGGAGTCTTTTGATTTAAAGTCAAAATTTCCCTGCAAAATTTCCAGGACAAGTTTTTCAGCAGACTTTTCTCTTTTCTCAATTAAACTAACATAGCTGTTAAAAAAGGATAAATCCTTTTCTTTTACAGCATCATCAAGTTTAAATTTACTTTTGGATAACTGCTGGATATCTTTTTGAAATAAAAATCGCTTATTCGGATCAATGTTTTCTATAAAAACATCAAATACTTTTTTTGAAAAATCATCATTTAACTCCTGCCTGTTGTAGTGAATGTTATCAACAATTGTATTCGTTATCTCAAAAACTTCAGGTTCAATTGCTTTATCCTTTTCCTTTGCCGAAATTGCACTACATGCTACCACTAACACAAGAGAAATAACACTCAAAATATACACGATTTTCTTCATATCACACCTGTCAAAACATTTACTTACAAGACTAATTTAAATTAATTTAAATTAACTTTCTTTTGTGTACTTAAACACATTTTTTAAACTGCAACTATGTAGTATACTATAATAAACGTCAAAGGTTGACATTAAATTAAAAAATTAAGGAAGTAAAGGCGAAATAACCTGAAGTTTCAAAAATAAAACTCCGGTAATTTATAAACTACGAAAATAAATAAAGAGGCAGCGTGCCTCTTTCTATTTTACTTTTTTCTGTTGATGATAGATATCCAACCTTAATCGATTTCCTTCCTGCCCGGGGATTTCACTAGATCCTTTGCATGAAACAAACAAAATACAGGTTATAGATCCAATTAAAAACAAACTCTTAATCATGGTGAATTGCTTTAAAATTTAGCGAAAACTAATTTAAAGTAAATTTTATTTCTTTTCCTCACTTTTGATTGTTAGTTTTCAACCATTATTTTATTCAGCAAAAATGTAACGCTTCCGCATTAATACGTTATTCAATAAAAACAAAAGGGAAATTTGGAGCATATTCAAAACAAATACCATCAATCTGAACTTGAAATTCAGAAAGAAGAACAAATTTTAAGAAAAGCGATTAAAAGTCCTGGTGCATTTGCCCCGATTTATAAAAAATATTACTTATCAATATTCAAATTTGTGTTACAGCGTGTTGAAAATGAACATATAGCCTCAGAAATTGTAAGCGATGTTTTTGCAAAAGCTATTTTTAATTTGAAAAAATACAAATTTAAAGGCACACCTTTTAGTGGTTGGTTGTACAGAGTGGCTTATAATGAAATTGTGACAGCATTCAGGAAGAAACAACAAAACCGAACTGTAAATATCCCGGATGGCTCGTGGAGTTTTTTAGTAAATGAAGAGAATGAGAAAAAAGAAGACAACACACCTTCAATTATGAAAATGAAACAATGTTTACAAAAGCTAAAGCCCAATGAAGTTGAATTAATTGAAATGCGTTTTTTTGAAGAACGAGCGTTTAAAGAGATCGCTGAAATACTGGAAATCACTACCGAGAACGCAAGGGTAAAAACCCATAGAGCTCTTAAGAAACTTCAAAAAATATTTAAATCTGTATAGTGATGAATAATTTTAAATACCAAAAAAAGACCAATACCTCGGATGAAGCAATAAATTCCTTCAGGGACTTTGACAAGGTTTTGGGTAAGCACAAGGCTATTTCTGCGGCCTATAAGTCAATCTGGAAATATATATTTATTGCAACAGGAGCTGCAGGTATTTCAACAACCGCTTTCTTTTTATACCCAGAACATGCTGAGAATAATTTGTCTAAAAAAATTTCACAAATTACAGTTCAGGAATCACCAAAAGTAAGTGTTCCTGTTCAATACAATGAAAAACAAAAAAAAGAAATCGTGCAGGTTTCAGATTATAACAACAAGATTAAAAAGAGTACTTCTGTAAACCCTGAAAACAAAAAAAAATCAATTATCGAAGGGAAAACAAAAAAAGTTTCCATTTTAGAACCACAGGTTATTGAAAAAGAAATAGTCCCGGAAAAATGGTACACATTGAATGAGAAATCTGAAAAAGAAAGAATAAAACTTCCTACTCTTTTTGTTTCGAATGTTGCATGGCCGAACAAAATAGAGAAAGCCATCCTTGTAAAATCCCCTAACATTATGGCCTTTTATCAAAGTATCAACCAGGAAACTCCTGTTGTTAATGGAATTGCGTACATCACAACGGAGAATGCGACTGAAAAACCTATTGGTTATAAACTTAGTAACAGTACTTTTCCTCCGGGGTTAATACGAGAAATTCACAAAACAACAAGCTCCAGTATTCTTTTGTTAAAAAATATCGTTTTGCACATACCGGGAAGGGGAAGAGTTAATATCGGAGATCGAAAAATAGAAATTAATCAAAAAAATAAAGGTCGGAAAAACCTGTGAATTCAAACCTAACGAAATTGTTCTCACATGATTCCAAACGCACAAAAAATGGTTTTTAAAATCATTTAAGACATCATTTTAGTCACTTCAGAAGCTATAAAATACGAATCAACTTATTAAAAATCAACTATCATCGTACCTTTCTTTTCCCTATTTTTGCGCCAGTCTAAGGAAATTCTTGGCAATCATTGGTAAAATCGACCCTGGATTTATCAAGATTTATCGAGGAATTTAAATTTTTATTTAAACGATTCATTAAAAAAAGAATAACATGAGAAAATACTGGATTTTAAATTTAATATTACTTTTCGCTTGTGTAAGCGCAAACTCTCAAGTAAGTAAAAACCTGCGAATGGTTTGGAACGATGAATTTAATGGAAACACACTTGATGCTACTAAATGGAAGGTTCCGCCGGCCTGGAACAGACAAGGAGGTAGTTACTGGTCGGCCGATAATTATGAAATGACCGGAAACGGTCAATTGAGATTGAGTGTAACCGAGAAAAACGGAAAGGTGTATTGCGGTGCACTAAGAACACATAATTTGTTTGATAAAAAATATGGATTTTTCGAGGTTCGATGTAAAGTTCCTCAAATGAAAGGAGGTTGGGCCGCATTCTGGATGATGCCTTACGGGAACAAACCCGGAAATGCAGGTAATGACGGAACTGAAATTGACATTTTTGAGTCGATTAACGG
>PBJD01000023.1 GCA_002720635.1 Flavobacteriales bacterium | reverse complement strand
GCTTTATGGACAAGGTTTTAGTGCTGCCATTCAAAAGGATAACTTTTATGCAGTTCAATTCCATACGGAGAAAAGTGGTGATATCGGTGCTCAAATTTTAAAACAATTTTTGGAATTATGATTATTATTCCTGCAATAGATCTGATTGACGGAAAAGCCGTTCGATTAACAAAAGGTGATTACAATCAAAAGAAAGTATATAACGAAAACCCACTCGCTGTTGCTGAAGAGTTTGAAGCAGCAGGATTTACTCATTTACACCTGGTTGATCTGGATGGAGCAAAAAGTGGTCATATTGTTAATCATAAAGTTTTAAAAGAAATTACAGAAAATACTTCATTAAAGGTAGATTTTGGTGGTGGTGTTAAAACAAATGAGGATATTGCTCTTGCTTTCGATTGCGGTGCTTCTCAAATAACAGGAGGGAGTATTGCAGTAAAGGATAAAGATGTTTTCGAAGGATGGATTAAGAAATATGGAAACAGGATTATACTTGGAGCTGATGTTAAAAATAAGATGATAGCTGTGAATGGATGGCTGGAAACATCAGATATACAATTGTTTTCTTTTTTACACGATTACTATTCAAAAGGTATAGAATATGTAATTTGTACAGATATATCCAAGGATGGTCTTTTAAAAGGGAGTTCAAATGAGTTGTATGCAGAAATCATGAATGAATTTCCTGGAATAAAATTAATAGCTTCCGGTGGAGTTACTTCTGAAGATGATTTAAAAACCTTAGAAGATATTGAAGTATATGGAGCCATTGTTGGTAAAGCAATATATGAGGGTCGACTAAGTTTAGAAACTCTTATTAAGTACCATAAAGTATAAATTATATGCTTTCAAAAAGAATCATCCCTTGTTTGGATATTAAAGACGGAAGAACCGTTAAAGGTGTTAATTTTGTTGGATTACGAGACGCAGGTGATCCTGTCGATCTGGCTGAAATATACTCGAAAGAAGGTGCTGATGAATTAGTGTTTTTAGACATTACAGCAACGCATGAAAAAAGAAAGACTTTACTGGATTTAGTAACCCGTGTTGCCGCGCGCATTAATATTCCATTTACTGTTGGAGGAGGAATTTCGGAAATAAAAGATGCATATGCTTTGTTAAAAGCGGGTACGGATAAAATAAGTATTAATTCGGCAGCTGTAAAAAATCCCGGATTAATTAATGAGCTTCATAATAATTTTGGAGCACAATTTGTTGTTGTGGCTATTGATGCAAAATATACTGAACAGGGGTGGAAGGTATACTTAAGAGGAGGAAGAGATAGAACTGAAATCAATTTGTTTGAATGGGCAAAAGAGGTGGAACAAAGAGGTGCTGGTGAAATTTTATTTACTTCCATGGACCACGATGGTACAAAAGCTGGCTTTGCAAATAAAGAATTGGCGGAATTATCGAATACTTTAAGTATTCCAGTTATTGCCTCCGGCGGAGCCGGCACCATGGAGCATTTTAAAGAGGTTTTTACCGATGGTAATGCTGATGCTGCTCTGGCAGCAAGTATATTTCACTTTAAAGAGATACCAATACCTGATCTGAAAGCATATCTAAAAGCAAATAATATTCCAATTAGATATCAATAGAAAAAGGAGATTATTTAGTTTGCTATTTTAACTGAATTTAGAGACAAAACATTATCATTAATTTTATTTTTATCAAAATGGAATTTCAAGAACTGCAATCAATTTTAAATAATAAACCTAAAGTGGGTATAGTAACCCATAAGAATCCAGATGGTGATGCCATGGGTTCTTCTCTGGGGCTTGCCGGTATTCTTAAGAAAAAAGGGTGTGAAGTGGCTGTTATTGCACCAACAGACTATCCTGCTTTCCTTAACTGGATAAAAGGGAATGAGGAAGTTCTGGTTTGGGGTAAAAATAATAAACTCATTAAGAATGTCGTAAAAGAGGCGGATGTTTTATTTTGTTTGGATTTCAACGCTTTGCACAGGATTGATGAAGTTGGCGAATTAATTTCAAAATCCGATGGAAAAAAAGTAATGATAGATCATCATCAGCAACCGGATGATTTTGTTGATTATATGATAAGTGATACATCTGCAAGTTCAACTGCTGAGATGGTTTATGAATTTATTACCAAACTGGGAGATGAGGGTTTGATTGATAGTGATATTGGAGAGGCTCTGTATTGTGGTATAATGACCGATACGGGGTCCTTCAGGTTTCCGTCAACAACAAATAAAACACATTATATAGTAGGTGGAATTATTGAGAAAGGAGCTGATCATTCAATGGTTCATCGCAGAATTTATGATAGCAATACTCTAAGGAGATTAAAACTTTTAGGATATTGCTTAATGAATATGGAAGTTTTGGACAGGTATAAAGTTGTTATAATAAAAATTTCTAAAGAAGATCATAAAACGTATAATATACAAAAAGGAGATACTGAAGGGATTGTTAACTATGGTTTAAGTATGCCACATATTCAGTGCTCTGTTTTTTTTCGAGAAGATGATGATATTGTGAAAATATCGTTTCGATCAAAGGATGATTATAATGTAAATGAATTTGCCCGAAAACATTTTAACGGAGGTGGACATATTAATGCTGCAGGAGGAATGAGTAAGGATTCTTTAGAGGTTACAATAGATAAATTCAAGAAGATAATATTGTCTCAAAAATGATAAAATTTTTACCATACTTATTTTTGTTAACTTTTTTCTCGTGTTCAGAACCAATTGAAAAGCCAGAAATTGATCCTTTTCATGGAATGACAAACAAAGAACGTAAATCTGCATTGGAAAATGCGTTAACAAGAGCATCAAAAAAGGAACAGATTCAGATAGATGGATATCTCAAAAGGCATCAAATTCCTGCTGTTAAAACAGGTACAGGTGTACATTATTGTATTTACGAGGATGGTAAAGGCAATCAAATTGAAGATGGTCAGAATGTTGTTGTTGAATATGTGGTCACAAAAATTAATGGTGATACATTATACACAACAAAAAAGAAATTAGAAGAATTTACTGTTTCAAATTCAGAAAAGGAAAGTGGTTTACATGAAGCAATTAAATTATTAAAACCAGGTGCAAAAGCAATTATAGTATTGCCGGCACATAGAGCTCATGGAATAAGTGGTGATATGGATAAAATTCCTCCTTTGACTACGGTGATTTATAATATAACAGTCAAAAACAGCTTTTAATATTTATGAAAGCAATTTATATTTCCATTTTAATCGTTGTTTTAACTTTTATATCCTGTTCTGATAAATTCAAAGGATATTCTGAAAAATCAAGTGGATTGCTTTTTAAACTTGAAACGATCGAGGATGTGGAAAAAAGAATTCAGAAAAATAATTATTTACAGTTTAAATATTCTATTAAGGATTATTCAGGAAGTTTAATAGAACAATCCCGAGTTTTATTAAAAGTAAATGATGTTTTTCCTACGGGAGGAATTGTTGAGGCTTTAAGTTTAATGAATGAAAAAGAAAAAGCATCTGCAATATTTCCAATGTCAAAATTGCGAGAAGAGTTAGATGGCTCTTTTGCTCAAAATCACTTACATGATTCGGTTTTGCTATTTGCAAAACTAAAAATAGATAGCATTTATTCAGAAGAAGAATTTTTAACGGCAAAGGAAAAATTTATTAGTTGGTTAAATGAGGTTGAAACATCCGATTTTGATGTAATTAAAGAGGAAAACTTAATGAATGCGTTTGAAGAATCTCAAAATATTTCAATGGAGAGAACTGCTACAGGATTACGGTATATATTTTTGAATAAAGGTGGAGGCGAAGAGTCCAGTTATGGAAAGAGAGTTGAAGTTAAGTATACAGGGAAGTTTTTGGATGGAAATAAATTTAATTCAACAGAAGTATTGCCAAATCAATATCAGGATTTTTATATAGGTCAGGAAATGCAGGTAATTAAAGGTATCGAGGAAGCATTATTGCTTATGAAAGAAGGTGATGTTGCTTTACTTTTAATTCCATCATGGATTGGGTTTGGGAAAAATGGGTCTTCAACAGGGATAGTTCCGCCTATGACTCCAACAGTTTATGAAGTTGAATTAAATAAAGTGAATTAATTCTTTAGGGTTTAAATCTTGTTGTGCAACTTTGCATAACTCTATTATGAGAAAAATATTTGTTACAGGAATTGGTACTGACGTTGGAAAAACCATAGTGGCTGCAATTTTGACAGAAGCACTACAGGCTGACTATTGGAAACCAATTCAATGCGGTAGTTTAGAATTAACAGATACCGAAAGAGTAAAAAGATTGGTTGAATCGAAACAATCTTTTTTTCATTCAGAGGCTTATCGATTAAGAACCNCTGCCTCTCCTCATTATGCAGCTGAAATTGAGGAAGCCAAAATACATTGGGGTAAACTAAAACTTCCAGAAACCAAAAACACACTTGTTATTGAAGGTGCAGGAGGTATTTTGGTTCCCTTTAATTATAAAGGTGAAACCATGTTGGATATGGCTAAAAACTGGGAAACCGAAGTCGTGGTGGTTTCCAGAAATTATCTTGGGAGTATTAACCATACACTTCTTACTCTAAAAATATTACAGGACAGTGGCGTAAAGGTTTTGGGTTTAATTTTTAATGGAGAACCCAATCCATCTACTGAAGATGTAATTTTGAAAACCACAAAAGTGCCTCTGCTTGGCAGAATTAAGGAGGAATATGAATTCACTAAGGATTTGATTACGGCTTATTCAAGAGATTATATTTTTATTTGATATTATAAAATATCCTTAGAAATTCAATTAATAAATAAATAGTTTAATTTACTTTGCAGTTGATAATTAAGTAATGAGGCAGCTAAGTAATTTTTTTCACTATTTGTTCATTTTGCCAAGAATTAAATTTCGGTTGAACAGGATTAATAAAGTCCTGAAAAATCTGAAGAAAGAAGTCAGTGAAAACTCGGAATGGACATCAATTATNTCATCGAAAAGTTTTGATTTAAGACTAACTCAATATGTTCATGTNCATTCTTTACTGGANTTTAGTTTATGTGGGTTGGCGGGGCGAAAAATGTCAAATGATGAATTGAAGGCATGTGTATATTTTTGTGCATGTTTGCCTTTATATGATGACTTTTTTGATAAAAGTGATTTAACTGAAAAAGAGATAAAAGATTTAATGAACGCTCCTCATGGATTTGAGCCAAAAACCCCTGTCCAGGAATTATTTATTTACCTCTTGCGGGTTGTTTATCAAAACCTTCCGGATTCAGATTTATTTGGAAGATATTTTGAACAGTTGTATTATGGACAAGAAGAAAGTAAAAAGCTTATTGATCCTGATTTATCAAGAGAAGAGGTTGANCAAATAGCTTTTCAGAAAGGNGGTTACAGTGCTTTGCTGTTTAGAAGTGTTTTAAAACACCCTTTAATTCAAGGAGAAGAAAAAGCATTGTATCAACTTGGGGCAGTAGGACAGGTTTTAGATGATTTATTTGATTTATGGGATGATTTAGAAGAAGGAATTAATACAATTGTTACAAAGTTCAATAATGATTTCACACCTGTTTTTAACAAATATCTTCATGAGGTTGAAAAGTTAAAGATGAGTTTTCAGAAATTAAATTATGAGCAAAAAAATAAAGATAAATTCATAAGAGAATTGATGTTGATGGTGAATGGCGGGACTCTGTGCGGTCAACATTATTTAAAACTTCAAGAGAAGAATGGAGGTGTTCTCGATATTCAAAAAATAGGTAGGGAAGCATTGATTTGTGATATGGAAAAAAAGTCAAATTGGTTAAAAATGATAAAGCAATCAATTCTTAATGCTTAAATCAATCTTTAATATAATTCGATTTTTTCCTCTTTATGTAAAGCTTTATATTGATTACAAAAGGACTTTAAAATATACCAGGCAGTTGCTTAAAGAAGTAAAGCCGAAGTTTGAAAACTGGGAATTGCTAATTGATCCAGAAAACCAAAGAAGGATGAGAGGTTATATCCTGGTTCAAACTTTATGGACAGCCGGGTTTTGTCTTTTAAGAGGAGAAAGGATTAAGAATAATGAATTAAGGGCAATTGTTAATATCAGTGCTTTAGCTCCTTTGTATGACGATTTTTTTGATAAAGTAGAAATGCCTTCTCAAAAAATTCATGCTCTTGTAAACACTCCTTTTAATTATAACCCCAGTTCGGATATTGAAATACTTTTTTTGGAGTTTTCTAAAAGAATTCATGAAAATGTAAATGATGTGGAATTTTATTTAGAGAATGCTAGAAACGTTTTCAATGCACAATACGAGAGCAAGAAATTAGTTTCAAAGGAATTATTGGACAGGGATTTTGTCAGGAAAATTGCTTTCGATAAAGGCGGAGCAACAGTTGTATGTATGTGTAATATGCTTAATAAAAAATTATCTTATGAAGAACATGAACTCATGTATCAATTAGGTGGAATCGCTCAGTATTTAGATGATATTTTTGATTTGAGAGAAGATTATTTGGAAGGAAGACAAACCTTGTCAAACCCTATTGAAAATGTTAATTCGTTAAAAAAGTCTTTTTTAAATGAGATTAAAAAATTTAAAAAAAGTTTAGAAGTCAGTACCTATACGAAATCAAATAAAAAAGCATTTTTCTTTCCTGTATCTTTTATTTTAGGTGCTACTTTATTGTGTACAAACCGTTATGAATTACTGGAAAAAAAAACCAATGGAGAATTTAAGATTGATGAATACTCCAGAGAGGAATTAGTTATAGATATGGATCTATGGTCAAATCGAATTAAGGCATTTAAACTCTCTTTAACTCTGTAAATAGATTTAGAATTGCTAATTTAAATTTTGGGTACATTAATTGTTTGATAAAGATTAAATAGAAAAATATGAAATTAAGAGTTGTTTTATTTAGCGTATTGGTTTTGTCAGAATTGATGGTTTTTGCACAACGACCATCATATTCATCCATCAACAAGAAGGCTATAAAAATATATGAGGAGGCTCTTGGTAAGTTTGAGCTGAGATATTTTGGAGAAGCTTTGCCGCTTCTTGACAAGGTAATAAAAAAAGACCCTCGTTTTGTTGAGGCATATGGTGTTAAGAGTACTATATATATTCAGAAAGAAGAGTATCTGAAAGCAATTTCAGAACTCGAGGAAGGATTGGGTATAAATCCTGATTTTATGCCGTTTTTACATCTTGATTTAGCGGAATTGTATTTTAAGACTGAACAGTATTCAAAAGGAAAAGAAAGGGCTGGTCTTTATTTAAAAAAGTATCATCCTAAAGCGAAGTTAAGAGGTAAGGCAGAAAGAGTTTTAGAATCTTGTAAATTTTCAATTGATGCATTAAAACATCCTGTTGATATTGAACCTGAAAATTTAGGTCCAAACGTAAATTCCGATTTAAAGGAATATCTGCCAGTATTATCTGTCGATATGAATACATTAATTTTTACAAGAACAATACCTGATTCAAGAAGTATAGATAAGTATCAGGAAGATTTTTATGCTTCTTTTAAGCATGATGAAAGTTGGAGAAAAGCATTTAACATTGGGGCGCCTTTGAATACAGTTGTTAATGAGGGAGGGCATTCACTTACTCCTGATGGAAATGCCATGTTTTTTACAATTTGTGATCAGTATGGTTTTTATGGTGAGGGTAGAAACGGATATGGTAGCTGCGATATTTTTGTTACATTTCTGAGAGACGGAAAATGGACAAATCCTAAAAACTTAGGACCTAAAGTTAACCACAAAAAGCACGATGCTCAACCCAGTATGAGCAGTGATGGAAGAACTTTGTACTTTTCCAGTACACGTCCCGGTGGATATGGTGAAAACGATATTTATGTTACCTATTTGACCAATAGCGGATGGTCAGTTCCTCAAAATCTTGGCAGTGTAATAAATACACCAGGAAGAGAGGAGGGTGTTTTTATTCATCCGGATAATCAAACTTTATATTTTTCNTCCAATGGTCATCCAGGTTTGGGGGATAATGATTTATTTATGAGTAAAAAGCAACCAAATGGTTTATGGGGAAAACCGGTAAATCTAGGTTTCCCGATAAATACCTCTAAAAATGATTTTGATTTCACTGTTGATGCAATGGGTGAATATGCGTATTTAACATCAGACAGAGATGGAGGTTTTGGTGATTGGGATATTTATAAGTTTAAATTACCAGATTACTTAAAACCAAAACCAGTAACTTATATGGCAGGAAAAACATTTGATAGTGAGACTAACCGTCCTTTAAGTGCTCGTTTTGAATTAAAAGAACTAGAAGATGGGAGGAGAATTGTTGAGTCAACAGCCAATTCAAATGGTAAGTTCCTGGTTTGTCTTCCTTATGGAAAAGAGTATGCCTTAAATGCTGCTCATGAAGGGTATTTATTTTATTCTGAGAATTTTAAACTGAATAAACCAATTAATTTTAAACCAATTGAAAAGGATGTTCCTCTCCAGCCAATTAAGATTGGNGGCAGAGTAATTTTAAAAAATGTGTTTTTCGATACTGATAAATATGAATTAAAGCCTGAAAGTAAAGTTGAGCTTGAAAAACTAAAAGAGTTTCTGGAAAAAAACCCAACCTTGAAAATAGAAATAGGAGGACATACTGATAATCAGGGGAGTAAATTGCATAATATGGAATTATCAAAAAACAGAGCTAAATCAGTCTCTTATTGGTTAATGATGAATAATGTTCCTAAAGAACGGTTGTCTTATAAGGGATACGCCGATAATGAGCCAATTATGTCAAATGAAAATCCGGAAGGCAGGTCTAAAAATCGTAGGACGGAATTTAAGATTATTGGAAAATAAAAAACAGTCTGCTTTTTGAAACTTCCTAAATTAAATTTTCCTGAGTATTTATTCAGATATAAGAAATCTGAATCGAATCAACCTTTAATTTTTGATAAGGTCAGAAAAAAATGGCTGGTTTTAACTCCGGAGGAATGGGTTCGACAAAATATTATAAGCCATNTAATTGAAGATCTGGGATACCCTGAATCGGTTTTTAAAATCGAAACAGGTTTGCTTATTAATGAAAATAAAAGGAGATCAGATGTGTTGGTTTATAAAAACTCAAAACCTTTCGTCTTAATTGAATGCAAAGCTCATACTGTTGATATTACCAAGGAAACTTTATATCAAGCAATGAATTACAATACTGCTTATGATTGCCCATACATAATTCTTACAAATGGAAAAACTCATAGTACAATTAATGTTTGTAAACAATCTATTCAACTTATGAATCATTTTCCATGTTATATTTAGTTTTTAATTGTAACATAGCATCCTTCTCCTCGTAGAAATTGATTATTACCGAATTAAAAATTATGAAAAATTTACTTTTTTTGTCCTTTATCGGGGCTTCTCTGTTCGTATATTGTCAAAATAATTATCTTTCAAATGTTCTCATTGTAAAAGCTAAAGAATCCCACAGACGATACTTCTACACAGGAGAAACCAGTAATGCTAAACTGGAATTTCTATATAATAAATATGGCGTATCATCAATTTCCAGAACTTACCCTTACTGCACAAAACCAAGAGCTGAAGGCAATGAATTTGGTATAAAATATGCAGACCTCTCTCTTATCTACACGATAGAGTATAGCGTAGATGTTGATCCAAAAAAGCTAATTGATAAATTTATGAGTTCCGGGGCATTCCAATATGTTGAACCCTCTTATACTTTTCAACCACTCTATACTCCAAATGATCCGGAAATAGACTCGTTATATTTTCTTGATTTATTAAATCTTTATACTGCATGGGATACAGAAAAAGGAGATACAAATGTGGTAATTGGTATTTCTGATACGGGATTTGATATTGATCATCCCGATTTAATGAACAGTGTAAAATATAATTATGCCGATCCCATAAATGGAATAGATGACGATGGAGATGGCTATACAGATAATTTTCGAGGATGGGATTTGGGAGATAATGATAATGATCCCTCAGTAGGTGGTGATTGGCATGGGGTTTATGTCTCCAGTTTTGTAGGAGCAACTGCTGATAATGGGATACAGTTGGCAGGAACGGGTTTTAATTGTAAAATAGTTCCTATAAAAATGGAATCCGGAGGCGCGCTTACTCATGCATATCAGTCCATAACATATGCGGCAAATCAGGGTTTNAATATTGTAAATTGTTCCTGGGGTGCNCCNGATTCTTGGTCANAACAGGGGCAGGATGTAGTTACCTATGCAACTATAAATAAAAATTGTTTGGTGATTGCCGCTGCAGGAAATGATAACAGTGATTCATTTTGGTATCCAGCAAGTTTCGACTGGGTGTTGTCTGTTGGAGGAACCAATAAAAATAATGAGAAGTGGGTGCAAAGTGCAGGTGAGGGCTCAACTTTTAATGATTATGTCGATGTTATGGCTCCATCAGTAGATTTATATCGGGTGAATAATGGTGGCGGTGCCATTTTAGGAAATGGAAGAGGAACATCATTTTCTGCACCAATGGCATCTGGAGTAGCAGGGTTAATCAAAAGCAAGTATTCAGCGTTTTCAGCTCTACAGGTATTATTGCAATTAAAAGCAACGAGTACTAATATCGATACCGTTCCTAATAACAGTTCTTATCAGGGAAAACTTGGTAGAGGGCTAATAAATGCTCAAAAAGCAGTTACTGATTTAAGTAATCCCGGCTTAATATTTGACAATGCGGTTTTTACTGATAATGATGATGAATATTATGGAGTTGGAGATACGGTATATCTATATGGGAGTGTTATAAATCTATTACAAAATTCCAGTGCTTCAACTAAATATAAGCTTACCACAGAATCACCCTACGTTCAATTACTGGATTCTGTTGTTGATTTGGGTTCAATATTGTTTAATACCTCAAAAAATACCAGCTCACTAAGATTATCCTTTATAATAAAGGATAATATGCCAAAAAATGAAACAGTAATGTTCAAAGTTATCATGGAAGATGGTGATTATTATAATTGGAAAATGCTGACAAAAGTATTTAATCCGGATCATATCAATATAGAAGAAAATAATATAAAATTTAGTGTGGGTGCATCGGGTAAATTAGGATTTAATGGTGCAGCTGGTTCACAAACTATCGGACAAGGAGTAAAATATAAAAACGGGTCTAACATTCTTTTTCAAATGAGTGTTTTAGCTACTTTAAATGAAACTCAAACGAGCTATGTTTTAGATGGTGATTATCAAACGGCTAACGATATTGATTCGTCAATGAATATGGAGGCCGACATGGTGGTTTATTCCAGTTATAATGATGATCCGGCAGCTGTTAATAAAATAGGCATTGAAATTAATCAAAAGTCTATGGCCTGGTCAGAAATCGACAGAATGGATTTTATCATTCTTGAGATGAATATTAAAAATACTTCCGGTTCGGAAATCAATGGTCTTAATTTTGGAATTTTTGCAGACTGGGATATTCCAACTTATTCTCAAAATTATGCGGTTTATGATTCTACTTTTAAAACAGGTTATGCTTATACATCCGGAGGGACGTATGGTGGGATACATGTAATCAGCGATGGAAGTATCAATAACTATGCTTTTGATAATAACGGAGCAAATGGAACAATTTCTCATTATGATGGATTTTCTTCTGCAGAGCAGCATACCTCTATATCAGGTGGTATTTTGAAAGATAGCGCAGGTTTAGGAGATGTTTCCAATATTATTGGTTTAGGTGGTTTAAATATAGGTGTTAATGATTCGATAAAAGTTGCTTTCGCTTTAGTAGTCGGTGATAATTACAGTACTTTGAAAAAAGCTGCTCTTGAATCAGATACTGCTTATCATGAACTTTATAATTTGTCAACTAAAATTTTGCTGGCCGACAGTTCATCCTGTAATTTCAATAGTATCAATAGCTGTGATGGTAAAGCCAAAGTAGAAGCAAGCGGGGGTGCCGGAAAAATCAGCTACAGTTGGTATGATGTGCCCGGTAATCCTTCAGGGGACTNTNTTTCCGAATTGTGTGCTGGAACATATCATGTCGAGATATCCGATGAATTGGAGCTAAAAGACACCTTGACAGTCACTATTGGAGAACCTGATGCTTTTTATGTGAACTTAGGTAATGATACTTCGATTTGCCAGGGTGATTCAATAACTTTTGATGCAGGGCCTGATTACACTTATTTTTGGTCTACGGGCGAAACATCGCGCCAAATAATTGCAAGTTCAGCTGCATTATACAGTGTTACGGTTACAAATTCAAATCCTTGTTCAGTTTCGGATACCATTAATCTAACAGTTAATACTTTGCCGGTAATTAATTTTACCGATACAACGATGAGCAATGGAATGGCTTGTAATGGCTCTGTCAATGGATTCGTATCTGGAGGGTATGCNCCATATGGATATACATGGAGTGATGATAATGAAAGAGATTCCATACATGCAATTAATTTATGTCCCAATATGTATACATTAACAGTAACTGATCAAAATTCATGTGTTGATGTTGATTCGATAGAAATCAAAGATCAAATGATGGTTAATAAAAATACTTTGCTAAAGAATTATTCAATTTATCCAAATCCAACTGGTGGAAATATTTATTTAAAAGGAATTCCTGTTAATGCAAAAGTTTATGTAACAGATATTCTGGGTAATATTATACTATCAAATCAAAGAATTAATAGTGTAATGGATTTTTCTGATTTTTCGTCAGGAACCTATTTTGTTAATGTGGTAATTGATGAAATAAGGTCNGTAAAAAAGATAACAGTTAAAAAATAACTTGTTGAAAAAATATACGTAAAAATACTTACTTGAAAGTATATTTACCTTATATTAATCCTCATTAAATTTTCTATTACAAAGAGTAGATTTTTTATTTTGGCTACCTGTTAATTATGAAACAAAAAAGAGTCTGGTTTTCTGTTTTATTAGTCTTGTTCGTCGCTATTAATGCTTTTACTCAAGTTGCTGAGGTAGTCGACAGGCCTCAGGGAAAAGTGATCAAAGGGCAACTTATTGCTAAAATAAAGAGTGAGTATCGTGTCTTTTTTTTTAGAAGAGATTACTCGGAATCTGTTATTCAAGACTTATCAAGCATGTTTGATGTTCAATCGATTGAACGTAAGTTTTTTAATTCTGTAGCACCAAGACATCCGAAAAATAGTCATGGAGAAAAACTGATTGATCTTTCACGAGTTTACACCATTAATTTTAATGAGAATTTCAATGAGTTTGATGCTGCAAAGATGTTTATGTCAACGGGTATGTTTGAGTATGTAGAAGCTCAAATTGTTCCGGAATTAATGTATGTTCCTAATGATCCAAAAGTNGAACTTCAATACCATCTGGATCTGATTGATATTTTTGAAGCTTGGGATATTCAAAAAGGAGATACTAATGTTGTAATAGGCATTACTGATACTGGAATTGATTCTGATCATCCTGAAGTTATTGGAAGGATAAAGCATAATTACAATGATCCTGTTGATGGAGTAGATAATGATAATGATGGATACATTGATAATTTTTCAGGATGGGATACTGGTGTGGATGATAATGATCCTGAAGTATTTGGTCATCATGGAAATCAGGTGACGGGCTGCGCATCAATTAATACCGATAATAATGGAGATGTTGCTGCTCCAGGTTTTAACACAATGATTTTACCAATAAAGATTTGTAATAACAGTGGATATCTGGTTGGTGCATATGAAGGTATAGTTTATGCTGCAGATCATGGAGCGGATATTATTAATTGTTCTTGGGGCGCTGCAGGTGCTTTTAATCAGTACCATCAGGATGTGGTGAATTATGCTGTCAATAATAAAGGAGCTGTAATAGTTGCTGCTGCCGGGAATACGAATAACAATTCTTATTTTTATCCGGCTTCATATGCAAATGTTATTTCAGTTGGTGGAACGGATCAACAAGATAAAAAATGGATTTCTTCCACCAGTGAAGGTTCTCAGTATAATGATATGGTAGATGTTGTTGCTCCAAGTGATGGTATAGTTTCAATTTGGCGAGGAGGAGGAAGTGGTTTAATAGGCAGGGGCACATCATTCGCAGCACCAATTGTTTCAGGAGTCCTGGGCTTAATAAAAGCACAATATCCTGATGCTTCGCCTCAAAAAATAGGTGCTATTTTAAAAGCATCAACAGATGANATTTATGGAGTTGAAGGAAATGAGGTTTATCAAAATATGCTCGGAACAGGAAGAGTAAATGCTCATAAGGCCTTATTACCCATTACAAGCCCTTTCATAACTTATATAGGTCATAAAACAGACGATGGTTTTGATCAAAATTTAGCTGGTGGAGATACTGTTTTAATGCTTGTTGATTTAAAAAATCATTTGGGTGCAACCAATAATATTTCTGTCTTGTTACGTTCAGAAGATGCAAACACAACTGTACTTGATTCCATATCATTTGTTTCTTCAATTGGNTCAGAGGAAATTGAAACAACAGAGTCTTATTTCAAGTTTATAATAAATCCTTCTGTTGCAGCTAATGAAATGGTTTCCTTTTCAATTGAAATTACTGATGGTTTGAACACTTTTCACGACATATTCTCAATTGAGGTTAATAAAGATTATGTTGATATAACCGAAAATAATATTTATTTGAGTTTTAATAATCACGGAAGAATAGGGTATACCCTCGGGGGTTCGGGGCTGGGAGTGGAATATAAAAACAGTGGAAGTCTGATAAGTGAAATGGGTGTTCTTTTAGCGATTGACCCGGGTACTGTTTTGTCCTATGAAGATTATGAACTATTATCCTTTGAANCTCCAATNGTAAATTCCTTAAATAGTCTAAGTGTATCTGACGCTAAACGCACAGTTACCGGATTATTAGATGATTCGTGGTCTACTGAACCAGTTGGAGTGGAGATTCAGCAGACTGCTTATGCCTGGAATACGAAAAATAATGAAGATTATGTGATTTATGAGTACGTAATTAAAAATAAATCAGATGCTGATATGGATAGTATTTACTTTGGTATTTTTAGTGATTGGGACATTGGTAATAAAAACACTAATATTTCTGGATTTGAGTTTTCTAAAAATATTGGATACGTATACGATCCNGAAGGTATTTACGGAGGAGTTAAGCTTTTAAGATCAAACAAAATAAATTACTATGCTTTTGATAAATCAGGTAATGATGGAATAAACATTACAGATGATTTTGATGATTCTGAAGAGTATATATCTATGACTGGCGGTGTGACGCATTTTAATATTTCAGGCGATGTAGCCAATATTATATCCAGCGGACCATATTCTTTAGATTCCAATGATTCTATTGTTCTTGCTTTTGCAATTTTAGGAGGGGAAGACTTAAACACTTTAAGGACTAATGCCGACAATTCTGAGTTGATGTATGATAAAATGAGAGGAATTAATATTTCTGTTAATCAGATGAATAATGTTACTTGTCATAATGATAGTAACGGTTCCATTGATTTAAATATTGACTTAAGTTTTCCCCCTTATGAGGTATTATGGATTCACGATAGTTCTATAGTAACGCAAAAGCTTTCCAATTTAGAGGCAGGNAATTATAAGGTTGAAGTAACTGATAAATATGGTATTTCGAAAGGAATGAATTTTTCAATAGTTGAGCCGGATGAGCTTACAGTAACACCAATATCCATAGAAAAGACATCTTGTTTCGATTCTAAAGATGGAAACGTTGAATTGGATATTTCAGGAGGTTCCGGAAGNTATTATTATAATTGGAATGACTNTCGNGTTCCNAGTATTAAAAACCCTCCCTTAGGCAAAGGAACATATGAATTGTGGGTTTCAGATATGAATGGTTGTAGTGATACAGTATCGATTAGCATTGAATCCCCAGATTCTCTTATTATGCAGAAATTAAGTTCTTTGAACGATACCTTAAATACATGTGATGGAGAGATAACAGTTACTGCATCAGGTGGTACAGGTTCATATACGTATTATGTTGATGGAGAAATTAATTCAACGGGCGGAATTTTTGAGAAGCTATGCAAAGGACAATTTAATATTACGGTTGAAGATTCAAATGGTTGTCAGCTTTCAAATACTTACGAAATTGAAGCACCAGAGCAGGTTGAAAATATCAATTCATCTTTGGATATANTGTCTGATTTCATTTTTTATCCAAATCCTGCTGATAAATTCATTACGGCTGACTTCACATTAACAAANNCAGANCTNATAGGNGCTTCTATTNTNGATGCANGTGGAAAGTTAGTTCAACTTATTAATATTGGACAAAATTATTCCGAATCCTACAAAATTGTTCTAAATACAAGTCATTTTGCTAATGGGATTTATTATATGAATCTCAAGACTTTTGAAGGGGTGGTGAGTAAACAGTTTCAAGTTTATCATTAATATTGCATTGGTTCTCTTTTAATAGTTGTACTTTTATACAAAATTTTAAAAATGGATTTAACGAGTATTTTTACAATAGGAGGAAAGCCAGGTTTACAAAAACTTGTTGCAAAGTCTCCAAACGGCGTTATAGTTGAGTCTTTAATTGATGGAAAACGATTTAATGCNTATTCATCCTANAAAATTTCTTCGCTTGAAGACATAAGTATTTACTGCGAGAATGAAGACGTGCCCTTATCTGATGTTCTTTCTAAAATCGCAGAAAAGAACGAGTTTAAAGAAATAGCGGTACCTCAAAAAGGAGAATTGTTTACCGAACTGAATTCATATATCCCATTTGATCAAGACAGGGTTTACGAATCAGATGTTAAAAAACTTTTTACTTGGTATAACCTTTTGATTAAAAATAACATTTTAACTCCTGAATCATTAAAGGATTCCGAAGAGGAAGTCCAGACTGAAATAGAAGAATCAAAGTCAAACGAAAAGGTAGAAGACACTCAAGAAGCTGAGTTAAAAGAAGACAAAGTGAGCGAAAAGTAAAACGCTTAAAATTATAGTAACATCAATGAAAAAAGAGGGTGCGTTTTGTACCCTCTTTTGTTTTTAACATAATATGATTTTTGAATTACGTAGATTTTTGATTTTAAGTACTTTTAAATCAAGTTGATAAATGATTGCACGAAAAATAGGTTATTTATTCCAAAAAGTTTTTATTCAAAACACAAAAAATGCAACTTTAAGCTATGTTTAAGTTAAGTTTTGTTTTCGGTGTTTTTTTAATGTTTTACTCATGTATTGAGAAAGAAAAACCTAGCTACACAGAGATTATTCAGAGCAAGCGCGACTTCATTGAATTAAGTTTTAAAGGTCCCAATTCTCCTTTGAAAAAAAAGGATAAAGAGTTGTTTACCGGATTATCGTATTATGATGTAGATTCTAATTTCAGAGTAACTGCAAAATTAAAATGGAATTTGGAGGTAAAGCCTGTTTTTTTAATCCGTGATACATCAATAACTTCCATGTATTATCCAAGTGCCAATTTAACATTTTCAATAAATAGTAAACATTACGAACTTACAGGATACACAAGTTCTCTTAAAAACAAAACAGAAATCTTTATTCCTTTTTATGATTTGACATCAGGAAAAGAAACATATGGCGGAGGACGTTTTTTGGAGGTTGCAGTAAATGAAGATGAAGTGATTGTTTTAGATTTTAATTTGGCATACAATCCATATTGTGTCTATAACCCAAGTTATATATGTGCCGTTCCTCCTCTTTCAAACAAATTGGATATTCACATTTATGCTGGGGAGAAAAAACCATCATTTTTGTATCATTAAACTATTCATTTAAGCTCATTTTTGACAGTTTTTATACAAGATAAAATAAGCATCCTGTATTTTTATTAGTTTAAAATTATTTGACCGCTAATCATTTTGTTCTTTGATATGTAAGTTTACTTTTTATCTTAGCACTATAAAATATAAATATTATGAGCGATAGTTTTCCAGAAATCAAAGTAAATAAAGGCCTAGTAGGTTCAGTTGTATTGTTAATAGTTGTCTTAATTTTTTTATGGAAGTCTTCAGTTAAACTCGATGCGGGAGAAGCGGGAGTTTTGTTTAAAACTTTTGATGATGGAGTTGATATTGAACAAACTTTAGGCGAAGGTTTTCACATAATCATGCCGTGGAATAAAGTTATAAAGTACGATATAAGACAGCAGGAGTTAAAAGAAAAAATGAATGTTCTTTCTTCAAACGGTTTAAAAATGGATATAGATATGTCTATATGGTATGAACCTCTTTTCCAAAAATTACCCCTTTTACATCAGAAAAAAGGTCCTGGATATGAAACTAAAATTGTTAAACCAGCAATTCGAAGCGCTCTTAGAGAGGTAATAGGTAGATATACTGCTGAAGAGGTTTTCTCAGAGAAAAGGAATATAATTGCAAGCGAAATAAAAGAACTGACAGAACCCTTACTTGGTAGTCAATATCTTCAAACAAACGAAGTTTTTATTAGGAAAATAACTTTACCATCAACCTATAAGCAGGCAATAGAGAATAAACTAAAACAGAAGCAAGAATCGGAAGCTTATGAATTTAGACTCGAAAAAGCTGCAAAAGAAGCACAACGTTTAAAAATTGAAGCAGAAGGTAAAGCAACTGCAAACAGAATATTGAGTGCCTCCTTAACTGATAAAATTTTAAGGGAAAAAGGTATTGAAGCAACACTTCAGTTAGCAACTTCTCAAAATTCAAAGGTTGTTGTCGTGGGTAATCAAGATGGTATGCCACTTATCTTAGGAGATAAATAATAAGTTTATATCTGATTAAATTAAAAATGNCCGTTTTAAACGGNCATTTTTAATTTATAGAATTCNTTGANAATNTATNACTCAAATAGGTTTGTACTTAAATACCGATCTCCACGATCGCANGTNATGCATACAATTGTTCCNGACTTTANGTTGTTTGCTANTTTAATNGCNGCGGCNAATGCCCCTCCNGAGCTCATNCCNGCTAAAATACCTTCTTCNTTNGCCATTCTTCTNGCCATATTGGTAGCNTCTTCTTGAGAAACATCCAAAACTGTATCTACACGAGATGCATCAAATATGTCAGGAACCATTTCTGGTGACCACCTTCTGATTCCAGGTATTTTTGAACCATCNGTNGGTTGAGTGCCTACGATTTCAATTTTAGGGTTTTGTTCTTTTAAATATTTAGATACGCCCATAATTGTTCCAGTTGTTCCCATGGCTGAGACAAAATGGGTGATTTTTCCATCTGTATCCTTAAAAATTTCAGGCCCTGTTGTTTTGTAATGGGCGTTGTAGTTATCAGCATTGGCAAACTGATTTAACATAAAGTACTCACCAGATTCTGCCATTTCTTCGGCAACTTTCCTAGAGTATTCAATAGTTTGCTCTGCAGGAGTTAAAATAACTTTAGCGCCATAGGCCTCCATTGATTTTACCCTTTCAGCGGTTGCACTATCGGGCATAATTAGGTTCATTTCCAAGCCAAGCAATCGCGAAATCATAGCTAATGCGATTCCTGTATTTCCAGAAGTAGCTTCAACTAATTTATCTCCTTTTTTAATATCACCTCTTTTTAGTGCTCCACTTATCATTCCATAAGCAGCACGGTCTTTTACTGAACCTCCTGGATTTTGCCCTTCGAGTTTGCAGTATATTTTCACATTAGGATTTGTGTTTATATGTCGAACTTCAACAAGTGGTGTATTCCCAATTAAATCTTCTACGAACATTTTAATAATTTTGATTTTCGGCTTTGTAATAGAGCTTTGACTCAGCAGGAACACTTTTGGTTATCCATACATTTCCGCCAATAACACTGTTTTTACCAACAGTTGTTCTACCTCCTAGAATTGTTGCCCCAGCGTAAATAACAACATTATCTTCAATTGTTGGATGACGCTTTTTGGTAGCATCTTGTTTTGCTATACTCAATGCACCCAGCGTAACACCTTGATAGAGTTTAACATGATTCCCAATTATTGACGTTTCTCCTATAACTACTCCTGTACCGTGATCAATGCAAAAATATTCTCCAATCTTTGCTCCAGGATGAATGTCAATTCCTGTTTTTGACTTTGAGAGTTCACTAATCATTCTGGGAAGAAGAGAAACATTGAGCCCATATAAAACATGGGCAATTCNGTGTGATGCAATTGCATAAAAACCAGGGTAAGAGCGTGTGATNTCNGCATAACTTTTTGCTGCAGGATCACCTTGATAAATACCTTCAACATCTTTGTCAAGCATATTTTTTATTTTGGGCAATTCTGAAAAAAAGAAATCAATAAGATCATTTTTTGCCTNCTCATNCTTTACTGTATCGCAAAGAAGTAGNTTTGAAAAATCAATTTTTAACTTATCAAAAAANNTTACAATTTCAGCTTCCGATTGAAAATCTATTTCACATGCACCTGGAAATAAAATAGCCAGTAGTTGATCTATCCANNTTCTAACNTTANTNGGTGAAGGGTATTTAGGGTGTNTTTTGATGTTCTTTGAATAATTTTTTTATTAAATCCTTGTCCATAGTGTAAATTTAAAGAAACTGTATGTGAAGCAATAATTTTTTAAATCTAATTCAAAATGAATGTGNTTCGNNTAAATTAAAGATGATATTNTATTTCGATAACAATTCAATTCAACAAAAAATCCTTTAGTTNNTCTAAAGGATTTTAAAACAATTAATATTTGTTCTCAGCTTATGCTGTNACTGGTGTTGCAAAAAGAGGNTTTCCAGCCATCATTGANTTTACTTTNTCACCGATTGCATTTAATTTATTTTCATCTTCTGAAGCCATTAAAGCCTCNTCAACCAAANTTACAATTTCAACCATNCCTGATTCATCGATTCCTCTTGATGTGATTGCTGCAGTACCAAAACGAATTCCTGAAGTTACAAAAGGTGATTTATCATCNAATGGNACCATGTTTTTGTTNGTAGTAATNTGNGCTTGNCCTAAAACAGCNTCAGCNACTTTACCGGTTAAGTTCTTNGAACGTAAGTCAATTAACATTGAATGATTGTCTGTTCCTCCNGAAATAATCTNNTANCCTNTNNTAATCATCTCTTCAGCCATTACNGANGCATTNAGTTTAACNTGCTTNATNTAGNTTAAATAATCATCTGATAGAGCTTCTCCAAAAGCAACTGCTTTNGANGCAATAACNTGNTCTAANGGCCCTCCTTGAGTTCCTGGAAAAACTGCGCCATCTAAAACCTGACTCATTAATTTTGTTTTACCTTTTAATGTTTTTAACCCAAATGGATTTTCAAAGTCGTTACCCATCATTATAATTCCTCCTCGTGGCCCCCTTAAGGTTTTGTGAGTAGTGGAGGTAACTATGTGACAGTCGTGAATGGGGTCGTTTAAAAGACCTTTAGCAATTAAGCCGGAAGGATGGGAAATATCAGCCAGTAACATTGCTCCAACTTGATCGCAAGCTTTTCTTAGTGTACTGTAATCCCAGTCTCTTGAGTATGCCGAAGCGCCGGAAATGACTAATTTCGGCTTTAAATCTAAAATTTGATTGGCTACTTTATTAAAATCGATTCTTCCAGTTTCTTTTTCAACCCCATAAAAATTTGCATCAAACCATTTTCCACTTATGTTCACAGGTGATCCGTGGGATAAATGACCTCCGTGAGATAAATCAAAACCTAATATTTTGTCGCCTGGATTTAAAAATGCCGAAAAAACTGCTGTATTTGCCTGAGCACCAGAATGTGGTTGAACATTTGCCCACGACGCTCCAAATAGTTCTTTCAGTCTGTTAATGGCCAGGGTTTCAATTTCATCAACAATCTGGCAGCCACCATAATATCTTTTACCGGGTAGTCCTTCAGCATATTTATTTGTCAAAATACTACCCATAGCTTCCATTACTTGATCCGAAACAAAGTTTTCAGATGCAATTAGCTCAATACCATTAAGTTGCCTTTTGTTTTCTTGTTGGATGTAATCAAAAATTTGAGAATCTCTCTTCATAATATGATAAAATAAGGTTGAATAAGAATATGTTGCAAAAATACCGCTGTTTTTGAAATATAACAAACAGTTTTGAAAATATTACATAAGTAAAAAATATACCTGAATAGTGATTAAATGTTTGTGTGTTCTTTACCTGAATGGGGTGCGAATGTGTTTAAAAACACTAAAGCCTCGATTTCTCGAGGCTTTAAAATCAGTTTGTTATCTCAGATTTGGAGAATCTTTCTACAAGTATAAATTTATGCACAAGAATTGCTTTAAGATAGTTAGTTTTGCTAAAATGGTTTAAATCTTGGTTAAGATGTATAAAAGTGATTCTGAAATGCATATTTACTTTAGATGTTTAATTGTTTTTTAACTTAAAATGTTGTTTTTCAGTTGATTGATAGGCTTGTTATAGTTGGTTCGGGCGCTTTAGCTACTTTTTATGCATTAAAATGGAGTGAAAATTTTGATGTCTCGGTTATAGGTTCATGGGAAGAATCCATAAACGCTATTAATTCTATTGCCCGAAAAAAAAAGATTCATAAATTAACTGCTTCTTCAGATTGGAAAAAGGTAAAAGAACCGGATTTGGTAATTTGGCTCACTAAAACCTATAAAAACCAGGACGCCTTAAACAGGTATTTTCAATTAAACTGGAAGTCTCCAATTTTAATTCTTCAAAATGGAATAGGTCAGGAGACTTTGTTTTATAATATATTAGGTTTAAAACAAAAGATTTTTAGAGGTGTTACCACTCAAGGAGTAAAATTAATCGGACCTGGTAATGTTTTGAATACAGGCGATGGTGAAGTGTTTGTTGAAGAAAATGAATTATTTAATGGTTTTCCTGTAGTTCAGAAAGGTGATATCCAACGCATGGTATATCTTAAACTGGCAATAAATGCTGTTCTTAATCCGATTTCAGCGCTGTACGGAGTCACGAATAAAAATGCTTTAAAGGGAGAAGCTGGCGAAAATTTAAGAAAGCTTGTACAAATTTGTTATCCTTATTTTATGAGACGTCAAATATTTCCATCGGAAGAAGAATACTTACATCAGGTTAAGTTGGTGGCAAAAAAAACAGGCAACAATACAAACAGTATGTTGGTTGACAAGCAATTGAAAAGGAAAACGGAAGTTTTAGAAATTCTGGGTCCGATTAATAAAGAATTAAATAGTTCAGAACTTTCTAAAATAATACACTTATTAAATTGTTGAAATTTTATTTTCNTNAATTCATAANTGATTTTACTTTTGGAATGAATATTGTNNCAACAGGAAAAAACAATAACAATGAAAAAAATAATTTTTGGAGCTTTCGTCTTGATGTCATTTTTAAGTAATGCTCAATTTAACCTGGAATCTATAAAGGATAAAGCTAAAGATATTACCGCTTCAGCTAAAAATGTGCCTTTAACCAATGATGAAATAGTTCAAGGATTAAAAGAGGCCTTAAATATTGGTATTGAAAAGGTAGGTGTGAATGCAAGTAAAGCGGGGGGGTTCAATAAAAATAAAACGATACGAATTCCTTTTCCCGAAGAGGCAAAAAAAATGGAGGAAAAACTCAGGCTTATTGGAATGGGAGCTCAGGTAGACACTTTTGAAACAGCTTTAAATAGAGCTGCTGAAAAGGCTGCTAAAGAAGCAGCCCCTATCTTTATTGGTGCTATTAAGTCTATGAACGTAAGTGATGGATTAAATATACTTAAAGGTGATGATGATGCGGCTACACAATATCTGAATAAAGCAACAGGTGATTCGCTTTATAAATCATTTAAACCTGTTGTTCAAATGGCAATTAGTGCTGTAAAAGTCACTCAGTATTGGAATCCTTTGGTCACCAGATACAATAAAATACCTTTAACTACTAAAGTGAATCCTGATTTGGAGGATTATACAACAAAAAAAGCAATTGAGGGTTTATTTAAGCTATTGGCGAAGGAGGAAAAGGCAATTAGAGAACTTCCTTCTGCTCGGGTGACGGATCTTCTTAAAAAGGTTTTCTCAGAGTAAAGTAATATCTGCATATTACTTTACTATTTGGTATTTCATCTCAATAGCTCCGGTGTCGTGTGTTTTGGTTTCAATTAATTTTACATCCGTTCTGGCCGGTATTGCCTCAAATATATCTATACCATCACTAAGAATAATTGGCATACAAAATAATTGTAACTCATCAATTAATCCCTCATTTAAGAGCATTGTATTAATTTGTCCTCCACCTATTAACCATATATCCTTTCCTGCTTTGTTTTTTAATGTTTTGATGAAATCAATGTGATTTTCAGAAATAAATTCAACGTTATGATTATTTTTTAAATTTTTATTTCTTGTTATAACATAATTTTTTTTGTCTGGATAAGGGAAGTCAATTCCCCAGCTTTCAACTTGCTTATATGTACTGGACCCTTGAATCGTGGTATCTATAGATTCGTAAAATTTTTCATATCCATAATCTATTTCTTCATCGTTGTCTTTAACATATAGCCAATCAACCGATCCATCTTTTTCTGCAATTTTGCCATTCAGAGATGCCGCAATATAAAGTTTGATTTTTCGCATGATTTGATCTTTTATCTCACCATACGTAGATAATCAAAAATTATTTACATTTTTTCGATAATTTTTAAACAATACTTTCAAGTTCAAAAATTGTTATCTCGGGTCTGGCATTAAATCTAACTTGCCACAAATGTCCAAGAGCTCTATTAATATATAGCGTTCTTGAATTGGAAAGGTTAAACTTTCCTGAGGTATATTGCTTGTTTTTTACCGGGACAACAAATGGATCCAGGAATGGAGCTTTAACCTGTCCGCCATGAGTATGTCCTGATAAAATCCAGCTTTTATAATTCCCCCATATATTCAAGTCACAAACATCTGGATTGTGACATAAAACAATATTTGCTTCATTATGATTTATTGAATTGAGTATTTTTTTTGGATTAAAGTTTAACGCCCAAAAATCATCCAAACCAATAATGTTTAAACCATTTTTAGATATACTGGAATTACTTAAAACGTGAATTTTATTGTCATTTAAAACCTCTGAAATTGAATCAGCAACATCTTGTTCAGCCCAATTTTTCCCGTAATCATGATTCCCCAGTATACCAAAGGTGCCCATCGAACCAAGTGTTGCGTATTGCAGTACAGTTTTTAACTGTTTAATTTGTTCACTATTTTCATAGCTAACATAATCTCCTGTATATACAACGAAATCGGGATTGTATTTTTTAGCTTCAATTAGAGATTCAATGATATAATTGTAGTCGAATCTATTTCCTACATGTAAATCACTTATCTGCATGATTGTTTTGCCTATCAGTTGTTCTGGTAAATTTTTTAAAGGCATTTTAACTCTATTGAAATCTAACCAAAAAGGCTCAATCTTCCAGGAATACAAACCTCCCAGTAATCCTAAACCAACTCCNGCAGTTAAGGAAGTTTTAATGAATTTTCTTCGTTCCATAAGGTACTTTTTTTAGCAACGATATGGGAGGTTTCAAATTGTAAACAAATAGTGAAAAAATATTAAATTAATAAATAGTTACTACCAGGTTTCTTGAACCCCCTGAGTTTCTGAACTCACAAAGATAAATCCCCTGCCATGTCCCTAAATTTAATTTGTAATTTGTTATCGGAATTTGGATACTTGAGCCAACTAAAGAAGATTTAAGATGTGCAGGCATATCATCACTACCTTCAAGAGTATGAATATAATTGGATTGGTTTTCGGGGATTAGTATGTTGAAGCTACTTTCAAAGTCTACCAGAACACTTGGGTCAGCAGCTTCATTAACTGTTAATCCTGCTGAGGTATGTTGAATAAAAATATGCATTAAACCCGTTTTTGGAAGACTGGGGATTTTGTTTAAAATAGTTTCTGTAATAATATGAAAACCCCTTCTGAATGGAGGTAGGGTTATTTCGTGTTGTTGCATTTATTTCCAGTTTTGATGGGGGATAGGAGCGTGAATAGCTATTTTTTCCTTGCTTACAGGGTGGGTAAACTCAATATTTTTGGCATGTAAGCAAATGGACTTGTCTTTATTTGCAGAAGAAGCACCATATTTTATATCACCAACAATAACGCATCCAATTGAGGATAGTTGAACTCTAATCTGATGAGGTCTTCCTGTTAAGGGCTTTACTTCAATGAGATTTTGAATTTTGTTATTTTTCAAATGGGTGTAAATTAATTCTGATTTTTTTCCTCCTGTGACCTTTTTAGTATGAGCAGAACTTTTATTTTTTGAGGAGTCTTTTACTAAGAAATGAACTAATTTTTGATGTTCAATTATTGGCGCATTAGTACATTTTGCCCAATATGTTTTTTGAATTTCTTTATTTTGAAACATTTTGTTTAAACGTTGTAATGCCTTGCTCGTTTTGGCGAATATAATCGCACCAGATACGGGCCTGTCGAGTCTGTGCACGGTTCCTAAAAAAACATTACCCGGTTTCTGATCTCGATTTTTTATAAAACGTTTTACTTTTTCCGAAAGAGGCTCATCACCCGTTTTATCGCCCTGTGTTATTTCACCAGGTTCTTTATTTACCGCAATAATATGGTTGTCCTCATAAAGAACGTCTAACATTAGTACTGCTCCTTATTATTTGGGAAATCTCCCATTTGAACATCCAGACAATATTGGTTTACAGCATTCTTCATGTCCTCATATAGATTCAAATATCTTCTCAAAAATCTGGGTGAAAATTCATGAGTCATACCAAACATATCATGAGACACCAAAACTTGTCCATCAACGCTATTTCCTGCTCCAATACCGATAACCGGAATAGATATGGAATTTGCGATTTCGTTGGCTAAATTAGCAGGGACTTTTTCTAAGACTAAAGCAAAAACACCCGCCTGCTCTAATGTTTTGGCATCATTTATTAATTTCTGTGCTTCAGCGTCTTCCTGTGCTCTTACCGAATAGGAGCCAAATTTATATATACTTTGTGGGATAAGCCCTAAATGTCCCATGACAGGAATTCCTGCCAGAAGTATTCTTTTTATTGAATCAACAACATCATCACCACCTTCCAGTTTAACAGCATGTGCGCCAGACTCTTTCATTATTTTTATTGATGACGAAAGCGCCTCTTTCGTGTTTCCCTGGTAGGAACCAAAAGGAAGGTCAACTACAATCATGGCTCTTTTAGCCCCTCTAACCACTGAAGAAGCATGATAAATCATTTGATCAAGTGTAATGGGCAATGTTGTTTCATGACCAGACATAACGTTACTTGCTGAGTCTCCAACTAAAATAACGTCTGCACCACCAGCATCAATAATTTTAGCCATTGTATAATCATAAGCTGTAAGCATACTGATCTTATGATTGGATGCCTTCATTTCTTGAAGAGTTTTTGTAGTAATTCTTCTTTTTTCATTAAAATGTACTGACATGAGTTTAATCTTTAATTTTCTCTGATTCCTCTGATTTTTTATCTTTTTTAGGTTTTTTATCCCTGGATTTTTTGTTTTTTAAGGGCTTATTTTCAATAGCTAAAGAATCTGTTTCTAAATTGTTGTTTTGAAGGTTGTCTTCAATTCCGATTTCTTCATCAATGTTTAAAGTATGCATATAGATTGAATCTTTTTTAATGAGTTCTATTTCCCCAACGGTATCAAGAGGTATAGCTTTTTCAGGTGTTTCAACTAATGTATCTTTATTTAAAATAGTTGGTGTTTTTTCAAGCTTTACAAGTAAAGAATCATTTTTTACTTCGAGGGCAGTATCCAGTTCTGNAGTGTTGGTTGAGTCTTGAATATTTATGATGTTTTCAGTTTTTGGAGCAGAAGCAATTTTAGCCGGGAGAGAGGGGGCTTTTTGATGAATATTTACAGAATCAATACTTACAGTGTTTTTTTCTTTCACTTCTTCTTTATAAATCGAATCTGTCTTTTCAAAAATGTTGGGTATAAAAGCACCTTTAGAAGGTGTTGACGGTATTCTTTGATTCCTGTTCAGAGAATCATTTGTCACTGGTTTATCTTCTGCTGAAATTTCTAAAGGAATTGAATCAGAATTATCTAATAACTGAGTGACAACAACAATTTTAGAAGGTGTAGAGGGTATTCTCTCGTTGCTGACTAAGNAATCAGGAACTTCGATGAGATTTTCTGAATTAAGCTTTGTTGAAATTGAATCTGATTGGTCATACTGTGTATATTCTGATGTAATGTTAGATGAATCAGAAGTTAAATTTTCAACATCCTTTGTTAAGGAATCTGACTTTTCTAATTTCTCTTCAGCCATGTCCAGTTGCATTTTACTTAGTTGCTCTTTCATAAATTCTATTTCTGTTTTATTGTTCAAAAGTTCTTTATTTAATGAGTCTTGAATGAGAATTGCATTCGAGAGTTCACTTTTTAAATTACCTGAAGCCTGGAGCAAGGAGTCTTTTTCTTTAGTTAACGCCTCTAACTTTTGAAAGAATTTAATAGAGTTTTTGTTTGTATCCAATTCATTTCCAGATTTTGAAATTTCAATTTCATTTAAAATATTTTTTAGTTCGTTATTTTCTTTGTTTACAGCCTGAATTTGTTCTTCTAAAATTTTTATTGCTGAGATAGCAGTTTTATCACTATCTCCATAAACAGCAGTAAGAGCAAGAGTTTTTAAACTGTCATTTTCTAACTTCAGAGCTTCTATTTGATTGGTTAAATTGGTAAGGTTTACTTCTGGTTCGGCTCCTGGCATATCTAAATTATATACATTGAAATAGTATATTCTTGTTTCAGCATTNGGCCCGATATAGGTGCCAAATTTACCACTTTCATAAGAGCTGTTTACAAATGAATAGATATAAGCTCCGTTGATATAAATATCAAACTGACCTCTAAAACCTTTTATTTCTATTGTGTTGTTTCGAGTAGGAGGCGCAATACTTTTTGATTTTACCCAACCATTATCTCCCTCCTTTGTAATAAAAGCATTTGTTCCTAAATCTTTGATTCTAAACTTTTTCTTTTTGTTAATTTCAAANACAAAACCACCTTTACCNCCTTTTTGTGCAAGAAATATTATTCCAACACTACTCTCCATAGTTCCGGTAATTGCTAAATTAACTTTAGACTTTATATAAAAGTTTTTACTAACGGGGTCAGCATTTGCAATAACGGCTCTGGGTGAAGCTATTTTTCTTCGCATATAGTAATACCCGTCGCCATAGGTGCTCCAAAATTTAGGATCGGAACTGGGGGTGATTATAAAACTCTTATTTATATCGGTAAAGCCTTCAGAGAAAACTTTTTCAATCTTCTCATTTACAACATATGGTTGGGAAATACCTGGCAATCCATACGCTAAAAAGCCAATTAGTAAAGGAATATATTGAAGTTTCATAAATCTATTTTGAAGTAAAAATAATAACTTAAAACTGGCCTTGAAACAAAAACCGGCAAACTTTCATCAAAAAAGTAGTTTTAAAGTTCTTTAACGGGTTCATTTAAACATCAGGAACTGAATATCTTTGGTGTATTGATTTTATGATTTGGAAATTCCTGGTTTATTTTTTCAATCATATATTTTGCTGAATATCCCGATAATCTTCTGTTTTCATTAGGTTGGTGATGCAAACAATAAAAAGTTGTCACACCATAGGAAATCCAATGCTTAATTTGCTGAATCCATAAATCAATTCTGTGGTGATCACTTTCTATTAAACCATTTCCCGCAAATCTAATGTAAGCTGTATCATTACTTACGGATGTGTGGACAACTTCTCTCTTTCCGGAAGTGTCTGTGATTACATTCGAAATGTTGTACTGATTTAGTACTTCACATAGCTCAAGAGACTGGTTGAACAAAGGATTTCGGATTTCAACAGCAAAACTTTGTTCGATGGGAAGATAAGATAAAAATTTTTCCAACTCCTTTAATCGTTCTGGTCCAAAGTTGTTCTGCAATAAAATAAATGTTGTACCCGCTTTTTCCCCCATTGTATCCATGGAAATAATAAATTCCTCAAGTCTGGAAAGGACATCTTTTCCAAGTAAATTTTTGCGGACAGATATAATTTGAGGCATTTTAAAAGAGAATTTAAAATGATCGGGGACACTATTTTTCCAACTGGCTAAGGTAGAGGGTTTGGGGTTTCCATATCTTGTGGAATTTACTTCTACAGTATTGAACTGCTTCCCATATTCTTGTAAGAATTTTTTTTGAGGAGTGTTTTCAGGGTAAAAATTACCTTTAAAATCTTTATCTGACCATGTCGAACTTCCTATAAGAAACTTTAATTCTGGATTGAATTTTTTGATATTTATATTTTTTATAAAATCAGGAGGACTTGGAAGTGAAAAGTCTACATTAGTGATATCTGATAAAAACCCATATTTCATTGTAAATCAGATTTTATTTTGAGTAAAGGTTCAAAAACATAATGTTGAAGAGTAGCAAGTTCATTATCAAAACAGAAACCGTAAAAACGATCAGGGTCATATAGTAAAGGGGCTCCTATAGAGTTGGTTGACCCTGGAGGCATCTTTTTTTTGTATCCCTTAACAGTAGTGGTTTTTCCAAGAAAATTGGTTACTGATAGTGAAAACCAAATGTTTTGTTTCTTGATTTTTTGTAATACTGTATCCTTCACTGATGATTGAAGAAGATTTTCTGCTGCAATTGATTTAAAGTTCAATAAGTACTTTTTTAACGAATTAGGGTTTGATTCAATTTTTTGATTTTTGTGGAATAAAGCATACTCGGAATCTAACAGTTTGATTACAAAATTATTTTCGGGATTTTCGGGATAATCAATTTCTACAGACTGAATTGCATTTTTCGGAAAAAAGAATATTTTCAAGTCTCTCCATGTGTTTGGACCTGGTTCATACCTTGGTGTTAAATAACCTTCAAATCCAATAAGGTGAGTAAGGAAGGGAGTTTTGTAATTCTCTCCTGAATCTTCGTCTATTAATAACATATAGGTTCCGGTTGTCGACCCGTCAGCACTTCCGATAAAATAACTTTTTATCAAATCACCTTTTGAGAAAAATTCAACTTTTATGTTATTGGTAGCCAAATTTTTTAAAATTCTTTCTTCTTGATTTTTTGGAACTCTCTGTTTAACCTTAATTTTTCGAGCTGTTTTTAAAAGTGTTTGGATTCTTATATCTCGGGCAACGTAGCTTCCATTCACTCTCCAGATATCACCCTCTTTTGTAAGCGTAACTTGTGAACCTTTTTTATCTGCAAGAAAAATTTTATCAATTGTTTCAATTTCCGGTATTCCAAAATTACGTGCATTTTCATCGCTTAAATTATTGTCTGATGAGTAAAAAAAGAAATATCCACCTATGAGTAAGGATAAAAGTGAAATTATAAATACAATAAGTTGTTTTTTCATGTTATTTTGAAAATNGTATTTTCCTGAAAACAATGAAGCTAAAACTGATTAATAAGATGATTCCAATGGGTAGGACCGTATTTATGATTTTAATAAATGCCTTGTTTTCCCTTACCAGTTTAGTGTCCAGTAAGCGCATTTTAATTTTTTTTGACCGAACAGAAATGAGTTCATCATCTCCGAGCAGGTAGTTGGCACAATTTACAAGAAACTTCTTGTTATCATAAAAAACATTACTGTATTGATCGGTTCCTAATGGAATCATTTCTTGTTGTTGAGAAAACCAGTTTTTTCCAATATCTCCATCTGCAATAACAATCATTTTATTATTGGTGGAAGATTCTTTGAAATTAATTTTTTTATTTGTTGCGAATTGTGGAGCAATACGGTTTTTAAAATAAGAGCCAAACGAACCTTCTAAAAGTAATGCCACAGGTTTTGCTTCCGCTTTGAAGTTTTCAGGAATGATTTTTTCATTGGCGGTCTCTCTGAATGAAATTCTGGATGGTAATTTTTTGTATCGATTGTTTCCTGATGTTTCATAAAGAGTAGTGAAATTAATTCCACTCACGGATGTTGTATCAAACGTGCTGCTAAATTCAACCTTAACAGGATCCAGGTTTATGTTAATTAAGTGATTGTTTTTTGATTTTAGAACAGGGTTGTAAATCCATCCGTATAGCTGAAATCTTCCGCCACTGCCATTCGCTGTGGTTTGGATGGGTATTTTAGAGCATTGTAAATCTTCAACAATATGTTTGTTTAATCGAACACCATATTTATGAAGCATTGCATCAAGACCTGTTTCTAAAGGAGCAGCAAATACAAGTCCTTGAGTTTGCATACTATCCAGTTCAGCCCCTTGCGAACCCTCTAACATCATTAAAACCTTACCTCCATGCATAATAAATTGATCAAGGATAAACTGTTCTTTTTGAGTAAAAGGTTTTACAGGTTTTGCTATTATTAATAAATCAATTCCTTCAAGCGCATTAAGCTGTTCTTTTCCGTCTTTGTTTTTTAAGTATGCAGGTCCTGTTTGATAATATTCATAAAGTGATTTTGAAAAATCTTCAACATCAAAACGACCTAATTCACCATGTCCTTGAAGAAAGGCAACTGTTTTCATCGAATCTTGTTGAAGCTTTCGAATCGCGTTGGTAATTTCAAATTCCAATTCTTCAATTGCTTTTTCATAAGTGTTTGTTTTGTTTCCTTTTGCCTGCCGAATAAAAGGAACCGGAATTGATCTTCCATTGTAAAAAGCCTCTGCTCCAAGAGGAACGTATACTCTGTCCAATTCGCCACTTTCTTTTCTGTAAGGTATGGGTACAATTTCCAATCCTTTTTTTTGTTTAAGGTTTAAAATTGATTTGTCCCTGGATTTAGGATCATCAATAGTTTTGTAAAGATCAATGAATTCATATTCAATATATCCATCAGATATATCGGAAAGTTCCTCCAGAGTTTCCAGAATAGAATTTCTAATACGGGTTAAATCGGCAGGTAGATGTTCGTTTTCTAAATAAATTTTAAATTCAACAACATCTTTAAGTTCCTTCATTAATTCGACAGTGCTTTGATGGAGTGTGAATCGTTTGTCTTCGGTAAGATCAATTTTTAAAAATTTGAAATAGCTGAAGATCATTATTAAAACAATAATGATAAATCCAGTTAAAAAACTGGTCAGATCCTTGAATTTATTTTTAATCATACAATCACCATTTTCTGCTTACCAAAGCTATCTTCGTTAGTAATGTGAACAGAGCAATCAAGCAGAAATAATAGATTAGATCTCTTGTGTCGACAAGTCCTCTGCTAATACTATAGTAGTGCTCTTCTATTCCAAACTGTTCAATAATATAACTAAAAGAAGTGTCATCTCCTGCGTTTCCAATTAAACTGAAACCGAAATAAAACAATAAACAAAATAGTATGCTAATTAAAAGAGATATAATTTGACTTTTTGTTATTACAGAAGAAAATAAACCAATTGAAATAAAACTTGATCCAAGAAGAAGCAGTCCGATGTATGAACCAATGGTTGCTCCTTTATCAATAGTTCCATGGGAAAGAAACTCAACAGAGTAATAGTATATAAAGGTAGGTAGCAGGGTAAGTAGTAGTAAAAGTAAGTATGCTAGAAACTTTCCCAGAATTATTTGAAATTCAGTTAAAGGTCTTGTAAGTAACAATTCAATGGTTCCATTCGCTTTTTCCTCTGCAAATGCTCTCATTGTCATAGCAGGAATGAGGATTAAATACATCCAGGGTGCTAATGAAAATAAAGGTTCAAGAGAAGCAAATCCGGAAGATAGTATATTCATATATTCATTTGGTGCATAACTCCACAGAAACAATGAATTTATTAAAAGGAAGAGTACCAAAACAATTGGTCCAATCAAAGAGCTGAAAAAATATCGTATTTCTTTTTTTAAAATAGCGAACATTAAAACTAATTTATGGCATATCAATGCTGATTTAAGGAGATGTAAAAATAGTTTATTAACTCTAAATGTTTATAAACTGATATGTTTTTAACTGCATCTTAGCAAGAAAGTAACTAATTTTAGTGTTATTTAGTAAATCTCAAAAAAATAAAATGAATCACAAAATTGCACCTTCCGTTTTNGCAGCCGATTTCGCAAATATTCAACGCGACTCAGAGATGATTAACAATAGTGAAGCAGATTGGTTTCATATAGATATTATGGATGGTGTTTTTGTTCCCAACATATCGTTTGGTTTTCCAGTTATGAAAGCCATAAAGCAGCATGCAACTAAACCCCTGGATGTTCACTTGATGATTGTTGACCCTGATCGATATATTACAGCTTTTAAAAAAGCCGGAGCGGATATCCTTACTGTTCACTATGAGGCATGCAATCATCTGCATAGAACTGTCCAGGCAATAAAGGCTGAAGGAATGAAAGCAGGAGTTGCTTTAAACCCTCATACGCCTGTACAGGTACTTAAGGATGTAATTGAAGATATTGATTTAGTTTGTGTGATGAGTGTAAATCCTGGATTTGGAGGCCAGAAATTTATAAGAAATACGTTTAATAAAGTTCGGGATTTAAAAGCTATGATAGAAGCATCTGAGTCAAATGCTTTGATTGAAATTGATGGAGGAGTAGGTACTGACAATGCCAAGCTTTTAGTGGATTGTGGAGCTGATGTCCTGGTTGCGGGGAGTAGTGTTTTCAAAGCTCAAAATCCAGTAAAAACGATTGCTCAACTCAAAAAGCTGGAAACGATTGTTAAGAGTGCTTAGTTTTAAATTTTTGAGTTAGTTAAAAAGAGGTTTTATAAATTCAACAANGAAAGCGGTAATATAGGTCATNCCAAAAGACCAAATAAAAGATGCCATTANCAAGGTTGGAATTGCCTTTTTTTCTTTTCCAAAATACTTNCCTACTAATANTGAGCCTAATGGAACTGAAATTAACCCGATGGTCATGCTGGTGCCAAATAGTTTAAATCGATTTTTAATCTTAATTATCATTCTATTGCGCTTGAAATTAATTTTTTTTGATTTTTTTTTCGTCGCCTGACTTATTTTATTCAATCCTTTTCCCAAAAAGAAAAAGATTAAAGCACTAGCTACTGATCCGACGCCGCAAACGATTGCAATTTCAAAAAGCATTTGAAAATTATCTGAGTAGTTAATAGCAAGGACTGTAGGAGTAACAAGAAGTTTTAATCCACCTCCAATTAAAGCACCAATTAAAACAGCAACATTCATTTCCATAATCGAGGTATTTTTACAAAGATATTGTAAATCCTTGCCTAAATTTAATATTTAATCTTTTTTAAGATTAAGTGTCTTATTGGAATTTATATATTTGTTGTAAACAAAATTCAATTAGAAATGGAACAAGGATTTAATTTTAATATTTACAACGTAAAAGAAGTAAGTAGAGTTGAGTTTATCAGGAAAACTTATGCTCACGTCGCTCTGGCTGTTTTATCATTTTTAGTTTTCGAAATATTCCTATTTACTTCTGGAATTGCTGAATCTATTGCTTTCTCAATGTTAAATAATTGGTGGCTTATCCTCATTCTTTTTATTGGAGGAACCTGGATTGCTAATAAGTGGGCTATAGAACCGGGAAATATTCAGAAGCAATACCTTGGACTTTTTCTTTTCGCCTTTATTGAGGCCATAATTTTCGTCCCTTTATTTTACATTCTTTTTTCAAGTCCTCAATTTAGTGGTCAAGTTCAAAGTATACTAGGACAAGCAGGAGTTGTTACAGGCGGTCTTTTTACAGGGTTAAGTGCAATAGCTTTATTTTCAAAAAAAGATTTTTCTTTTTTAAGAAGCATCATAACAATTGGTGCTTTTGTTGCTTTGGCAACCATTTTTGCCGGAATGATTTTTGGTTTTGATTTAGGGGTTTGGTTTAGCGCAGGAATGGTTTTATTGGCTAGTGGTTCAATTCTTTATCAAACTTCACGTTTATTAAGAGATTTTCATACCACCCAACATGTTGCAGCGGCATTAGGTCTGTTTGCATCATTAATGACCTTGTTTTGGTATATTCTTCAAATCTTTATGAGTAGAGATTAAAAGAACTTTAAATAACTTTTAAAACAAAGCGATTTAATCATTGATTTAAATCGCTTTGTCGTTTAATACGCACTATTCGTGTTTTTGTTGAAGTTGTTTAATAAAGTAGGGTATTTTAATTTGACAAATACAGTCAAAAATATTTATATTTGCTCCGCCTCAATTTAAAACTAATATTACAAGATTTTAGTTTTAAATTGTGACACGTTTTGAATACCCTTGACATCCCAAAACTGAAAAAATCTTATACAACAATTATGAAATTTAAAATCAATAATTTGAGATTATCCTTATTTAGTTTCTTTATAATCTTAATTGTCTCCTCAAAGGCTCAAGCTCCTTCTTGTTATATTGCAGATTGGAAAAACGACGCTAATGCCGCCTATTCAATTGTTCATGATGATTATGGTTTAGCAGGGTGTGATGGGATTTGGCAATATGGAGATACTATTGCCTATAATAGAGGAATAAAATTTGTTTTTGGTGCATATACCGATCTTTGCGAGACTAGATATATCAAACCTAATGGTTATGCGAATTTATATGATTATGCAAAAAATGTAATGATTGCTCAACATGGCCATGAAATTGCGAATCATTCTTCCTCACATGCATGTGCAACAGATAAAGGTTGGTCGCCTTGTCTTTTTGGTTGGGGTGAAAGTGGTTGGGGTGAAGCACCTCTTGGGTCAGACTTAGACGTAGAAATAAATGAGGCTCATAACTCAATAATAAATGGAACAGGTTTCGTTCCAAAATACTATGTTTATCCATATGATGCTTTTACAAATGCTACAAATCAGAGATTGGAGGATCTAGGTTATATTGGTTCAAGAACAGGGTGGAGTTCTAGTTATACAAGTGACGATGGTTATCATAGAAATGGTTATGAAAATAGTGATGAAGCTGATTTTTTTCCAAATAGCAATGGTTTTTTTAGAAATGGTGTACAAGTCTTTAATGATGATGATGCTGAAATGAGTTGGGAAGGTCAATTAACTGAGCTTAATAATGAGATAGATAATATTATAGCTAATAACTTATATGCTAATAGAGAATTTCACAATGTTGGTAATTCTGGTTGGGGGCATGTAAAAGTAGAAGCGTATCGCGCTCATATGGATTATTTAAAATTAAAAGTAGATGAAGGTAAACTTTGGGTGGGTACAGTATCCGAGATATTAACTTATCAAATACAAAAACTAAAATATTCTGCTAATATTAATTATGTTTCTGAATCGGATAGAATTTACATTACATGGAACGCAATTGGTAGTGATTATGATGTTGATGTAGAGTCTTATTTAAGTGATTTAGTTATTAAAACACCAATCACACTAGTTGTAAATTTAGACGGTTTAGAGGGTAGTTATTTTGTTAGTCAAAACTCTGTAGATTTAAATACGGATAATTATTATGTCAATGAAGGAAAAATGTATATTCATGTTTATCCTCATGAAGGAGATGTACAGATTTATAAAAAAAGTGTTGATGGCAATAATTATCCTTACGTTACAAGTCCAATTGAAAATAAAAATCTAACTGTTAATTTCACTCCATTTACTATTGATTTAAATGATGTTTTTGAAGATACTGAAACAAGTGATGAAGATTTTATTTTTAGTGTCTCCGGTTATTCGGGTATCTCTATTCATCTTTTAAACGGAATTGCAACTATTTCTGCTCCTTTAAATTGGATAGGAAATACAACGGTAACTTTTAGTGCAGAGGATGAAGGGGGGCTATTAGTAAGTGAGTCTTTTGATATTAGTGTAGAAGATCCTTTTTCAAGTCAAACTCCATTTGCAGGAGTTCCTGCTTCGATACCAGGAAGAGTAGAGGCTGAAGATTATGATGAGGGAGACGAAGGAGATGCTTATAATGAAGAATATTCTCCTTATGAACCTGATCCAATAGCAGATCAATACCGGCCTTGGGACCCTGTTGATGTAGATATAATTGGTGGAACAAGTGAATATGGCGTAGGTTATACCGTTTCTGGAGAATGGCTGGAATATACAGTTAATGTTACTGTAGATGCTTGGTATACAGTTGATTTAAAGGTAGCCTCTGTTGATTATGGTGGTTCTACTTTAGGTAAAATTGAGCTGTTTATTGATGGAAATAGTTGGATGCCAGCAACAAATATGATTTTCACAGGTGGATGGACAAACTATGAAAACGTTAGATATCCATATGCTCTATTTTTAGAAGAAGGAACGCATGTTTTGCGGGTAAGTTTTGTTAATGGAGATGTTAATTTAAATTACATTGATATTTTAGCTAGTCCAACAAGTATTAAAAATTATGAGCCTAAGAATATTTTTGAAATATATCCAAATCCTGCATCAGACTTTATTAAAATAAAATCTGAATACACAACTGCAAGAATTTACTCGCAAATGGGTGAATTAGTTAAAACCTCAAGTGATAAAAACATCAATTTAACTGATTTAGCAAGTGGTATTTATTTTGTTAAGCTAGATGAATCTCCATTGATGGTAAAGTTTGTTATAAATAAATAATTGCAAACTAACATCTCAACTATATCCTAATGGATTTAACATTATGTTTCAATTGGTTATTTTAGTTCTCTAAATATATCTATTTTGTTACTACATTTATAAAATTAAAGATGAATAAATAAGATGGAAAGTATAGGAACTCTACTGATGTTAATTCTGTTACAAGCTGTGTTGGGTTTTGATAATTTGCTCTATATTTCTTTAGAAAGCAGAAGAGTCCCTTTAGAAAAGCAGAAAATGGTAAGGACAGTAGGTATTGGTTTAGCTATTTTTCTTCGAATTGGTTTGTTATTTTTACTTCAGTTTATTATTGGGATGTTGAAAGATTCTTTATTTACTGTTGATTTTAGCAAATATCTTGAAGGTGATTTTAATGGGCATTCATTAATTGTTTTGTTCGGAGGTGTTTTTATTCTTTGGACTGCAATTAATGAAATTTGGCATATGATGGTTTTTGATCCAACCGAAGAATTGAATAAAAAACCATCTAATCCTTTAA
>PBJD01000022.1 GCA_002720635.1 Flavobacteriales bacterium | reverse complement strand
GCTGGATTTAATTTTAACAAAATATATTCCTTGAGGTAGATTGGTTGCTCTAAATTCTAATTGAAGCCCGCTTTTATCAGTACTTACGAAGGTCAGGTGTTCTATAATTCGTCCTCTCGTATCAATAAGGAAAGCCTCACCCATTCCACTAAAAACAGCTTGAACTTCAATTTTATTATTTTGATTTTGATAAGCGATAAAACTTGTTGGTTTACTTTCTTTATCAAATGAGAAATAATTAATGTTTGAATATGATTCCGTGCCGTCAAAATCGACCTGTTTTAATCTATAATAATGTGTTCCTGAACCGGTTTGATTGTCGATATATTGGTAATTGTTGATTTCCATTGAATTCCCTGCTCCTTCTACAATACCAATAGTATACCAGTTAACACCATTATTGGATAGTTCAACTTCAAAATGACTGTTATTAATCTCAGAACTAGTTGTCCAGTTTATTGCCACACCTTCTTTATGATTTTTTGTTGTAAAGCTGGTTAACTCAACAGGTAAAGGCGTAACTAATGTTGAGGTTGGTCGACATGTTGCTCCCCAGAATGCTGTGGAAACAGTTGGTTTAAAAAACTGACTTTGATCGTTGTCAGTACAAGTTGCACAATAACTAATCATTTGTTTCGGGTCATTTTCGCTCCCTGTCCATTCTCCGGTGTAAGATCCATTTCCATCAAAAATCTCATCACAACCCTCATATACAACTTGACCTATAAAGGATGGGTTACCTGAGAACTCTCTCTCTACATCGATGGATCCAGACAGGGTTATTTGCGCACCATTACATATTTTAAGCATTCCCTGTAAAGAGATTGTTCCAGAAATAGTTACGTCCTGAGTAACACAAACTGTATCATCTTTTGTTATTGTAGCAAAAGAAGCACTCGACCATTCAGCTGTCGTAGGATCTAATAAATTGGCATCAGTCATATCGCATGCTAAAACACATTCGGGTACACAATCAGCGTTTGCTCTTGTAGTAAAACTGGTTTCTGTACCATAAGTAGTTCCTTCACTATTCGTGGCATATGTTCTGATGTAATAGGTCGTCTCTGGTGTCAGGTTTTCCATTAGCCCTTCAAACTCGTCGCCAACTCCTGTTCCTGCATCGAGAAGAACAGCATCTCCAGTTAGGGTCGGATTTGAAGTTAAACCGAATACAAAGCCTCTGGCAGTAATGGTCGCTCCTCCATGTGCGGTAACAGTTCCTACACCAAAAGATGTAGTACAGTATGTCCCTCTTACTTCAGTTGCGGCAACTATAGGTGCGGTAACACTGGCACAAGGGTTGGAAACTTCACTCCATCCAACATGACCCCATGCTCCACTTGGTCTTCTGAAGTATTGTCCTGAGGGAATTGCTTCCCAATCTTTTCCGTCATCGGAAACAATGTCTCCCGCACTGTATGCGCCAGCAGCGTTCCACGCTGGGTTAAGACATTGGGAAAATGAATTCCCTGGGAAGAATATAGATAGGACTATTATTGCAGTTAAAGAAATTTTTTTTAATAAAATCATAATCTTATAGTTTTTCTCAAAAGAAAAGACAGTTTGCAGGATAATCGATAAGATTTAGTTATCGGATAAACTTTAATGTCAATTCTATTTGTTACAAGACAGCTTTGAAGGGTGGGCAAAGCGTTTGCAAACATAGTGTTTTAAAGCTTACAGCGCAACAAAACCCGTGACATTTTTTTGTTTTTTAAACTGTTTTAATTTTAAGTCGATTCATAGGAGTTTTATGTGATTTCACCGATGATTTAAAGATAATTACGAATTAAATGATAAAATCTATTCCGTAAAGCATCTTTCCTGATATGACTTAAGATTTATGTGAAATAAATGAACTATTACATAGTTTTTTTTAATCATGAAGGGTAAATTTAAATCACGAATAAAAAAGCCTCTTACTGGTAAGAGGCTTTTTACGATTTGTAATTGATTTTATCCTATTCTATATGCTTTACTATATATCTTACTGTGGGAGGATTGTTAACAGTATCCGCTTCTCCTGTTTCATCGTTTATGTAAATTGAAATTTCCTCTTCAGGTATTTCGTAATCAAGTGAAAAGATAGTTAAGGAATAATTATTGTCATTAACATTATTCCAAATTAATCTATAATCGGTATTTGTTACGGCTGAACCATATTTTCCAGAAAGGTATTCTTTCATTTCAAAATATAACGAATCAACTAAAATGGCGTTTTCTTGCGGGGTTAGCCCGCCTGGTATTATTTCTGTCTCAACCTTGTCTACATTGTTGTTCTCATTAAAATAATAATCAACCTGAGCCCAGTAGTTTATATCTAAATCCGGATCATAACTTGTGTAAAAACTCGTTTTTGAAACAAAATTAGAATCAGCTTCATTTATACCGCTCAAAGGTGCGCCTACTTTGAAACCTCGAATATCGCTTTTGTGGTTTTGTATGAGGTTTTGCAAATGAGGACTACAATCTTTAAGGTTTAAAGGCTCCGGTTTTTCGGGACATTTAGGTTGCTTACAACCCATTAACATCAGAGAAAGTGCTCCGGCACCATAAATCAATTTATTAAACATAGCTCTTGGTTTATCGTATTCAACTTTTTATGTTAAAATGTATAAAATGTTTCAATAATAGTTAAAAAAAGAGTTAAAATTCGTTTTTGAGCTCCATACTTTTTTGCGTTTTTCGCAAAAAATAGTCTTTCCGATTTTATTTTTTGTGAAAAAGCCAAAAGTCAGAACTACCATATTGGAAAATCAATTATTACAACAGAATGGATGAGTATAGTTTCGTGTTGCCAAGTTAAGAAGGAAGTGATAGTTACGTTATGTTGTTTGCGAGGAATATTGAGTGCGAAAAAAGACGAGGTTTAGAAACTTTTGACTCAATATATCATTTTTTAAAAAGTAAGCCACTAATATTCAGTAAGTATTGATATTCTCTTTAGCTGATTTACATCAGTATATAGGAGTTGTTCTTTTTAGCGGGTTTAACAATAAAAAATGTAGCAATGAAAAACACACAATTTTATCAAACACGACTAAATCTAAATCAATATGGATTGAAAATATCCTCAGAACTCAATACCGGTATTAGGGTAATTATTGAAAAAAAGAATCATTTAAGTGATTTGGAACGAAATGCCCAAGAAGTTTTGGGACATATTTATTTAGTCAACCAGTATTTACTAAAAAAAATTGAGAAATTGAATACTTTGCTCAATGATGGATTAGTAAATCAAAAGTGGGAATATTTTGAATCGGATTTTACTTTAGTGGAGACTATGCTAAATGTTAGTGTTTTTAAAATCAAATCATGTTCTGATTTTAATGTTCCGGTTTATTTTTCTTTGGAAGAATTAGAGTTGAAATTAGCGGTTCAGTTAAAAAAATTAATTACCTTATCCAGAACGGTTCCCTCTGCTTATGCAAATAATTATTGCACAGAGATGAAAGTTATTCCCGGAATAAAACTGGATGTTTATCAATTAATATTTTTTGCAATGAAACATTCGGCGCATCATCTTAATCAGATATCTACATTTATTAAGATCAATGAGGTATTTGATGTTGATCGATTAGTTAAAAATTAATATTCTGAATTTATAAATAAAATGGGAATATTTTTTTACTCCAATATATGTTAAAAAAGTCTTAAATAAATAGGTCTGATTTATCTATTACTTTTTCAAATAAAAGACCTAGATTTAACCTTTGAAAAATTGGGGAATAAAAGAATAAAAAATTACAATACGTAACTATGGAATCGCAATTAGAAAAGCTGGACCTTGCAACAAAGATTGGCGAAAATATAAAAGCAGTGAGAAAAGTTAAGGGGTATAATCAATCACAATTAGCAAGAGCCTGTGGTATGGATAGACAGCACATGGAAAAAATTGAGAATGCAAAAGTAAGTGCTAATGTTTATACAATTTATGTGATATCTGAAGCCTTAAAGGTCGATTTGTCCGAATTAGTTGCTGTTTAATTTTTTAAGGTCAGTAATTGTTTAGATACTTATTCTTGGTTGGGACCAGTCAGACGATTTTTAATTTCTCTCAAGCGTTGAATTTTATTTGGTCTTCTGCTTTCAATACATGTTTTTGTATAGTATTGATGGCTCTCGAGGAACTTTACCTGGATAGGGTCCCAGTCTTCCATTGATTTTATTATTTTCATGTCAATTAGTTCTTGAGCTAATGATGAACTGATTCGTTCAAACTCGTTTTTGTCACGGCCCAGGTAATCCAGGTCGGCATCACACAATATTTCTTCCAAATGGTTTTTAGGGTCTTGTGGAATTTTTGTGGCTAAAATCATATTTACCACAACTTCAACTTGTCCATCCGTAAATCCATACCTTGGAAGCTCGCGTTTTGCAAGTTTAGCTCCTTCAAATTCGTTGTCCTGATATTTATTTAAAAAACCACTATCGTGAAAAAGAGCAGCTAATTTCACGAGCATTAATTCTTCTTTTCCGATACCCTCTGCAAGTCCTATTCTTTCTGCAGAATTCATTACATCGACAGTGTGATGAGGTCCATGATATTTCAGTTTTGAAACAAATTCATTCTGTTCCAATAAATCAATGAAATAGTCACGGACATTTTGGAAGCTTTGTTGAGTGTAAACTTTAAAGTTTAATAGTTCAAAAAATTTTCTGTTTGGAGTTTGTCCGTTTTCATCTTTACATAGCCCGGTTTTTATTCGGGTAACATAGAACATATCTATTGCTCCTTTATTTTTGACAGGCAGTTTCCCTCTATATTCACATTCAAAATAGTCTTTAATGTGTTCATAAGTTGCTCCGGAAACGTTAATCATTCCTTCTTCAGCACTCGTTTCCATTCTGGCGGCTGTATTTACAGTATCACCCCATACATCGTACAAAAATTTCTTTTTACCCACTACTCCTGCTACTAATGCCCCTGTGTGTAAACCAACTCTTAGGTGCCATTGTGGCTTTCCAGTCCCTTCTCTTATTTCTCTTTTTTGAAACATGTATTTTTGGAATTGAAAAGCTGCCAATACACAATCAACAGGATTTGTCTGATTTCTTATAGGTATTCCTCCTACACACATGTAGGCATCACCAGAAGTTTTAATTTTTTCAATATTCAGAGCCCCAACTATATCATCAAATTTCGCAAATGAATCATCCAATTCAGCAACTAGTTCCTTTGGACCTAAGTTTTCAGTTATTTTTGTGAAGTTTTTAAAATCAGCAAACATTACAGTTGCCATTTTGTAACTTTTTGGTGTGGATTTTCCTGTTGAAACCAATTCTTTTGCAGTTTCTCGGGGCAGCACATTCAGGAGAACTTCTTCTTCTTTATTTTTTTCTTCTTCTAACTCCTTATTTTTTTCTTCTAATTTTTTCTTTTGATTTTCAACTTCTCTGGTTCTGTCTCGAACTTTTTTTTCCAGTATTTCTCTTTGAATTTTTGATCGGTTGATTCTTGATTTAATTGTTATAGCAATGAATCCCAATATAAATGCAGAAATTCCAGAGATAAACCACCAGGTCAGATAAAAGGGTGGTTTTATAATAATTGTTATTTTTTCTTCTTTGGGATTCCAAATCCCGTCTGAGTTTGCTGACTTAACTAAAAAATTATATTCGCCATAATTTAAGTTACTAAACTTATAAACTCTTTTTCCTTTTACAGTTTGCCAGTCTTTTTGCCAACCATCAAGTTTTGTTTTGAACAGATTTTCGTTTGGAGATGAGTAATGGAGTACATCCACTATGATTTGAAAATTGTTTTTTTTATGCGGTATTGTAACTATTCTTGAGTTGTTTTCAGTGGATATTTTTTTTGAGTTGGAACTTAATAAATCTTGACCATCATACATAATGGAAGAGATATAAACTTTTGGAGGAACAGAGTTTATGTTTTGTTTGTTTGTATTAACAATATTGTAACCGTTTATTCCACCAAAGTAAATTTGGTTTTTGTTATTTACATAAGCGGAACCAGAATTGAATTCTAAACTTTGAATCCCATCTGAAGCTGTATAGTTTTCAAATTCTTTAGTTTTTATATTGTATTTTGACAGCCCTCCGTTTGTACTAAACCAGATTGAATTTTCAGTACTAATTATTGAATATATGGTGTTGTTTGGCAGGCCGTTTTTTGTTGAGTAGTGTTCGCTGGATTTATTTCTGATATTGTATTTAATTACTCCGCCTCCATAAAACCCAAGCCAGATATTGTTTCCTTCGGACTTTTCAATTGACAATCCTAAAAGGTGTTCAACTTCATTAAGGGGTGTCGTGACAATTTCTGCATTATTTTCGAGATTAATAAGTTGGTAAATACTTGTTGGGTGCGCAATGAAATAAACAGTATTATTTAATTCAGTGAAGTCTCTTACGTTTTTTAATTTCCACCTGTTTTTTAGGGTAAGATTTTCATCGTACAACGAAAGATAGTTTAAACTACCTATAAGAAGTTTGTTTTTTGTTTTTAGAAATTTAAAAATGACGTCTTGATTTCCGCTGTATGAAACATCGAGAAATAAAGAATCCATGCTGTAAGCAGTGTCCTTTTGGGTAAGTGAATATACCCCTTTTGATGTCCCTAAAAGAATTGTATCATTAAAATTTGTAATGTCCAGAATTAACCCTTTAAATGGAATCCAGTAATGGGTTTTGTTGCTTTTTTTCAGGATCTGAAGACCATTATCGTATCCAGAAAGAAAAAGGCTGTCATTTTCCCAAAAAGACCAGGTGTTATTGCTTGAATGCGGGCTGTGCTGAGATGCTTTATAATGAAGGAGCTGTTGTTTTGAAGGGTCTATTTTATTAATTCCACTATCTGTACCTATCCAGATTATTCCAAAGCTATCTTTGAAAATGCATTTTATTTTTTTACTTACAAGTGAGTTCTTTCTTTTTTGATTAAGCGATCTATTAAATGGTTTTTCACTATTTGGAGTGTAAATTACCAGCCCGTTTTCTTGTGTGGCAAGCCAATATCTTCCATCACTTAAAATACAATCGTTAACACTCGCCGGGATTGAGAATGTTTTCTCTTCAATATTTTTTTTATTCAGATGAATAAATTGGTTTTCAAAAGAGATACCTATACCATTTTCGGTAGAAAAAATTCCTTTTATATTTTTGGGGAATTGTTTAGCTGCTAATACCGAAGTTTTTGTTATTTCATGTAATGTGTTGTCCGAAGCGAAGAATATTCGATTGTCACAGGAGATTAATCGTTTAATTTTTTTTTGAAAGTTTAAACTTCTTATCACGGATTTATTGTTGAGGATTTTTATTTCAAAAAGCCCTTTTGAAGAGGATACAATTATGGCGTTTGTAGGCAGAAAAACTGAGGATGTAATTGATCCAACTGTGTCATTATTTAATGCAAAGGGAAAATTCTTGAATTTTTTAGAAAGAGGGTCGAAAATTGAAATACCGATTCTTGTAGTAAAACAAATAGAGTCCTGATTCCAATTACTCATTCCAATAATGTAGTTGCTCAGAATTGTAGTTGAATCAAATGGATTGGAATAAAAGTTTTCAAATTCGTAACCATTAAATCTTGACAATCCATCTTGAGTGGAAATCCATAAAAATCCTTTTTTGTCTTGAAAAAAATTTTCAACAAAACTTTGAGGAAGACCATCATCAATAGTATATTGGTCACATTTAAGTAAGTCGAAACTGGTTGCTTTTATCTGAAGAGAAAGCAGAACCAAAACAAAAATAAATCCAAAATAATTCATTGTTGTGCTAAAGATACCATTTAAAAATAATTATGACTTTAGACAACTTTAATTAAGTCTATCTTTGCATAATTTGTTGGAAATACAATATTTTTTCTAAGTTTTTCTTAATGGAAAAAATGTTTTTTCAGGGTGGTTTTTTTATTTATTTATGAGTCACAATAATTAAAATCAATATTTCATTCATCACTATTGATGAAATTCTTTGATATAGTACCGTTTTTTAGGTATTTTTATAAATAGTTTAGAACTGTTCTAAATAAATAAGTGTAATGATTAAAGTTTCAGATAGCGCAAGAGACCAGGTGAGCAAACTTAAAAAGTTTGAAGAAATGCCTGTGAACAGCTTTATCCGTGTTGGAGTAAAGAGTGGAGGCTGTTCGGGTTTGTCTTATGATTTAAGTTTTGATACCGAATTACAGGAAAATGACCAGGAATTTGAAGATAATGATGTAAAGGTTGTCATTGAAAAAAAGAGTCTGCTATATCTGGCGGGCACTACTTTGGAATATGAAGGAGGTTTAAATGGTAAAGGGTTCAGCTTTACGAATCCGAATGCCTCTCGTACGTGTGGTTGCGGTGAGAGTTTTGCAGTGTAAAAAAGATAAAGACGGAGTATGAGCATGTCTGATGAGGATAAAATAATTGAAGAAGCAACTTCTGGAGAATATAAATATGGTTTTGTCTCGAATATCGATTCTGAGTTAGCTCAAAAAGGATTGACAGAGGAAACCATTCGTTTTATTTCAGGAAAAAAGAATGAGCCTGAATGGTTATTGGATTGGAGGCTGAAAGCATTTAAAATGTGGGAAAATATGGAGGAGCCGGAATGGGCTCACATTTCTTATCCAAAGCCTGAATTTCAGGACATTATATATTATGCTGCTCCAAAACCAAAAAAAGAGTACGAGAGTCTGGATGAAGTTGATCCTGAAATTTTAAAAACTTTTGAAAAATTAGGCGTTCCGATAAATGAACAAAAAGCCTTAGCGGGAGTTGCCGTTGATGTAGTTATGGATTCTGTTTCAGTTGCTACAACATTTAAGGAAAAACTAAGTGAACTGGGTATTATTTTCTGTTCCTTTTCTGAAGCAGTAAAAAATCATCCTGATTTAGTTAAAAAGTATGTTGGTTCCGTTGTTCCTCAGGCAGATAATTTTTATTCTGCGTTAAATTCTGCGGTTTTTTCCGATGGTTCATTTTGTTATATTCCCAAAGGGGTTAAATGTCCTATGGAATTATCTACATATTTCAGGATAAATGAAGCGAATACAGGCCAGTTTGAAAGAACGCTTATTATTGCTGAAGAAGGATCTTATGTTTCATACTTAGAAGGGTGTACCGCTCCTCAGAGAGATGAGAATCAGTTGCATGCCGCGGTTGTTGAAATAGTAGCAATGAAAGATGCTGAAGTAAAGTATTCAACTGTCCAAAATTGGTATCCGGGAGATAAAAAAGGAAGAGGTGGAATTTATAATTTTGTAACGAAGCGAGGTTTATGTGCTGAAGAAAACTCTAAAATTTCATGGACACAAGTTGAAACGGGCTCAGCAGTAACGTGGAAGTACCCGTCATGCATTTTGAAAGGAGATAATTCGGTTGGAGAGTTTTTCTCTGTTGCGGTAACAAATAACATGCAACAAGCAGATACTGGAACAAAAATGATTCACATAGGAAAAAACACAAAGAGTACGATTGTTTCCAAAGGTATTTCAGCGGGAAAATCTCAAAATTCCTACAGAGGTTTAGTAAAGATTGGTAAAGGGGCAGTAGGTTCCCGAAATTTCAGTCAATGTGACTCACTCTTGATTGGTGACAGATGTGGTGCACATACTTTCCCGTATATTGAATGCAATAATAAATCAGCTAAGATTGAACATGAAGCAACAACCTCAAAAATCGGTGAAGATCAGTTGTTTTACTGCAATCAAAGAGGAATAAAAACAGATAAAGCAATTGGGTTAATTGTAAACGGTTTTTGTAAAAATGTTATGGATAATTTACCTATGGAATTTGCTATAGAGGCCAAAAAATTATTGGAGATAAGTTTGGAAGGGTCAGTTGGATAAAATAAAAAAAACACATTTAAAATGTTAAAAATAGACGGATTAGAAGCCGAAATTGAAGGGAAACAAATTCTGAAGGGATTAAATTTAGAGGTCAAACCAGGTGAAATTCATGCTGTTATGGGGCCTAACGGTTCAGGTAAGAGTACTCTTGCTTCTGTTTTAGCAGGTAGAGAGGAGTATGAAGTAACTGGTGGGTCAGTTGATTTTTTAGAGAAAGATTTGTTGGATCTTGCACCTGAAGAAAGAGCTGGAGAAGGCGTTTTTTTGGCGTTTCAATATCCTGTTGAAATCCCTGGAGTAAGTAATATTAATTTCATAAAAACCGCCGTGAACGAGGTCCGAGATTACAGAGGACTCCCAGCAATGGAAACCAAAGAGTTTATGGCACATTTGAAAGAAAAACAAAAACTGGTTAAACTCTCTGGAAAACTAGCTAACAGGTCGGTAAATGAAGGTTTTTCGGGAGGTGAAAAGAAAAGAAATGAAATTTTTCAAATGGCGATGTTGGAACCTAAATTAGGCGTTCTTGATGAAACAGACTCCGGTCTGGATATCGACGCATTGAGAATTGTAGCGAGTGGTGTTAATGAGCTAAAATCAAGCAAAAACGCTTTTGTTGTAATCACTCATTATCAAAGGTTGTTGGATTATATTGTTCCCGATTTTGTACATGTTTTATACGATGGGAAGATTGTTAAAACAGGTTCAAAGGAATTGGCTTTAGAGCTTGAAGAAAAGGGGTACGACTGGATTATAGAGGAAATTGAGGGAAAATCTTAAACCGTTTAAAAAACAAATCAAATGGCAACTATTACGCTTACTGATAAGGATAGATTTTTAATCAATCAGGAAGGACAAGATTTCAGTCATGAGGCTAAGACTTTCATAAAAATAAGAGAATTAGCACTTAAAAATTTAAAAGGACTTGATTTCCCGACCAGAAAGCTGGAAGACTGGAAGTACACGAATTTAAGAGAGGTTTCAAAAACTGAATTTCGTCCTCAAACAGCAGTTAATATTATTGAGGAAAAGATTAAGGCGCACAAAATTCCAAATCTTGATGCATATGTCTTAGTCTTTGTAAATGGTTTTTTTGCGCCAAAGTTTTCAAATACAGTAGAAGAAAAAGATGGTGATTTCATTGTAACCAATTTAAATAAAGCTAAAAAAGATTTTATAAAATTGGTAGAGCCCCATCTGGGTTTCCAAACAAGAGCAAAAGATCAATTTTTTGTGAATTTGAATTCTGCTTTTTCTCAGGATGGAGGTTTTATTTATGTAAAATCAAAAGCAGTACTTGATAAACCCGTCCATATTATTAATTTGGTGGATGGGGACCTGGTAGCCTCCTATCCCAGGAATTTAATTGTTGCAGAAAAATCAGCAAAGGCTAAAGTTGTTGTGTCTTATGAAACCATTGATTCCAATTCTGCTTTAAGTAATGTTATAAATGAAGTGGTTGTTGCAGAAGGAGCTAATGTGATATTGGATAAAATTCAAAATGAGAATTCAAATACGTATCATATTGGAGCAGATTTTGCGACGCAGCAAAAAGACTCAATATTTACAATTAATACGATTCCAGCAAATGCAAAATTGATTCGAAACAATTTAAATATTGTTATAAACGGGACAAATTCAGTAGCTAATTTGTATGGAGCTATTTGTTTGAATGGAGATATTCATGTGGATAACCAAACTTTTGTAGATCATGCTAAACCCAATTGCGAATCCAATGAACTCTATAAGACTGTGGTGAATGATTCTGCAACAAGTATTTTTAATGGTAAGATATATGTAAATCAGATTGCTCAAAAAACAAATGCTTTCCAAAGTAATGCAAATATTCTGCTAAGTGATGATGCTAGGGCAAATTCCAAACCACAACTGGAAATTTATGCTGATGATGTAAAGTGTAGTCATGGATGTACAATTGGACAATTCGATAATGAAGCATTATTTTATTTAAAATCAAGAGGAATTCGAGAAGAAGTTGCTCAGAAAGTGCTTTTAGATGCCTTTATAGGTGAAGTTCTTGATAATATAGAAGAAGAACCTGTTCGTAAATATGTTGATCAATTAATTGCAGATAATTTTAACTCAAAAAATTAACCTATAGTTTTAAATCTTTTTAACATGGTGGAAAAGAACAATGTTTTCAATTTAAGAAATGACTTTCCAACACTAAAAAGAAAGGTTAACGGAAAAGACCTGGTGTATTTTGATAATGGAGCAACCAGTCAAAAACCAAGTTCAGTAATAAAAAGGATTAATGAGTTTTATCAAAATGAAAACTCTAATATCCACAGAGGGGTTCATACGCTCAGTCAAGACGCAACTTCAGCCTATGAAGATGCCCGAAATAAAATTCAAAAGTATATTAATGCCCGGATGGAGGAGGAGATTATTTTCACAAAGGGGACAACCGATAGTATTAACCTTGTTGCGAATGGATTCAGTAGAGAGATTTTAAACAAGGGAGATGAAATTTTAATTTCAGCGATGGAACATCATAGCAATATAGTTCCGTGGCAGTTGGCTTGTGAATATTCTGGTGCTAAATTAAAGGTTTGTTCTGTTAGTGATGAAGGCGAACTGGACATGGAGGAATTTAAGACGCTACTCTCTGATAAAACAAAACTAGTTGCGATCACTCATGTTTCGAATACCCTTGGAACTATTAATCCGGTCAAAGAAATAGTTGATTTTTCTCATAAATTAAACATCCCTGTGTTGTTTGATGGAGCACAGAGCGTTCCTCATATGAAATTAGATGTGCAGGATTTAAATTGTGATTTTTACGCGTTTGGCGCTCATAAAATGTTCGGTCCAACAGGGATTGGAGTTTTGTACGGTAAGAAAAAATGGCTTGAAAAATTGCCTCCTTACCAAGGTGGTGGAGATATGATAAAAACGGTTACTTTTGAAAAAACTATATATAACGACATACCCCATAAGTTTGAGGCAGGAACACCTAATATTGTGGGTGGAATAGGTTTAGGTGCTGCAGTTGATTATCTAAATAAACTTGATTGGGAATCTATTCATGAATATGAAAAACAACTATTAGACTATGCGACTACTCAACTTAGTCAAATAGAGGGTGTTCGAATTATTGGTAATGCTAAGCATAAAGTTGGTGTTTTAAGTTTTGTTCATCAAAAAGCACACCACTACGATATAGGTACTATTCTTGATCAATTAGGTGTAGCCATTAGAACAGGACATCATTGTACAGAACCATTAATGAGAAGGTTTAATGTTTCTGGTACAGCGAGAGCTTCTTTTGCTTTTTACAATACAACAGAGGAGGTGGATGTATTTATTTCTGCTTTAAAAAGGGCTCTAAAAATGATTTTATAACAGTTATGGGATTAGACGAAACAGCAGAAGAATTAGTTGAAGATTTTAATCTGTTTGAAGATTGGTCGGATAAGTATGAATATATAATTTCGCTTGGAAAAGAATTGTCAGCAATGAAAAAAGAAGACAAAACTGAAGAAAATCTTGTTAAAGGTTGTCAAAGTCAGGTGTGGCTAGTTGCTAAAGAAAAGAATGGTAATGTTTTTTTTGAAGCAGATAGCGATGCAATTATAAGTAAAGGGATTTGTGCTTTATTGGTGAAGGTTTTTAATGGTCAGCCAGCTTCAGAAATAGTAAAAAATAATCTGGATTTTATTGAAAAAATTGGATTGAAAGAGCACTTATCTCCAAACAGAAGTAATGGTTTGGTTGCAATGATTAAAAAAATGAAAGCATATGCATTAGTATTTAGTAATACATAAATTAAAGCACTATGGATCAAGCAGCAAAAAAAGATTTAGAAGAACATATTGTATTGGTGATTAAAACCATATATGATCCAGAAATACCAGTCGACATATATGAATTAGGCTTAATTTATCAAATAAAGATTGATGATGACGCAAATGTAGATATTGAGATGACCCTGACTTCGCCTAATTGCCCTGCAGCAGAGAGCTTACCTGCTGAGGTGGAAACAAAGGTTAAAGGTATGGAGTTGGTTAAAAACTGCACAGTTGAAATTGTTTTTGAACCAACATGGGATCGTCATATGATGAGTGAAGAAGCTCAGATTGAATTAGGTATGATTTAATATTAATTAGTTGTTGGATTGTTTCATTGATTAATTGTGATAAAGTGATTGAAAATAGAGTTGCAAAAAGTGGCATAATCACACTGGACCTTTCGGATTTGATACCTTCCGGGAACCAGTACGTTGTAGATATAAAAGATTTTATACAGGATGGTCTGATTCTTAGAGAAAAAGATTTTCGTTTGCGAATAAAAGAGAAAAACTGGTCTGAATTTCAGGGAGGCTTTGTTGCTGTTACCAACTCTTCGGATGGCATAATACCACTTTGGGCATATATGTTAATTTCATCTGCTTTACAACCCTACTCCTCTTTAGTTGTTCGAGGAAATAAATCGCATTTAAAAGGCGCTCTTTTAAGACGTTCAATTGAAGCAATCAATGAGTCTGATTATTTAGATAAAAGAGTAGTTATCAAGGGTTGTGGAAAAGAATCCATTCCAGAAAGTGCATACATAGCAATAACCCAAAAACTACAACCTGTTGTTAAAAGTTTAATGTTTGGAGAAGCCTGCTCTACGGTTCCGGTATATAAAAAAAGCAGTTGATTTTTTTAAAATCGAATTGTCTAATGAAAATTATTATAATTAGTTGTAAATTTGGGAAATAACCTGCTCGGCTAGTAAAAAAAATAGTCATATTTGAGAAAAGAAATACCAAAATTATGAAAGATGTTTATAAGATTTTAGTACCTACAGATTTTACTTCAGTTGCTAAAACAGCTTTAAATCATGCAATAAAAATTGCAGAGATTATGAATGGAGAAATTGTTTTACTTCATGTAGTAGATAGAGACACAAAAAGTGAAGAAGCAAGATTGAAGTTGGATCCAATAGCTGAAACTGTTAGTAAAGAGAATAACATTCCAACTGTAGGAAAGGTTGTGACAGGTAATATTTTTGAAGATATTGATAAGGTTGCTGATTATGAGGGAGCAAGGTTAATAATAATGGGAACACATGGAAGAAAAGGCATTCAACACATAACCGGATCTTATGCTATGAAGGTCATTACCAGTTCAACTATACCTTTTCTTGTTGTGCAGGATAAAATTGTTCCGGATGCATATAAGAATATTGTTTTTCCAATTGACTTCAGAGCTGAAACCAAACAGAAGATTTCACTTACTGCAAGTATGGCTAATCAGCTTGGTGCCAAGGTGCATATATTTGCTGAATATGATGATGATAAGTTTGATAAGCAGAAGATTGATAATAATGTTGCATATACAAAGAAGTTTTTTGCTAAGAACGGTATTGATTATGTTGTTGAAAAAGCATTTGAAAAGGGGGATTTTGTCAAGCAAATAATTAGATATTCAGCGAGCATAAATGCAGATTTTATTACTGTATTGAATTTGAATTATCGCTCAATAACTGCATTTTTAAAGAATTTAGAAGAGGAGTTAATTACCAATGAAGCGCAAATTCCTGTTTTAATGGTAAATCCATCTACCGATTTTATAAACAAGTCACCATTGTTTGGGCAGTACCAAACGTTATCTATGTAATATGTCATAAAACACATAAAAAAAGCGGTCTTTTGACCGCTTTTTTTATGATAAAATTGCTATCTGATATCAAAAATTGCTGGTTTTTATAAATAAGTATTGCTCTTTGAAAAAAAGGAGAACGAGAATATAAATCCTTTTTTTTATTTTCGCAGGTGGATAATGTTTGTTTATGAAAAACCTAATCTTATTTTGTAGCTGTTTAATTTTATTGTTTTCATGCGGAAGCAATAATGAAGAAAACATTCCTCAAGAGGAAATTAATAGAGCTCTTGCTGTTTCTGATTACTCTCCGGTTATTCTTGAAAGAGGTGGTATTAAATTAATTGAGTTTACGGACTTTCCTCCTTTTAGTGATGTTGAGTCAAAAATTGCGACCCAGAATCAAACTTTTAAGATGGGACTCAATAAAATTGAATTCAAAAACAAATTTTTTAACCTCGGTGAAAAAACAGCGGAGGAAAAATCACATATGGTTAGATTGTATGAGGGGGGACAATATCTAGGTGTTTTAAATCCTAATAAACCTCTGAAAAAGATTATTCATGGTTATTTTGAAACAGAAATCGAAAAAGGAGATAATTTGTTTTTCTGTTATTTATCCAGATCATATGATTTGAGTGTGAAAAACAAAAACGCTTCTTTTTTATTTAAAATAAATGCCGATCCTTCTGGTTGTTTTTCAGAAACTGAATTATCGGATACTGTTGTAGCACTTCTTCAACCGCGTGGTGTTTTTTCTTCAGGTCAGGAAGAAAAAGTCTTATTTGATTTCTTTTTGAAAAATATTTCTTTGGAAGAAGGTAATTACATAAGTTTATTAATTGATGATATTGAGTTTAAGTTAACAAAGTGGGTCCCTTTTTGGATACAAGGGCTCAAGGCAGGAGACCATAAGATTTCTATTGACTTAAAAACAAAAGAGGGATTCAGTTTAAAAGGGATTATGCCGGATCAACTATCTACTGTAATTACTATCAAGGAAGTCAAATTATTTTCTGAATAAGAATCATTTTTATCATAAGAAGTACTTGAGTTCCATTATTAAACCCTTTTACTTATTTTTATAGAAGATATAACCTTTTCAAAGATAAGATATGGGATGTTCAGGATGCAGTACAGGAAGAGGTGCCAATAATTTACCCGGAGGTTGCAAGAGTAATGGTAGTTGTGAAAGCGGAGGATGTAATAAACTCAACGTTTTCGACTGGCTGTCAAATATGAGTAATCCAAGTATGGTTAACCAACCAGATTGGGTTGAGGTAAGGTTTAAGAATGGGCGTAAGGCTTATTTTGATAATAAAGAAAAATTATCATTATGTGTTGGTGATGTTGTAGCTGTTGAATCTTCTCCAGGTCATGATATAGGTACAGTTTCTTTAATAGGTGAACTTGTTAGAATACAGGTTCAAAAGAAATCGATTAAAACAAATGAGATTTTAAATATATACAGAAAGGCTCGTCAGAATGATATAGATAAGTGGCAAGAAGCAATCAGCATGGAAAAGTCTACAATGACTCAGGCAAGAAAATTTGCAATTGAGTTGGGTTTGAATATGAAAATTTGTGATGTTGAGTATCAAGGAGACAAAACAAAAGCTACATTTTATTATACGGCTAATCAGAGAGTTGATTTTAGAGAACTGATAAAGATTTATGCTTCTACTTTTAAGATTAGGATTGAAATGCGCCAAATAGGGGCTCGTCAGGAAGCTTCAAAATTAGGGGGTGTTGGATCTTGTGGAAGAGAATTATGCTGCAGTTCCTGGCTTACCGATTTTAGATCAGTAACAACGAGTGCAGCAAGATATCAGCAGCTTTCTTTAAATCCGCAAAAGTTGGCCGGTCAATGTGGTAAGTTAAAATGTTGTCTAAATTATGAATTGGATAGTTATTTGGATGCCATAAAAGATTTTCCAGAATCAAATCTTAATTTAAAAACTGAAGACGAAGAGTTTTTTCACTTTAAGACGGATATTTTTAAAGGGATTTATTGGTATACTTCTAAGCAAGATAAATTGAATTTTATTCCTGTTCCGGTTGATAGGGTAAAAACAGTCCAGGGTTTAAACAAGAATGGAGAGTTCCCAGAAGAACTTCTTGAGGTTATAGAAGGGTTTGATAAAGAAAGGGAAATTGACTATTTAAATGTAGTAGGTCAAGATGATTTAACTAGATTTGATAAAACAAATAATAATAACAGACGCTCAAAAAATAAACGAAGTGTAAAAAACAGAACGAATCAAGTTGAAGTCGATAAAAAAAATGCCCAAAATTTTCCAAAGAAAAAAAGCAAACTAAATAAAAGTAAAAAGAAGCGATTAATTTCTCAACAAAAAAAGTCAAATCAATACAATCCAAAGAAAAAATTGAACCCCAAAAAAGAAAATAAACAAGACATAGATTCAAATGGATATAATCAATCAGCAGAAAGCACATGAAAAGGTTTTTAGCAGTAGCATTTTCCATTTTAATTTTAACAAGTTGTGATAGTAAATTTGTTTATGGAGAGGATATTGATATCCACATGGAAGGATGGCACAAGGACTCAGTATTGGTATTTAAAACAGATTCATTAACGGAATTACCTCCAGTTATTACAATTGGGATTAATATCAGAAACACCACAGATTATTTTTATAGAAACATGTATTTGTTTGTCGAAATACAAATTCCTGGTCAGGAACATCCAGTTAAAGACACCTTGAATCATCTATTAATGACTCCCGATGGTTACTGGACTGAAGGTGTTGAAGGAGCTGGTATCATGGAGTCGATGGCTTATCTGGAAGATAAGGATGTTGAATTGAAAGAATCAACGGCTTACTATCCTTATGCTATACAAAATCCTGAAAATGGGATTTATCAAATAAAAGTTAAACAAGGAATGCGTGATGACTTATTAAAAGAAGTAGTATCTGTTGGCGCCAGGATAGAAAAACTTGTTCGGCAATGACTAAAGAAGTTAAAAAGCTATTGCAGGAAAAACCGTCCTATAAGGTTTATATAATCGTTTTCTGGCTTTTGTTTTGTTTAGGAATAGGTTTCGGATATTATCTGTTTAACGGGATTGCTAATAAGCAACTTTTGGGGAAATTACCTTCTTTTCAGCAGTTAGAAAATCCAAAAACTTTACTCGCGACAAGCCTGCTCTCTTCTGATGGAAAACAATTAGGTACAATATTCAAGGAAAACAGAGCTTTGGCGGAATATCATGAGCTGTCACCTTTTCTGGAAGACGCATTAGTATCTACTGAAGATGAAAGGTTTTATGACCATAGTGGTATTGATGGAAAATCCTTAGCTCGTGCAATAATAAAGGGAGGTAGTTCAGGGGGCGGAAGTACAATATCGCAGCAATTAGCTAAAATGTTGTTTACTGAAAAAGTAGTTAAAAACAAATGGGAAAGAGCCAAACAAAAACTCAAGGAATGGGTCGTTGCTGTTCAGTTGGAAAAACAGTACACAAAAGAAGAGATAATCATTAAGTACTTTAATACTCTCGATTTTGTGAATAATGCTGCAGGGATTAAATCAGCATCGCAGGTTTATTTTAATTCCACTACCCAAAATTTGAAAATTGAGCAAGCTGCTATGTTTGTGGGAATGGCTAAAAACCCGGCCTTATTCAATCCGTTAAGAAGACCTGATACAACTTTATTCAGGAGAAATGTCGTTTTTGCTCAAATGTTGAAGAACGATAAAATAACAAAAGAAGAGTTTGATTCGCTGAAAAACTTACCGCTGGGAATAAAATTTAATTTAGCATCTCATCATTCCGGAACAGCTACCTATTTTCGCCAAGAGGTAAAAAAGAAATTAAAAAAAATATTTAAAAAACTTAAAAAGCCCGATGGTACCTCATACAATATGTATCAAGATGGCTTGAAAATATACACAAGTATAAATTATAACATGCAGCAGTATGCTGAGAATGCAGTTAAAACTCATTTAAGCAAAGAGCTTCAGCCAGCATTTTTTAAACATTGGAAATCCAAAACAAGAGATTTAAAAAAATATGCTCCTTTTTATTTTGAAGACTACACCGAACAAGAAAAGTCTGCTGCCGTTGAGAAACTCATTAAAAATGGTATACGAACCTCAGCTAGATACAGGAGAGCTTTGGATGCAAACAAAAAGGTTCGATTGGTAACATATGCATTCAATCGCGCTACTACTAAAAATCAACGTTGGAAAAATAAAGTAAAATATTATGACAGTAAACGTTATTTAGTTCAAAAAGAACTAAATAGATTAAACAGAGATACAACAAACGTATGGTCTATAAGAAAAGAAAAAATTCGAGTACGTAAAGAAATAAAAGTTTTTCAAGACAGCATACAAAAGTATAAGACTAAAAGTGTTGATTTTAAAGAAGAACTCGAACAAAAAAGAAAAGAATACCTTAAATTCTGGAAGCCATTTGATCAAGAAATGATGGTTGAATTTGATGTAAAAATTCCAATGCGAATTTTTACATGGGATGGAGAAAAGGATACAATAATGAGTCCTAAGGATTCAGTTATTCATCATAAATGGTATTTACGCTCCGGACTTTTATCCATCGATCCTCATACCGGTTTTATAAAAGCATGGGTTGGAGGTATTAATTATAAATATTTTCAATACGATCACGTTAGAGCTACGAGGCAGGTTGGTTCTACATTTAAACCTTTTGTATATGCCACGGCAATTGAAAACGGCGTAAATCCTTGTGAAGAATACTTAAATGAAGAAGTTACTTTTCCTGCCGGAACTTATGATTTAGAAGAAGCCTGGAAACCAAAAAATGCTGGAGAAGAATCCCATTTAGATGGTCAGCCTTTAACGTTAAAAATGGCATTAGCAAATTCCATCAATTCAATAACTGCCAGAATAATGAAAAATTTTGGCCCCGAATCGGTAATTGATGTAGCGCGTCGCTGCGGTATTACAACACCAATAGAACCAGTGCCTTCTATTTGTCTGGGGACACCAGATGTTTCTCTTTATGATATGGTTTCAGCGTATTGTGTCTTTGCGAATAAGGGAATTCGAGTTGAACCTCAGTTTATAACAAAAATTGAGGATAAAAACGGATCAATTATATGGTCACCGATTCCGGGAAGACAGGAGGTTATGACTGAAGAGAATGCATATAAGATGATTGAACTTTTAAGTGGAGTTGCAGAATACGGCCCGAAGGTTGCAGGCAAATTAACCTATGGAACCGGCGTTCGATTGCGATCTCCAGGCCGACCCTACGGAAATATTCCATACTCAGTAAAAATTGCAGGAAAAACTGGAACTACGCAAATGCAAAGTGATGGCTGGTTTATGGGGATAACACCCGATTTGGTTACCGGAGTTTGGACGGGATGTGAAGACAGGGCAGCACATTTTTTATCTCTTCGTTTGGGGATGGGTACAAATATGGCTCTTCCAATCTGGGGATATTATATGAATGATGTTTACAAAAACCCAAAAATCAGAATTTCCAAAGGAAAATTTGATGTTCCTGAATCCCTGAAAAATGAAGAGTTTGATTGTACCAAAAGAAAGGCGAATTCAATAGATGATTTTGAGACTATTGATTTTGATGATTTTTAGTATTTTCTCAAATATCTTATCTGAATAATAGCTGTTTTTTTCGTGGAGATTTTTCTCTCACCTTGGAAACTCTTTACTCAGTAGATAAGTTATTAATTAAACTGATAATCTTTTGTTTTGCTTTGAAGGAGTTAGTTGTCCCTGTTAACAGAATCAAAGAAGCAGTTTTATACCTGTACAAATGAATGGAAAGACAGTAAAGATTATATTTTTTTTAACCTTTTTTTTGGGTGTTAAAAATTCATTTGCAACAAATACATTTCTTACAAGAGAGTTTTTATGTGACAGTTGCAATAAGGATTTAAATTTGAGATTCGAGAGTTCATCCTTTTTTAAAAATAATGAATACGAGAGTGATTTTGCTACCGGTTTTACCGGTATTGGTGTTATGTTTAAACCTACTCTTGAATATTACTTTAACAAGAGCACAAAATTAAACTTTGGGGCTTTTGGATTAAAATATTCAGGTTTAGATGGATTGTCTCAATTAGTGCCTATTTATCAAATACATCATAAAGTAACCAATGGGTTTGAACTTGTATTCGGAAGTCTTTACGGGAATTTAAATCATTATTTAGCTGAACCACTATATCGATTTGATCGATATTATTTAGATAATGTTGAGTATGGCGTTCAAATCCTTAATTACTCTGAATTTATAGATTCAGATTTATGGCTAAACTGGGAGCAATTTATTCTTGAAGGAGATCCATTTCAAGAGGAGTTTACTCTTGGTAATCACAGTAAGATTAAGTTTTTGAATAAAAAACGCTATCAGGTTGCAGGAGATTGTCAACTGTTAATTTATCATAAAGGAGGTGAAATAGATAGTTATAATGGGCCTGCTTTCTCTCTATTCAATGGATCATATGGTTTTGATTTTAGTTTAAAATCACAATATTTAAGTTATTCCATAAGGCCAAAAATTTTGGTTTATAAAAGCCTGGGGTTACCTGATGAAGGAGAAAATTATAAGCACTATAAGAATGGTAATGGTTTTTTGTTTTCAGGAGATATTGAACATGACTACTTTTATTTTGAATCAGGGTATTGGAGTGGAAATAAATTTGTTTCATCAAGTGGGGAATATTTATATATGAGTATTGCGGAGTCTGATTTAGATTTCCATCAAGATAACAGACAGCTTTTTTTTACTAAATTTCGTTTGAAAAGGCATATGAGTAACAATTTAAAACTTGAGTTACGGATGAATCTTTATGTAGATTTGAGAAATGATGTTTTACCCGATTATTCTTTTGGAGTTTATTTTATTGCAAATGAATTATTTTTCTTGAAAAAAGATAAGTGAAATTTTCTTGTGCTTTCTTAGAACAGTTCTTTCAATACTTATAAAAGTATTTGTTTTGTAAAACTGTAAAATTAATCAGTTGATAAACAGATTTTTATAGTCCATGGTCATTTCAACTCCTTTGAATTTATTATTTTTGCAAACCCTAATATAGTTGGGGGTTATAAATCGATATTATGAGCAAAAAATATACGGAATACAAGGGGTTGAATCTTCCTGATGTTGGGAAAGAAGTCCAGGAGTTCTGGAAGGTGAATTCTATTTTTGAGAAGTCTATTTTATACAGAGATGAAAAGAAACCCTTTGTTTTTTTTGAAGGTCCACCCTCAGCAAATGGAATGCCTGGTATTCACCATGCAATGGCAAGGTCAATTAAAGATATTTTTTGCAGATATAAAACTTTAAAAGGATATAGAGTAAACAGGAAAGCAGGTTGGGATACTCATGGTTTACCCGTTGAGTTGGGCGTTGAGAAAGAAATGGGTATAACTAAAGAGGATATTGGTGAAAAAATTTCAATAGACGACTACAACAAAGCCTGTCGTGAGTCGGTTATGCGATATACCGATAAATGGAACGAGTTGACTGAAAAAATGGGATACTGGGTTGATTTGAATGACCCATATATTACGTACACCAACAAATATATGGAAACAGTTTGGTGGTTGGTTAAGCAGCTTTATTCTAAAGAGTTAATGTATCAAGGATATACCATTCAGCCATATTCTCCAGCAGCAGGAACTGGTCTTTCTTCAGCCGAAGTTAATATGGAGGGTTGCTACCAAGATGTCAAGGACACAACAGTTGTGGCTCAGTTTAAAGTAATAAGCTCAGAATTCAAAGATAAGTGGGGTGTTGAAGGAGATGTTCATATTTTGGCCTGGACAACAACTCCTTGGACACTTCCATCAAATACTGCATTATGTGTTGGTCCCAAAATAGAATATTCTTTAGTTAAATCATTTAATCAATATACGGGCGAATCAATTCAGGTAATTATAGGGTCCCCTTTAGTGGAGAAACAATTTTCGGGCAAGTTCTTTCCTGTTGATTCTGAAGAAGATTTAGTTTTTAAAGAAGGAGACAAAAAAATTCCTTTTTTTGTAGACAAAAAATTCTNTGGGAAAGACTTGGTGGGAATTCGTTATGAGCAGTTGATAAAGGGGTGTTTGCCATATCAAGATGCTGAAAAAGCATTTCAAGTAATAAAAGGGGATTTTGTAACTACCGAAGACGGAACAGGTATTGTTCACATAGCACCAACATTCGGTGCTGATGATGCCTTAGTTGCAAAAGAAGCAGGCGTTCCGCCAATGTTGATCCTCGATAAAAAGGAAAATCCTGTTCCTCTGGTTGATTTAACAGGCAAGTTTGTAAAGGAATTAGGGGGAGAATTAGGAGGAATGTTTGTGAAAAATGATTATTACGATGAGGCTGATCGTCCTGAAAAGTCTGCTGACGTTTTAATTGCCATCCAGTTAAAAACAGAAAACAAAGCCTTTAAGGTTGAAAAATATGAGCACAGTTATCCCCATTGTTGGCGGACACACAAACCTGTTTTGTATTATCCTCTGGATAGTTGGTTTATCAAAGCTACAAAGGTTAAATCAAGGATGTCTGAGTTGAACAACACAATAAACTGGAAACCAGCATCAACAGGAACAGGTCGTTTTGGTAATTGGTTAGAGAATGCTAATGATTGGAATTTATCGCGCTCACGTTATTGGGGAATTCCAATACCAATATGGAGCACCTCAGAAGGNGATGAACAAATTTGTATCGGTTCAGTTGAGGAATTAAAAACGGAGTGTCAGAAAGCNGTTGATGCAGGTGTAATGGAGGCAAACCCATTGGCTGATTTTGTTGTTGGTGATATGAGTGAATCCAATTACGCAACATTTGATTTGCACAAGAATTACGTAGATGAAATTATATTGGTTTCTCCGGGTGGAAAACAAATGAAAAGAGATCCTGATTTATGTGATGTATGGTTTGATTCCGGATCAATGCCATATGCGCAATGGCATTATCCATTTGAGAATAAGGAATTAATAGATGAAAATAAAGCATTTCCTGCTGATTTTATAGCTGAAGGCGTAGATCAGACAAGAGGCTGGTTTTATACTTTGCACGCTATTGCGACGATGTGTTTCGACTCTGTAGCGTATAAAAATGTGGTTAGTAATGGACTTGTTCTGGATAAAACAGGTCAGAAGATGAGTAAAAGTAAGGGCAATGCAATTGATCCATTTGAAACACTTTCAAAGTTTGGTCCTGATGCTACCCGTTGGTATATGATGAGCAACTCTCAGCCATGGGATAACTTGAAGTTTGATTTAGAAGGTATTAAAGAAGTTCAAAGAAAGTTTTTTGGAACCATTTACAATACGTATCAGTTTTTTGCTTTATATGCTAATCTGGATGGTTTCGATTATTCTCAAGAAGAGATGGCTTTGTCAAAACGACCTGAAATTGACCGNTGGATTCTTTCAAAATTAAACAGTTTAATTAAATCAGTTGATCAGGATTATGCAGACTATGAGCCAACCAAGGCGGCCAGANCAATTCAGGATTTTGTTTCTGAACAGCTGTCAAACTGGTATGTAAGGTTATGCAGAAGACGTTTCTGGAAAGGTGATTACAGTGAAGATAAAATTTCTGCCTATCAAACCTTATANAGATGTTTAGAAGTTGTTGCTCAACTATCAGCACCAATAGCCCCCTTTTTTATGGATCAGTTATTTAAAGATTTAGATGCTGTTTCCGGGAGACACAAAGTGGAATCTGTTCATTTATCTAATTTTCCGGTTTCGAATTCTTCTGAAATTGATATTGATTTAGAAGAGAGGATGGAAATTGCTCAAAAGCATTCCTCATTAGTTTTGGGGCTTAGGAAAAAAAATAAGTTAAAGGTTCGTCAGCCTCTTCAAAAAATCATGGTTCCAATATTGAATGAAAAATTTGAACGTCAAATTGAAGCAGTAAAGGACCTGATTCTATCAGAAGTTAATGTAAAAGAACTGGAATATTTAAAAAATGATTCAGGAGTTTTGGTAAAGAAAGTTAAAGCTAATTTTAAGTTGTTGGGTAGAAAGTACGGAAAGCAAATGAAAAATGTAGCTGCTGCCATTGCTCAATTCCAACAAGCTGATATAGCAGCTATTGAACGAGATGGGAAATATTCATTAGATATTGACGGAAATCCTGAAATTTTGTTGGAAGAAGTTGAAATTTCTACCCAGGATATTCCTGGACTGTTGGTCGCTAATGAAGGTAAATATACTGTAGCATTAGATATCACTTTAACTGAGGAATTGAAGCAAGAAGGGATTGCCAGAGAGTTGGTCAATAGAATTCAAAACCTCCGTAAAGAAAAGGATTTTGAATTAACAGATAATATTAATTTGCTAATTAAAAATGTTGAGGGAATTGATGAAGTAATATCCAATTATAAAGAATACATCTGTTCTGAGGTTCTGGCGAAAGAAGTGCAGGTTCTGGATTTTGTTCCCGGGTCTTTAGAGGTTGAGGTGGATGAGAATTTAGTCACAGAAATTGCAATTCAAAGAGCTTAGATTGGAATTTACTCACTCTTTTTTAAAAAAAAGCTGTTCAAACGAAACCTTAAGGCTGAAAAAGTAGTTATTAGAGCAATTACTTTGCAAAGTAAACTGCAAAGTTTTTTAATTTAATATGTTATGAATCAAGTATTGAGGTATTCTGATAAAGACCTGGCTGCTTTTAAGGAATTAATTGAAGAGAAAATTGCAAACGCTGAAAAAGACTTAAAACATTTTCAGGGTCAAATTGATTATTCAGGTAACAATTCAGGAGACGAAACAGGAAAAAAATTAGGATCTATGGAAGATGGGTCTGAGGCATTAGGACGTGAAAAAATAGCTCAGTTGGCGCATCGTCAGAGAAAATTTATTCAACAGTTAAAAGCTGCCATAGTAAGAATAGAAAATAAAACATATGGAGTTTGCAGGCAAACTGGAAAGCTTATTTCAAAAGAACGACTAAAGATAGTGCCTCATACAACTCTCTCTATTGAAGCTAAAAACGCACAACAACAGGAAAGTTAACGATTTAAATAGTTGTAATTGAAAAGTCATTCAAATTAAAAGAGTGGCTTTTTTTATTGTTTAAACTATTTCTATTTGCAAAATAGAAAATAAACAGTCTATTAGATTTCAAAAAATTTTGAAAGTTCAGAAATATAATATAATATTGTGTTATGGAGTTAAAAGAAGCGGAAGAAAAGTTTATAGCTGCCTGGGGAGCTATCGGGACTCAATGGGGGATCAATAGAACTATGGCTCAAATACACGCCCTTCTTTTAATTGGTGAAGACCCGCTTTCTGCCGAAGAAATTATGATTAAGCTAAACATTTCCAGAGGAAACGTNAATATGAATGTTCGTGAGCTGATATCATGGGGTATTGTTCATAAGGTTATAAAGTTTGGAGAAAGAAAAGAGTTTTTTACTGCAGAGAAAGATATATATAAAACTGCCATTCAAATTCTAAAGGAAAGAAGGAAAAGAGAATTGGTTCCAATATTAAATTTATTACAAGATTTACAATCTCAAAATATTGAATCAGGATACGGAGATTACTTTAAAAAGATCGTAGGAGATATTCATCAGCTTGGAGACAGTACAAATAAGATGCTGGATAAAATGGTCAAGGCTGATGAGCATTGGTTTACAGGATCATTAATGAAATTTTTGGTAAAGAAATAAATTTTTTGCCCTTAATGTTTCAAAAAAAATTGAAACTATTGAACGCTATGACTACTAAAGCAAAAGCAATAAACTTAAAAGTAAGAACAGAATTTCAGGCGGAAAGCGGAAATTATATAATTGACTATTATACGGAGGCTGGTCCCGATTATGAATATTGGAGTAAAAATTTCAACATGCATTTTGGATATGCTGCAAAAAAATGGGATTGTTTAAGTAGGGAAACCATGTTGCAAAGAATGAATCAGGTGGTTTTAGAATCTTTGGAATTACTCCCTGGTAATTCGATTCTTGATATGGGGTGTGGACTTGCTGCAACAATTAGATATGGTGCAAAAAGATATCCGCAAGTTACTTTTAAAGGAGTTACAATTACCCCTTGGCAAGTAAAGAAATCGGAAGAAATGATTCAGCAACTGAATATTAAGAATGCTTCTGTCATTCTTGGAGATTATAATCAACTTCCATTGCCCTCTGCTTCAATTGATGCTGCTTTCGGTTTAGAAAGTCTTTGCCATGGAGAAGGAACAGATAAATCGGAGCCTTTATCAGAAGCATATCGTGTTTTGAAATCTGGAGGTAGGTTTACAATGATTGATGGTTTTTTGAAAAAGCCAGAGAGTGAACTCTCTGCAATAACAAAAAAAATGCACCAACTGGTATGTGAGAATTGGGCACTGACTTCTTTTCCTAACATAAACGATCTGGTATATGCAGTGAAACAGATTGGCTTCAGAGAAATAAAANTGGAAGAAATTAGTTGGAAAGTAGCTCCTTCTGCTGTACACGCTCCTTTTTTATCTNTATTTTATTTGGTAAAAAGTGCTTTTAAAAAAGAAAAATTAAAAAGACAAAATTGGAACAATTTAAAAGCGTGTTTCACTATTTTCTTTCTTGGATTAAGTAGAAAATCCATTGGATATTATAAGGTTACAGCAAAAAAGTAAACGTTTAGTTTGATTGTTAATCATATTAAATTTTAAATGAAATGAATAAATACAGTATTGTTTTTGATAATAAATGTGCCATTTGCAGTATTGTAGTGAAAACAGGTGGTTTTTTCGGGCTCATTGATGAAAATCAAAGCATTGAACTTGAACGATTCTCAGACAACTCTATTGCCTGTAATGTTAATCCGGTAAAAGCTTGTGATGAGATGGCNGTAATCAACAATGAAACCCTAGAAGTAAGTTATGGATATGAGGGGTACATTAACCTCATTGGGGTTAAACATAAAGTTTTAGCAAGTATTATGGCTTTAAAATCAATAAAGCGTTTGATGAATAAGGTGTATTTGTTTTTAGCTAGCAATCGAAGAGTAATTGCTCCTTTACAACCATCGGGTTCAACTTGTTCTCCCACACTTAAGAAACCCTACAGATTCTCCTTTATAATGTTTATGGCGTTTTACGCAGGTATAGTGACGTACTTAAAAGGAGAGATTTTTGCTACTTACAGTGAATTTATGTTTTTAACGGGATGGAAACTTATAAGCATTACAGGTTTAGGTTGGTTATTGGTGGGAATTGTATATCGAAAATCAAATAAATGGGATTATTGGGGGCATCTTGCTATGATTGCAGGAGTAGCCATGTTTTTCCAAACTATTGGTCTTTTTGGTTTTTTATTTTACCCAGGTATTTCATGGCTTTTGATAAGTATGGGACTGAGTGAGGTAGTTATGATTTGGATGCATTATCGAAGAATGAAAATTTTGGGAGAAAGTCAACTTCAAACAATCATCTGGTGGTTAATCTTGCACATTACAGCAAGTTTATTGTTGCTGGGATATATAATTTTTTAAGTTTTTATTATGAAGTTCAGAGGAGAATTACGAGACATTAAATTAATTAATTTTTCAGTGAAACTNGAGGAGGTACTTCCTTTAGTTCCAAAATCATTCAGGGTCCTGCAAGAGAACGGAAGATCTATAATTTCTATGGTAGATGTAAAGTTGAAAAATATGTATCCGTCCGTTTTTCCGTTTTTTAAGTTTGGATACAGGTATGTAGCGTTTCGCCTTTTATTGGATGATACAGAAATATCAGGAATAAATAAACCCAAAGGAGTTTATTTTTTAAAAAATTTTTCCAATCGGCCTTTGTTAAATTTTTTTGGTAATTTAATTTTAAACCAAAAGTCAACTTATGCAAACATTATGGAATATTTTGATGCATTTAGTTTAAAGCAGGGATCCAAGCACATAGAGTATGCTCTAGACCCTTATTCTAAATGCACTTATGAACCTTTTTTGCATCAAAAAATTCATAGAATTGACAGGGTTTATGAAACCAATGAGAATGGAATATTGGTTTCTAAAATATTTAAGGAAAACTATTGGCCTATTGAACCGATTAAATGTTATTATTTTGCTACTAATTTTTTTAAAACCGCTCGTTTTTTAGGAGCATTTAAAGTAAAAGATAACTTGGATTATTCGTGGAACTCGCCAGTGTTGGTTTCCAAAAAACACTTGAAATAAAATGAGAATAGCAATTTTTGGAGGTACGGGTCAGGTAGGCTCGGTGATAACGCAAAAAGTAATTCAAGAATTTCCTGATGCTGAAGTTTTGAGTTGCTCCCGATCAGGAAGTGGATTAAANGGATTTNCATTTAATNTTTTTGAGAACGATTGGAGTCCGCTTGGTAAATTGGATGTGATTATTAATTCTGTTGGTATTATTGAGGAAAAAGGCGAAAATACTTTTGAAAAGATTCATATCCGAGTAATCAAAAAAATTGTAAAGGAAAGGATAAGTTTAGGTAGTCCAAAAATTATTCACATATCTGTTCTTGGTGCTGATTCATCATCACCTTCCCGTTATGCTTCAACCAAAGGTGAAGCAGATGAAATTTTACAAAAACAGAAAAATTGGAACATTATTCGTCCAAGCTTTGTTTGTACTCCTGGTACCGCAATTATTGGTAAAGTTTTAATGTTAAAAAATATGGCGAAATGGCAATTAGGATTCCTGCCCTGCCCGGCACATTTTTTAAGTGCAAAATTTCAACCTGTCATGGGGGAGGATGTNGCGTATTCGGCTATTGAATGCATAAGGAAAAATCTGGAGAGTCAGATGATCTATGCAACTGGTCCTGATATTTTTTCTTTGGAAGATTGGATTAATATTTCTGGAAAAGGAAAAATTAAAATCATACCTATCCCCAAATGGCTAATTGATTTTCCATTCAGAATACTCATTAAAATTTTCCCGAAAATAATGAGTATTGATCAGTATTTGCTTTTGGGCGAAGATAATGTGCATGAACATTCTGTTTTAGAAAAGGTTTTAAACAGAAAACCAGCAAGTACTGTTGATTTTTGGAATTCGGAATTGAGTTAAATGGATAGTATGTTAATTTGCTTGAATTGATAAACAAACAGCCTCCAGCTCTTTGACAAATCTCCTTTTATTGAAGTTTGGTCCGAACACAAATGCATCCGAAACAATTACCCGATTTCTTAGCTCATCTACATAGGCAACACTAATAAATGGTCCCCCCATTGTGCCATTCTGTAAATCCCACCATCCTTTTATCTCGTATGCGTATTTTCCATTAANGTTNATGTTTTCGCTTGATACGGGTAGNTCTTTGTACACCTTCATATAGCTTCTTAAAGAATCATATTCTGAACTACCTTCGATGTAGAGTTTCGTTACTGAATCTCGCATTGCAATGAATTTATTTGGTGTAAAAACATCTTGAGAAGAATAATCAAAGAAATAAGTGAAAATACCTGTTTGAATGTAACAGTTGCCATGATTAAATTTTTCGCATTTAATTTTAGCTTTTTTAGTTACATAAAAAAAATTATTTGTGTCAAGGGCCAGAGTATAACTTTGTGGTATTGTAAGTTTAATTCCTTGACTATTTAATAGTTGTTCCTCTAACTTATGGTTGCTTTTAGCTTTTGCTAGTTGCTGAATTACAGATGTCCTGTGGTTATCCAGTAATGTGAAAATCTCTGCTTTTTTTTTATTAAAGACCTTTACTGCGTTCATCTCCGATTTACCGGATACCTGAACAATAATTTGTCCATTGGCATAAACATTTTTCTTTACGGTTACACCTTCTGAAATTACTTTGTTTGAGGAAACAAAGATTACTATGAACCTCTGGCGCTGAAATAGTCTGTTAAATGCTTTTGACCNGACTGTTTGTATATCGAACTCGGATTCTCTATTTAGCAATCCCTCTATTTCTTTTGTGAATACAGGTTCAATATGTTTTTGTAGCCCATAATCCCAAAGCGTTTGGTCGGCAATAATGTTTACAGTACTATACCCTCCAACAGCATCGGGCAGATAAGAGAAGTTTGAGTTGTTTTCTTCTTCATTATTACAAGAAAAAAGAACTAATAGGGTTAAGGCTAAAGTTATGTATCGCATGTTTATTTATGTGGACTTAATTTTAATTTTCATCCCGGGCTTTAATATTTTTCTTGCAGACATGTGATTGAGTTTCATAATATCGCTAGCAGACACACCTTTATATTTTTTAGCTATGTCCCATAACGTATCGCCACGTCGAATAGTATAGTAGAGATATCCATTGTATGTTTGTTCTTCTGTTATCGTATACCCATTGGTAGCCGAAGGGTTTTTTTTAGCGAAAATTACAAGCTTTTGTCCCGGGTGAATATATTTTTTACTGGAGAGGTCATTCCATTCTCTTATGTCAGAAACTCTTACGTTGTAACGTTGTGCGATCAAGCCAACACTCTCTCCGTTTCTAACTCTGTGAATAATTTCACTTCTGTTAGCATAGATGTCTATTGGAGTTGTGTTGACCTCCTTGTCTTTGTAATTGTATATGATTGTTTCGTTAGCTAAAAAATCACCAATTACAGAGACAGGAAGTGTTATTGTATATCTGATAGAGTCATTTTTTTTAACAGGTATGTAAGCTCTTTTGTATTGAGGATTTAAAAAAACAATGTCTTTATAGGGAATACAAAGAACTTGTGCTATTTGATTAAAATGAATGGATTCTTTTAAGCTGACGGTGTCAATGTTTCTAATTTCAAATTTCGGTTTTACCGGGTACAAATTATGATCAGCAGAATGATTTAGTAAATACGCAACAGCCATAAAAGAAGGAACATAGTTCCTGGTTTCACGAGGCAATCCATATTGAATGGCCCAGAAGTTTTTTTGTCCACCAGCTCTTCTTATGGCCTTGTTTACATTGCCAGGACCGGCGTTGTAAGCAGCAAGCGCTAAAAGCCAGTTGTCGTAAATATCGTGGAGGTATGATAGGTATTCTACGGCTGCTTTAGTGGACTTGACAGGATCTCTCCTTTCATCGACGAAAGAATTAATTTCCAATCCTAAATATTTCCCCGTTCGGTACATAAATTGCCACATTCCCACTGCACCAGCTCTTGATCTTACTGTGTTGTTTAGTGCTGATTCCACAACAGGAAGGTATTTTAGTTCCATGGGTAAATCGTTTTTTTCCAGNTCCTCTTCGAACATTGGAAAATATAATTCAGCCATTCCCATTACTTTAGATAGCATTTGTCTTCTGTTTTTTCCNTAAACATTTATACACCGCTTTACTTTAGTGTTAAACGTAAACTCGATGGGTGAAAAGGTATTCATGTCCTGCATTCTNAATTGCAGTATTGAGTCAGAGTACACAGGAATAGAATCAAGGGGGAGTTTATGAATGTTTAAATCACGAATGTTGTAGCTGACGGGGTTTTTATTAAACAGTTGTGCTTCATGCAAGCTGTCTATTCTTTCCAGAAAAGGGTCATCATCAATTACTATACTTTTGGTTTTAACTAAAGAGTCTTCACAGGATGAACATTTCATTTCTGATTGAGCATGAGTGCTCAAAACGAAAGTGATAAGTATTATTGTCATCCAGCTTTTCATCTAAATATAGTTGGTGTTAAAAAATATAAAAAGGTTAGGGATGTATAAAGTTCTTCTTTATTATTGAAGGAAACAAAAAAAGCCCCGCATTTTGCGAGGCTTTTTTTTGTTTCCTTAGTGAAATTATTTCACCACAATTCTTGAAGTAACGGTTTTTCCGTTTGCTATCGCTTGTACGAAGTAAATTCCTGAATTTAAATTTGATGTAATAACAGTAATTGAGTTATTACTCACTGTTTCGTTNTATACCAGATTTCCAATTGCATCAAATACAGTTACGTTCTCTAACGCATCTGCTTTAACAGTAAAGTTTTCTGTTGAAGGATTAGGGAAAATATAAAAGTTACCTTTTTCTGTTTTTTGATTTGAAACAGTCGCAACCGGGTCAAAATTATTGTTTTTCATTACACTAAGTTTTCCATCAATTAGTGTAGCTATTCTTCCGTATTCTTTTGTTTCCCAGTAGTAGTATGTTTCATTTATTGTATATCCCGGTATTGAGAAATTTTCTTCAACCAATAAAGCACTGAATGTACCATAATTTGTAACTACTTCTCCGGTGGCTATTACTGATCCTGTAATCGATGTTGGATATGGATTAAAAAAATCAGCTAAGTTCACAACACTCGATGTTGAGCTCCATGTGTCATTTTCAGAATGAGGAAAACCTAAATTATGGCTGCCGGAAAGAAATGCAACATCGTTACCTGCTACATCAAAAGTCTCCATAGCCCAATCGTTTGTAAGAGGTTCATAGTTAGTTCCAGAAATAATATCAGATTTAATTTTGATAGTTGAATTAGTTCCTGATGTTTTATTTAAAACCTTCACCGTATCAATTGTTGATGAGTTTGAATAAGAAGTTAAGTCCCAGGAGACGTTTGTTCCTGTTTTTGTAAAATTGTCAATGGAAACTCCTGAATTAACATCCATTGTCCACGTATTTCCTACGACCCACTTCATGTCAGTTGAAGTTATATTAATACTTGCAAAAGTTGATAAGGAAATTGCTGCTAAAATTATTAGTAAAGGTTTTTTCATAGTTTTTTATTTTTTTTCAGCTGCTAATTTAAAATTTCTTTCTGTAGTTGCCAATTCAATTATGGTATATCTTGTTTATAACTTTATTGGCAGAGAAAAAGCCTTCTTACTAAATTTAAATGATGCTAAAAACAGCAATATACAAAGGAGCTAAAATTAATTATTTTCAAAAAGGTCGTTCAAAAAGAACAGTGTTTCTTATTCATGGCTTTTTAGAAAGTCATAAGGTTTGGGATGACTACGCCAAGGTATTGTCTAAACATAATACGGTTTATTCTATTGACTTACCCGGTCATGGTAAAAGTGAGTGTTTGGGATATATCCACTCTATGGAAGAAATGGCTGGATGTGTAAAAAAGATACTGGATGATAACAACAAACGAAAAGCAGTTATTGTTGGTCACTCGCTGGGTGGTTATGTGGCTTTAGCTTTTGGAGATAAGTATCCAGATGCTCTCAAGGGATTGTGTTTGTTTAACTCAACGGCTAAACCGGACACTGAAGAGAAAGTAAAGTTCCGAAATAGAGCCATTCAGGTAGTGAAGAGAAATCATGAAATGTTCATTAAAGAGGCGATACCCAATTTGTTTGTAAATAAAAATACGGCTGCATTACGAGGGGCTGTTCGTAGAGTGGTAAATACAGCATTAAAAACGCCCAAGCAAGGAGTTTTGGCTGCTTTGGAAGGAATGAAAGTTCGTCCTGACCGTGAGATTATTCTCCGCTTTGCTCCTTATCCGGTTTTATGTATTGCTGGAAAAAAAGATCTGGTTGTTCGTTGGCGAGATTTGAAAGCACAAAGCGAGTTGTGCGCAGACGGTTCTTTTCATTTGTCTGAAAAGGGAGGTCATATGTGCTTTTATGAAGATAAATATCCCTGTCTCAAGGTTTTGGAAAAATTCATCATCCGGTGCTATGTAAAGCCGAGAAAACAATTGGATTAAATCATCCAAGGAGCTTGTTTAGGGCAGAATCAATTTTAGTGGAATCAATTTTTGAATAATTAACTTNCATTTTNTTTTTAATTTGTTTAGTACATAGGTTACCTAATGAACCTTCATGAGTGTGTTTTACCTCTTTGTTTGGTTTGAAATTTCCATTTTCAATTTCAATACCAACTTGCTTGTATGCTTCTCGAAACGGAACTCCTTCTAAAACTCTTCGGTTGACCTCTTCAACACTGAAAAGATAATCATATATATCGTTGTTGAGAATGCCTTTTTTAATGGAAATATTCGGTACCATTAACAAGGCAATTTCTAAACATGATTTTATTTCTGTAAATGCATAAATGTACTTTTCTTTGAGCAACTGCAAGTCTCTAAAATACCCAGAGGTTAAATTGCCTGTAATTGCAGCCAGTTCTCCGGGAATTGCTTGCAGTTTATTACACTTCCCTCTCATTAATTCAAAAACATCTGGGTTTTTTTTGTGGGGCATGATGCTTGAACCTGTTGTAAATTCTTCAGGAAGTTCAATAAATCCGAAATTCTGGCTCATGAACAAGCAACAATCAGCAGCAAATTTCATCAAAGTTGTTGCCAATGCACTTATTGAATAAGCAACAGTTCTTTCTGTTTTTCCACGTGTCATTTGCGCATACACTACATTGTAATGTAAGTCTTCAAAACCAAGTAAATCAGTCGTTCTTGTTCGGTTGATTGGAAAAGAAGAGCCATAACCTGCGGCCGAACCTAGAGGGTTTTGATTGGTAAATCGAAAGGCGGTGGNCAANAAATCCATGTCATCGGCAAGAGANTCTGCNTGCGCTCCAAACCACAANCCAAATGATGAAGGCATNGCCACCTGTAAATGNGTATANCCNGGNANNAATACATNTTTATNNGNNTCNCTTTGTTCTTGAAAAGCATCAAATAGTTTTTTCACAAGAGTAGCTATCTGTATCAATTCATTTCTTCCATAAAGCTTTAAATCCACTAAAACCTGGTCGTTTCTTGATCGAGCGCTGTGTATTTTTTTTCCTACGTCACCAAGTTTTGCGGTTAAGATAGATTCAACTTGAGAGTGTACATCCTCCATCCCATTTTCAATTCGGAAAGATCCATCCTGAGTGGATGCATAAATTTTAGCCAGCTCTTTTTTCAAAGCAGGTAACTCGGATTTTTCTAACAAGCCAACTTCTGTTAGCATTGTAATGTGTGCAATATTTCCCAATACATCAAACGGAGCCAAATACATGTCGAGCTCTGTATCGTTTCCAACAGTGAAGTTTTCTATTGCTTTGTCAACATTAAATCCTTTATCCCAAAGTTTCATTACAGTAAATTTGGTTATAAAAATAAACGATAAACCCTAAACATGGAACCTTTGGGTTTGTAATTAAAAAATTATTTGATTCTTCTAATTGGAATTAAAGAAGCAATACACCCAATACCATTGATTACAAGGAGGATTATTATCACATCAAAAAAATGAAGTTCAACAGGAAAACAGTCAAAGCCACTACTTGTTCCGTAGCCAAAAAAACAAAACTGAAGTTGAAGTAAAAGAAGCCCAATTCCTAACGTAAGTCCGATAAAGGAGCCAAAAGCAGAAATTAAAAATCCTTCCAGCCAAAAAATTAGCTTTATTTGATTTTGGTTTGCTCCCATACTTTTTAGCACAAAAACATCTTTTTTCTTATCGATTACCAGCATCGTTAAAGACCCCATTACATTAAAAATTGCTAAAATAATTACTAAGGAAAGAATCAAAAGCGTTATCCATTTTTCTGCATTTATAGATTTGAAAAGAAATTCGTTTTGTTCAAATCGTGTTTTTACACTGTATGCATCACCCAATATTTCTTGAATACCCGCTTTAACATCTTTAGAGTTGAAAAGGGAGTCTATTCCAACTTCTATGGCATTAATAGTATTCGTGATGCCAATTAAGTTCCTGGCTTGGTCAATTGAAACAATAATATACTTGCTGTTGAAATCAGAATTAATATCAAATATTCCTCTGGGGTATGTGCTGATGGATTTAAATAAATCAGACGGTCCGCTTGAGTTGCCGTTAATATTGGGGATGTANATTCTCAAAGGAGTGTTGCTATCCGTGTTTACACCAAGTTTGTAGGCTATATTGATGCCTAAAACACTTTCGTTTGGTCCGCCAATAAATGGTCCATAATGCCCTTCAATAATGGAGCTTTCAATATTGGTGATTTTAGAAAAATAGTTGGTAACTCCTTTAACGGTCGCGACCTCTTGGTTGTCTCCATATTTTAGAAGAGCAGTTTCTTCCAGAGCATAAGATATGCCTGTTACACCTTCAAGTTGCTCTATTTTTTTTACGGCTAGGCTATCTGGGTTAAAACGAATTCCTTTATGGGTTTCAATTTTAATTTCAGGGTCAAAATTAGAATACAAATTTCTCACCGATGAGGATAAACCATTCATTGCTGATAATATAATAATTAATGCACCAGCAACAATTGCAACAACGGAAACTGAAATCCACGTAATCCAATTGATTACATTGTTTTTTTTTCTTTGAAAAAAGGTATCTGAATGCTATNGAAAGAGAAAAATTCAAATTATTGTTTTAGCAAGTCATCGATTTTCTCATAGTAATCCAGTGAATCATCAATAAAGAACTGAAATTCAGGAACCTTTCGCATTTGATGCCTAACCTGCTTTGCAATGATGGTTCTTATTTCTTTTGATTTTTCTTTTACTTCAGTTAACACAGCTTCGTCATTATTTCCCATGATACTGAGGTATACTTTAGCGCAGGACATGTCAGCTGTTATTCGAACAGAAGTTANGGTTATAAAAGCACCTTTGAACATAGTTCGAGATTCACGCTGAAAAAGGATTGCCAAATCCTGTTTNAGTACTTTGGCTATTTTTTGTTGTCTTCTGTTTTCCATAATAATCAAAGGGAAATATTAAGTTAACTTAAAATTAACATCGAAATGTTAACTTCGCGGCATATTCATTGATAAGCACCTTTGTTTGCTAAAAATGAATTGTAAACAAAATTAAATTTTTAATTCGGTAGCAGAAATTTTAAAAGCACCAATAATTAAGTAATTCAATANTAATATGAAAAAACTCGTTTCGCCCTTAATGCTTTTCTTAACGCTATTTTTAGCGATGTATTCAACTAATACATATGCTCAACAGGAGCAAAAAAACAATCAACCAGAAAACACTGTAGCTGTTGAAGAAGTCAATGTTGAAGAATCTGGCTCACAAGAGCCTGTTGAAGCTGTTGCTGTTGAGGGAGGTAAGGAGCCTTCATTTACCCAAAAGGTTAAGAGGCGATTCATAGAAGGAGGTGTATTTTTCATGATTTGGGTTTTGGCCTGCTTAATTTTAGGGATTGCAACTGCCATAGAGCGAATTATTTATTTGAGCCTATCCAATGTGAACACAAAAAAAGTTTTACAGCAAGTTGAAGAAGCATTAAATACTGAAGGGGTTGATGGTGCCAAGGAGGTGTGCAGAAACACAAGAGGGCCAGTTGGTGCGATTTTTTATGATGGATTAGTAAGATCAGATGAAGGTATTGAGCAGGTTGAAAAGGCTGTTATTGCAGGAGGTTCGGTTCAAANGGGATTAATGGAGAAAGGCGTTTCCTGGATATCTTTGTTCATTGCANTGGCCCCGATGCTGGGGTTTTTAGGAACGGTTTTAGGTATGATTGGAGCGTTTGACTCTATTGCAGAAGCAGGTGGAATTGAGGCTTCAGCAATGGCAGGCGACATAAAAATGGCTTTAATTACTACGGTTGCAGGTTTGATTGTTGCGATTATTTTGCAGGTTTTTTATAACATTGTAGTTGCAAAAATTGACAATCTGGTTAACCAAATGGAGGANGCTTCCAATGCATTCGTTAAAATTGTTCAAAACAAAATTGGATCAGCAGTATAACGGTAAATTCATTCAAACTATGAAATTAGGTTTAATTATTGGTAAGTGGGGGTTGATTTTAATCATTTGGATATTGATTCTTCTTACTCTAAACGGGGGAATTGACTCGATGACATTGATTCAATTTTCTTTGGGTTTATTGTACGCGATAACTATCGTAACTGTTGCGTTTGCAGTCTTTAATTTTGCAGAGAACCCCAGAGCGGGAATGAAATTTATCATCAGTGCTTTATCCTTGGGATTAATCTTTTTAATCGGTTATAACGTTTCAACGGATTCCTATGATCAGGATGGAAGTTTGATTGAAGGTAGTAAACTCTCGGAAGGGGGGATTTATTCTCTGTATGTAGTTACAATTATCGCTGTTCTTTTAATCGCTGCGACAGAAGTTAAAAGAGCTTTAAAATTATAATATGCCTAAACGAAAAGCACCAGAAGTAAATGCAGGTTCGATGGCGGATATTGCCTTCCTGTTGCTTATATTTTTCCTTGTTACTTCAGAGATGAGTAAAGAATCTGGAATGTTTCAGCTGCTTCCTGAAAAGGTTGAGGGACCTCCTCCAGAACCTGTTAATAAGAGAAATGTAATTGAGGTATTGGTGAATAATAACAATTTGATTTTGTTTGAAGGGAAACTCGTCAAAATGGAAGAGATACCAATATTGGTAAAGGAAATGATTCTGAATCCCTCCAAGAGAGATGATTGGCCAGTAAGTAGGGCGGTAACCGAAGAAGAACTTCAGGTTAGAATTGATAAAAACAAAAAAGCATTGGAAAATGCTGACGAAACAAAGCAANCTTCTGCCAAAAGAAAGTTAAGAAAATCTGAATTAAGGTTAAAAGCTCTGCAGGTTTTTGGAGATGACTTTAGGAAATCAGAGCACGTTGTAAATATGCAGGCTACTCAGGGAGCTGAGTATGATACGTATATTCTTCTCAAGGATCATTTAAAGCGAGCGTATACTGCATTAAGAAGCGATTTAGCTAAGAAAGTTTTGAATAGAGGCTGGGAAGACCTGACTCTGCAAGAAAGAGAAATGTTGAAAATGGTGTACAAAGAAAATATTTCCGAAGCACCGGTAGTTCAATAAAAAAGAAAATAAATATGTCTAAATTCGACGACGGCAAGAAGAAAAGAATAGAGCCCGGTATCTCGACAGCGTCCCTACCGGACATTGTATTCATGCTTTTGTTCTTTTTTATGGTAGCTACAAAATCTAAAGACAATGAAGCCAGTGTAATGGTAAAACTGCCGACTGCCTCTGAAACAGGTAAGTTGGAAGATAAAACCCCTACTGCCTATATTCAGTTGGGAGTACCTGTAAAGTCTTTACAGAAAACCTATGGAGATAAAACGTCAATACAGCTCAATGATGCTATAAAAAGCAAAAAGGATATTCGAATGTTTCTGGATGAAAAAAGAGCTAGTATTAAAGCGAGCTATTCTGAAGTTGATCCTCAAATTGGAGCCTCGAAAGCAAAAAAAATGGTAGTTTGCTTAAAGGTTGATAAAAAAACAAAACTAGGAATTGTCAGTGAGGTAAAAGAGGAGTTAAGAGACGCTTCCGCCTTAAAGATTAACTATATTGTAAACGAGAGCAAATAGTTTTTAAGGTTCTATACTTTTTCTTTTTTATTCCATCATACTATTTTCAAAAATTAACAATACTGACTAGATTATTGAGTTGGCATGCTATTGGATATAACAATTATAATGAAGTTTTGAATGTTGGTTCGGCTAATTTTGAACTGAAATTTCAACTGAATAGTTTACTTTGTTAACTTGAATAAGTGAATACTCACTTGTGGTTTGGATGCTATATATGGGAATTAAAAGTTAAATTTATTAAACAACCGTTTTGTTATGAGCAGTTTTTTAGAAGTTATTCAGCAATTAAAAACAAATCAAAAAGCCATCAATACTAATTTGGCAAAAATAGAAAGCTTAGGAGGAAGTGTAAACAAATCTTTGTTAAGAGAGTTGATTCAAGATGCTAGAGAACTCCATGAGGGCTCTGTTATTTTATCGTATGTTTTGTTTGATGAACAGAATAAAAAGAGTGAGCAATTAGAAATTCAATTACAAGAAAAAGAGCCTTTACCTGAGGTTTCTAATTCTGTAGAAGTTGAACACGAAATAGAAGAAGGGTTTAACGAAGCTTTGGAGTATACTCAGGCAGAAAAACCGAAAATAGAAAAAGATAGACAAACTATAGATGATATACCCTCTCACGAAGAAATTGTTGAGCAATTGGAGAATGAAATTACATCTGCTATATCATCAAATTCCTCTGGTTTACTTTATGATTCTCAAGAGGAAGAAGACAATAGTTTGGCCGCAAAATTAGCACGCAAAAAAATTGAGAATTTAAACAGTGCTATTGGAATCAATGAAAAATTTTTATTCACAAATGAACTTTTCGATGGCAATACGGAACAGTTTTTAAAAACAATCGAGGAGTTGAACAATTGTGTCTCATTAACTGAAGCTAAGGATAAGCTGACAGAGGTTGCTCAAAAGCGAAGTTGGTTATTAGATGAAGAACCTTATCAGAAGTTACAATCATTATTATCCAGAAAGTATCAATAGTAGATGTTAAGAACAATAACTAAGTATGACCAATGAATGAAGCACTAGATCCTTCGGGAGAAAATCTATCAAGTCCTGAAGTAGAATTTGAAAGAGTTCTTCGCCCAAAAACGTTTGAAGACTTTACCGGTCAAAAAAAAGTATTGGATAATCTATCTGTGTTTGTTCAAGCAGCTTTAAAAAGAGAAGAGGCTTTGGATCACGTTTTATTGCATGGCCCCCCTGGTTTGGGTAAAACGACATTAGCGAATATCATTTCTAATGAACTGGGTAGCAATATCAAATTGGTCTCTGGTCCAATGCTTGATAAACCAGGAGATCTGGCAGGTCTTCTTACCAATTTAGCAGAAGGAGATGTCTTGTTTATTGATGAAATTCACCGATTGAGTCCTGTAGTTGAGGAATACCTTTACTCAGCTATGGAAGATTACAAAATTGATATAATGATTGATTCAGGACCAAATGCCAGGACCGTTCAAATAGGTTTGGAGCCCTTTACTTTAATTGGTGCTACAACACGTTCGGGATTGTTAACATCTCCTCTTAGAGCCCGTTTTGGAATTAATTGCAGGCTGGAATATTATGATGCAGAATTGTTGCACTTAATTATATTACGTTCTGCACATTTGTTAAATGTTCCTATCAATGAAGATGCTGCTTTTGAAATTGCGAGAAGAAGCAGGGGTACACCAAGAATTGCAAATGCTATATTAAGAAGATTGCGTGATTTTGCTCAAATAAAAGGTGATGGCACAATAACTATGAAAGTAACCAATAATGCTTTGAAAGCACTGAATGTTGATGAAAATGGTCTTGATGATATGGATATTAAGATTCTTGCAACCATTGTAGACAAGTTTAAAGGCGGTCCGGTAGGCATAAATACAATAGCAACTGCTGTTGGTGAAGACGCAGGAACCATTGAAGAGGTATATGAGCCTTTTTTAATTAAAGAAGGGTTTATTAATAGAACACAAAGAGGAAGAGAGGCTACCGAACAAGCTTATAAACATTTAGGGATTAATTTTAGAGGATCTCAAGGGGATTTGTTTTCTTAATTAGAATCTGAATTTTCTATGATAATCAAACAAAAAAAGGCCAGGAGATCCTGGCCTTTTTTAATTACTAATGGTTTATTTTCCAGCCAACTCAGCTTGAACCTCATTCATTACGAGGTTTTGACGGCGTATAGATTCTTTGTGAATTAATTTCAAGTAATTTTTGACAAAATTATCATCTAATCCCATAGCAACACCTAATGAAACTCTTTTATTAACAATTTCTTCCCATCGATCAACTTGCAAAATAGTAACACTATTGTCTCTTTTGTATTTTCCAATCTGGTCTGCCACGTTCATCCTCGATGCAATTTTTTGGAAAATATCATCATCCAGTTCATCGATTTCTTTTCTCAATGAGTCCAGTTGATTTGCATCTGCTGTTTCTACGGATTCCTGCCTAAAGGTTAAACTGTCTAATAATTCGGTTAAACCACTCGGTGAAACTTGCTGGGCGGCATCTGACCATGCTACTGATGGGGAAATATGAGATTCAATCATTAACCCTTCCATGTTTAAGTCAATTGCTTTTTGACATACATAAGGCAACAGGTCTCTATTCCCTGCAATGTGTGACGGGTCGTTTATAATATCTATTTGAGGAAATTTTCTCATCATTTCAATAGCCATGTCCCATTTTGGTAAATTTCGGAATGGTGTTTTTTCATAAGTAGAAAACCCTCGGTGAATGGCAGCTAACCTTGTGATACCGGCAGAAGCAATTCGCTCCAACCCTCCTTGCCATAAACTTAAATCCGGATTAATGGGGTTTTTTACAAGTACAGGAATGTTAACACCTTTCAAAGCATCAGCTACTTCCTGAACAGAGAAAGGGTTTACTGTGGTTCTTGCACCAACCCATAAGATGTCAATTCCTGCTTTTAAACATGCTTCAACATGAGCAGCATTTGCAACTTCAGTAGCGGTTAATAATCCAGTTTCTGCCTTTGCTTTATTTAGCCATTCTAAACCAACCTCTCCAATTCCTTCGAAAGAACCAGGTCTTGTTCTTGGCTTCCATATACCTGCCCTAAGTACATTGACTCTTCCATCTTTCGAAACTTCTCTGGCCGTACTCAATACCTGCTCTTCAGTTTCAGCACTACAAGGGCCAGAAACAATCATATGATCTTTTATTCCTAATCCCCAATCTTTAATTCTTTTAATATTATCCAAACTCATTATCTAAAAATTTATTCAAAATATGAATGGCTACGCAGTATAAACACTGTTTTGACTTTGAGATTTATCAATTAAGTTTATTCACGCTTCTAACCATTTTTAAAATAGCGTGCACAAAGATAGTATAGAATTAGAGTTGTTCAAAATAAAATTTGCCTATTCACATAAAGAAACATAATTATCAAAATATAATTCTGTTGTTTTTTTTTAAATGTGTAAAAAGTAATTAAAAATCAGGTTTTACAAATAAATATTTGCTTTATGTCTATAAATCGAAATAAGATTTTTTGATTAATGAACTAATTAACGATTAATTTAGAGAGTTTTGCCAGCGAAAAGTTAGTCTTTAGCTAACCATGCGTTTACATTATGAGATAATTTTGCTTTTGCAAGTGCTTTAAGAGCCACAATTTTTTTATGATATGAGCCATAAGAAACTCGAAGTAATCCAGATTTTGATTTTCCGGCTAGTCGAGCATCTTTAAAACCTTCATTTTTGAGTTTTTTAACCATCTTGGTTGCGTTCGCTTCAACACCAAAACAACCAGCTATTACGTGAAATTTAGGTTCCTGTGGAGTTTTACTTATTTTATCTGCTGGATTTATTTTTTTTATGGAATTAAATTTGGCCTCAATAATTGCTTTTTCTGCTTGAATTTCTTTTATCTTTTTGAGATTTTCAGGTTCTTTTAAATGTCCATAGTCCTTGAAGCATTGAACATCTTCTTTGGTAAGTACTTCTCCGAATTCTTTATATTCCTTCTGATTTGTATTTGGCTTAACAAACTCAATCGTTTTTTTATCAACACTTTTTTTGGGGGTATCACTTTTAATAACAGGCGTAAAACTTAAACTTAAATTTTCGGTTGTATAACTTTTCGTTAATTGAAAACCTATAAAAATTCCCGACAGAATTACCGCAGCAGCTGCACTTGTGATTCTAATTGTCTTTATAATCTTTGGTGATGCCTTTTTTTGATCTAAACCACGTTCAATTCTTTGTGTAAGACCGACTCTTTCTATTGGCGACGCATGCACATTTGTTAAACCAAAAGCATCACAGGAAAAATTTGTTTCGTTAAATTGCTCAAAAACCAAATTTTCTTCTTCGTTTAATATGAAAGATCCAAGCCCTTCCAGTTCTAAATATTTGGATTTTTCTAATTCATTTTCCCAAAAAAGAACTTTGAGTTGAATAGCTTTTAAGGCGTCATTATAATTCAATCCTGTTTTTAAGGCGACATTTTGTGCAAGTAAACCATCATTTTTACAAAGTTTTGAATTAAATGATACACTTTTGCCAGGAGGAAGTATTATGTTTTTATTCGGCTCAAGTAGAGCGGGTCTGTAATGCGTTATGAATCCACCAAATTCGGGAATAATGACACAGTCATAATCAATAAGAAGCTCTTTTGCTATTTTTTCTAAACGAATATTCATTTCATCAGTAAGATGATAAAGATAAATATTTTAACTAGTAGAAATTACAAATAAAAAGTCTTCTTTTTCAACTGGTTTATTGACAAGTTATTAACAAACTTAATTTAAATATATAGGGCCTTTACACCGGAAAATTTACAGGTTAAAAATTACTTTTATTAGTATTGCTAACTTTGTCGGTGATTTATGTTTCAATTGAGTGAATATATTAGCGATTTAGGAATCCACATTTACGTAATTGGAGTAGTTCTGCTAACAATTATTTTTTTGTATCGGGAGATTTACAATACTTCTATTACTTTTTTGGGTGCCGTTGGACTTTTGGTATTTCCGGGTATTATAACAACCAATGATGTGCTGTCGTCCTTTGCTGATGAACAGGTAGCAATTATTATAATGTTATTGGTTATAGGCCAATTCTTAAAAAGGAGTCCGGTAATTGAAAATATCTTTCAGAATTTATTCTTGAAAACAAAAGGTTATTTCAAATTCACTTTTAAAATGACTGCTTACGTATCTCTTTTTTCAGGGTTTATGAATAACACTCCATTGGTTGCATTATTATTACCTTATGTTGTTGATTGGGGAAAAAAGAATAATATTTCTCCCTCAAAATTATTAATCCCACTATCTTTTGCCGCAATAATGGGTGGCGGGCTAACTCTTATAGGGACATCTACTAATTTAATTGCTAATAGTATTGTAGTTGGTGAAATTGGTCCTTCTGCAGGACTTACTATGTTTTCTTTTTTTCAAATAGGGGCTCCTCTTGTATTGATCGGAATAGTATATATTTTAATTTTTGGCAAAAAGATTCTTCCTGACAATACAGGTATGATTTCCAATTTTCATAAAAACAAAAGAGAATATTTAGTTGATTTATTAGTAACGGAAAAATCTCCTTTAGTTGGAAAAACAATCGGAGAGTCAAATTTAAGAAGTTTAAAAGGACTTTATTTAGTTGAAATTGTTCGTCCCGATAAGGTAAGAACAGCTCCCGGGCCAAAGGAGATTATGCGTGCCGGAGATTATATAATATTTGCCGGAGAAACTGATAATATTGCCGATATCGTGAATTTGGATCTGGGCTTGGAGATGCCTAATGATCTGGAAAAATTACAGCGTAAAAAAGAAGTGGTTGAGGTGATTGTCCCTTATAACTCATCCTTATCAAGGAAGAAAATAAAAGATACTGATTTTAGAGCTAAATTTGATGCGGCTATTATTGCAGTAAGAAGAGATGGTGAGAAATTGTACGGTAAAATAGGTGAGATGACTCTGCAAAAAGGAGATATGATGTTATGTGTAGCAGGACATGATTTTTATAAAAGAATAGCTCAGGCAAAAGAAGTTACGTTGATTTCCAATGTTCGCCAATTACAAGATATTGATGGAAAGAAGTCAACTTCATTAATTATTTCAACAGTTATTGCTATTCTTCTTCCTGCACTTGGTTTATTGAGTCTTTTTCAGTCACTTTTACTTCTATTTGTGTTTTTATTGTTAACGCGAGTTGTTTTGTTTGGTGAGGTAAAGCGAGCTATTAATATTAATTTAATAGCGATAATGGGGGGTGCTCTTTCCATAGGTGTGGCTATGGACAAAAGTGGCGCTGCTAAGTTTATAGCAACCGAAGGATTGACTATACTGGAACCCTTGGGTATAATGGGGATTTTAGCGGGTGTATATTTAATTACCAATTTACTGGCTGCATACATGACCAATATTGCCGCGGTTTCTATAATTCTTCCAGTTGCTTTAAGTTTTGCAGAATTAAAGGGTTATGATTACAAACCTTTTCTTTTTTGTGTTGCTTTTGCGGGTTCTAAAACTTTTTTAACTCCCATTGGATATCAAACCAATTTAATGGTATATGGTCCGGGTGGATATAAGTTCAAGGACTACTTTAAATTTGGATTTCCTTTAACAGCCTTGTTCATGGTGTCGACACTTATCATTTTAAAGCTGATTTACTTTTAAATCGTGTCTTTATCCAATATGTAATATTCGTTATAGGCTCTTTTAAATGTGTTCTTTGGTTGGATTAAAATTTATTTTTAAGCAGCATCAAGTATGTCTTTGTTTTTGTATTTTTTCTTGAATTTATTGGCTGCAAGCATACCTTTAAAGAGATAATAAATAACAATTATTTTAACAAAGATACCTTTAACAATACTTTCTGGATCTGCAAGTGCTGAGAGGCCTATTACCAATAGATATACAATTATCCCTGAGAGTAAAGCTGCATATGGAGCCTTTGTGGCTAACAAACCTAGTCCTAAGAAAATTCCAGCAATAATGCCTTGAATAATTGCTGACAGATCATCTCCTTGAGAAAGATAAATGAATAGTGGGATTATATTTAAACCGCCAACAATCAACAATGTGTTTCTTCCAGACTTAATAAAGTCTTTTTTTTCTGTCTCCAAGGATTTTTCTTTTCGCTTTTTTACCGTTTCGGAAAATTTTTCTTTAGATACCAATACAGTTTTACAATATGGACATCTTATAGCTTTTGGGTTGATTTTTTTTGAGCAAGAAGGGCAATTCATTTTTGTTTAATTGTGGTATTTGTTGTTAATGGTTTTTTATTCAAAATTAATTACTTCCTCTGGGTTTAAGGGAGAGCCTTTAAACCATATTTCGAAATGTAAATGAGGTCCTGTTGTGAATTTTCCGCTATTTCCAACAATAGCAATTACCTCTCCTGCTTTGACAATGGCTCCTTCTTTTTTTAATAAAACAGAATTATGTTTGTAAACACTAATTAAATCATTGCTGTGTTGGATGGCAATAACATGTCCTGTTTCTACTGTCCATGCCGATAAAATGACCTTTCCATTTAAAGTGCTCTTTACACCGGCATTTTTTTCAGCCACGATATCTATTCCATTATGACCTTCATTTATTTTTAATTCTTTTGATATAAGTCCTGTAATTGGTTTGAAAAAATGAAAATAGGCTAAAGATTTCGATTCTTCTGAAAAGGAGAGATTGATAAATCCATCGGGTAATAATTCATTATTTCTTGCCTCTAAATTTACCTTTTCAAATGTTGCGTTGTTTATAGAGTCAAGTGGAATTCCAAAATCTTGAAAGGTAGAATCGAGTTTTAAACTGTATTCAATTTTACTTTGAACTTTTTTTTGAAGTCTGAACAGTTGTTTGGTGTTTTCTATTAAATAAGCATGATCTGATGCGGATTCATAACCCGGAATTATATAGGATTTAACGGGTGTGAAAGCTATTATTAAATAAGTAAGTAAACTTACGGAAAGAGTGCTTGCCGTTATCAAAAGAATTAATCTTCCAAGGGAAATATTTCTACTGTAAACTTCAAGAAATAAATTTTTATTAACGATGGATAGGTGGTAGCGAACTTTTAACCGTTGCCAAAGGGATCTTTTTTCATCTTGATTTTTTTTCATCCTTTTATCCTAAGTTTATTGAAATAAGGACTTTAGTTCAATAGCGTCTTTTGCAGACATTTTTCCAGCCATAATCAAATTAAGTTGTCTCCTTCTTAACGCTCCTTTATAACGCTCTTTTTCTTGATCTGATTCTGGAATTAACTCCGGGACTTCAATTGGGCGTCCAATTTGATCTACCGCTACAAAGGTGAAAATAGCTTCATTGTGTCTTTTTTTATCACCTGTTATATGATCTTCAACCCAAACATCCATTACAACTTCCATACTTGAAGTAAATGCTCTTGAAACTTTTGCTTCAAGTGTTACAATATCACCCAGTTTTATAGGTTTTTGAAAAGCAACTTTTCCAACGGATGCAGTAACAACTACTCTTCGGCAATGTCTGTGAGCGCTTATTGCGCCAATAACGTCAAGCCAGTTTAAAAGTTGTCCTCCCATTAAGTTTCCCAGGGTATTTGTATTGTTTGGCAAAACGATGTGTGTTGCTGAAGCAAAAGTGCTTTTTGCAGTTGTTGATTTCATACCTCTAAATTAAGCAATTATTCAACTATCTTATAAATCAAAATATATTCTTCATATTACTTCATTCCTTCAAATCGAGTTGAACGATTTATTTTTTTCTTTTTTTTGGGAATTTTATGTTTTTTGGAGGGAGAGTTATAACTATCCCGTTTTTTAAATAGTTTGAATTTAATTCCAATAATACTTTTGCTTTCAGAATTACCGATTTGTTTTGAGCTGTATGAATCTTTAAATTTTGAGTTTAATTTTCTCGAATTATTTGAACTGTATGAATCTTTAAATTTTGAGTTTAATTTTCTGGAGTTAGCAGAGCTGTAGGAATCTTTAAATCCAAGTTGTCCTTTTCTGCCTTTACTTTTACTTCCATAAGAATCCCTGAAACCATGTTGTCGTTTTCGTCCATTTTCCCCTCCGTAAGAATCTTTAAATCCGTGTTGATTTTTTCGTCCACTACTTCCACCATAAGAATCTCTGAATCGCATTTGATTTTTTCGTCCACCTGTTACTCCACTGTATGTGTCCCTGAACCTCATTTGGCTTCTTCGTCCACCTGCTTGTCCGCTGTATGCATCTCGATAGCGCATTTGGTTTTTTCGTCCACCAGTTCTACCACGGTATGAATCTTTATATCCCAGTTGGCTTCTTCTCCCACTTCCTCCTCCGTAGGAATCATTAAACCTGATTTTATAGCTTCTTCCGTCTCCTTTTCCGCTATAACTGTCATGAAATTTTGGAGAACATCCCGAAAATATTAGAGAGTACATGAAAAATAATATGGTGATTTTTCTGCGCATTAATGAATAGCTAATTTACGGTTTACATTTAATTTGGTTTTTCTTTGTATATTTGAGATGTAAATGAGAAATAATAGCATAAATACAATTCAAAACACATCGATAATTACCACTATCGCTATCGCTATTATCACCCCTTTTGGGGCGTAATTTTCACATATAATATACTACTATCGTTATTTCTGACTAAATCGTTATTTAGTCACGACATAATTCAATATTTTTGCGCCTTAGGCGCGCAGTTCGAAACAATTTAAAAAAATAGAAATGAAGGTTTTAAAATTTGGAGGAACATCTGTAGGGACAGCAGAATCTATCAAAAAGGTGAAAAATATAATTGCTAATGAGGCAAAAGATGATAGGATAATTGTAGTTGTTTCAGCTATGACGCAAGTCACCAATAAACTTTTAGCTGCAAGTCAATTAGCTGCGAATGGAGATGGTTCGTATAAAGAAATTGTAAAAAAAATCGAAAACAAACATTTCGATGCGATTCGGGAATTAATTACAATTGATCAGCAAAGTGGAGTGATTGCTAATGTTAAAGTTCTTTTAAACCAATTAGAAGATATATTAAATGGAGTTTATCTTGTTAGAGAGCTGTCTCTTAAAACATCTGATTATATTGTTAGTTTTGGAGAATCACTCTCGTCCATTTTACTTAGTAAATCCATTGGAGCCGAATTGGTCGATTCAAAATCATTGATATCAACTAATACTGAATTTGGAGGAGCTACTGTTTTGTATGACAGAACTTATAAAAAAATTCAAGAATTTTTTGAGTCGAGCAGTTCAAATGTATTTGTTGCTCCTGGTTTTGTAGCTTCTACAGAGGAGGGAGTAACTTCTACTTTGGGAAGAGGTGGGTCTGATTTCTCTGCCGCTTTGTTTGCAGCAGGATCAAATGCTGCTGAATTACAAATATGGACCGACGTTAGCGGTATGTATACTGCGGATCCAAGGAAGGTGAAATCTGCATTCCCGGTCAAGTTTGCTTCTTATAAGGAAGCTATGGAGCTTTCTCATTTTGGAGCGAAGGTTATTTATCCGCCAACAATTTTGCCTGTTTACAAAAAAGGAATTCCTCTAAAAATTAAAAATACTTTTTCTCCAGAAGATCAAGGTACCTTAATTACTGCAAGTGCTGATGAAGGTATGCCGATTAAAGGGATTAGTTCAATTGACAAGATAGCTCTTGCGAGTTTAAGTGGTTCCGGTATGATTGGTATTCCTGGAATATCAGCTCGTTTATTTGGTGCTCTTTCCAAAGCGAAAGTGAATATTATTTTAATTACTCAGGCATCATCTGAGCATTCAATATCATTTGCAATTAACCCAGAAGATATAACCCTTGCGGTTGATGCGGTTAAAGAAGAATTTGAGTTTGAAATTCAAACAGGAAAAATTAATAGTCCAAGAGTTGAAACTGGTTTGTCGGTTATTGCCTTAGTTGGTGAAAAGATGAGTGGACAGGTTAATGTGAGTGGAAAAATGTTTAACACACTTGGAAGTAATGGAGTAAATATGAGAGCTATTGCTCAAGGATCATCAGAGAGAAATATTTCGGCAGTGATAGAAGAAAAAGATGTTAAAAAAGCATTAAATGTACTTCATGAAAACCATTTTGAAGGATCAAACAAAGTGCTCAACCTTTTTGTGGTTGGTGTAGGTAATGTTGGAGGAACTTTAGTTGAGCAGGTAAAGCAACAACAAAAAGTGTTACAGAAAAATTCAAATATTGTAGTTCGTGTTGCTGGGCTGGCAAATTCAAAAAAGATGTTGCTGGATTCTGAAGGAATTGATCTTGATGGATGGCAAGATAAAGTGGATGCTTCTTCAGATGCTTTTGAGAAAGATATTTTAATTGATAAAATTTCTGAATTAAATTTAAGAAATTCTGTTTTTGTTGACTGTACGGCAAATTATGAAATTGCATCAGTATATAAAACAGCGTTGGAAAATAATATTAATGTTGTTACTGCAAATAAAATTGCTTGCTCTTCGGATTATGAATTATATCAAGAACTTAAAGCAATATGTTTGAAGAATAATGTTAAGTTTTTGTATGAAACAAATGTTGGAGCAGGTCTTCCGGTAATTGGGACCATTAACGATTTGGTTCATTCTGGAGATCGAATTCAAAAAATAGAGGCTACAGTTTCTGGATCATTAAATTTTATTTTCAATACATATGATGGAAGTAATACTTTTCATGATGTTGTAATGCAGGCAAAAACGGAAGGGTATACTGAGCCAGATCCAAGAATAGATTTATCAGGCGTGGATGTTAAACGTAAAATATTAATTCTGGTTCGTGAAGCAGGAATTAAAATGGAATTTGATGATATAGAGGTAAAAGATATTCTTCCTAAAGCTTGCTTCGAAGTAGATACTGTGGAAGATTTTTTCCAGTTGTTAAAGAATGACGAATCAACTTTCCGACAAATGGTTGGAAATGCTCAATCTGAAGATAGAAAATTAAGAGTTATTGCTAAGTATGAGGATGGAAAAGCAACTGTTGAATTGCAAGCCGTTGACTCAACTCATCCATTTTATAATTTGCAAGGAACTGATAATACAGTAGCATTGTATACAGATAGGTATGTTTCACAACCCATGGTTATTCAAGGAGCGGGGGCAGGAGCGGGAGTCACTGCCGCAGGGGTTTTTGCGGACATTGTAAGAATTGCTAACTATTAAAAAATGAATCAGTTAAAAGTATTTGCCCCAGCAACTGTTGCTAATGTAGCATGTGGTTTCGATGTTTTAGGTTTGGCCTTGGATTACCCGGGTGATGAGGCGTTGGTTACAAAAACTAATAAAAACGATATTGTAATTACTGCTTGTCATAATGCGGAAAATTTGCCTCTTGCAGCTGATAAAAATGTAGCTGGAGTGGCAGTGAAAGCACTTTTGGATAAATTAGGATCTGATCAAGGTTTTGAAATCGAATTAACTAAAGGCGTAAAGCCAGGAAGTGGAATTGGAAGTTCAGCAGCCAGTTCAGCAGCTGCAGTAGTTGCTGTAAATGAATTATTAGGAACTCCTTTCACAAAAAAAGAGTTGGTTAAGTTTGCAATGGAAGGAGAACGTTGTGCAACTGGTGTCGCGCATGCGGATAATGTAGCACCTTCAATTTGTGGTGGTTTTACTTTGGTAAGGTCTTACGAACCTTTGGATATTATTAAAATAGATTCTCCAAAAGAGCTTTGGGCGACAGTTATTCATCCTCAACTGGAGGTAAAGACAAGGGATGCTCGTAGAGTTTTAAAGGGAGGTATTGATCTTTCCAAAGCAATTACTCAATGGGGTAATGTTGGAGGTTTAGTTGCGGGATTATATTCTGAAGACTATGATTTAATAGGGCGATCATTAGTAGATGTTGTTATTGAGCCAATTCGTTCAATTCTTATACCCGGTTATGAAAAAGTTAAAAGGGCAACTATTGAAGCTGGGGCTTTAGGTTGTTCTATTTCAGGTTCTGGACCTTCTATTTTTGGTTTGTCTAAAGGGGAAGAAACCGCAAATAAAGTAAAGGCGGCAATGGGTGATGTGTATACTCAATATGGCGTTGATTTCGAAATTCATGTTTCTCAGGTTAATTCTGAAGGGGCTAAAGTTATAGGGTAATGAAATACTACAGTACAAGAAAAAATTCTGAAAAAGTATCCTTTAAGGATGCTGTAATAAGAGGATTGGCCCCTGACGGTGGGTTATATTTTCCTGAGAGAATTGATGAGTTACCAAAGGGATTAATTGGTTCCGGAGCTTCTGTTGAGGAGCTGGGATATGAAGTTGCAAAAAGGTTTGTCGATGGTGAAATACCTGATTCAGATTTAAAAAGAATTGTTTCTGAAACTGTAAATTTCCCTTTGCCAATTGTTGAGGTTGAAAAGGATGTTTACTCCCTGGAATTATGGCATGGTCCAACTTGTGCTTTTAAAGATGTAGGCGGACGTTTTTTAGGAAGATGTTTATCACATTTTGTTCAGGAGAGCGGAGAAAAGATAACGATACTTGTGGCTACTTCTGGTGATACTGGATCAGCTGTTGCTTCTGGATTTCTGGGAGTGGAAGGAATTGACGTTGTAATCCTTTATCCGAAAGGGTTAGTATCTAAAATTCAAGAGCAGCAACTTACCACAATGGGGCAGAACATTTCTACCTTAGAGGTCGAAGGATCATTCGATGACTGTCAGGCAATGGTTAAACAGGCGTTCAATGATCCTGAATTAAGAGCAGCTATGAAATTATCTTCTGCTAACTCAATTAATGTTGCTCGTTTCTTACCACAATCATTTTACTATTTTGGTTCATACGAGCAATTGGAAGATAAAACGAAACCTGTCGTTTATTCTTGCCCGTCAGGGAATTTTGGAAACTTAACTGCGGGTATGTTTGCTAAACAAATGGGCCTTCCTATCGCTAGATTTATTGGAGCAACAAATGCCAACGATGTGGTTCCAGAATATTTAAGAACGGGGATCTACAAAGCTCGCCCATCTATTCCAACGATTTCCAATGCTATGGATATTGGTGACCCGTCCAATTTTGTAAGAATATTGGAATTGCATGGAGGGGATTGGGAAAAGGTAAAAGAGTCAATGGTGGGATACGCTTTTAGTGATGAGGAAACAAAAGAAGGTATGAGAGATGTAATCTCCAGAACGGGATATCTTATGGAACCTCATGGAGTTATTGGCTATATGGCGGTAAAAGAATACCAAAAATCAAATGATGTTCAAGGTATTGTCTTGGAAACGGCACATCCTGCTAAATTTGGAGATGTTGTTGAACCAGTGATTGGTCAAAAGATTGATGTGCCTGAAAGGCTCCAGGAATATATGAGAAGAGATAAAGTTGCGACTTTGATTAAACCGGATTTTAATGAGTTTAAACAGTATCTGTTAGATAAAATATAATAGAGTATTATAACAGGTTGAATTTTTCTAAAAGTTCATCTTTATATGATCCGCCGATAGGAACGGATTTTTCTAACCCTTCAAGTTGAAGTCTTCCGTTAACGTGTTCTATAGATAGGATTTTATCTAAATTAACGATAAATGATCGGTGTACTCTAGCGAAAAATTTAGCAGGTAATTTTGATTCTACATCTTTCATGGTACTGTGAATTGTATATTTTCCATGACGAGAATGAAAGTTTACATAATCTTTTAATGCTTCAACATAAAATAGGTCTTCTACACTTATTTTGATTAATCTACTTTTGTTTTTTACAAAAATATAGTCTTTTCCGTTCTTGGATTCGCTAACAAGAGTTGAATAAACATCAAGCTCTTTTTTCATCTCAGCTGTTTTTTGATGTTTATACAATGCCATTTCAATTGTAGTATGTAAATCAATTTCTTTGAATGGTTTTAAAATATAACCGTAAGGCTCGGTTATTTTTGCTTTTGAGAGTGTGTTTTCATCAGCATATGCGGTTAAGAAAATAACAGGTAGATTATACTTTTCTTTTACATATTCTGCAACTTCTATACCGTCCATATCTCCTTTTATCATAATATCCATCAAGAAGATTTCTGGTTTTAATCCTTCATTTAAAAGTTCCTTTACTTTTTCTCCAGAAGAGGCTACACCAACAACATCATATCCTAATTTTTTAAGACTTTGTTCAATGTCTTTTGCCACAATGTTTTCATCTTCTAAAATAAATACCTTGGTATTTGCCATATTACTAATTAATCTCGTTTAAAGTTAACAATGAATTTACTTCCAGAAGCATATTCATATTTAATTTCTCCATCAATTTGATCGACTAACATCCAAACTAATTGTAAACCTAATGAATCATTAGTTTTAATATTTAAATCTTCAGGTAGCCCTATACCAGAATCGTGCACAATAAGGAGTTTGTTATTGTCTTTATTTTTGGTCAGTGTTACCTTTATATCTCCATTTTTTAAATCCTTAAACGCGTACTTAAAACAGTTGGAAACCAGTTCGTTAACTATTAATCCACATGGAATAGCTGAGTCTAAAGATAGGGATATATCCTCAATATCAAAATCCAATTTAATATTTCTGTTTGGTGTCATATAGGAGTATAAAATATTGTTGCAAAGATTGTGCAAATACTCCGCAAAATTTACTTCTGCAAAATCTTCTTTTTGATATAAACTTTCATGGATAAAAGCCATTGATTTTATCCTGTCTTGACATTCTCGAATAACATCCAATGTATCCTCATCGTTAATATAACCAGTCTGAAGATTTAATATAGAGCTAATTACTTGTAAATTATTTTTAACACGGTGATGTACTTCTTTAAGTAAAATTTCTTTCTGATGAATGTTGTTTTTAAGTTCCTCTTCAGCTTTTTTAAGTTCAGTAATATCTCTTAAAACCCCCATAGTTCCTATAGCTTCTTTTTCAGGGCCTGAAAGAATAGATGCAGAAAGGTACCCTATGAAAGTTGAAGTGTCTGCTCTTCTGCAAAGGACTTCTCCACTCCATTTTCCATCGTTTAAAACACGCTCTAGAATTTCTTCACGGTTTAGGTCCTTAGCGAAAAGAGGGTTGACAGGAGTGTCAATTATACTTGATGTAGTATATCCAAATCCTTCTGTTGCAGCTTGATTAAACTCTGTTATTTTACCATTTATGTCTGTTGCAATAATCATATCCGTTGATGAATCAATAATATATTGGTTCAATTCCTTAGCAGATTTTAATTCTTCTTCGGCAGCGATTCTTTCATCAATTTCTTTTTGAAGTTTTCTGGTTGTTTCCTCAGCAAATTCAGCCCTTAATTTATCTTTTTCTGCCTCTTTTGCAATTTTAGCGGATTTAATTTCTTTGGTGATATCTTCTATTGTACCTACACGACCAATTACTTCATCACTGGTATCTTTAAGTAAGTTGACTTGAACTTTCACCCATCGCTCATTTCCTTTTTTGGGGACTATCCTGTATTCATATTGCTGATGATTATCTTTTTGAGTAAGATTAATATGAGTTTGAATTTTTCCACGATCCTCAGGATGAATTTTTGACAACCAATTTTCCATGAATCCATCAACACTGGGATAGTAAGCTATTTCTTTTAATTTGTCATTAACATAAACAGCATTTCCTTGCTTGTCTGTTAGAAAGATACCAATTGGAGCATGGGAAGCGAGTGTCCTGAATCGGGATTCACTCTCTTTCATAATCATTTCGTATTCCAGCCTTTCACTTATGTTTCTTCCACTTGCTATAATTACTTCTTTTCCAAAATAAGTTCCTGGATGAAGAATCATTTCAAGAGGGATATTGCTTCCACTACTTGTTTTGCAATGCCATTCAAATTTTTGAGGTTCTCCGGCCCATGCTTTTCCTATTTTCATTAAATCATCTTCGTTGATGATTTTTAATTCACCTAACTGCTCAAAAAACTCTCCTACAATTGAGTTTTTAGGTGTTTCATATGTGTTTAAAACAGTTTGATTTACATCAATAACCTTTCCTTGACTGTCAACTATAAAGATAAGATCAGAGCTTGAATTGAAGATTTCAAAATAACTTTTTATTGATTGATTTTTTTGTTCTTCAGCAATCTTTCTCTGGGTAATGTCTCTGACGATAACCTGAACATAGGAATCGGATTCTACGGTAAAACTATTAATACTTACCTCACAGTCAAACTGTTCTCCTGTTAATTTCGAATGACGCCAATAAAAGAATTGTGATTCACCTGCTAAAGCATTTTGCATGTGATAATGGTAGTTTAAAATGGAATCTTCACCATTGGGTTGTTTTTCAGGCATTAATTCGTAGAGCTTTTTTCCTGCTATTTCGATAAATCCTCGGGCATTAAACATTGAAAGAGTTTTCTCATTACAATCAACCATTTCAACATCTTTAAAAATTATAATGGCATCGTTTGCTTCACTAAAAAGCAAGCGATGCTTAAGCTCACTTTGTCGAAGTAATTGATCAGCTTCAATATCTTTTGAAATATCTCTTATTACACCAAAATTGGCAAAATGATCATCTTCTTTTGAAATTTGAGGATAAATAGATAATTCAACCCAGGTGTTGAATTTTTTGAATTTGTTTTGTATTCTGAATTGATGTTTTCCCGGTTCTTTGGTAAGGTTTACTTTGATTATGAATTCGTTTAGTTTTTCCTTATCAGAATTACATGTAAATTCAAAGGGAAGTTTATTTTGAAGGATCATTTCTTCAGCTGAAATTCCGGTTATTTTTTCAATCCCTTTACTTATGTAGCCAACACTTTCTCGTTCATTTTTTATTATTTTCTCCGTGTATACTATTTCATCAATATTATTAAGGAAAAAAGAAAGTCTTCGTTCAACAGAATCCTTATCAGATGTTTTAACTCTGAACAGGAAATAATTTTGTTTTTCTATTGAAAACTTACTTTTTGTTGCGAATATAAGATGATCGAGCTCAAACAAATTATAACTTATTTCCTGATCAAATACGCAGTCTAAATTGATTAAATTATTGAAATCACTTTTTAAAGGAGCCTTTGGAAGATTTGGAAGCATTTCCAGAATAATTGAGTTATGATAAACAATTTCGGTCTTATTATTGGTAATTATGATGCCCTCACCGGATCCTTCAAAAAGGTCACTAAAATTATGTTTTTTCATAGCATGATTGTTCTTTGTTAAAGAAACAAATAAAAATCATAAATTAATTGTTTAACTTATCTCTTTGTTAGGCGTAAATTTGGCAAAGAAATTGACTTGAGGATTCTTGTATTAAAAGAGTTTGGCAATAAATGCCAATTTTTTTAAAAAGTTTTTATTTTGCTATTTAACCAAGTAAATTATAATAATGAAAAATATTTTAGGATTAATTTTGATTTTAGGTTCTCTGTTTGCCAATGGACAATTGTTTCAATCTACAACTTCAAAAATTAGTTTCTTATCGGATGCTCCTTTGGAAGATATTTATGCTGAAAGCAAAAAGAGTAAATCAGTATTTAATGCAGCCGAGAAAAAAATTGTGGTTTTGATGAAGCCAAATACATTCATTTTTAAAAATCCAATGATGCAAGAACACTTCAATGAAGATTATATTGAATCGGATAAATTTCCAAAAGCAACTTTAAATGGAGATATAATAGGCGATTTTGATATCAAAAACGATGGCAGTTATCCTGTAACTGTAAAGGGCGTACTTAAGATTCATGGTGTTGAAAAAAATCGGGAAATTAAAGGTCAAATCCTTGTTAAGGACGGAAAAGTAAGTGTAGAGGCGAAATTTGCCATTCAGGTGGCAGACCATGGAATTAAAATTCCTTCCATAAAAATTAAAAGTATTGCAGAGGTCGTTGAAGTAACGGTTTATATTGAATATCAAGAGGTTGTGTCTAAATGATTAGGTTTTTATTGGTGTTTTTATTTTGTTCGAAAATTTCCTTTGGACAAAACGATATGCTGGCTATTCTTGAAGCTGAGGCAGATAATGAAGTTTCTTTTGTTCGTTCAACATGGAAATCTCCAATGCTTATAAATTCATATACAACCGAAACAGAACGAAAAGGTGTGCTCGATTTTAAAATATCTCATCGATTTGGGAATATTGGAGGACAATCAGGGGGAGGTCACTCTCTTTTTGGGCTGGACAGGGCTTCTAATATTAGATTCTCTTTTGATTATGGTGTTACAGAAGAATTTCAGATTGGTATCGGGAGAAGTAAAACCAATGAAAATATTGATGGTTTGCTGAAGTATAAATTCTTAAAACAAAAAAAAGGATCCACACCGATTACTGCTGTAATTTTAAGTAATACTGCGTTTACTCCTAAAAGAGATCCGAGTGGAAATTTCTCCAAAATTGCGCATAGATTTTCATTCATTAATCAAGTGATCATCGGTAGCAAATTAAATAATAAACTTTCAGTGTTGTTCAGTGTATCTCATTATCATCAGAATTTAGTTGTTCAATCCGTTGGTTTTAATGGACTTAAAGAGGTGAATGATTTATTTAGTATAGGTTGTGGTGCTCGTTATCGAATAACCAGGAAGCTTTCTGTTGTTGGAGAGTATAATAATACTTTAGGAGAATTAAGAAACAGTATTAATTATAAATATGATCACCCGCTTTCATGTGGTATTGAACTGGAAACGGGCGGACATGTTTTTCATATTAATTTATCCAATTCATCGGGATTAATTTTTCAGGATTTGTTAGATACTGAATCTGATTCCTGGGGAGATGGCGAATTTAAATTGGGATTTAGAATTTCTCGTTTTTTCAGTTTATAGATGAATGAGCTTAATCAAATAAAAGAACCTTTGGTTCGCGAAGATTTTGTTAGTCCAATAATTGGAGTTAGCTTTTTATTACTTTTCTTACTTCTCGTTTTTATTTCTTATAGCTTCCGATCTTATATCAGTAAAATATTATTGGCGAGCATTAGTCCAAAAAATCTGAATGAAAATAACATTTCAGAATCTAACAGGAATAAAAAGGCTGGAATATGGTTAACTATTTTTTTTCTTTTTGTATTGACTATCCTGGTTTTCAATTTTCTTTCATTTGATTCAACTTATATTAGTTTTCCCAAAACTGCGGGAGGGGTCTTTTTATCGTTCGGAACGGTTGGTCTTTTATTTATAATCAAATATATTATCAGGAAATTAATTGGTAAGGTTTTTCATCAAGAGCGTTTAACAGATCTGTCTTTGAGGCAGCTAGGAGCTAAAGACAAGGTATATGGCTTAATTTTATTTCCATTTTTAATACTATATAATTTTAGTCTCCCTTTAAAGGAAATTTCCTTAATGATTATTGTTTCTATTTCTTGTTTTTACCTGCTTTTAAGGTGTAAAAATGGTTTTTTGTTAGGAATTAAGGGTGGAAATATTCCATATTTTTACTCGTTTTTGTATATTTGCACCCTCGAAATTTTGCCTGTTGCATTGGTAATTAAGGTTTTTTCGGATCCAATATTGAGCATTTTAACTCAGTAAAAATTAAAATTAATGGGGAAAGCAATTAAATCTATTTTGGTTTCACAGCCAAAACCAGAAAATAATAAATCACCTTTTTTTGGGTTGAGTGACAAGCACGATGTTACAGTTGATTTTAGATCTTTTATTCACGTAGAAGGAGTTGATACAAAAGAATTTCGTGAACAAAAAATAAACTTTTCTGATTTTACGGCTGTTATTTTAACATCTCGAACAGCAGTAGATAATTTTTTTAGAATTTGTGAAAACATAAGATATTCCGTTCCTGATTCCATGAAGTATTTTTGTGTTTCTGAAGCTGTTGCTTTGTATTTGCAAAAACATGTGGTCTACAGAAAGAGGAAGATTTTTCATGGTCGTCAAAGATTTACGGAATTAATGGAATTGATTAAAAAGCATAAGTCCGAAAAATACATATTGCCATCTTCAGATATTTTAAAAGATGTAATCCCTAAACAGCTTAAAGCTGCGGAAATTAATTATCAAAGAGTAATTCTTTACAAAACAGTTGTTAGTGATTTAAGTGACTTGGAAAATGTATTTTACGATTGTTTGGTGTTTTACAGTCCAGCAGGAATTGAATCTTTATTTAAAAATTTCCCTGAGTTTAAACAGAATGATACAAGGATTGCTGTTTTTGGTGAAACAACTAAAAAGGCGGCACTGAATGCTGGTTTGGAAATAAACATAGCTGCACCTGCACCAAATGCTCCCTCTATGACGGGAGCGATAGAGGCATATATAAGAGAATTCAATTAAGAAAATTTATTTTTTTTAAAAAGATAAAAAAGTGTCTTTCAAATGCTTTTTTTTGCTTGAATCGTTTTAAAAATAGCAACTAATTTTTCTGCAATTTTATTTTCATTAAATTCTGCTTCAGCAAGTTTTCTCGCATTTTTACCAAGCTCATTTTGTTTATCTGAATTTTCTGCGACTTCTAAAATTTTTTCAGCTATATCTTTGCCATTATTATTTACAAGTTTGATGTTTTTATTTTCTGTAAAAATTTCTTTAATAGCCTCAGAGTTCTTTGTTATAATGGGTTTACCCATGGCTGCATAATGGTAAATTTTATTTGGGATGACTAAATTTGCTTTTATTGTGTCTCCAAAAATTCCCAGACAAATATCAAATTTTGAAATTTTTTCGGGTAGTTCATTGTAACTGATCCAACCTTCAAAATGAACATTTTTAAGATTTAAATCCCCAACCAGTTGTTGCATTTTTTCATATTCAAATCCCGTGCCGACTAGTTTAAAATAAATCGAAGTATTTTTCTTTAGAATATTCGCTGCTTCAATAATGAATTTTGTTCCTTGCAATGGTATAAATCCTCCATAAAATCCAATTATTAGAGGGTGGTTAGGTTTCCTTTTTATTGGTTTAAATAATGATGTGTTTGCTCCAACAGGAAGTATGTGAATTTTTTCGAGAGAGATTCCAAATGTTTTGTGATAGTATGTCTTGTGTTGCTCTGTATCTGCTATAAGTATATCGGCAGCATTAAATGCCATCTTATCCTTAAGATAATTTCTAAATGCTCTCGGAGATCGTCTTGTAACATTTTTATAGTCGAAAACCTTTGTTAAATAATTAGAGATGAGTGGATCAAAAACAACTGGTTTTGTGGCGTTTTTTTTAATTAGTCTTACAAATTTATGAGAAAAGCAAGGGCAGTATATTATATCACATTGTTTGTTAAGGGTGGAGAATTTTTCTCGATTAAAATCTTTTTTTCTGTTGAATTTATATTCAATGATTTTAACATCGTTTCGTTTTTGTAAACCTTCGAAAATTATTTTATCTCTATTGTACTCTCCCGTGTATTTTCCAGCAAACAATATGATCATGTTGTTTAAATGCTATTGAATAATAATTTTGAGTTTAAGTGAAAAATTCAATTTGGTTCGTTAAATAATTAAGGTTTTGATTTAAGGAGATTACAAATATTTAAACTAAGGTTCATGAATGCTATCTTTCTGTTTGCATTTCTTCCGATAGCTGTATGAGTATATTCAAAAACATCTATAATTTCAAGAATATTTCCCCCGTGTATAAACCTGGCAAAATTTGCATTGAATTTTTTTTCTCTTTCGTTTAAACGGTTTATTTCTGGATTAACGTAATTGTAAATCAGACACTCTCTGAACATTTTTAATCCATATTCTAAAAAGTTTTTTTGGGCAATTCGACCTAGTTTATCAATTTCATTAATCCATTTGTCAATTTTTAAAAAATCAGCAGAATAACAAATACGCATCCAGTTTTGAAAAAGATCAATAAACTGTTCCTTGCTTTCAGGGGTGTTTACCAGGTCTGATGCTTTTGAAAAATCTCCATTCGCCAATGTGGAAATAGATTGGGCCAGATCTTCAGGAATTCCTTCTTTTTTAATTAATCCTTTTATAATTTCATTATCACTTAATCTTCCTGTTTTAATGATTTGAACTCTTGATGTTATAGTAGATAAAAGTTCATCAGTATTATATCCTACCAACAGGAAAACAGAGTTAGGGTTTGGTTCTTCTAAAACTTTTAATATTTTATTTGAACAAAATATATTCATGCGTTCTGGCCACCAAATAATTATTACTTTAAATTTGGCTTCAAAGGTTTTTAAAGAAACCGTTCTAAGTATATCTTGACTATCCAATACATTTAGCTGAGATAATTTTTCTCCTGCACCAATGTGGTTCATCCAATCGTTTAAGGTGAAATATTCTTTTTTATTTAAAAAATCAACCCAGGGTTTTATGAGTTTTTTACTGGAGGGGTCTTTTTTTAGTTCATTTCCAACAGCTGAAGGATAAAAAAAATGGAGATCTGGATGTTGTTTGTTTTTATATTTAATACAGCTGGAACATTTACCGCATGAATCAGTAGATTCGGGATTTACACAATTTATGTATTGAGCATAAGCTAATGCTAATTGAAAATTTCCACTTCCTTCTATTCCCAGAAATAATTGAGCATGACTGATCCTTTTTTTTTGAACGCTTTTAATCAGCTTCAGTTTTGTGTCGTTATGTCCGATTACATCTTTGAATAACATATAATCTCAAAGATAAAGTTTCCAATCAATTAATCGGTGGCATTTAAAGCATATCTGACCTGACCTTATGAAGAATGTTTTTTGTTTTTTTATTTAAGTTAAATTAGTAATCGTAAGTTATTCCCAAACAGATTATTTAAATTTGATCTGAAATCGTTAAGCATTTTTTTATAAAAGAAACATTTTAATCAATATGAGTAGTGTAAAAGAGTATGATTTTTCAGGAAAGAAAGCAATTGTTAGAGTTGATTTTAACGTCCCTTTGGATGAGGATTTTAATGTTAGTGACGATACAAGAATCAAAGCCGCAGTTCCCACAATAAAGACTATTTTAGAGAAAGGAGGAAGTGCTATTTTAATGTCTCACCTTGGCAGACCCAAGAATGGCCCCGAAGATAAATTCTCTCTGAAGCATATTGTATCAAGTGTTTCTGAAAATTTAGGTGTTGAGGTTAAATTTATATCGGACTGCGTTGGGACAGACGTTGATAAAGTTGCATCTGAGTTAAATTCAGGAGAAGTGCTTTTACTGGAAAATCTAAGGTTTTATAAAGAAGAGACCGCTGGTGATGAAGCATTTGCTAAACAATTATCTCAACTTGCTGATTGTTATGTTAATGATGCTTTTGGAACTGCGCATAGAGCACACGCATCTACAACTATAGTGGCTAAATTTTTTCCTAATGATAAAATGTTTGGACTTTTACTGGCTGGAGAGCTGGAAAGTATTGATAAGGCAATTAAATCCGGAAAAGGACCTTTGACTGCAATTATGGGAGGGTCAAAAGTGTCTTCAAAAATTCAAATTATCACACAAATGCTAAGTAAAGTCGATAATTTGATTATTGGGGGCGGAATGGGGTATACTTTTTCAAAAGCAACAGGCGGTAAAATAGGAAATTCAATTGTAGAGGATGATTTTTTAGAAACTGCTCTTGATGTCTTGAAACAAGCTGAAGAAAAAGGAGTTAATATATATTTACCGGTTGATTCAATAGTAGCTGATAATTTTTCTAATGATGCGAATACCCAAGTTGCCACTGCTGGCAAAATTCCTGACGGTTGGGAAGGTTTAGACTGTGGCCCCGAGTCAAGAAAGATTTTTGGTGATGTAATTGAAAAATCAGGAACAGTTTTGTGGAATGGTCCCGTAGGTGTTTTTGAATTAGATGCTTTTGGTGAAGGAACAAAAGCAATTGCTAATTCAGTTGTTCGGGCAACAAAAAATGGAGCATTTACTTTAATCGGGGGGGGAGATTCTGTTGCTGCAATAAATAAGTATGGGTTGGCAGATCAAGTTTCTTATATCTCTACAGGGGGAGGAGCATTATTAGAGCTTTTGGAAGGAAAAGTTCTTCCGGGTGTTGATGCGATTTTAAACTAAATGAAATCTTTGTACGGAACTAAGTTTGCCGCCAATCGTACTAAAAATGTCATTTTGGAAAACTTAGTTTCGTTAACTGCAGATGTTAAGTATTTAATACGCATTCTGTAAAAATTTTGAATTGCCTTCAGTTGATTATTACTTAAGGGTTCATCATGCATTTCTTTTATAATCAGGTCATCTATAGTAGTGAATTCAGGATTGCATTCTTTTATATATTTTTCTACTAAACCTTCTAAATTTTTCATAGGGAGGAGTCATACTTAAAACAGGCGATTAAATGTAAAAAAATATTACGGTTAAATACGTATTTTATAGTACGTTTAATTGTGTACGTGTTAAAGCCCTATGTATTCTGTTGTTGAAACTTTAATTTTTTTAGATAATCCAAGTGCTGCAGCATGAACATGTCCCTCAAGTTCTAATTTTAGTTTGCCGCCTTTTGATGCAATAGAGATTAAGGATAGCAATCCTCCACCAAGCAGATTTTTAAGTTTGGATTCAATGCCAATTTCCAGAATTCCATCGCTCTTTTTGGGTATTCTGACGGGTCTGGTCATTTTAAATTTACCTAAGTTAATACCATTTACTTTTACCTTTATCTCTCCTCCTTTGGCCTTTATGGCAAACCAATTAGGATTGGCCAGTTTTACCCCCAGATTTAGTTTAATTCCATTTTTGAAAGACATTTCTTCTATCTTGTGGTTTGATATCCCTTTGAATTCCAGGTCCTTAAAAGCGATGCAGCTTTCCAAAGAAATAACGGCAACTAAAAGAGTAAAATATCTAAAAAAGGTTGTCATATCAGTATAAACGAAAAAATCATTTGTATTATTGATTTAAAATCGATTTGATATTTGGCTTAAAGTAATTGGGGCCTTTTAAAACTTTTCCATCTTCTCTGTAAATTGGTTTTCCATCTTCCCCTAATTTGCTCATGTTACTTCTTTGAATTTCTTCGAATACTTCAACAATTTTATGCTGCATACCGTGTTTCATAATTGTACCAAAAAGAATATACATTAAATCACCAAGTGCGTCAGCTACCTCAACCATATCTCCACTTTTTGCAGCGTTAATGTATTCTTCATTCTCTTCTTTCAATAAATCAAAACGAAGTTGAATATCTTGTTGAGAAAGTTGAGTTGTAGGTTCATAATTGTTTGAAATTCCAAAGGAATCGTGAAACTTTTCTACAAAGCCGATTAATGCGTGAATATCTTTTACTGAATCCATAATTTTTTATTTACCAAATTTCATTTCTTTTAAACTTTCAGGAAGGTTTTTCCAACTATAAAATACACCAATATCTTCACCTTCTTTCCAAAGAGGTAAATCCGGGTGCAGGACAAACTCAAAAACGCGGTCGGTATTTTCGACATCAAAAATATTTTCTTCCTTAATCAATGCTTTTTCAATAACAACGAGAAATGATTCATCATCACCAATAAGTTCAATAATCCTGCAGTTTTTCATCGTTACTGTTGCTGTTTCATGATCATCTTTATCGTAAAGAGGCAGATTGAAATCTCCGGTTTCATCCTTTACGGTAACAATATCAAAAGGTAATTCCTCTTCAAACTCCCATTCAGCTGCATGAATGTTAAAATTTACTGTCATAGCATTGATTTTAGGCAAATATAATAACTCATTCAGCCCAAAAACCTATTGTGGATAGATTGTGGAAAGATTTCGCAGCTAATGTAGTTTTAAATCAGGAGATTTTTAAAAAATGAATTATTTGCTTATTGTATTGAAAGATATTCGAGTAATGTTTTTTCAGCGGTCACGGATTTTGAAAAATTTTGTAATATTCTTTGCTGACCTTCAATTATTTTTTTTTTGTCTAAATTTCCGCTTAAAATTCGTTCAATCTGATTTGCTAGTTCACCTGCATCTTTTACATCAGCCAATAAACCACTTTTTTCATGTTTAACGATCTCGGGAATTCCGCCTGCTCGAGTTGCTACAACGGGAACCTTACAGGCAAAAGCATCGATAATAGAAGTGCCTAAACCTTCTGTTTCACTTGTGATTAAAAATACAGTAAGTTCAGGTAATATTTCTTTTATGTCAGTTCTGAAACCGGTGAAAATAATGTGTTTATCAAGTTGTTTTTGAGCACAATATTTTTTGATTTCCTCTTCCAATGGACCTGTTCCAATAATAAAGAATTTCGCTTCCAGATTTCTTTTTATCAGTTCTTCTGCTGTATTTATAAATGTAAAATAGTCTTTATGCGGTGCGATGGCAGCCACATTGCCTATTAAAGGAATATCATCAGGAATATTGTATTCTTTACGAAGTTTTTCAGTTTTTTTTTTCGGTTAATGAAAATTTACTTAAATCAATTCCTGAGTGGATGGTTTTTAAAACAGACTTATTTTTAATATCGGGTTCGGTTAATTTTTTTACAGCTTCAGATACACAAATAATACGCTTAATATTTTTGTGGTTGTATTTTTTTATGGAGGTTCTGCTAATTGCAAAATCAACTCTTCTACTTACTACTATAGGGGTTGTGTTGGCGAATAAAGAAGCAGATATAACTGCAGATGAATGAGCATGAGAATCGTGGGCGTGAACAATATCTATTTGTTTTTGTTTACATACTGATTTTACTTTTCGAGCAAAAAATGGATCAACTGCAATCGTTTTACGACATTCTATAATATTCCAACCTTTAGATTTTCCTCTTTTGGCCATTGCACTATTTTTTCTGCAAAGAATATATTGAGTAATTCCTTTTTGCTCCAGCTCTTCATATAGGTAGGCCACTTGCTGTTCACCTCCTCGCCAACTTTTTGGTGTTGAGATATGCAGCACATTAGGAAGTTTGGACATTGTTTTTCTGCAGTTTTAGAAGTTTATAATACCTTAAATATGTTGCGTGTGCGGATAATCTGCATATGTGGAAACCCGTAATTCCATCCAGGAACCCAAGTTTTAAAAAATAATTTCGAATGAATTTAAAAATAGTTTTTCCAATAATTATGGTCCAGTTTGATTTTTTATTTAATTCAAAAAGTGATTGAGCCGAAATTTCCGAGAACTTTTTAATTTGTGCTTTGTGCTCACTTACTTCATAAAAAGTATAATGAAGTATGTCCCCGTTTAAATAAATTTCTTTTCCACTATCTAAAATATATTTGTCGTGTGGATTTTTTCCTCTCCAACTTCCTTTACCTTTTTTAAATAGCCTAAGTTTTGTATCCGGATACCATCCACAATGTTTTATCCATTTCCCACAATAGTTAGTCAATCTGTTGAATTTATAACCGTCTCCTTCTAGTTTTCTTTTTATTTTAACAATAGACTTATTTAACTCATTCGATAAGGCTTCATCGGCATCTAATGAAATTATCCACTCATTTGATGTTTGAGTTATGGCAAAATTCTTTTGTTGAATATGCCCTTCAAATTTATTTATGATAACTTTAGCCCCAAGTTTTAACGCGATTTCTCGTGTTTTATCCTCTGATCCGGAATCAATTACAACAATTTCGTCCGCAACATTAACAAGAGAAGATATACATCTTTCGATATTTTTTTCTTCATTGTAGGTTATTATAGCTGCTGAAATTCTAGACATACTTTTTTTTAAAACGTCAAGTGACTCTTGTGACATTTCAACAAAATTAAGCATTATCCTAAACTTTTTGTTTTCTAACTTAAATAGGGCTTATTAATAATCTAAATACTATGTTTATCAAGTTAAAACCTTATCCGTTTTGTTGATTTTTACAGAGTGTGTATAAAATAGTTTTATACCGCTTTAGTTTAAGGAAATTATAATAGATTTACAGATGATTAAACGTAACAATATTGTTCAAATAAAGTAAATAAATCTTAATATCTGGATATTTATGAAAAAACTAATTTATTCAATTGTAGTAATTCTAGTTTTAGCTTGCGGGGAAGATAATCAAGATAATCGATCATTAGATATGTTTACTGAAGAAGAAACTTCTTTCGAAGAGGAAGAAAGAATTGTTTCTGCCAGAGTTTTAAAGGAGTTGAAAAATGCTTCAAAAGTTGTTTATTCCGTTCCTTCGCCAGTTGAAATGGCCGACATTTTACATCAAACAAAAGCAATTTATGATGTGGAAATATTGAATAACCCGAATTCTGTTTCAAATTACGTTACGGACTACAACAGAGCGTTAAATCTAGGCGTTTATTTTGCTGATTTAAGCTTTACAAGTATGTTTGATTATCCTCAGGAGGCTCTGAAATTTATGGGTTCTGCCCAAGCCATCTCTGAAGAGTTAAATATTCAAGGTGTCTTTACTGAAGAGGTTATGATGCGTTTGGAGGAGAATATGAGTAATAAAGATTCATTAATTGATATTGTTTCGTCAACCTATGTAGATACTGATTTGTATTTGCAGGATAATGAAAGGCCAATTATAGCCAAGGCAATTTTAGCTGGAGCCTGGTTGGAGGGATTGTACATTGCTGTAAATTTAGAAACGGATTCAAATCACGCGTCAGTTATATGGGAAAAAATTGGAGAACAAAAACCTGCATTGTCAAATTTAGTTAAAATGTTGGAAGATTGTAATGACAAACAATTTAGTTCGTTAATATCTAAATTGAGCAAGCTTGAAAGTATTTTTGATAACGTTCATTTACATTATGAACCTGCAACTAAAACAGTTGAAAAAGCAAGAGTGATAAAAACTTTAAAAGTTGATATATCTGAGGAATTGTTCAAAAAAATTCAAGCTAAAACCACCAGTATCAGGGATAGTATAGTAGATTGATTTTTATTTAATCTCTTATCATCAGTTGAAAAATCTTCACCATTAATTGTATCAAGACTCTAGAAGCTTTATTTTTGCGGTCGAATTACAAAAGTTGAAAAAAATTATAAAAAAGACATTCAAATTTGTTTACTGGTTTTCCGGAGCAATGATTGTTCTTGGATTATTTATAACAAAAATATCTCCTGATACATTTAGTTTAGCACCATTTATTGCCTATTCTGCTCCACTTTGGTTGTTACTGAATATGTCCTATTTGTTTCTGGTTTTTTATAAAAAGAAATATTGGCTTATTTCAGGTGGGTTTTTAGTGATTGGACTTTTTGGACTGAAAGACACGTATGCGTTAAATTTTCTACAGAAGAGTGGTGACATACGTGTAATGAGTTATAACGTCAGATTGTTCGATGTGTATAACTGGATTAAAAGAGAGGAATGGGCTGAATGGGAGGAAAGAAAAGATAAAGGCTTAATACTGGATAGTATATATAAATCAATTCGATTTGAAAATCCAGATGTAATTTGTTTTCAAGAATTTTTTAATCAACCATCAGGAAGATATAAAACAAAAAAAGAATTTAGAAAAAAACAAGGCTATAAGTACGTAAATGACTTTTACAGTTTTAAAGAGAAAGGAAATCATTACGGAATGGCTACATTTTCAAAAATTCCAATTGTCTACAAAGAATTTTTTGCATTTAAAAACTCAAAAAATAATGGAGTTTTAATAAGCGACTTAAAAAAAGGTAATGATACGGTTCGCGTTTTAAATGTGCATCTTCAAAGTTTTGAATTGGGTAAAGAGCATTATAAATACATAAGGGGGCTTAAAGACAGTACTATTGAAACTATAAATATTATTAAAACAAAGGATTTATTGAGTACATTAAATGAAGGATTTAAGAAAAGAGCTAAACAAGTTGAATTAGTTAATGATCAAATTGTCAATAGTCCCTATCCTGTTATACTTTGTGGTGATTTAAATGAGATACCGATATCTTTTGTTTATGATAAATTATCCAATCATTTAACTGATGGATTCCTTGTTTCAGGAAGGGGACTAGGCGTAACGCACACAAGCGGTTATCCATTTATGAGAATTGATTATATAATGACTTCTCCTGACTTACAAACCAAATGTTTTCATTTGGTAAAAAAAGAGCTGAGTGATCATTATCCTATTGTTTCAGAGATCTCTTTTCGCGATTCTACTTAAGTTTGTTTTCACCTCTATTTGAAGTAATCTTTTAGTCTGATTACAGAATCAACAATTATGGCATCTACCCTGAACAAAAACGTTTTGTTTCGCAATTGAGTATCCTTTCGGTAAGACCAGCTCAGGCGTAGGGATATCATTCAAGCAATACGTTTTTTCGCAGTGATCGCATTTAAAATGGATGTGCGCGTCGTTCTGATGATTGGATGAGCATGATGCAGAATTGCACAAAGCATACTTTATTTGGTTACTTCCATCAATTACCTGGTGAATAATTCCATTTTCTTCGAATGATTTTAGAGTTCTGTAAACTGTAACCTTGTCCAGTTTTTTTTGAATCAGAGAATCAATTTCACTATATGACAATGCGTAATTCTTACAAACAAATTGTTCTAAAATCACTTTTCGGTTTTCGGTGAATTTTAAACCGTGTTTTTTTAGTATTTCTTTAAACTCGCTCATTAAGGTAAAAATACATAAATAAATATATATGCAACAGCGTTGCATTTGAATTCCTTTTAGTAAAAATACTTTTGCAAAAGGAAAATCAAATAATTGTCGACCTTTGCAACAATGTCATTCACGTATAACCATTTCAATTTACCTGTATCTGAAGTAATTCCAGAAGTTAAAGAGGGGCTGAATAATCGAAACACATTGATTATCAAGGCACCAACAGGAGCAGGAAAAAGTACTTTGCTTCCCATTGCGCTTTTGGAGGAACAGTGGTTAAAAGGGAAGAAAATTATTATGTTGGAACCTCGCAGGTTGGCGGCAAAAACTGTTGCAATACGAATGGCTGATATGATGGGAGAGCAGGTGGGCGAAACAGTGGGCTACCGAATTCGATTTGAACAGAAAATATCAAAAAAAACGAGGTTAGAAGTAGTCACAGAAGGAATTTTAACCCGATTAATTCATCAAGACAATTCGTTGGAAGATACAGGGCTAATTATATTTGATGAATTTCATGAGCGCAGTATTCATGCTGATTTAGCCATGGCTTTTACTAAAGAGGTTCAAAGTGTTTTACGTCAGGATTTAAGAATTCTGGTTATGTCAGCAACGATTAATATGCCGGAATTAGCGATTCGTTTGAACGCCGTTGAGGTACAAAGTGAAGGT
>PBJD01000021.1 GCA_002720635.1 Flavobacteriales bacterium | reverse complement strand
TAAAAGCATAAAAAATATTTTCTACGTATTTCCTAATCCTGTAAGCGACTATTTAACAATAACTACAAACACTTCAATTCAATCTCTATCAATTTATGATAGTTTTGGAAAAATGATGCTAAAGACAAGTGAAAAAAACATTTACTTAGGGAATTTTTCCACAGGATACTATTTTTTGAGAATTGAATACAAATCTGGTACACAAACACAAAAATTAATGATTAAGTAAAAAATCATCCTCAAACGCACTACTTGATAATTTAATAATTTTCAAGTACTAGCTTCCTCAATAGCAAAATCAAAAAATAGTTTTTAGAACTTAAAAACAGGACCAAATATTAAGATTAACTTCTATTTTAGTCTATATGAATCCAAACGGAAATTTTTTAGTTTACAAATCCTCTGCAGGATCAGGAAAAACCTATACNCTGGTAAAAGAATATCTCACCATTGCNTTAGGATCTTCNACTCCTGAAAGATACAAAAACATATTGGCTATAACCTTTACAAATAAGGCGGCCTCAGAAATGAAAAACAGGGTAACCACTTACCTCAAAGCTTTTTCCAAACCTGAAAATTGTGCAGGTGGAGAAGCGTTAATGTTTAGTAATTTAAAAAATGAACTCAATCTTACTAATGAAAAATTAAAAGAAAGAGCTTTTAAAATGCTCCAGTCCATACTTCACAATTATTCAGATTTTAACATCACAACAATTGATAAATTCATACTGAAAATTATTCGCAGTTTTTCCTTCGATTTACAATTACCCTACAATTTTGAAGTTGAACTCGACGGTGATTCGTTATTAAAAAAAGCCATTCATAATTTATTAGCTGAAGCAGGAAAAGACAAACAACTCACAACATTTTTGGTTAACTATATTAAAGGTCTTGCTCAGAATGATGAAAGCTGGGAAATTCAATCAAGCCTATTGAAGGTTGCAAAAGCTTCAATGAATGAAGAAGCCTTACCGCATTTAAATCAAATCAAACATCTAAAACTCAATGATTTTGCAATAATCAAGGAAAAAATATGGAAGGAGATTAAAGAATATGAAGAATTCATTTTAAATAATTTTGAAAAGGGTAAAAACAAAATTCANGAATATGGAATAAACCGCGATAATCTCAAAGGAAAATCTAAACTTAACATCTTAGCATATCTGAACAAAAAGAAAAAGAAAGATATACTCGAAGAAAGAGCTGCCAATAGCTATTTTAAGTATATAGATGATGATGAATGGTGTAATAAAGGTTTTGAAAATACTATTCCCTCAGAGGCTCAAAGTGAATTAAGAGAAATCTTTTATACCATTGAAAATTTCAAACAAGAAAATTCTGGAAATTACATTTTAAAAGTAAACGTTCACAAACATCTTTTTCAATTGGGACTTTTGAATGAATTGGAAAAAAAAGTGAACCAGATTAGAGAAGAACAAAATTTTATTCATATTTCAGAATTCAACAAAAAAGTAGCCGAAGTAGTTATTAAACAACCAATACCTTTCATATACGAACGTATTGGAGAAAAATTCAACAACTACCTTATTGATGAGTTTCAGGATACATCAATACTCCAATGGCAAAATCTTCTCCCATTGCTTGAAAACTCATTAGCATATAACAATAAAAACCTAATTGTTGGAGATGCAAAACAAGCCATTTATCGTTGGAGAGGTGGTGATGTTGATCAATTCGCTCTTCTTCCAGAAACGCCTCATTTTAAAAACAATGAAATAATACAAGAAAGAATTCAAACACTCAAACGTCAATTTAATCCATTAAACTTAGAATACAACTATCGTTCGAAAAAAGAAATTATTGAATTTAACAATCTCTTTTTCAAAGTACTAATCAAAAAACTACCCGATTTCTTCGTTCCTTATTATGCTGAATATGAACAAAAGATAGGTATTGAAAAAACAGGTGGATATGCAGAAATTAAAGTTTTGCCCAAATCAAACCATGATGATTTAACGCTTNATTANATNCTTACTTCGATCAACGACTGTATTCAAAGAGGGAAAAAATTAGATGAAATTGCAGTTCTAGCTCGAAAAAATGATGAATTAACCTTAATTGCAGAGTTTTTAACTCAAAACAATATTCCTGTAATTTCAACAGAGAGTTTAAATCTTAATCAATCTAATGAAGTAAACTTTTTAGTCAACCTTTATGCATGCATTCTGGACAACAAAAATATTGATGCAATAATCCAAATTTGTAATTTTTTACGCGTTCTCAAACCTATAGATTATTTTGAAATTTTTGACACGAATAAAAATACTTTTAAGACACTTAAAAACACACTTGAATCAAACTACAACATAAAACTTCCAGCCGTTTCAGGGATTTCAATTTATGAAGCATTTGAAGAACTGATTTCCAGCTTCACTATTGAAAAATCAGACCCTTTCATTCAAACTTTTTTAGATGTAGTTAAAAAACATTCCTCTGGTTTAAGTGGTTCTGAATTCATTGAATTCTGGGCGGAAAAAAAGGAATCTTTAAAAATTNCATCACCTCAAAAAATAGAGGCCGTTACGTTAATGACCATTCACAAATCCAAAGGTTTAGAGTTTCCAATTGTACTGCTTCCTTTTGCTAACAAACGTCCAAAAAGAAGCTCTTGGATGTGGTTGGAAGCCAACAGGGAAGACATTGGAATTAAAAGCGTTTTAACTACCTACAATAAAAAAATGCTCGATACTCCTTTTGGAGAGAAAAGTGAACAAGAAAGGCTCAAAACAATGTTAGACGAGCTAAATGTTGTATACGTCGGACTCACCAGGGCAGCAGATGAAATTTACATATCGATAAATGAAGAAAAAGATACAAACGAAATTAATGGTGTAGAAAAATTTTTCCATCAAGTTTTACCCATGCTTAATGAATCAGAGGATGCTGTTTTTTCATATGGAACAAAATCAGTCCACAATGAGCCAATTCTTGAAAAAGGAAAAGAAAAAATAATCCAAAAAAACAAATTAATCAGAAGCAACTGGAAAAAGAAAATAAAAATGAGTTTTTCAGCCCCAGAAATATGGGATGTCCCAGAGAATTCAGAGCAAACCTTCCCGGCCATGAATCCAAAAAATTATGGAAACACGGTACATTCAGCATTCGCGAGAATCCAAAAATCTAACCAAGCAGAATCCGTTATAAAAAAAATGTTTCAAGAAGGATTGATTGATACAGAAAACCTACCCATGATTTCAAAGAGTATAGAAAACACGCTAAAACTTAATCCTCTAAATAAAATATGGGATACAGGAACACATATTATTGAAAAAGAAATAATCACAAAAAATGGCAANTCATATCGTCCCGATAGAATAATTCAACACAATGACACAAACTATCTGATTGACTTTAAAACTGGAGAAGAGAAAAATGCTGACATCCAGCAAATCATTCACTATTCAGAGCTTCTAAAACAGCTCAGATTCTCAAACATAATTTGCTATTTAATCTACACTGACAAACAAAAATCAAAAAAAATAAACTAAATTTTTATTCGAAAACAAAGTCATTTTATTTCTAATATATAGCATATATCACCTTTAGCAATTCATCCGAAATATTTTGGATTATAGTGATTTCATTGTATGTTAGTTACTAGCTTACCTCATGTTTGTTATACTNAATAAAGGAACGGTTGAATTGTGTAGTGCTGCATTGATATGATTAAACCCAAAAATAAACATATAAAATATGCAGGCATACTAATGCTTTCTTGCTCAATGCTTATGTTGGGGTATTTTGTACCAAAGCATAACTTTTCGCAACAAATCGGTTTTTTTGCAGTTGGTTTGGCAGGTTTATGGATGTTTCCCAGGAGGGATTTTTCTAACATCTTTTTAATTGGTTTACTACTCAGATTAACTCTAATCGCTTCAATCCCCTTATTAAGTGATGATTATATTCGATTTTTATGGGATGGATATTTAACAAGTGAAGGGATAAACCCGTTTAATTTCAAACCTTCAGAATTGCAATTTTTAGCCCAGGAAAATGACTTTGCCAATTCACTTTTCGTNAATCTNACTTCTAAAAACAGCTATTCAACGNACACTCCCGTAAACCAATGGATTTTTTANTTTTCTGCATCAACCCATTCTATTCTGGGCGGTATTATTTGCTTGAGGATTATTCTGATAGGTTTTGAAGTTGCCTCCTATTTTATTCTTAAACAAATTCTTCAACGCTATCAAATCAATGAGAAAAAACTAATTTTTTATTGGCTAAACCCATTAGTTATTCTTGAACTTACTGGAAACCTTAATACAGAAGGGATTTTTCTGTTTTTCCTGATTACAGCACTTTTAAGCTTGAGTAAAATACAAGATATTAAGGGAGGGGTACTACTTTCTTTATCCTTTTGCTCAAATATTCTGAGCGTTATTTTTTTACCAATTATATTGCTCAAAGGAGGGAANCACAGATGGCGTAAACTTTTGCCTGGCTTTCTTACCTTTTCAATTTTTGCATTTTTTCCTTTTTTAGATTTAAATAACCTATATGATTATTACCAAAATTTAATAGAATCCTTTCAAAAAGAGTCATTCAATGCAAGCCTATTTGCCATAAAGGATTGGTTTAATTTTCAAATTCCAGGATTTGAGGGCAGTCAAGTTTANGAACAAATACTTTTTTTGTGCTCTGTTTTCATAATAGTAACTATTTCATGGAGATTTAGATACCGAAACAGAAAAGTATTGTTTACAGGTTTAACATTAATAATTTCAACACTCTTTTTTCTATCCCCATCAGTATATCCATCATACGTAATCATCCCGTTAGCACTGAGTTTATTTACGCATTTAACATTTCCGTTAATATGGAGCGGCCTTGTTTTCTTATCCTACAGTTATTATGATAATTCAATACCTACTGTATTGAAAAGTAGTCTATTATTCACTGAATACATACTAGTATTTGTATTTCTCTACAGAGATTTGAAATTGTCCTTTAAAAAGTAATTTTCTCAACCCATTTCTTATCCTGAATGGTCACGTAAGCCTCTTTATTGGCTCCTTTAGGAAATGTGATATTTGTGGGTTTTTTTCCATGTAGGGGAATTTCCTCAAGCAATTTTCCTGTTTTATCAAGAACACTGATTACTCCTTTTCCATATCTGGCTAAATATATATTTCCTCTTTTATCACAGCGCATTCCGTCCATTCCATAATCATGAAATTGGATAAAAACAGTTTTATTGGATAAATAACCAAAATCGTCAACATCGTATTGCCAGATTATATTTTGAAGAGATTCATTAACGTACAATTTGTCACCATTTGGACTAAGCTCTATTCCGTTAGTTGTTCCCATATTATCTTCAATAATTTCCAATTTACCTTTTGAAAACCGCAAAAGATTACCGGTTTTATTTTTCCAATTGGGATCCGATGCAAATCCAAAACCGCTCTTATGTAAAACTAGATCATTGGGTTGATTAACAGCTTTATTGGTGCAATAAATCTGAACATTTTTTGTNCCATTTTCAATGAACAAAATGTTATGATTTGTATAATCCGCAATGTACATATTGTCTTTATAATCAAATCGAATTCCATTTCCAACACTCCCTTTTGGCAAATCGACATAAAGTTGAAACTTTGAAGAATTACGTTCAAGAACGCCTATAGTGCCCTGTCTTTGAAAATTAACCACAAACAAATCTCCTTTACTATTCATCGCGGGNCCTTCTATACCCTCTGTAAAAACAGTGTCGGATATAATTTCTGAAACAAAAGNTGACTTAGCATTATCAGGTTGTAATGGACCAACATCATAACAACTAAACAAAAATAGTGTTGGTAATATAGCTATGAAAAACTTCATTTTATATTTCCCGTTGATTGTGTTTTGAGTAATCNGGAACATTTCTACTATACCCTTTCTTAAAAAGGGGAGAGTTAATTATAAAATCGGCAGTAGACAGATTACAGGCAAAAGGTATATTCCATACGGCCGCTAATCGAATCAATGCTTTAACGTCGGGGTCATGAGGCTGGGCTTCAAGAGGATCCCAGAAAAAAATCAACATATCCACTTTATTTTCTGATATTTTAGCGCCTATTTGTTGATCTCCTCCAAGTGGTCCCGATTGCAAACAATTTACTTTCAGACTTGTTTCTTCACTAATCAATCTTCCTGTTGTCCCTGTTGCATAAAATGAATGNTTTTCCAATTCTTTTTGATGCTTAAGCACCCAATTCACCAATTCTTTTTTCTTATTGTCGTGAGCAACAAGAGCAATACTTCGAATAGTCTCCATTTTTATTTCTTTCATTTAATCAACTTCTCATTTTCTGTAAAATACGTTTTAAATGTATCGAAAAACAGCTAATAATTCTTTAACAGCCATTTTTTTTTCATTATCTTGTGTACGCTTAGGAAAAAATCTACCATTTATTCTTTGCTTTAATTAAAAAAAACATTTTAAAACCTAATTACTATGAAAAAAAGACTACTAGGATTATTTTTAGTTGCATCAACAATTTTTTCAGCTAGCGCTCAAAAAATTGTTGCCTATTATCCCTACTATGCTTCTTCAGCAAGTACACTTCCTTACGACAAAATAACTGACATTTTCTACGGATTTATTGGTACAAACGGTTCAGGAAGCCTGACTGCCTCTTGTACAAAAGACGAAGGTGGATCTGAAACTGTTTTTGAACAGTCTGAATGGAATACCCTTAGAGATCTGGCAAATGCTGCTGGTGTAAATGTTCACATAGCTGTAGGTGGAGCGAATATCACAAACCATCTTGCAAATTCAGCAAATGGTGCTTCAAGAACAACATTGGTTAATGATATTGTAGATTTTGTATCCGGGAATCACTCAATGAACAATAAAAAAATAAAAGGTGTGGATATAGATTGGGAATTTCCTGATAACAGCACTGAAATTGCTGACCACCTGGAGCTTTGCAAAGAACTGAGATCAGCTCTTGATGCACAAGGTTCACTGGATGGTGTTCATTATGATTTGTCTATTGCTGTTGGAGGCTCTACAAGAAATATGCCCGGTACATTCGCAAAATATCATGATGATTTCCTTGACACGGATGTTTTTCAATATATTGATTTTCTTAATTGTATGAATTATGACCTGGCTTATGTTACTGCATACGGAAGTCATAATTCACCTTATCTCGGAGCCGAAGCTGTTGTTAACAGATATGTAACAAACGGAATCAATGGTGTTAAATTACCAGCCGAAAAATTCATTTTAGGAGTACCTTTTTATGGAAAAGGTGGTTCTAAAGACCCTGAAGATGGAATTGCTTACAAAGATTTTGCCAGCATCGATGCACTAGGTGATAATGATGGACATTATGATGGACACAAATATAATTCTAAACCAATCCTTGAACAAAAAGCTGATTTGATATGTCAAAAAGGGTTAGGAGGTTTCTTAATATGGGAAATCACACAGGATGATTCCCAAAACTCGCTGCTTAACGCAATGAATGATAGATTTACCTCTTCATGCTCGCAATACACTTGTCAATCACCAGTATTGGGTTCTGACCAAACAATATGTGGAGAAACAGTTACACTTGATGCGGGAATTACTTTAGAGTCAGGAGAGTCTATAAAGTGGTATAAAAATAACGTTTTAATATCGGGAGCTAACTCGGTTACTTATGGAGCCAACGAAGCCGCAACCTATAAAGCCGTAATATCCACCTCGAATGGATGTGAGAAGTTTGATGAAATCATTTTAGCACCCGGTGGAGATTTGTCCGTTCAGGTAAGCAATTTAGGATATATCTGTGAAGACCACGATTACTCTCAATCTGTTGATGTAACCATCTCGGGTGGGGGCGGATATTATAACTTATACGATGCTCCATCAGGAGGTACAAAACTTCAGTCTGTAACTGCAGCTTCGTTCGAGATTACAACAACAGATGTTGCCGCTGACGATCAAAGAACTTACTATGTTGAGGAACCTGCCGGACAAACAGCTACCGTTGGGCCAACAGGACCTTATACCGATGGTACTGCAGGATGGCCGTTTTTCAACCCAGGAAGTGTTGTTTCGGAGGGAGGTGTAGATTACGACCAAGACTGGACAATGCAGATCACTACTTATTCAGCAATCACAATTCAATCGATAGATTTCATATTTGGTTATGACCCTGCTTTAGGTGGAAATGATAACCTCTCCATCACTGTATTAAATAGTTCAGGAAGTGCTGTGATTCAAAAAGATGTTGAATTATCGGCGATTGATTTTTCTACAACAGGTGACCCCAAATTAAATACCGTAACTGTTGACATAACAATAGAAAATCCAGGTAACTACGAAATATCTTTCAAAGGTACTAATACTTTGATGTGGATGGAAAAAGACTGGTTTAGTCCAAAACCCACTCCAGAATGGCCTTACATAGGTACAATTGGGGGTGCAAATGTTATTTCAATGACAGGTACCGGAAATACCGATCCAGATTACGCCTGGGATTTAACGGGTAACGTTGTTGGAATGTACAATTGGGTAATAAGTACTGGTACAGGTTCTTCATCTTGTGGTAGAGTTCCTTTTACGGTATATCATGATTGTGGAACGATTACCGGATCTGAAGATCAGGAGACTTTTTCTTCTCAAATGAAGGTTTATCCTAATCCAGCTTCAGACAATCTTAACATTACTTTTAACGTTTCCGAATCTTCCGAAACTAAAATCGAATTAATTAACACCCTGGGATCAGTTGTTGCTATTAACAACCTGGGCTTAAGATCTGTAGGAAATCAAAAAGTAAACATCTCTACATCTGGATTATCAGAAGGAATTTACTTAGTTAAGATGACTTCAGGTAATATGATAAGAACGGAAATGATTAAAATAGTCAAATAAGTTGTTAAAACAACACATTTTAAAACCCAGCGTAGTCTGGGTTTTTTTTATGAATTACAAGATCATAATAGTAAACATTTTCTTTCTGTTATCACTGCTGATAACACTTGTTATTAGCCTTGAAGTTTATACTATAAAATTGAATAATTTAGTATCTTATTATGCTTTATCTACTACAATTCCACTATTCATATTACAGTTGGTTTCAATAAATAAATTTAGTCGCTTAATTAGAAATGCAAAACCAAAGCTTTTCAAAAAAGCTTGCATACGTCCAAATGGTTCAGAAGCCAACTCGATTAATGTTGCCTCTTTATTTGATGAAAAAATACCATTTTTAGAAATGAAAGAGAAACATCTGATTTATCATTGGAAATTCACAAAAAGAGTAGTAGTGTATTCAATGCTATCCTTTTTAATCTTAATAATTCTATTTTTTATTTAGAATCCTAAATACCATAATTGCTTATATTTGATAAGTAAATACATATTACTTGGAAGAAAATTATACAATTAAAGAGATTGATCCTTTATTATTGTTTGGTGCAAACAATCAAAGAATCAAGCAAATCATTAAGCTATTCCCGAAACTAAAAATCGTTGTTCGAGGAAACAATTTAAAAATTAATGGCAACAAACAGGAAATTCTTCAGTTTACTAAAAAATTGGATTTGTTTGTATCTCATATCCTAAGATACGGAGCGCTTACAGAAAATCAATTGGAGCGGTTGATGGAAGATGACGCTGAAAAATTAATAGAAGATACTTCAGGTGGTGAAATAATTCTCCATGGTGTAGGTGGTAAAGTAATTAAAGCTCAAACCTCAAACCAAAGAAAAATGGTTGAAGCAATGAATAAAAATGATCTTCTGTTTGCTATTGGTCCTGCTGGAACCGGAAAAACCTACACAGCTGTTGCTATGGCTGTTCAAGCTTTAAAAAACAAGAAGGTTAAAAGAATTATTTTAACTCGACCAGCCGTTGAAGCGGGGGAAAATCTTGGTTTTTTACCAGGAGATTTAAAAGAAAAGTTAGATCCTTATATGCAGCCCCTATATGACGCTTTAAGAGATATGATTCCAGCTGAAAAGCTAAAAGAATTCCTGGAATCAGGTGTTATTGAAGTCGCACCTCTAGCCTTTATGAGAGGACGTACTTTAGATAAAGCATATTGTATCATGGACGAGGCTCAAAATGCAACTGAAGGACAATTCAGAATGTTTTTAACAAGAATGGGGAAATCTGCCAAATTTATTGTCACAGGAGATATTACTCAAATTGATTTACCTAAAAAACAAACTTCAGGTCTGATAAGCTCAGTAGATATTTTAAAAAACATCCAGGGTATATCTTTTGTTCAATTAGATGGAAAAGATATTATAAGGCATAAACTGGTTAAAAAAATAATTGAGGCATACGATAAGTCTGAATAGAATGAGAAAATTATTTTTTACAACCGTTATACTTATATCTTTTAATCTAAAAGGGCAACCCGTTGATATAAATTATGAATGGTTTAGTTTAAGCGGAGGTTTTTTATATTCCATCGAAGATCAATACACAGGACTTAACGGAAAAATTAATATTCCTTTAGGTAGTCATGCGAAATTTGTGATGCAGGCCAGCTTATTTCCTGAGCAATTTCAAAACCCTGAAAAAGCATATAATGAAGCCAGAGCAAAATTTAATGTTGAATTTATTCCTTATAAATTCAAAAAAATATANTTATCCGTACAAACAGGATTTGACTATGGTTACTGGCAAAGGACATTTTTTCTTACAGGTTCAAGTTTAGGATTCGATTGGAAAAGGGAAGAGAGCATGATGTTTGGTGCAATAATGAACTATGATCTTAAAAGATACAGGTTCTATATTGACTATATGTATATGCCTGAAGTATTTAGTAATCATATTGGAATTGGTATTTGCATGCTGTTTTTTGAAAACACATCATTCCGTAAGAAATACGTACAACGCAAATATATTAATTCAAAAAAAAGAAAGAAATCACGAAAAAAAAGAAAAAGTAATTCAAAGGAAAAATCATATGATTTAAGAAAGCTATAACAATATTCTTATTGTTTATCTGCCTTTACGTTATTTCATTTATCTTTTATAATCTGTACCATGAACCATGAATACTACATGAATATATGTCTTGAGCTAGCTAAAAAAGGAAAAGGAAACGTAGCTCCGAATCCTATGGTTGGTTGTGTAATCGTATATGAAGAAAATATTATTGGAAAGGGTTATCATGAACAATTTGGATCCGCACATGCAGAAGTCAATGCCATTAACTCAGTAAAAAACACATCGCTTCTAAAGAAAAGTAGAATGTATGTTAATTTAGAGCCATGTTCTCATCACGGAAAAACACCACCGTGTTCCGATTTAATCATAAGAAATGAGATCCCTCATGTAATCATTGGCACAATTGACAATCACAGTAAAGTTGCCGGCAAAGGAATAGAAAAACTAAAAAAATATGGAATTAAAGTTGAGGTAGGTATCGAAAAAGAGAAATGTATAGAACTTAATAAACGATTTCATAAATTTCATNCTGAGGGACTACCATATATTATTTTAAAATGGGCTCAATCTAAGGACGGTTTTATTTCACGAACACTAAACGATATTAAAAAGGGAAAAAACAATTGGATTACCGGAGAAAAAAGTATTGAATATGTTCATAAGCAAAGGGCTTATGAGCAAGCTATTCTAATAGGATCCAATACCGTTAAAATTGATAATCCTCTTCTGACTACCAGAGGTATTGATGGAAAATCGCCCTTGCGAGTAGTCATAACTTCACAACCTTTAGAGAACAGAGACTTGAATATTTTGAGAGACCATTTGCCAACTTTAATATTTAACAAAAAACTGGATAAGAAAGAGGAGAATAAAGAATGGGTTCAGTTTGATGGGGCTATAAAATCGGTATTACAAAACTTAGCTGATAGAGATATACAATCTGTAATTGTAGAAGGAGGTGCAAACATATTAAATCAGTTTATTGATCAGAATTTATGGGATGAAGCCTATACTTTTGTAGGTGACGTTATATTCAATAATGGAATAATGGCTCCCAAAATAATTAAAAATCCATCATCCACTAAGAAAATTGGAAAAGATGAACTAATCGTATATCTTAATCGATGAGTTTAAGCTTAATTATTTCAATTCTGGCAACGTCAACTTTATTCACTATTTTCAAATTTTTTGAAAAGTATAAAGTGGTTTCTCTAAATGCTATTGTGATGAATTATATGGTTGCATCAGGATTAGCATTTGTAATTCCTGAAGAAACAAAACCTATTTTTTATGCTATTAATCAACCCTGGTTTCCTGTAAGTATATTTCTTGGATTTTTATTTGTGACTCTATTTCAGGTAATGGCTTATTCCAGCCAAAAAATTGACATATCAACAACAACAATAGCCAATAAAATAACATTCATATTCCCAACGATAATGGGTATTTTATTCTTTAAAGAAGAATGGAATTATTTCAAAATTATTGGTTTCGCTGTTGCCGTTACTTCAATTGTTTTATCTGCTGAAAACAAGAGGAAATTTCCTAAGACGAAAACCTATTTCGTCCTCTTAATTCTTTTTTTTGGTGGNGGTTTTTTGGAATCTTTACTTAGTTACTGTCAGAAATTCTTAATTAAAAACTCAGACACAAGTATATTTTTTGGATACCTTTTCTTATTTGCATTTATTTTTGGAGTTCTCATTTTTATATGGAAGATCAAAAATGAAAAAAGAAGACCATCAAAAAAAGATATCTATTGGGGAATGTTATTGGGTATCCCTAATTATTTCTCAATGTATTTTTTGCTTGAAAGCTTAAATGACCTTCCCTCATCCACGGTATTTCCAATTGCCAATATGGGAGTAATATTGTGTTCAACTTTATTGTCAATTTTATTATTTAAAGAAAAGATATCGAAAAAAAAGAGTTTGGCTTTATTCTGTTCCATATTGGCCATTCTATTGATTTCATTTTATGACATATTTTAAATACATCTAAATTGTATAAATATTATACTAATCCACCAGTAAGTGACAAAAAAGTTTAATTAAATGCTATCAATCCCTTTTAAGACTCTATTTTTGAAATATGAAAACAATCGCTTTTCTAATTTCTTTTATCGTTTCATTTTTTTCTTTTGGACAAAAATATACACTNATTCATTCTACAAAAAGTTTAATTGGAAATCACAGTATATATCATCCTCTTTTTGACGGAATGCCCGTTTTTAACCAATTTCTGAAGCAAAATATTTTTAATCGTGAAATTCAAAACTTTTATTCCGAAATTGAATTAACTCCTTTGAATCGCAAATTATTTTCTTCGGATACTATCTTAAAAGTAAAATCTGGTTTTCTAAATAAAAACGGAACCTTAATTCCTGTTTCAGCAATAACTATAATTGACATAAAGGGAAAAAGTTATACTTTATATATAAATCAAAAACGTAAAACCATACACCACCTAAGCCATAATTTAAATTTAAAAGACACCACAATTTCGGGAACTGTATTTTATCCCGATCCTCTATCCAGTAGCGGGAAAGCGTATGGCGGGGACTTTATAGACAACAATAATAAAACGAATATTTACCTTAATGACGAACTAAGAGAAGTTAACTTAACTGCATCCTTTAAGGATAGTTTATTCTTGTTGGAAAACAAGCATTTAAAAATTGTTAATCAAAGNTCTCCGGATATTCAACCAACTGCAAAAACAACTTCAAAATTCAATTTTAACCGTTCTGAAACTGGATTTGAAGAAATAAATGCATTATATCACATCACAAGATTTGCTGAATATTTAAAAGATTCTATTGGTTTTAAAGACATTATGAATTATCAAATTGCCGTTGATGTCTACGCTTTAAACGGAAATGACCAATCAGAATTTATAAACTCAACCTCTCCACCACGTCTGAATTTTGGTCAAGGTGGNGTTGATGATGCGGANGATGCAGATGTTTTAATTCACGAATATGCTCACGCTGTTTCTCACTCTGCAGCACCTGGCTCTTTACAAGGTTATGAAAGGTTAGCTATGGATGAAGGATTCGGTGATTATTGGGCGGCAGTATACTCCAAAATTTTAAATGAATTTAATTATAAAGAAATCTTTAATTGGGATGGACACAATGAATTTTGGGAAGGTCGTTCATTGGATCATGAAAGAACATATGAGGAAGGTTTAGAAGGAAACAAATATATTGACGGGGAGCTTTTTGCAGCTATGTTAATGGATATTAGAGATAATGTGGAAGATACCACAGCAGACAAAATAATTCTGCAATCTGTATATAGCTGGTATCCAAATATGACCTTTTCAGACGCTATTGAACAAATTATGAAAGCCGATACATTANTGAACAATGCAGAAAATTCAGGAACAATTCTTTGGTTGGCCTGTAAACGTGGTTTTCTAACAAAAAACTGTGAGAATATATCAAAGACCAATATTTGGAATCTTGAAATTGACTATTCCATGCTTAATCAAGGTATTTTATCTTTAACTGAGCCAATTAATAATGAATCTGTTAAAATTTTCACTGTGGAAGGTAAATTAATTTTTTCAACTATTTTGAATGGTAAAGAACTCCAACTACCAAAATACAGTTCTGGGATATACATTTTACAAATTGGTACATTAACGAAAAAAATAATCCTGAAAAACTGAGAACAAATCATTTAGTTCAATAAAAGTTAACTATTTAAACACTCAATCTATTTTTTTAACAATCGACAATTGATTTTTTAAAACTCAAAAAACAGTTAAATCAAAGTAAGTATCATCTAAAATTTATTACCTTCATCGATATTATTTAATAATACTAACTTACAATATATTTAAACAATGAAATTTGAAACTTTACAACTTCATGCGGGGCATGAAATAGATTCTTCCAAGTCTAGATCTGTGCCTATCCACCAAACATCTTCTTTCGTTTTTGATAGTGCTGAACATGCCGCAAACCTATTTGGATTAAAAGAATTCGGTAATATATATACGCGAATTATGAATCCAACAACAGACGTATTTGAAAAAAGAATTGCTGCACTAGAGGGAGGGGTTATGGCAGTGGCCACAGCATCAGGGCTTTCTGCTCAGTTTTTAGCAATTTCCAATATTCTCGAAGCAGGAGATAATTTTGTATCTAGCTCTGCTCTGTACGGAGGAACTTACAATCAATTTAAAGTTGGATTCAAGCGAATAGGTATTCAATGCAAAATGGTAGATTCTGATAATGCTAGTGATTTTGAGGCTGCAATTGATGAAAATACCAAAGCTATATATATTGAAGCTTTAAGTAACCCTCAATTGAGAATTTTAGATTTTGAAGAAATCGCAGCAGTTGCGAAAAAAAATAATATTCCTCTTATTGTTGATAATACTTTTGGAGCTGGTGGCTATTTATGCAAACCTTTTGAACATGGTGCCAATGTAATTGTTGAATCGGCTACAAAATGGATTGGAGGTCATGGAACTTCTATTGGTGGCGTAGTTATCGATGGAGGTAACTTTAACTGGGGTAATGGAAAATTCCCGCTTTTCTCTGAACCAAATGAAGGATATCACGGGTTGAAATTTTGGGAAGTTTTTGGCGATAATAACCCTTTAGGTCTACCAAATGTTGCTTTTGCAATCAAACTAAGAGTTGATGGTTTAAGAAGCTTTGGGCCTTGTATAAGCCCGATGAATTCTTTCCAATTAATACAAGGGTTAGAAACTTTATCCTTAAGAATGGAAAGAACTGTTGAAAATACTTTACATATTGCTAAATATTTAGGTAACCATGATAAAGTAGAGTCTGTTAATTATCCTTCATTACAATACAATAAATATAATGATCTTGCTCAAAAATACTTCCCGAAAGGTTCTGGAGGAATATTAACTTTTGAGTTAAAAGGAGGTAAAGATGCAGGCCAGAAATTTATTTCTTCATTAAACTTAGTTTCGCATTTAGCGAATGTTGGTGATGCTAAAACCTTGGCTATTCATCCATCTTCAACAACTCACGAGCAGCTAAGTCCAGAAGAGCAAGTTTCTGCTGGGGTTACTCCAGGGCTAGTTAGACTTTCTATAGGAATTGAACATATTGACGATATTCTTAGCGATATAGGTCAAGCACTAGAACAGTGTTAGTTTTATAACTTGCAGTGATAATTTTTTAATTAAAAAGGCTGAACATAAAGTTCAGCCTTTTTTTACTTAAAATATCTAAAATCTTGGTTATTCTTAATATTTAAAATAGAGCTATAAATAAGTTTAATAACATTACCGATATCATCTTTATGAGCAGATTCTACGGTTGTATGCATATACTTTAAAGGCAGTGAAATAAGCGCTGATGCAACTCCTCCGTTACTATATGCAAAAGCATCTGTATCTGTTCCAGTAGCTCTTGAGACAGCAGCATTTTGGAAAGGAATTTTGTTATCTCTGGCTGCTTTCTTTATTAATTTCAACAAATTGTTTTGCACCGCAGGACCAGTAGGAATACACGGGCCTAAACCACCTTTTATATCACCTTGAACAATCTTGTCTATTTTGGGTGTTGAGGTATCGTGACAAACATCAGTTACAATAGCAACATCGGGCTTAATTGTATGGGTAATCATTTGAGCCCCTCTTAAACCAACTTCTTCCTGAACCGCATTAACAATGTACAACCCAAAGGGCAATTTCTTTTTGTTCTTATTCAACAAGCGCGCCACCTCAGCAATCATATACCCTCCTATTCTGTTATCCAGCGCCCTGCCTACATACCATCGATCATTTAAAACAGTAACTGGATCAGGATAAGTGATTACATCTCCAACTTGAATCCCCATTTTCAGAACTTCATCTTTATCTTTTGCTCCGACATCCAGGCAAATATTTTTCAACGATGGAGACTCCTCTTTACCACCATGTCTTGTATGAATTGCAGGCCANCCAAAAACAGCCTCTACAATTCCTTTATCTGTGTGAATATGTACTCTTTTTGATGGAGCAATCTGATGATCGGAACCTCCGTTTTTCCTAACATAAATATATCCTTCACTGGTAATATAATGAACAAACCATGAAATTTCATCCGCATGTGCTTCAATGACAACTTTATACTCCGCTTTTGGGTTAATAACAGCAGCTACTGTCCCATAAGTATCTATTATATAATCATCAACGTAAGGTTTTACATAATCCAACCATATTCTTTGACCTTCTGATTCAAATCCAGTAGGTGAAGGGTTATTCAAATAAGATTCTAAAAAATTTCTGGAGGATTTAGTAAAAATGTATTTTGTCATTTTTGTTATTTATTTAACTTGTAAAGTTAATATAAATCGGGAGATTTAATAATTTAAAAACTCCATTTCATTCGGACGAATCCATTAGCTAAAAAAGTATTCTGATTGTTCAATCTTCCTCCTATATTGATCATATGAAATGACAAATCGAAATTTTGAGCAAGAGACCGATTAATCGATGGCATGAATATGCCAAAATCTACACCGGGCATATACACTAAAATCAATGCATAATTTGTTAATTCATTGAATTCACCAACAAAAGTCGTCATAGCTGACCATCGAGTAGGCATAAGTGATTTTGCTGATGTTTGAAAAGCAAGGAAACCANATGAAACGTCCGTGTTTNCAACTACTCCACTAGATGAATAAAGTACTCCTAAACCTATAAATTTGTTTCCTGGTAAAATATACTCTCCCGAAACTGATAAGCTCCCGTCACTATTGGTTCTATATTCAGAATTTATAAAATAAGAGGATTCACCTTTAAAACCCCATTTTTTTATACCTCCAGCCCATCCGCATCCAACAACATAATCATCATAATATTTACCCGCNANGACTTGAAAATCATAATTCCATTTATTCCAACTTAATTTTGNAGCTCCAATAAAAGCNGTATCAGAATTAACCGAACCNGCCACTTCTAAACCGGCCCCATTTTTAAAATATTTTTGAATTCTAACAGCATCAGAACCGGGTCTTTCTTCGTAATCAAAATCCGTGAATGTAAACGCATTGAACAAATCATTTGAATTCCAATAGCTATTAATCCCCCAGTTCACGCGCTGTCGACCCATACTCCATTCCCAATCTTTAAATGAACCTTTATACCATAAACGATCTATGATAGTACTGTATAAAAACTTATCGGACTCTCCTAAAACAAATGATAAATCAGCTATTCCTAAATCAACATCCAACATTTCCTTAATTTGAGAATTTATGTGAATTGCCTCACCATAAAAGATTCTGTTTCTGAGTTCTAAAAAAAATTCATTTCCCCCATTTTTATTACTGTTAAATAATTTAGTATTGATTCGATTATGCCAAAGAGACTGATCATAAATATTGCCTTCTTGATCACCAGAAAAAGTCTGCATAAATTTAACATACCCATTAATTTCAGTATGCTCTTCCCAAAAAGAACTGGAAGAATCGGATTGAGATAATCCAATAGTGGTAAAAAAAACAAATATGATTAGGACAATTTTATGCATCAATTATTTTGTCCTCGGTTATTTTTCCATCAGTTAATGTAACTACTCTTCTTGCCCTATCAATCACCCTTTGATCATGGGTTGAAAATAAAAATGTAATTCCCTCTTTCAAATTTAACTGTTCCATTATATCGAGTAGCCTTGCTGTAGATTTTGAATCCAAGTTGGCAGTAGGCTCATCTGCTAAAATAAATTTAGGTTTCGGAGCTAGTGCTCTTGCTACTGCAACGCGCTGTTGCTGACCTCCACTTAATTGAGAAGGACGCTTATTCGATTTCTCTGCTATTCCAACCGCTTCCAGTAATTCTTCGACTCTCTCTTTTCTTTCTTTGGAGTTTCTATTTTGAAGCAACATTACAAACTCTATATTTTCATACGCAGTAAGCACTGGAATTAAATTGTAGCTTTGAAACACGAAACCAATATTGTGCAAACGAAAATCAATCAATTCACTTTTTGACATTTCTGTAAGTTCTTGAGAAGCTACTTTGACACTTCCGTAATTGGGAGCATCCAATCCCCCAATAATATTTAAAAGAGTAGTTTTTCCTGATCCTGATGGTCCCACTATAGCAGTAAATTCGCCTTCTTTAACATCAAATGAGACACCATCAACAGCCCTCACCTCTAAATCAGCATCGCTATATATTTTTTCTAAATTTTTCGTTTCTACTACATTCATAATTTACGTTTTGTGTATAGCATCAATAGGCTTTAATCGAAGAGCTCTAACAACTGGGAAAATAGTTGAAATAAAACTGACTAATATAACTTGAAAAATAACTTGATAATAAAAACTTGTTTTTACTTTAGGATATATCATTGTTGAATAACCGAAATCTTCTAACGCTGTATTTGCTACTGATAAATCAATGCCTACATCACCAAAGTAACCAACCGTAATAATCGTTAAAAGTATTCCTATCGGGACTCCTATAATTGTTAAAATTGATGTTTCAAAAAATATCATTTGCACTATTTTCCACCTGCTCATTCCTATTGCCATAAGCATTCCTAACTCACGTGTTCTTTCCAGAATACTCATAAGCATGGTGTTCACTATTCCCAGGGATAATGCAATCCATATAATTAACATAAAAATAAACATTACCTGATCGGTCATTTCAATACCATTTTTAATCTCCGGCATAATCTCTCCCCAGGTATATACCTGATGTTTTGGAAGTTTAGATTGAAGCCTTTTAGTACAGTATTTCAAAGAATCAAAATTATTGAACAAAATAGCGTATTCATGAACAAAATCATCTCCTAATTTTTTACTAAGATCTGATTTGTGGATGTATACAACTAATTTATCCTTCAGCTTGTTTGGAGATTCATACAAACCTCTTACTCTTCCTACAAAAGACTTAAGACCATGCAACATCCCTCCCTGAATTAAAATTTTATCGCCCAATTTGATATTTAGCTCGGATGCTAATGTTTTTCCAATCAACAACGTTGGAGCCCTTCTATCACTTAACATTTCACCTTCGATAATCATAGAAGAAATAGAGTAAATTTTTCTTTCCATTGCAGTATCTACACCATATACTAAAACAGGATTTTGATTTCGCGTAGTTTGAAGCATCGCAGAAAAAATAGAACGCTCAACATAAACTTTAATTGAAGATTCAGCTTCCAGTATTGATTTAACTTCTTGATGATTTCGAATAGGAAAATTATAATCATATTCTTCATCAATAAAACCAGGATTATGAACCTGAACATGCCCAATTTCTCTATTTACAATATCATCCAATTTCTGAACATAGGTTCCCCACTGAAAAGCTCCAAAAAACATCCCAATCCATATTCCAAATGCCACAGACATGATTACAATCATGCTTCGACCTTTTTTTCTCCATATGTTGTTCCAGCCTATTTTTAAAATCATTCATGCATGGCTTTTATAGCGTTCATTGAACGAATCCTGAAAATTGAATATAAACTAAAAATCAAAGTAATCGATAAAACAGCAAGCGCCTGTCCCAAAAACATCAATAAACTCATAGAGGTACTTATAGTTGGTTCAAATCCATATTTTTCAATATCGTCAGCCATTTGACCCGTTAAATCAATTGGTGTTTCATGAAAATAATACACTAAAGGAATCGCAATTAGAAATCCAATACCTGTTCCTGTAATACCCATCAATAAATTCTCAAAATAAACCACATAAGCAAGTTTTGATTTCTTCATTCCAATGGCAATCAACATTCCAAATTCTCTTTTTCGCTCTGAAAGCATCATTAAAATAGTTCCAAACAGTCCAAAAGAAATTACGAAATATAAAATGGACGAAATAATAACATTTGCAGCATCATTTACCTGAACAAGCATATATAAAGATTCGTTAAGCTCACTCCATGAATAAACTTGAGTGGGTAATTCAAAATCATCTTTTAATTCACGAACAATACTAATTGCATCAGAATTATTATTAAAGCCCAACACAATTTGATTTACCCCCTCATACAATGCAAATCCCTCTCGAGCTTCATCCAAAGTAATAAATGCCAATCGCTTGTCCTCCTCTAAATTTGAAAGATTAATTATCCCTACAACTTTCAACAACATATTTGCAGTATTTCCATGATATCCCATTCCTGTAACAAAAACTACACTGTCTAAATCTGCTTTCAGTCTTTTTGATAACCTGCTCCCTAAAACAACCTCTCCGCTTTGATTCATCAACCTTCCCCTAACAACAAAACTGGATAGATGAGTCAAACTATCTTCAAGGCGAGGTTCAATACCGGTAATTTTAGTGATTTTAAACTTCTCTCCACACGTCATCATTCCAACGCCTAAAATTCTTGGAGAATACGCTTTTATGTCAGGTTTTTCGTTGAGGTAATGCTTAATTGAATCATTAAACGGAACTATATTTTCGATATTAGGCTCATTAACAAAGGAAGTATCATTAATAGCTCCATACCCTTGATATCCTCCAACGACATTCTCAACTTGAGCGTCTAAAATCCCATAGCGAAAAGCAGACATAAAAGTAGCCAAAACAACTGCGAACTGAATCATCGCCAGAGTAATGAACGTGCGTCTTTTATTTCTCCATATATTTCTCCATGCAAGTTTAAAAAGCATATTTAAAAGAAATACTTTTATTCCGAAAAACCAACTATTCCAAAATTTTTAAAAGAAAGGAAGTTTCCATAAGAATGCATTGAAAAAACATGTAATTAGAAATCGCTTTACTCATCGCTTTAAATATTGTAATTTTGCAGTCCAACCTTAAAATTGATATAGCATGCAACTGTACAATACTTTGAGCGCGGAAGAACGAAGAAAGTTAATAACACAAGCAGGCGAAGATCGTCTAACTTTATCGTTTTATCAATACGCGCATCTACCGAACCCGCAAGAGTTAAGAGATGAACTTTTTTTAAAATGGGAAACGTTCGAAGTTCTGGGAAGAACTTATATAGCCACTGAAGGAATAAATGCACAAATTTCATTACCTGCAAAAAATATTGAAGCATTCAGAAAGGATTTATATAATTATGAGTTTATGGACGGAATTCGTTTAAACGTTGCTATCGAACAAAACTCTTTCTCTTTTTTAAAAAATAAAATTAAAGTCAGGAATAAGATTGTAGCAGATGGATTAAATGACGAATCCTTTGACGTAACCAATAAAGGGATACATTTAAAAGCAAAAGAGTTTAATACAATAATAGAAGACCCTGACACCGTTCTAGTGGATATGAGAAATCACTATGAAAGTGAAATTGGTCATTTTAAGGGAGCGGTAACCCCGGATGTTGACACATTTAGAGATTCTTTAGATATCATTGAAAACGATTTAAAACAACACAAAGAAGATAAAAATATTGTGATGTATTGTACAGGTGGCATTCGTTGTGAAAAAGCCAGCGCATACTATAAACACAAAGGTTTTAAAAACGTTTACCAGTTAGAGGGAGGTATTATTGAATATACTCGACAAATAAAAGAGGAAGGACTTGAAAATAAATTCCTGGGTAAAAACTTTGTCTTTGACGAAAGAAGAGCAGAAAGAATTTCTGACGACATAGTTTCTAAATGCCATCAATGTGGTGTACCCTGTGACACACACGTAAACTGCAAAAATAAAGGATGCCATTTATTATTTATTCAATGTGAAACTTGTCAAGAAAAAATGTTGACATCCTGTTCGGATGAATGCAAAAAAATAGTTCAACTACCTGAGGAAGAACAAAAAAAACTCCGATCAGGAAAAGCCATAAGCAACAAAATTTTCCGAAAAGGACGTTCAAATTTCATTAAAAAAATAACCAAATAGCTAAATATTTCGTTACAAAACTTGATTATTTATTATTTCATTGAAAAGTTATGTTCAATTTACATTACAAACAATTTAAGAATATTGAAAACTCAAAAGGAGGTGAAGTAAATCACAATACCATATTTGAATACTTTCAAGATGGAAATGAAATATGGGGAAAGTATAAAGGAGGTATGATTGTAGAGGGGAGGATAGAAGGTGTTAAAACCTCCGAAAATGGTTTTAAAATATCGTATTCTCACATTAATTCCAAAGGAGAATTGAAAACTGGAAACAGCAATACGGAAGTTTCATTTACAAATGACGGAAAAATTATTTTAAGTGAATTTTGGCAATGGACCGATGAAGAAAATTTCAAAGGAAAATCAACGCTAATTGAAGTGTAAAATAACCGTATATTAAATTTTATTCAGGAAACTCGTCTTTATAATCTTCAATACTAAATTGAACTACTTTTTTTGCTTCCTCACAACCATAAACATGCGTAATCTCGCATTCAGTATGCTCACCACCAGGAAGTTGTTTGTAAGTTAAAAAATAGTGCTTTAATCGATTTACTAATCTTTCTGGTGCCTCTTTTATATCGGTAAAATCATATACCTCATCCTGGGCTAAAACAGCTATAATTTTATCATCAGCTTCACCTCCATCAATCATTCTCATTCCTCCGATAACATTTACCTCAACTAAGATATCACCATGAGGTATTTCTCTCTCTGTAAATACACAAATATCAAGTGGATCACCGTCCCCTTTTAATTTTCTGCCTGATTTTTCACCCGCAAAACCTGCAGTTTTTTCACCACAATACGTTTGAGGTATAAACCCATATAAAGCTGGAATGATGTTTGAAAACTTTTGAGGCCTATCAATCTTTAAATACCCGCTAAATTTATCTATTTCATATTTACAAGTGTCCGTAGGAACCATTTCAATAAATGCAGTTAATTTTCCTGGTGCACCTTTACCAACAGGAACACCATGCCATGGATGCGGTTTGAAAATTAATTTTTTTGACATGCTTTTTAATATTTATCCAACAAATTAACTATCTCTATAACTGAGCGTTACGTCAAAACAACACAACAAATTGTTAATTTTTACATTCATTACATAATACTTCCTAAGAAGAATAATAAGCAAAAAAAAAGCACGAGGCACCTTTTTGGCCAAATCATTGCCTATATCGAACATATTTATAAATAATAATTCAAACTCTTTTGTTAAAAGATTCCTAAAAAAAATCGTTACTGATTTCAAATTATGCAGTTAATTTATATAAAAATCACAGTTATGAGACTTTCATTTTTTATCATTTTTTGCATTAGTCAAGTATACTCGTTTGCACAAACAAAAACTGACGAAAAGGCTGCCATAGAATATTTCATTAACAAATATCCAAATGGACAAAAAGAAGCTGAGGGGAAATATATAAATGGTAAAGAACATGATAAGTGGATGTACTGGCATTCAAATGGCCAACTTAAACAGATTGCTAATTTTAATGTAGGTCGACTTCATGGTAATGTCACCTACTACTACCCCAATGGAGATAAAAAAGATGAAGGTTTTTTTGTGGCTGGAAAACAAGATGGGAATTACACAAGCTGGCACTCTAATAAAAACGTAAAACTGCAAGGGAAATATACAAAAGATAATAAAAATGGTCGTTGGATTAGCTATTACGAGAATGGAAACAAAGAGTGGGAAGGAAATTACAAAAACAATCAAAAAGACAGTGTTTTTACATATTGGTATCCGACTGGACAGGTATTTAAAAAAGTATACTATAGCAATGTTTATGACAGTATATTGGAAGGTTGGGATAAAAATGGTGATCAAACTGTTATAAATGGAAAAGGAGAGTTAATGGAATTTTATGATGATGGATCACCAAAAGGAAAGCTAGTTTACAACGATGGTAAAATACATGGAAAAGTAGTAAAATGGTATGAAAACGGTAATGTTTGGTATATATCGGAATTCAAAAACGGAATCAAAAACGGAATACATAAAGTGTATTATGTAAATGGTCAAATTAAAGATTCAACACAATTCGTAAATGGTAAAGAGCATGGGAAATTCTACTCTTTCAAATTAAACGGCACAAAAGAATCAGAAGGTTTCTTTAAAATGGGACTGGAAGATAGTAGCTGGATATGGTTCAACAAAGGTTTTGTAAGGATTGAAGGAACTTTTAAAAACGGTTTAAGAAATGGTAAATGGATTTTTAATTATCCAGGAACCAACAAAAAAGAACACATTGCTTTTTTCAAAAATGGTTTAAAGGAAGGAAAGTGGAAATATTTTTATGAATCAGGAAGTAAATTAAGAGTTGCCCATTTTAAAAATGATAAAAGAAATGGAAAATGGTCTGTATATTATGAAAATGGAAAACTTGATCATGAAGGTAAATTTAAAGACGATAAAGAACATGGTGTCTGGACATCATGGTACGAAAAAAACGAACGCATAAACGAAAGAGGAGCTTTTAATATGGGTGCGATGGATGGTAAATGGGAAGGGTTTTATAACAATGGAAATCAAAAATTCATTGCCAATTATAACAATGGGATTAGAGATGGCGGCTATATAAAATATTACCCCAATGGCAGAATTGGAATAAAAGAAACCTACAATAATGGTCTTTTGGAAGGTAAATATGAAGCATACTACGATAAAGGATTTTTCCTACGAGAAAAAGGCCAATACAAATTGATTAAACCAGCTTTGGATAAAATACGAAACACATTGGATACGATTATTATAAAATCAAACGGCGACACAATTAAAGTGGAAAAAGATCCATTAATCAAATTCCGTGAAAAGCAAAAAGAATCTGTGAAAGATGGATTATGGATTGTTTATTTTGATGGAACAAATATTCCTTATCAAAAAATAAATTATGCAAGCGGAAGACTATCAGGATCCTTTATTACTTATTATAGTAATGGAAATATTCAAAGTAAAATTATATATCAAAATGGCAGAAAACATGGATTTTCAAAATTTTACGATAAAAATGGAAAACTAGTAAATAAAACAAAATACATTCTTGATAACAAAGTGGAATAGCCATCCACATTAATTATTTTCATAATTATACTAACTATCTTATATTGTTATGTATTCTGTTTACAAATACATCGATATTTAATAAGCAAATTACATTTTATGGTAAACTTCTGGTTAGTACTTTGTGTCAGCATCAAATCGTAATTTTGTAATGGCAACTCCATTCTTAAAATAATAAGTGGTTCCCCAGCTGTAAATTACCATTTTATAAACAGTAACCTCACCTTTCTTACTTACAATATACTTTTTAATTGTCCTATTATCCTGATATATGACCTCCTCATGAATGCCTTCAGGTAATTTAACATATAATCGGTTCATTTCTTTCTGAATAGAAGCTTTATTGACTCTGGAGTTGGAATTATTATACTGCTTTTTTAATGAGTCTATTCGTGCAGAGACCTCTTCAGGAGTTAATTTAACATCTATAGATTCCATAGAATCTCTTATTCCTTTATTCCTGGCAGAGTCTGCCAACATTAAATCCATGTTATATTCTTCCTCTTTATTTTCAATATCAATAATTATCTGTTCCATTTCTTTTTCAGTAGCTGTTAAAGCTTTTTGAATTTGATCATATTGGATGAGTAATATTTTATTGATTTCATTCGAATTAACGTCTATGGTGTCTAAATTTTTTATTCTTTCATCAAGAATCGCCAATTTTTGACGATAAATGTTTACCTGACGGTCCTTTCCTAATCTTTCTAAATAATTTTCTTTTACTTTTAACTTGACCTCTAAACCTTTTTTTTGCGTTTTTATCGCTTCAATCCTTTTCTCGATTTTATATTCTCCAACTAAATTTTTAGCTTGAAAAAGCAGACTCTTACCTTTTTGATTGATTTGCAAATAATCCCTTAAAAGGGGCAATTCTTCTGATTTTAACCGTGCTATATCTTCCTTTAAATCATGTATTTTTGATTCTTTTGAATTTTTTTCAATTTTAAGAGGAGCCAGTTTCTGTTCTATTAATTTTTTCTCAATTAATAATGAATCATTAAGTCTAGTTTTTGCTTTTCTTTTTGACAATAATTCATTTTTAATTTCTTCTGCTACCTTTCTTTTTTCCTCCTTCAACATAGATGCTCTCTTAGCTGCCTCTATTTTTCTTTCCAAAATTTTCTTTTCCTTTAATCTTTCCTTAAGCTCTGAAGTAGCTTCTACTAACTGTTTTTCCTTTTCTGCGTCTATTTTTCGCTGTTCTTTTAATTTTCTACGTTCCTCTTTGCTTGCCAATTCAATTTCTTTTTGCCTTTCACGGTCTTTTTCTGCGTCTATTTTATATTTTATTAATTCTTCCTTTTGTTTATCAACAATTCTTCCTATGCTATCTGCGATTTCTTTTCTTCTTTTCGCTTCTTTACTGATGTAACGCTCATCGTCTTTGGTTAAAATACTTTCAATTTTTTTATTTTTCCTGGCTTCAAGTTCTTGAAGATTTTTTGCTTCCAAATATTTTTTTTCCTTTCTCCTTTTTTCTTCTGCCTTTTTCTTTTCCTCTAATTCTTTTATTTTCTCTTGTTCAAGAATTTGATTATCAAACTCCTTTTTCTCGAGCTTAATCATTTGTTTTAATAATTTATTCTGTGCCTTTTCAAGCTCTTTTTTTCTTCTTTTCTCAAGTTCTTCCAAATCATCCTCCATAGCTTCTCGATCGGCTAAAGCATCCAACTCAGCTTCCATCTTTTTTTGTTTGATTTTAAAAGCTTCTTTTTTGGCTTTTATCTCCTCTTTTTCAGCTCTGATCTTTTCTTTTATCTCTTCTCTCTCAGCTTCTAAAACCCTATTTTCAAATGCAATTCTTTTGGATTTTTCCTTTTTTGCCTTTTCCTTTTTTGCCTTTTCCATAACAGCAATATTTTTTGCACGTTCTTTTCTTCTCTGCTCTATTTCCTTTCTTTTGGCTTTTGCCTGAAGCTCTCTAAGAAACTCTTCACTGGCATTTGCAGAAGTTGTCTGCCCTTTTTGGTTGGCAACACCTAAAATATTATCAAGCTCTACTTGTTTTTTCTTGATGTCGGCAGAAATTGTTTTTGCTTCTGCTTTGTACTTACTAATTCTTCTTTGCAATACATTTTGCTTTATTGCATCACTTACATCTCCTTTAGCTTTCAATACTTTCAACTCTTCCTGAGCTATCTCTAAATCATCTCTTTTTCTTCTGACATCGATTCCCAGTATTCTTATTTCATCTTTCAATTGAAGAATTCTCAATTCTTTTTTGCTTAATTTTTTGGTATTCAAACTGGAAGACTTTTCAGTTTTTTCTGCTTCAGCTGCTTTTGCGGCAATCCTCAATGCCTTTTTCTTTGCCCTCTCCTCTAGTTTTTTTTCTTTTATTTTAGTATTTACCTCACTAATTTTTGTTCTGGTTTCTAAATCCTTATTCGCCATTTCAATTGCCTTCTCTTGTTCCAATTGCTGTTGTGCAATTCTTTCCTTTGCGGCTTTAAGCTTATCATCTTCAGTAACTTCACGTTTTTTTTCACCTATTCTTTTTACAATTTCTTTCTTTGTTTTAAGTTTTTCTCTTTGTAATTTAATTTTCGCTTTTAATTCCTTTTGTCTTTGATTGTAAAGTTCCCAGTCTTTTTTTGATCGCTTTTCAAGAACCATTTGCATTGAATCTTCATAAGCTCTCGCTTTACTAACATTTCTTTTATACCTATTTGCTTTTTGATTATCTCTTTTGTTCTTTTTAGCAGCTTCATTTTGAATTTTATTGAGTGATTCAATTTCTTTATTGAGTTTAGATTTTTGTTTTAAAAGTTCCTCTTTATTTTCCTTTGACAATCTTTCGTTGTTCAATTGTAAATCAATTTCCGCTCGCTTAACCTTTTTTTCTAATGCATCAATTCTTGCTTTCTCTGCCTTTTCTTTTCGTTTTTCAGCAAGAATTAACTTATTGGCTCGTTTTATACTATCTTTTCTAAATTGAGCAAGATCACGATTTCTCAACAACTCTCTTGCTGCTTCATCCTTGGCAATTTGCTCCTGTCTTTCCTTTGTCTTTTTTAGAATAATGGATTTTTCCCTGAGTAATTTTTCCTTTTCTGCTAATTTTGCGGCCTCCAAACGATTTTGATAAGCCTGTTTCTTTTTTTCGGCCTTTAATCTGGCTTTACGTTTTTTAGCCAATAATTTTCTTTTGGCTTTATCTCTTTTAAATCTTGCTGCTCTCTCTTCAGGTGTTTCTAAATCAGCATATTTCTTAGCTAATCGAGCGGCTTCAAGCTTTTCTTTAGCATTGGCAATATCTTGTTCATTCATAAGGTTGCTTTTCGCTTTACTTGCGTAATATTTTCCTTTCGCTCTTTTGTACTGATTTTTCAAACTTTCCAATTCTTCCTCAATTCGTTTTATTTCTTCTTCACGTCTTTTAATGTTTGCTTCCTTTTCATTTCTTTCAATTGTAACTGCAGCTCCGGTAAGCCCTGAGGCATTTAAATCCTTCAAATCAGCTTTGATAATGGCATTAGCTTCTCTCTCTACTTTTAACTGATCCTTCAACTCCTTAATTCGCTTTGAAAGTTTCCACATACTTAATTTAGCTACCGATGAACTCTTAGCTTTTTGCTTTTGTTCTGCTGCTTTTTCTTCCGCTGCCTTAACTTCATTTTCGGCTTTTTTCAAATTTGTTTCAAGACGCTTCTTTTCACTTTTCTGATATTCTTCTATGATGTATAATTTCTCTTTCTTTTTGGGACCTTTTATAGGCTTCCCTTCCAGGTATTCACGTATAACCTGTTCTTGGAATGTTTCATTTTTATTCCTAGATGAGGAATTTTTAATTGAAAGTAATAAGGCTCTCTTGCGCTTTGCTTTTTCCTCTTTTAATCGCTCAAGCTTTGCAAGTTCTTTTTTCGTTTTTGCATTTTCTTCAGCCTCCGACTCGGCATTAGCCTTTGCTAACTTATTGGCGACTTCGTCATATTTATTTGATTCCATTTTCTTTTCAACAACAACTTCCTTATTCTTTTTTTCCATTGAAGAATTCTCTTTAAGAACTTTCTCTTTAAGCTTATTTTCCTTTTCACGCTCACGCTTATGAATTCTTGCAAGCATCTCCTGACTTTCCTTTTTTTCAGCAGCTCTTAATTCCTTTTGCTGTTGCCTTATTTCTTGTCGCTTTCTTTTTTCTTCTTCTTTCTTTTCTTTATATCTCTTAGCAGCATTAAATTTTAACTTTTGAAGCTCTAAATCACTTTGATATTTAGCTGATTTGTCGCGCTCTAATGCACGCTCTTTATCCTGCTGATTTTTTCTTTTCTCAGCACGTTCCTTAATTTTTTCTTTTTCAATTTCTAAGGCTGTTTTCGGAACAGAAGGATTTGATGTTTTGTCAGGCGCTTTATCTCTTTCGGTTACTTTTTTAACTTCCTTGACTTTAGTTTTCTTGGCGTTGATTGCTTTTTTAGCCTGCAAATATTGTGCTTTTTTAGCTTTTTCAGCTTCCCTTTCTTTTTTAGAGAGCTTTTTAAACTCATCCTCTTTTTGTTTTATTGAAACTTTTATTTCCTCTAAAACTTTTTGTTGCTCTTCTTTTTCTTTGGCAATTTGTTTTGCTTCCTCTGACCGCAAAGCTTTTATCTTGGCTTTCTCTTCAAGTTTAGCAGCCAATTCTTCGGCTTTTTTTAACTTCTCTTCAGCATTTAAGGAATCTTTTTTTTGAGCCTCTCTAAATTTTACTTGATTTAACGAATCACGAGTTGCTAAACTGGATAATCTCTTTTGTTCTTTTTTATCTTCATTTTCTTTTTTGACTTTTCTTTTGAATTCTAACTCCTTCTCAAGAGCCTCCTTTTTTTGTTTTCTTAAAGCTTCTTTCTCTAACAACATTTTTCTTTTTCCGGCCAATTTTTTCTCCTCATATTTAACCTTTTCCAATTCAGCCTTTTGTACCGATTCCAAATCATCTTTTGTTGCATCCACCTGCTGCTTCATTTTTTCTTGAAGTCTGGCCAAAGAACGCTCTTTTTTCTCCAGTGCTTTTTGGTGCTTTAAAACTTCTTTTCTGGCTAGTTTTTGTAATTCCAACTGGCGTTTCTGTTCGTCCGTTAACTCTTTGCTGTCTGCATTTTTTTCAGCCAGTTCTTTCTTTAATTTCCGCTCGTTAAAATCATCCAGATCTTTCTGCTCTCGTTTATTAATTTCATCCTGAGTTCCTTCTTGCTGGACAGACAGTTTTAAGGAATCAACCTGTTTTGAATAATCGATGTTTAAGTTATCTCGATTCTTTTTACCTTCTTTTTTGCTTTCCTTTATTTTATCCCTTAGTTCAGCTGCTTTATCTTTCAGCTGTTCAACTTTTTTCGCCCTTTCCTTCATTTTATCAGCAAACTCAGCATCCTTCCTGGCTTTTTCAGCAGCAATTTTTTCTTTATTCTGGGCAATTTTTTCTTTTTCTTCCTTTTTCTTTTCAATCGCTTTTTTCTTAGCCAATTCGTAGGCCTCTTTTTTTCGTTCAAGCTCTTGTTTTTTCTTTACAGCATTCTCCATTTTTTCCTGCTGCTTAGCTGTTCGATCTTCTGCCTTTTTCTTTTTTGCTAATTCACTATTCTTAAACTTTTCCAGCTTTTTTAATAATTTCTCATTTTCATTTTCGCGTCTATCAGATTCTTTTCTTTGATCTTGCGCTAATAACCTTTCTGCTTTGGCAAGTTTTTTGTGCTCTTTAGCTAATAATTTATTTCGTTTTGCTTCTTGTGCTGCGCGTTCTCGCGCACGCTTTCTTTCAGCTTGTGTTCTTTGCTCTTCAACTTCTGCAGCTTGTCTTTGCTTAGCGGCAATAGCAGCTTGTTTTTGAATATTTCTTTTTTCTAGTTTGTCCTGATATTGCGACTGAATCTTTTGTTGCTTTTCCAAAGCGCTTTTTTTAAATTTTTCAATATCCCGTTTTTCCCCAATTTCTTTTTTTAGTTTTTCAATCTCTCTATCAAATCGTTGTTTTTCAAATTTTCTCCTCTTAGCTGATTCCTCCTGAAGTTTTTTTCGGTTTCTTTCAGCAGCAGCAGTCCTTTTCCTAACCTCCATCAACTGTTTTCTTTGAAGTTCCTTCTGCTTTCGCATTTCAACACGACGTCTTTCAGCCTCTCTTTGCTCTTGAATTTTTTCTATTTTTTTCTGGGCCTCTGTCTGAGCCTGTTTCTGAGCCTTTTCTGCATTCTTTTCAAGTTCTACCTTATCTGCTTTCTCTTGTGATTTTTTCTTTGTTTTTTCGTATTCCTGTTGTTTCTTTTTTGCAAGGAGAGCCTTTTCTTCTATTCTTTTTTGTTCCAGTTTTATCTGCTCTTCTTTTTCCTGTAAATATTTTTTCTTGACTGCTGCTTTTTTATCCTTTTTATCTTCCTCTTCCCTGAACCTTTTCTCCAGTACATCAAGCTCTTTTTGAGCTCTTCTCTCGTCTTCCATTTTTTTGGCCTCTTTTTGCCTTCTTCTCTCGTCTTCTTTTGCTTCTGTAGCTAACCTTTTCTGCTCTTCAGCTTGTTGATCCGCCAACCGTTGCTGCTTATCTCTTTCAGCTTTTTTTTGTTCGGCAAGTTTTTTTGCTCGTTGTGCCTCGGCTTTAGCCTGATACTGACGAGCTAATGCAGCTTCTTTTTTTAACTGCTCTCTTCGATAACGTTTGGCCTGTTCTTTTTGTCTGAGTAGTTTTCGATACTCAACCTCATCTTTTTTGCGCTCTTTTTGACGCTGTTTTTGCAAACGCTTTAGTTCTTCTTTTCTTTTCTTAACCTTTTTCTTGATGTCTTCTTGAGAATCTTGAGCATACGAGTTCGGCAATGAAAAAATAATCATTGCCACAAATAAGATTTTAGGCAGGTATTTAAAACAAAATCTACTCACGTACGTAACTCACTCATGCATTCCTAAGTCATTATGCCACAAAGCCTTAATTGGCAGTTGATTCGTTTTACGAAAAATATAAATAAAAGTTTTGCTATAATAGACATTTATTGCAAATCGTTGTGCTTCATTCAATTTTTATTCGTAATATTGCACTCCCTTTTTTTAGGGGCATTTTTTATTATACAGAAAGTACTATCAAAATGGATTTACTTAGAGAAGTATCAAACGAATTAGTAGAGAAGAAAGAGTGGCCAGAATTTCAATCGGGAGACACCATCACTGTTTACTATGAAATAAAAGAAGGTGAAAAGACAAGAACTCAGTTTTTTCAAGGTGTTGTTTTACAAAGAAGAGGTTCAGGTTCTACCGAAACTTTTACCATCCGAAAAATATCCGGAGGAGTTGGTGTTGAAAGAATATTCCCTTTTAACTCACCTTTCCTAACGAAAATCGAAGTAAACAAAAGAGGTAAGGTCAGACGATCCAGAATCTTTTACTTACGAGAAAGAACAGGGAAGTCTGCAAGAATTAAAGAGAAAATCACATTTAAAAAATAGATTTTTCAAAACAACAATAAACTTTAAGCCGTTTGAAATTCAAACGGCTTTTTTATTCCGATTTATTGGGTGGATTGGTTTAATGATTACTTTTACCTCATGAATACTATACTTCCCATATTATTTGCCTTATTTTTTTTATGGGGAGTTTATCGTTGGAAATTTTTCAATATTCAAGGTTTATCACGTAAATTTTTAGTTACCGCATTCATCACCAAGATTATAGCGGGTATTGCACTTACCATAATTTACACATATTATTATGATATACGTTTTGAAGCGGATACATTCAGGTATTTCGACGATAGCTATCACCTTCACAGAGCTGCTTTTGAAAATCCAAAAGCATACATAAGAATGTTATTCGGTATTGATTATGGAAAAGATTTAATGCCGTATCTGGATTCAATGAATAATTGGTTCCCTGCAGAAAGAACAACTTTTTATAATGACAATAGAACCATAATTAGAATAAACGCTCTGATTCGTTGGTTTTCGTTTGGAAGTTACTATGTTCATTTATTAATCTTTACTTTTTTCGCTTTTTATGGGTTGACTTTTATTTACAAAGCATTTCATAGATACTTTCCAGGAAAAAAAAAATTGCTGGGTTTAATACTATTTTTCACACCTTCAATTGTATTTTGGAGCTCGGGTATTTTAAAAGAAGGCCCTTTATTTTTTGTTTTAGGAATAACACTCAATGTTTTAAATAAAATATTCACAAAAAGGGCTTATTGGCAACACTATATACTGCTTGTTTTCTGTTTTTTATTTCTATTCCATTTAAAATTCTATGTTGGACTTCTTTTAGTTCCAGCAACAACGGGCTACCTATGGATTATTCATCAAAAAGGACCTCACCCTCTAATTAAAACCATTCTCAATCTTGTAAGCTACTTTGCAATCGCTGTGATCTGGCACATTTACAATTGGAACTGGAGTTTATTCACCGTATTAAAATGGAAAAGACAGGACTTTTTAGGATTAGCAAAATCAATGAACGCTAAAAGCCTGATTGAAACAGGAAATCTTGAGGATACTCCAATTAGCTTTTTACAAAACTTTAGCTGGGGTTTATTTAATGCTATTGTACGGCCTCTACCCTGGGAAGCATATTCGATTGTTCTTCTTCCAAATGTAATAGAAAACTGTTTAATTATCCTTTTCATTTTTATTTGTTTGCTTTTTGGAAAAAGAAAAAATTTTCAATCAATAGGATACTTTTTTCTAATGTATGCTTTTGCTTTACTAACCATTGTAGGAATGGTTACGCCAATTATGGGAAGTTTAGTGAGGTACAAAATACCAGCAATCCCTTTCCTTTTAATGTTTTTCTTATTGTTCATGGAAAAGGAAAAAGGCAAAAAATTAATCTCCTTATTCAATAAAAGAACTGCCTAGTCCGTTGTTTTTTTATGAAAGCATTGATCATACCGATTCTAATATTAAGTTTTTTTGTCGAATGGACACCTGAGGAGAAACAACAAGCGAAATCAAATATCGATGATTCACAAATGTCTCCAGATGAAAAAGATGTTTTGTACTATATCAATCTTGTTAGAATAAATCCTGAAAAATTTGAATCTGAAGTTCTTAATCCATTTTTAAAAGAAAACAAAAAGTACTCCAGAAAATATATTAAATCACTGCGAAAAGATTTAAAAAACACCAAAAAACTAACTCCATTGAATTACACGGATGAATTATTCAAATTCGCAAAACACCATGCCAAAACCACGGGAAAAAAAGGTAAAACCGGACATCAATCTGTTTCTCTAAAGGGATACAAAGCCAGAACTAAAAAATTACTTAAAAACTACTCAGTTGTTGGAGAGAACATACATTATGGCCAAAAACAGCCAAAAACAATCGTTTTAGAATTGCTTATAGACGACGGAATAAAGGGAGTAGGACACCGCAAAAACATTTTGAGTAGTCAATATAAATATGCTTCTGTATCCATACAACCGCATAAAAAATATACATTCAATACTGTTATAGAGTTTGGGGGAGCTCTTAATCAATGAAAATCACAACACAAATTTTACTTTTCATTTTCCTGATGGGTTGTTCACCAACAAATCCCAAAGGTAAAGGTATTAGCACCTCAAAAGGAACTGTTAAAAATGGAGAACTGATTAATGGAAGAAGATTCCCAAAAAAAGGAAGTAACTACAAATACTTTTCAAAAATCACCTACTTTCTAAAAAATAGAGCTTGGGTAAATGCTAAGGTATTAGATATTGCAATTGAAGCCTACAAAGAATGTGAAATAACAATGCCTGAAAGAAAGTTTTTATTAATGGAATGTTCTCATAAAAAAGGAGGTAAAATGTGGCCACACAGAACCCACCAGAACGGAACTTCCATTGACTTCGCTTCACCTCTAAAAAAAAATGAAAAGCCTTATCATGGAGACCAGTGGAAAGGCATTTTTCATTATGCAATGAATTTCGACAGCTTTGGAAGATACAAAATAAATAAGAAAATTTCAATAGATTTTGAAGCAATGGCGAAACATATTTTAGCACTTGACAAAGCTGCAAAAAAGCGCAATATGTACGTAAAAAAAGTTTTACTAAAAATCAATTTAAAAGATGACTTTTTTAAAACTCAATCAGGAAAAAAAGTCAAAGCCAAAGGAATCTATTTTGCAAAATACCTACCAAAATTGATTGACAATGCTCACGACGACCACTATCATATTGATTTTGCATTCAAAAAATGATTAGAAAAAAAACTTTTCATTAAAGTTGGTAAGATATAATTTATTCACTGCTCTCGTAATCCCCGTATATAACCATCTTAAATACTCTTTGTTAATCATTTCATCAGTTAGGTAACCTTGGTCAACAAAAACATTTTTCCATTGTCCCCCCTGAGATTTATGACATGTTATTGCATATCCAAATTTTACTTGTAATGCATTATAATATGGGTTTTCTTTTACTGCTTTTTGACGCTTTTTCTTGTCTTTTATTTCTGAATAACTACCCCAAATTGCTTCATATAATTTTTGATTATCTCCTATACTTAAACTAGAAGACTCACTGGTAAGGGTATTCAGTATGATCTTAACATCAAACTCTATATTCTTTTTAGAATCTAATAATCGTATTGAAGCATTTGCGAACCGATATCCAAATTTATCCTCATAATCAATTAGTCGCATCAACTCAATCATATCACCATTTGCTATGAATTCTAAATCTTCTTCCATCTTTAGCCAATAATAATTATTCCTAACTACCATGAGCATTTCTCCAGCATTGAGCTCATCTTCCTGAAACAAAACATTGTATTTAATATACTTATTAAAATTATTAGCTTGCTTATTGCTTCGGCATACAACAATAGTATTCTCTATACCATCCTTACTGTAACAGGATGAAATTTCTTCTTCAATGTCGTAACCATTTAACCTTTTGACATCTGCAAACCCATTTAAATTAAATTTTGGCGGAAACGAATCGCTACGTTGCAAAACATTTCTCAATAAAGTAGCGTTGTGTAAAATACCAGATTCCTCGGACTGTCGGGTTACTTGATTCAATTCAATTTCACCCACTTGAATAGGAAACCGGGCTGACAAATAATCGACATTCAATGCGGGACTTTCAGAACTCCCAACTGGAGGGAGCTGCGCAGTATCACCAATAAGTATCAACCTACAATTTTTTCCAGAGTATACATAATCAATCAAATCATCCAGGAGAGTTCTTTTTTTCGAAACGAAAGAACCTCCCATCCCTCCACAATCACTAATCATTGAAGCCTCATCAACAATAAAAATAGTATCCGTACACTTATTTTTTTGAATTGTAAACAAAATTTTACCGTCAACATATGCATGAAAATATATTTGTTTATGAAGAGTCAAGGCTAATTTATTAGAATAGCCGCTGAGTACCTTAGCAGCTCTTCCAGTTGGTGCTGACAAAACAGACTTTAAACCTATTTTTGGCAACCAGTTAATATACGTTGAAATTAAAGTTGTTTTTCCTGTTCCTGCGTATCCTTTGAGAATAAAGAGTGCAGATTTTTCAGAATAAAAAGTAAACCTCGACAAACGATGCATTGCCTTCTCCTGAATTGAAGTAGGTTCAAAAGGAAAAATATCTTTTAAAGATTGCATAAGATAAATTTACGGTTTAATAAAAGATCTTGATAAAATGTATAAAAACAAAGGAGTTCAGAGTTTGTGTTAATTTAATATTAAACTTTAAAAAACCCATTATCCTACTATTAATAAGTTGTAATTTAGGGTCGTGAACTAAAATTAACACCTGACATGGAAACTGGTTCTGTCTTTAAACCAATCATATATTCATTAATTGGTATTTTGGGATTAACTGTTATAGTCACTCCCTACTTTAGCTACGACGAGGCTTACTTTGTTAATGACGACTATTACATTACAATGGTTGATTCAATTGAAGTTGGATACGAACCATATGTCGAAGGCTTGGTAATTGCAGAAAGAAGCTATTTAGCTTCATTAAAAAAGAAAGAATTTTACGTCTCTTTAAAATCCATATCAGATAGCCTTCAAGTAGAATTAAATACGTCCATAGCAAGAAAAGATACTGTGAGACAAAACCGAACGAATAACGCTATTCGTGCTTTGGAAAACAGAACCTTTATCGAAAATGAAAAAATAGCCAACAAATTTGCTCTAAAAAACATGCCGAAAAAGGAATTGGAGGCCAAATTAAATTCAATTAAAGACACCTTATCTATGGAAGATTATATTGTAATTGTGGCTAATCAAATAAGAAACCCAAATCAATTAAGTACAATTCCAAGTATTAACAAAAAGGAACTCAGTATTAAAAAAGTAAACCTTCAAGATAAAAGTGGTTACCTCTTGTTTGGCGTAATTCTGCTGGGGCTTGTTTTATTTATGGTTTTAATGGATAAAAAGATTATTCCATTGCACCTACCAATATACAAATACGGCATTCGAGTTGTTCTTGCTACAATTACTGGTTTTATAGGTATTCGAGTTTACTTTACACTAGCAAACGATATTAAATTTGAAAAAACTTACAAAGCCAGAGAAAAAATTGTTCAAAAAAAATTGATGCAAATCAAAAATCTTCAAGTAGAATATTTGAGTGCAAAAGAAAATTATGCAAGTTCGTGGGATTCATTGGTTCATTTTGCAAAAAACGACTCTGCCCAAATTATCAGGTACCTTGTAGACAAAAACGATACAGCTGCAGTAAACACAGCTTTAAGAAACGATCAGCCTATTAAGGATACCGCATACATTCCAATCGACGAAAAAGTTTTTGGTGAAAAGCACAAAATAAATATCGATTCAATCAGTTATATCCCATTCACTAAAAAACAATTTCTATTAAAAACAAACAAAACTAAAAATGTCAACAACAGAGATGTTTTTTATATTGAAGTAAAGACCAAAAAGAAAACCTTTGTTGATATGTTAAAAATTTATCCTGAAAATTTTGATGAAGAAAACTTCATTAAGTTTGGTAGTTTGACAGAGCCAACAACAGAGGGAAACTGGTAGAAATCGATATGAGGGTACATATTGATAAAACATTCGATAAAAGACTTTTAAGCAGATACGATTTGAGCTTAAAAATTGGTAATGATTTAGCAATAGCCAATGTTTCCAAAACAAAATCAAACATTCATATCGCATTAGCCGAAATACCCTTCGAAAAAAGAGAAATCGAAACAGTATTTGACACGGCAAACTTTATCCAGGCATTAAAAGCCTGCCCTTTCAAAATATCCAAACAATATGAAAAGGTATTTATCTCAATTTCTAACACTTTGTTTTCTGTTGTTCCAAAAGCTCTTTTTGATATAAAATCAAAGCACTTATACGTTAAGCTCAACTCTAACACTAAAGAATCTTATGATTTTAAATTTCAAATTCTTGAAAAGGAAGGAATTGTAATTTGCTTCGCTTTACCGAAAAAACTGAACCTTTGGATTCAGAAAGTTTTTCCATCCGCTAAGATAACTCATGAACTTCATGTTGTTATTCAATCCGTCTTAAGAGACTTTTATTCTTTATCTGAAGACAGAGTGATAATCAACTTAAATAAAGAATATTTCGATATTATTTTTCTAACCAAAGGGAAGCTAAAGTTTGTCAATTCTTTTATTTTCTCAGAAAAAGAAGACCTACTCTATTACATCCTATTTGTTTTTGAACAACTTGATATTAACCCAAATTTAATTGAAGTATTTTTAATTGGAAATATAAAAAAAGGTGGAGAGGAACATCAACTTTTATTTCAGTACATTAAAAATTTACATTTTGGTTACAGAAACAAAAACATAAAAACTTCTGGAAGCTTAAACGATGTACCTAATCATGATTTTTACACTGTATTTAATCAAAAATTGTGCGTATAGTAAGCGGAAAATACAAAGGTAGAAAACTATTCCCTCCAAAAAAACTTCCTGTTCGACCCACCACAGATTATGCTAAAGAAAGCTTATTTAATATTTTGAATAATAACTTTCATTTTGAACAACTAAATGTATTAGACTGCTTTAGCGGAACTGGAAATATTAGTTACGAATTTTTATCACGAGGCGTAAAAGCCGTAACTTCTATAGACCGTGATTTTCATTGCATATCGTACCAAAAAAAAATCAAACAAGAATTAGCTTTTGAAAATTTCCAACCAATAAAAAAAGATGTTTTTAATGCATTAAATACGATTAGAGGTTCATATAAAATAATATTCGCCGATCCTCCCTACAATCTTGAAAACATAACTGATATTCCAAAATTAGTTTTCACAAATAAACTGCTTCATCAGGAAGGTTGGTTAATTGTTGAACATTCAAAACAAACTGTATTCATTCATCCTAATTACCTAGAAACAAGAAAATATGGCAATGTAAATTTTTCCATATTTAAATATTAAAAAATTTAAGACAAACCTTAAAAAAACAACAACAAACCATTATTGCGAACAAAAGAAATTAAATTGAGTACAATGAAAAAAAAAAGAGAAAACAACTGTTTCAACATTTTAATGCTCACAAAGATATTTGACCTTTAAATAATTTTAAACTTATAAATTATAACTTGCTCAATATGTCAAAAAAAAGAATTGCTGTTTTCCCGGGCTCATTTGACCCAATAACAAAAGGACATCAAGCCATTTTAAGAAAAGCACTCCCTTTATTTGATGAAATCATCATTGCCGTAGGTTCAAATAGTGCAAAACAAAATCTTTTCTCAATTGCTGAAAGATTAAAACAGATTCAGAATGTATTTAAAAATGAACTTAAAGTTTCCGTAAAAAGCTTTGAAGGACTCACTGTTGACTTTTGTAAAAAACATCATTCTAACTTTATCATTCGAGGCCTTCGAGATGGAAAAGATTTTGAATATGAGAAAAGCATTGCCATTATGAATAATCAAATTGAAAAATCAGTCGAAACAGTTTTTTTTATGACAGATTCAGAATATTTAGCAATAAACAGCGTGATTATTCGTGATATTTTAAGGAATGGAGGAGACGCTTCTCAATTCTTACCAAATGAATTAAACGATTTTCTTAAGGGTGCGTAATTTTTTACTTCTCATATTATCAATATCTTTTTTTTGTAGTCGTGCCAATCAAACTACTTTATTGGGAAATATAAGAGGAATTGATGGAGGCACATACATCAACTCCCCCGTTGAAGTATTAATAGTAACTGATTTTATTACCTATAAAAAGGATCGTATAACACAATCAATAACGGATGCCAACGGGAATTTTAAATTAACCTTTAATAACACAACAACAAATATCGCAATTTTAAAGCTGGGTAAGGTTGAGCGAACTTTATTCATTGAACCTGAAAAAAGTTACTACATAACAGTAAAAGCTTATTTAAAAAAACTTTCAGAATCTAAAGGATTTTTCGCAAAAGACTCAAAAAAAGCAAACATTAAAAACTCAATAAAAGGAGAGTTAAATTATATGATTGATACTCTTGATAAGTCCTGTTCTAATTTTTTGCTAAATAATCCAGCAAAAAGAAAAAATTACGACTCTATTAAAACATTTACGGATAGCATCAAAAAAACTTATGAAGGAGAATCGCATCCGTATTTTAAACAATATTTATCCTTTAAAATTGCTGAAATGCAAATGTTTGTAATGCGAAAGTTTAGAGATGATTTTATCAAAAATCACTTCAAACCTAACAGCAACTATGCCAATAATATCCAAAGCATGCATGTTCTAAACTCTTTTTTTTCTGGAGTTGTTAAGCATAATATTCTAAGTGACGACAAGTCACCATTTCATAAAGCTATGCTTCAAGCAAATGTTGAAAAATTGCTTATCGAAGTAAGCCCGAACACATCAGAAAATCGAGAGCTGAACGAACTTATTCTATTGCGTGGAATACTTGAAATTTCCGAAGTCTACTACTACAGAAAGTCTCATCTTACAGCCGTATTGGATAAGATCATCGAAACAACTTCTCATTTACTTCACAAAGAAATTGCTCAAAACATAAAGAAAAAAATAAATCACCTGGAAATAGGTATTACAGCTCCTGAATTAAGCATTCAGTATGAAGAAACAAATTTTAACTTATCCGATTACAGAGGAAAATATGTTTATTTATGCTTTTTCAGAGGTTGGGATGCCTCATTTCAAAATGAACTTAAAATAATAGACTATTTAAGAAAACGTTATAAAGATGAATTGGCAGTTGTTTGTATTTCAACGGATATTGACATTAAAGTTTATAAAGATTTTATTTCTCAAATGAAAAATGATATTGATCACATTTATCATTATAATTTCGATTCCAAAATACTTTTGGATTATCACATTCCTGATTTCAGAATGCAAGAAACACATCAATGGCAAAAGCCTTCTAAATATTTTTTAATTGGGCCTATTGGTGACATTGTATACAATAATGCAAAATCTCCATCTAAAGGTTTTGAATACGATTTCCGCTTACTGATTGGTAAATAACTTAATGCAATCTAAAATTTCAAAAGGAGATTTTACAATATAATCCGGACGAACTTTAAAGAGCTCACCCTCTGTACCGTAACCATAATTAACTCCAATTGTTTTTAATCTATGATGTTTTCCACCAATGATGTCGTACTCTCGATCTCCAACCATAAAAACCTCTCTGGAATCCGGAAAACCCAATTGATCCAACACCTCGAAAATAATCTCATCTTTTTGAGTTCTGGTGCCTCTTAAATGGCTACCCACCACTACATCAAAACAGCCCATAATTTCAAAATGTTTCAGAATAATTTTTGCAAAATAAGTTGGTTTTGCAGTCGCAAGCGCTATTATACCACCATTTCCTTTTATCTCTTTTAAAACATCATAAATTCCAGAATAAAGTCTGTTTTCATAAATTCCTTTTTTGGCATAATACTCTCTGTAATAAGCAATCGCTTTATTAGAATCCTCCTCCAACGGAAAATAATGATTTTGAAAAGTAGTTTTTAATGAAGGTCCAACATAAGATCTCAATCGGCTAAAATCACTTTCCTCTTTTCCCATTTTTTTTAGGGCATATAAAATTGAATTAATAATTCCTTCGGAAGAATCTGTAATAGTTCCGTCTAAATCAAAAAGCACAAAATGATTCTTCATATCTTAGTATTCAATCATTATAGATATTTTTTTGGAAATAATATCTCTTTTGACAAAATTGCAATAAATTTCATAAAATGCTAGGAAAAATAATTGGAGGAGGATTAGGTTGGATTTTGGGAGGAGGACCAATCGGTTTAATAATAGGTCTCGCAATTGGAAGTGCTTTAGACAGTGGTGGATCTTCTGTTTTTGGAGGAAACAAAACCAATAAGAAAGGAAAACAACAAACACAAAGAGGAGATTTTAGTGCAGCTTTGATTGTTGTTTCTGCTGCTGTAATGAAAGCAGATGGTAAGATTTTAAAATCTGAATTAGATTTTGTGAAAAAATATTTTCTGAAAAATTTTGGAGAAGAAGTTGCTCGCGAGAAAATAAAAGTTCTTGGGGAAGTTTTAAAGCAGGAAATACCAATTGATGATGTCGCCAGACAAATTAAATATCACATGCGAATAGCAGAAAAAAGATTACTTCTCCAATACATATTTGGAATTGCTGCCGCGGATGGAGAAATTCATCAATCAGAATTAAGAATGATAGAAAGAATAAGTAATGGAATAGGAATAAATCCACTTGAATATAGAAGCATGCATGCTATGTTTACCCAGCAATACAACAAATATCAGCAGCAATACGGAGGAGGGAACAATAGACACTATAAAGCCAGAAGACAATCTGGCCCTTCGCTTTCAACCTGTTATAAAATTTTAGGTGTTGATTCTAATATATCAGATCAGGAGTTAAAAAAATCATACAGAAAACTAGCCATAAAACATCACCCAGACAAAGTCGCACATTTGGGAGAAGACCATGTTCAAGCAGCAGAAGATAAGTTTCAGAAAATACAAGAAGCTTACGATGAAATTAAAGAAAAAAGAGGCTTAAATTAATGTCTGAGGCAATAAGGAACGGATATAAATCATTCTTGAAGCTGGAAAAAAGCTTATCAAACAACTCCATTGAAGGGTATTTGACCGACCTTGATAAACTTTATCAATTCTCAGCCTCTCTAAAAACAGCCAAAAAACCAAAAGATTTCCAATTAGCTGATCTCCAAAAGTTTATTCATTGGATATCGGATTTAGGAATGAGTCCAAAAAGTCAAGCAAGAATAATCTCAGGCATCAAAGGGTTTTATCAATTTTTGCTCATTGAAGATTTTATAAAATCCGATCCTTCAAAATTACTGGAATCGCCAAAAACAGGAAGAAAACTTCCTGAGACGCTTTCATTGGAAGAGATTGACATTCTTATCTCAACAGTTGACTTAAGTTCGAATGAGGGTCAAAGAAATAAAGCCATGTTAGAAGTATTGTACAGTTGTGGCCTCCGTGTATCAGAATTAATAAGCCTTCAAATCACAAATTTATTTTTCGACATGGGCTTCATTAAAGTCATGGGGAAAGGAAATAAAGAACGGTTTGTACCCATTGGTCAAAAAGCCATTAAAGAAATTAAACTCTATGTAGAAAACTACAGGAATCACCAAGACATTAAATCGGGACAAGAAGATTTTTTATTTCTCAACAGAAGAGGCTCAAGCTTAACTCGAGTAATGATATTTACAATTGTAAAAAAATTGTGCAACGCAACTGGAATTAAAAAATCAATAAGCCCGCACACTTTTAGACATTCATTTGCTACACACCTTTTAGAGGGAGGGGCTGATTTAAGAGCTATTCAAGAAATGCTTGGCCATGAATCCATAACCACAACAGAAATTTACACGCACCTAGATAAAGACTTTTTAAGAAGTGAAATTATAGAGTTTCACCCCAGAAACAGGAAAAATTAAAAAGTACAGTTGCAAGGTGCACTCAAGTAAAGTTTTACATTTGGTAAAAGATCTAGAAGTTCTTCCTGCATCTCAAAATTCAACAAAATACCTCGCATATCAATTACTTTTAACGTTTTTACCTCATCGATGTCATTAGGTAAATTATCAACACCCGTATTCCATAAATTTAGCTCCTCCAATTTTGACAACCCTTTAATTCCTTGTGGGAGAGCAGATATGTTGTTTGAGCTTAAATTTAAAACTTTCAAGTTTTTCAACTCATACAATTCAGGAGGAATTTTAGTGATTTTATTTTTTGAGAGAATTAATACCCTTAAATTTTTAAGGTTTCTTATTTCAGTTGGAATGGAGTCAATTTTATTTTTACTTAAATCGAGGTATTCCAGCTCATTCATTTTTAAAATTTCTCGAGGAAAAGAAGTTAACTTTTTCTTTTTCAAAATTAATTTCAAAACATTTCCTGTATCCAGAATTGCATCACTTAAATTTACATGAGGAGTAACATTTTTATATGCAGAATCCGAATAAAGTTTTTGCGAAAAAACAGAATAGGTTATTAAACTAAAAAAAATAAAAAATCCTTTTTTCATGAATGAGCGAGTATTTTTTTACAATCCTTCAAATCTTGTTCCAATTGCAACTTTAAATCGTTAACGCTTGTAAACTCGATTTCGTTTCTTACGTGCTCAAATATTTCTAATTTTATCAATTCTCCGTAGATGTTTTCGTTAAAATCAAATATATTGACCTCTATGCTTAATTTATTACCAGTACCCACAGTGGGACGGTATCCTATGTTTAACATTCCAGCATAAATTTTGTTACTATAATTAACATGAACTGCATAAACACCTTCTTTAGGAATCAATTTAGAACGGTCATTAATCTTAAGGTTTGCAGTTGGGAAACCAATGCTTCTTCCAATTTGTTCTCCTTGAATCACAGTTCCGGCAATGGTATAATTATGACCTAAAAACTGGTTTGCTTTTTGGATATGCCCCTCTTGAATTGCTCTCCTTATTTTAGTAGAGCTTACATTAATATCGTTAACTTCTTTAGCTGGTATTTCTTCAACTTCAAAGCCATAAACTGGTCCATACTTCATTAAATGTTCAAATGACCCTTCTCTGTTTTTACCAAAATGATGATCGTAACCAATCACCAATCTTTTTGTTCCTATTTTTTGCACCAAAACATCTCTAATGAATTCCTGAGAGCTTAATTTAGAAAAACTTTCATCAAATGGAATAATTATTAAGTGCTCAATACCCGATTTCTCAAGAAGCTCAATACGATCATCTATTGAAGTAAGCAACTTAATATTCGCCTCTTTTTGAAGCACCAATCGCGGATGAGGATGAAAAGTTACAAGAACAGTTTCACCACTATGTTTTTTGGCTATACGAATTAAACGGCTGATAATAGTTTGGTGACCAATGTGTACACCATCATAAGCACCTATGGTAACCACTGCATTTTTTACAGGGGAATAATTCGAAAAACCTTTATAAACCTTCACCTTTTTATACTTGTAGTAACCTCAACAGCGTCGATTTAGACGTAGTACAAAACTAGGCAAATAAATTTATCCTCAATAATTACATAAATAAAAGAAAAATTAGTACCTTCGCGCCCGTAATATACACATTACTAATCTTTATAAAGTTAATAGAAATATGTCTGCTCAAACAGGTAAAATCACACAAGTAATTGGTCCAGTAATTGACGTTTCTTTCAGTAAAGAATCTGGAGAATTACCAAATATTTTTGATGCATTAGAGGTAACCAATCAAAAAGGAGTTAAAATTATTCTTGAAACACAAAGCCACGTTGGTGAAGATACAGTTAGAGCTGTAGCTATGGATTCAACAGATGGATTGTCAAGAGGTTTAGAGGTTGTTGCAACAGGTTCAGCAATCACAATGCCAATTGGAGATGAAATCTACGGAAGGCTTTTTAACGTTGTTGGTGATCCAATTGATGGTTTGGACAGCGTAGATAAAACGGGAGGTTATCCTATACACAGGCAACCTCCAAAGTTTGAAGAATTAACAACGGCTACCGAAGTTTTGTTTACAGGAATCAAGGTAATCGATTTAATTGAGCCATATGCAAAAGGTGGAAAAATTGGTTTATTTGGAGGTGCAGGAGTAGGTAAAACAGTTCTTATTCAGGAATTGATAAACAATATTGCTAAAGGACATGGTGGATTATCGGTATTCGCAGGTGTCGGTGAAAGAACACGTGAAGGAAATGACCTTCTGCGAGAAATGTTGGAATCTGGAATTATAAAATATGGTGATGATTTCATGACTTCAATGGAAGCTGGAGGATGGGATTTATCCAAAGTAGATAAAGAAGTAATGAAAGAGTCCAAAGCAACATTCGTTTTTGGACAGATGAATGAACCTCCTGGTGCACGTGCTCGAGTTGCGCTATCGGGATTAACATTAGCAGAGTATTTTAGAGATGGAGACGGAGAAGGTGCCGGAAAAGACATCCTTTTCTTTATCGACAACATATTTAGATTTACGCAAGCCGGTTCTGAGATGTCAGCTCTTTTAGGGCGTATGCCATCCGCGGTTGGATATCAACCAACACTTGCAACAGAAATGGGATTAATGCAAGAGAGAATCACCTCTACCAAGAGCGGTTCAATTACATCCGTTCAAGCGGTTTATGTTCCTGCAGATGATCTTACTGACCCAGCTCCAGCTACAACGTTTGCTCACTTAGATGCTACTACGGTATTATCAAGAAAAATAGCCGAATTAGGAATTTATCCTGCGGTAGATCCATTGGATTCTACTTCAAGAATATTGACTCCTGAAATTGTTGGAGAAGAACATTACGATACAGCGCAGAGAGTAAGAAACTTACTACAGAAGTATAAAGAATTACAGGACATCATTGCCATATTAGGTATGGATGAATTATCTGAAGAAGATAAATTAGCTGTACATAGAGCAAGAAGAGTTCAAAGATTCTTATCTCAACCTTTTCATGTGGCAGAACAATTTACAGGACTACAAGGTGTACTTGTAGACATTCAAGATACCATTAAAGGGTTTAATATGATTATGAATGGAGATGTAGACCAGTACCCTGAAGCAGCATTTAACCTTGTAGGTACTATTGAAGAAGCAATAGAGAAAGGTGAAAAAATGATTGCAGAAGCAAAATAATCTTATATATGAAAATACAAATAATAACCCCTGAGAAAGAATTATATCAAGGTGATATTTTATCTGTAAAGCTGCCTGGAACAGATGGGGAATTTGAAATTCTTAACAATCACGCTGCAATAATTTCAACATTAACAAAAGGAGAAATTAAAGTGAAAATTGATAATGAAAATAAT
>PBJD01000020.1 GCA_002720635.1 Flavobacteriales bacterium | reverse complement strand
GTTGAAATTCAACATTGTGCACAACCGTACCTAATGGTATTTCTGTTAATGGCAGTGAATTTCCAACTTCAATTGGGGAACCTTTACCAGCTTGTACAATAGCTCCAACTTGTAAACCATTAGGTGCAAGAATATATTTCTTTTCACCATCAGAATAATACAACAAAGCAATTCGCGCTGTTCTGTTTGGATCATACTCGATACTCTTAACAGTTGCAGGAACGTTCAACTTTGTTCGTTTAAAATCAATTAAACGATATTTCTTCTTGTGACCTCCTCCTATATTACGAACAGTCATCTTTCCACTGGCATTTCTTCCACCGGAACTTTTCTTTTTCGCAATTAAGCTTTTCTCAGGACTTCCTTTAGTAACATCATCAAAAGTATCAGCTACTTTATGTCTTTGTCCTGGAGTATTTGGTTTTAATTTCTTTAAACCCATTTTTTTAAATATTACCGTAAATATCTATTACTTCACCCTCTTTCAGAGTAACTATTGCCTTCTTGAATGAACGTGTTCTGCCGTCCATTGCCCAGGTTTTTCTGTTTCTCTTAGCTTTACCAGCATAACGCATAGTATTAACTGACTCAACTGTCACACCGTATGTAGCTTCAACATCTTTTTTGATTTGCACCTTATTTGCCGAATTTTCTACGATGAATCCATATCTTCCTAGTTTCTCTTCTAGGTTAGACATTTTTTCTGTTATGATTGGTTTAACAATAACGCTCATCTTATACTAGCTTAAAATATTTTCAATTTCTTTAACAGAACTTTCTGAAAGAACAAGTTTACTACAGTTAATTAAATCATAGGTGTTAACTTCTGAAGTAGCAACAACCTTTACTTTCTGAACGTTTTTTGAAGACAAGTAAACGTTCTTTTCATTTTCTGTCGTAATTAATGTAACTCTCTTTCCTTCCAGGTCAAGCCCTTTCAATACAGCAACAAAATCTTTTGTTTTAGGTGCATCAAATTTTAAATCTTCTAAAACAATAAGCTTATCTTCTTTTAATGAGGAAGATAAAACTGATTTTTTAGCTACAGCTTTAACTTTTTTATTCAACTTGAATCCGTAGTATCTTGGTTTTGGCCCAAAAATTCTACCACCACCTCTAAATATAGGTGACTTAACATCACCATACCTGGCTGCACCTGACCCTTTTTGCTTTTTCAATTTCTTGGTACTTCCGACAACCTCATTTCTTTCTTTCGATTTGTGTGTACCTTGTCTTTGATTAGCTAAATATTGCTTTACATCTAAGTACACGGTATGTTCATTTGGTTCAATACCAAAAACTGAATCACTCAAAGCAACTTTTCTACCCGTGTCTTTTCCTGTTTTATCTAATACTGCTAACTCCATCTTATTTCTCAATTAAAACGTAAGACCCTTTTGATCCAGCGATATTCCCTGAAACAACTATTAAATTTTTATCAGCCAATACCTTTAAAACTTTTAAATTCTGAGTTTTAACTGTATCACCTCCCATTCTTCCGGCCATTCTCATTCCTTTGAATACCTTCGAAGGAGTGGAAGCACCACCAATAGAACCAGGAGCTCTTAGTCTGTTATGCTGACCATGAGTTTGACCTCCAACACCGGCGAAACCATGTCTTTTTACAACACCTTGGAAACCTTTTCCTTTGGAAGTTCCAACAACATCAACATACTCACCTTCATCAAAAAGATCTACAGTGATTTCATCACCTAATACCTTATCTTCTTCAAATCCTTGAAATTCAACAAGCTTTGCTCTTGGTGAAATACCAGCTTTCTTGAAATGACCTTTCAAGGGTGCTGAAATATTCTTTTCTGTTTTTTCATCATACGCTAACTGAAGCGCATTGTAACCATCTGTTTCCTCAGTTTTTACTTGAGTAACCACACATGGACCAGCCTGAATAACTGTACATGGAATGTTTTTACCATTCTCATCGTACATGCTAGTCATACCTACTTTTTTTCCTATCAATCCTGACATCGAATAACAGTTTTTTGGGTTATCTTATCAATTACTATATTAAACTTTAATCTCTACCTCAACTCCTGAAGGCAATTCTAACTTCATCAATGCATCAACAGTCTTTGAAGAAGAACTATAAATATCCATTAATCGCTTATAAGAACTTACCTGGAATTGCTCTCTTGCCTTTTTGTTAACGTGTGTTGACCTTAAAACCGTAAAGATTCTCTTATTTGTTGGTAATGGAATAGGCCCACTGACAACAGCACCTGTAGATTTCACAGTTTTCACAATTTTTTCAGCCGACTTATCAACTAAGTTGTGATCAAATGACTTTAATTTTATTCTTATTTTCTGGCTCATAATTAATGTACCTTAATCTCTATAATTTATTAAGCTTCAACTTGTCCTTTTGCTTTCGCAATAACCTCTTTAGCTACCGCTTGAGGAGCTTCCGCAAAATGGCTAAATTCCATTGTTGAAGTTGCTCTACCTGATGTTATCGTTCTTAATGACGTTACATAACCAAACATCTCTGATAATGGAACTTTGGCTTTAACCACTTTTGCTCCATTTTTATCATCCATTCCTTCAATTAAACCTCTTCGTTTATTCAAATCTGCAACTACATCACCCATATTCTCTTCAGGAGTAATTACCTCTAATTTCATCATAGGTTCTAAAAGTACAGGGTTTGCTTGAGGACAAGAATTTTTAAACGCCAATTTAGCTGCTATTTCAAATGAAAGTGCATCTGAATCAACCGGGTGGAATGAACCGTCAAACAAGGTAACCTGTAATGAATCTACGTTAAATCCTGCCAAAACACCTGTGTTCATAGCTTCCTTAAATCCTTTTTCAACAGAAGGGATAAATTCCTTTGGGATTCTACCTCCTTTTACCTCGTTGATAAATTCAAGTCCATCTTTTCCATCAGTTCTTGGCCCCATTTTAAATTGAATGTCTGCAAACTTACCACGACCACCAGACTGCTTTTTGTAAACTTCTTTATGTTCAACAGAACCAGTAATTGTTTCTTTATAGGTCACCTGAGGGGCTCCCTGATTACATTCAACCTTAAACTCTCTTCTTAATCTATCAATAATAATATCTAGGTGCAATTCTCCCATTCCTGAGATAATTGTTTGAGCAGTATCTTCATCTGTTTTTACCTGAAAAGTTGGATCCTCTTCAGCCAATTTTCCAAGGGCCAATCCTAACTTATCAATATCTGCTTGAGATTTCGGTTCTATCGCTACTCCTATAACAGGATCTGGGAAATCCATTGATTCGAGAACTATAGGCGCATTTTCAGCACATAAGGTATCTCCTGTTCTAATATCTTTAAAACCTACCAGTGCAGCGATGTCACCAGCATGTAATTCATCAATTTGATTTTGCGAATTTGCATGCATTTGGAAAATTCTTGAGATTCTTTCCTTCTTCATTGTTCTTGTATTCAGAACGTAAGAACCAGAAGGTAATTTACCTGAGTATGCTCTGGTAAAACATAGTCTTCCTACAAAAGGATCTGTAGCAATTTTAAATGCTAATGCAGAGAATGGTTCGTCTGGTGAAGGTTTTCTTGAGACAGCTTCTTCTGTTTTTGGATTTGTTCCTTCAATTGCTTCTTGGTCTAATGGAGACGGAAGAATTTCCATAACCACATCCAACATTGCCTGAACTCCTTTATTCTTAAAAGCTGAACCACACATCATAGGAACAAACTTTGCATCCAAAGTAGCACCCCTTAATGCATCCAATACTTCTCTTTCTGTTATCGAATTTGGATCCTCAAAGAATTTCTCCATCAAATTGTCGTCATATTCAGCTATCGCTTCTAACAACTTTTCTCTATATTCTTCAACCTCATCGGCCATATCATCAGGAATTGGAACTTCTTCGAAGGTCATTCCCATATCGTTTTCATTCCAGACAATACCTCTATTGTTAATTAGGTCGACAACACCTTTAAAATCATCCTCAGCTCCAATCGGAAGCTGCAATGGAACAGCTTTTGATCCTAACATCTCTTCAACTTGCTTACACACGTTTAAGAAATCTGCACCTTGACGGTCCATTTTGTTAACAAAGCCAATCCGAGAAACATTGTAATTATCAGCCAATCTCCAATTTGTTTCTGACTGAGGTTCTACACCGTCTACAGCCGAAAACAAGAAAACAAGACCATCTAATACTCTTAAAGAACGGTTTACTTCAACCGTAAAGTCTACGTGTCCAGGAGTATCAATTATATTTACTTGATATTCATCTCCTCTGTATGGCCAGAATACAGTTGTTGCAGCAGAGGTAATTGTTATCCCTCTTTCCTGCTCCTGCTCCATCCAATCCATAGTAGCACCACCATCGTGTACTTCTCCAATCTTGTGCGAAACACCAGAGTAATATAAAACACGCTCTGTTGTAGTAGTTTTTCCAGCATCTATGTGTGCTGCTATACCAATGTTTCTTGTAAATTTAAGATCTCTCTTAGCCATTTTTATTTACTTTTCCCTGGTTACGTTTCTTATTAATTACACCCTGAAATGAGCAAAAGCCTTATTGGCCTCTGCCATTCTATGTGTATCTTCTTTTTTCTTAAAAGCAGCCCCTTCTTCTTTTGAAGCAGCTAAAATTTCCGCAGCCAATTTTTGAGCCATGGATTTTTCATTTCTTTTTCTAGCATATCCAATCAACCACTTCATTCCCATAGATTGTTTTCTACTTTCACGAATTGGAACCGGAATTTGAAATGTTGCTCCCCCTACTCTTTTCGATCGAACTTCAACTCCAGGAGTAACATTTGATAATGCCTTTTTGAATACTTCCAATGGACTTTCTTCTTCAACCTTCTCAGCAACTGCATCAATGGCATCATAAAAAATGTTGAAAGCAACAGATTTTTTACCGTCNAGCATCAAGTTGTTTACAAACTTAGTTACNACAGTATCTCCAAATTTTGGATCCGGTAAAACTAATCTCTCTTTTGCACTACTTTTTCTCATCTCAGTAAAATACTTTTAATTATTTCTTAGGACGCTTAGCTCCATATTTAGATCTTCTTTGTAGCCTTCCCTCTACACCAGCTGTATCTAATGCTCCTCGCACAATATGATACTTAACCCCTGGTAAATCCTTTACTCGACCACCTCTTACAAGTACGATTGAGTGCTCTTGTAAATTATGACCTTCTCCTGGTATATATGCAGAGACCTCAATTCCATTCGTTAACCTAACTCTGGCAACTTTTCTCATTGCTGAGTTTGGTTTCTTAGGAGTAGTCGTATAAACTCTAGTACAAACACCTCTTCTTTGAGGACAGGAATTAAGAGCTGCAGCCTTGCTTTTAGTAGGCTTACTAACTCTTCCTTTTCTTATTAACTGCTGAATAGTTGGCATATCTTTCTAAATATTCACTTTCAATTAAACACAATACCGCCAAAAAACGGGACGGCAAAGATACGCAGATTTTTTAAATATTCAACTAGTTTCACATTTTTCCCGATTTTTTTTGTTGATTAAATATGTACAGCTGTAAAAAGCCCAATAAATTAAAGGGTCAAAGCATTTTTTTTTTAGCTTTAACTTTTTTAATATCCATTAAAATACAAGCATAAACTCTTTTATTTATTTTTGATTCATGCAAGATTTCATCAACCAATTAAATAATGTTCAGCAACAAGCTGTTCTTTCAACAGAGGGACCTAATATGATTTTAGCAGGAGCAGGTTCTGGAAAAACCAGAGTACTTACATTTCGAGTGGCGCACCTTTTATCCAAAGGAGTTGATTCTTTTAATATATTGGCGTTAACGTTCACAAATAAAGCAGCAAAAGAAATGCGTGAACGAATTGAAAAAATTGTTGGTAATGAAGCACGGAACTTATGGATGGGAACGTTTCACTCTATCTTTGCGAAAATTTTACGGAACNAACATGATAAACTGGGCTATCCATATAACTTTACCATATACGATACCTTAGACGCAAAAAATTTACTCAAATCGATAATAAAAGAATTAGGACTTGATGACAAAATATATAAACCAGGAATGGTTTACAATAGGATATCTGCTGCAAAAAACAATTTAATCTCCGCAAAATCTTATAATAATGACCATTCAATAATTTCTGAGGACAAAAGAATGGGTAAACCTGAAATTGGAAAAATATACCAAATATATGATTTGCGCTGTTTAAAAGCTGGTGCAATGGATTTTGATGACCTATTGTTTAAAACTTACACTCTCTTTTCAAAATTCCCTGAAGTTTTATTAAAGCATCAACAATTATATAAATACATTCTGGTTGACGAGTATCAGGATACAAATTATGCTCAGTATACAGTTGTGAAAATGCTCGCCAAGAGCCACCAAAATATTTGTGTTGTAGGAGACGATGCTCAAAGCATTTATTCTTTCAGAGGTGCGAATATTGAAAATATATTAAATTTCAAAAAAGATTATTCGAACACTCAATCTTTTAAACTCGAACAAAACTACAGGTCATCAAAAAACATTGTTGCCGCTGCCAATGCAGTTATTGCAAAAAACAAAGACCAATTTAAAAAAGATGTATGGACTGAAAATGATCACGGTCCAAGAATTAAGGTTATTAAAACAAAAACAGATAATGAAGAAGGTAGGGTTGTTGCTGATAAAATAATGAACTTAAAACTTGAACATCAAATTCACAATAACGAATTTGCCATTTTATANAGAACCAATGCTCAGTCAAGGGCAATGGAAGAAGCGTTAAGGAAACTTAATATACCATATAAAATATATGGAGGTCTTTCATTTTACCAAAGAAAAGAAATTAAAGACTTACTGTCCTACTATAGAATGACATTCAATCCTAACGATGAAGAAGCTTTAAAAAGAATTATTAATTATCCAACAAGAGGAATTGGAAAAACAACACTTGATAAACTAATTTTAACTGCNAACCAAAATGAGACGAGTATATGGAAAATCATTTCTCACATAGATACTTTTGATACCGGAATTGGAAATGGAGCCAAAACAAAAATTAAAAATTTCGTGACAATGATATTAAGTTTTGGAAGTGAACTTTTTCGCAAAAACGCTTTCGATTTAGGTCAACATATTGCTTCTCAAACTGGATTACTCAAAGAATTGCACGATGATAAAACACCAGAAGGAATTTCAAGGTATGAAAACATCCAGGAACTATTAAATGGGTTAAAACAATTCTCTGCTCAAGAAGAACAAACGAACCAACCTACCAAAACGCTTGATAAATTCATGGAAGATGTAGCATTGTTAACAGATGCTGATAATGAAAGTCAAGACGATTACAATAAAGTTTCTTTAATGACCATTCACAGTGCTAAAGGATTAGAATTCCCATATGTATTTATTGTTGGAATGGAGGANAATTTATTCCCNTCTCAACTTTCCGTNAATTCNAGAACTGAGTTAGANGANGAAAGAAGACTTTTTTATGTTGCTTTAACNAGAGCTGAAAAGGCTGCTTTTCTAAGTTATGCTCAAACACGTTTTAAATTTGGCAATATTACTTATGCAGAACCCAGCAGATTTATATCTGAAATACCTCTAGATTTTATTGAAATGCCTGAAGTCAGACCTCCAAGAAATTATGCTGGAACACAATTGAACGAAATAAATCACTTCGCAAGACGTTCACCCATACCTCCAGGAAAAAAACTGGTTAGCCTTGAACGAGCTGCAAAATTTGAAAAACCAAATGCCAAAAGTGAAGCTGAAAGATTAAATTCAAGTGTAAAAGAAGGACAAACTGTTGAACATTTAAGATTCGGGCGAGGAAAGGTTATTAAGGTCGAAGGAATAGGCCCAAATAAAAAAGCAGTAATTTCGTTTGGAAAACATGGCCAAAAACAAATACTTTTGAAATTTGCCAAACTTAAAATAGTTGGGTAGCTTTAAAGATTATACATAATATATATGGACTACAACACTACGCGCTCTTCGTTAGTCATCCCTGAATACGGAAGAAACATTCACAAAATGATAGAACATGCCATTTCTGTAAAGGATAGAGATGAGAGAAATCACATTGCAAGATCAATTGTTAAAGTTATGGGGCAAGTAAAGCCTCAATTCAAAGAAGCTGATGACTTCATTCAAAGTCTTTGGGATCATATGATTATTATTTCTGATTTTAAATTGGACGTTGATTCACCATACCCATATCCTGATAAAGAAGAATTGGTTAAGCCTCCCAATAGGATGACATATCCTCAAAACAAGATAAGATTCCGTCACTATGGAAAGTCAATAGAAAGTTTTATTGGGAAAGCATGTGAAATGGAAGATGGTAAAGAAAGAGACTCTTTCATATACTACATAGCAAATATGATGAAGAAAAATTATCTTCTTTACAATAGAGATAGTGTAAATGACGAATTAATCTTCGATCAACTTAGCACGCTTTCAAATGGAAAGCTGAAAATGCCAGAAAACCAATCCTTAAAGCACGCTGGTGCATTAGTTGGTAAAAAACCAGCAAATAACAAAGGAAGCAATAGAAGACAGTCAAACAATAATAAAAAAGGCGGTAAACGGTCATTTAAAAGAAGGTAAAACCATGGAAAGTTTTGTAATAAATGGAGGAAATCGGTTAGAAGGTGAAATCATTCCTCAAGGAGCTAAAAATGAAGCCTTGCAAATTTTGTGCGCTGTTTTATTAACTCCAAAAAAAGTAACGATTACCAATCTTCCAAACATTGTTGATGTAAATAAGCTTATTGACTTACTAAAAAGTATGGGAGTTAAAGTAAATCAACTCAGCGAGTCTGATTACGAATTCCAGGCAGACGATGTGAACCTTGAATACATGGTTTCCGATGATTTCAAGGCTAAGGGATCCAGTCTAAGAGGCTCCATAATGATTGTTGGTCCCCTACTTGGAAGATTTGGCAAAGGTTATATTCCAGCTCCCGGAGGTGACAAAATTGGTAGAAGAAGAGTAGACACACACTTTATAGGTTTTCAAAAATTAGGCGCAAATTTTGAATATCAGGCTGCAAGTAAGTTTTACAAAGTTGAATCTCCAAAATTACAAGGATGTTATATGTTATTGGATGAAGCGTCTGTGACTGGAACAGCTAATATTGTTATGGCTGCTGTTTTAGCCAAAGGAACAACACAAATATATAATGCCGCATGCGAGCCTTATTTGCAGCAATTGTGTAAAATGCTTAATAGAATGGGTGCTAAAATATCAGGGGTCGGTTCAAATTTACTTACAATTGAGGGAGTTGAATCCTTAGAAGGAACTGAGCATCGAATTTTACCTGATATGATTGAAATTGGTTCTTTTATTGGTATGGCTGCAATGACAGAATCAAACATTACTATAAAAGATGTTTCCTACAATAATTTAGGAATTATACCCAATACATTCAGACGATTGGGAATTCAAATGGAATTAGTAGGAGACGATATTGTAATTCCTTCGCAAGAACAATACGAGGTAGAAAAATTCATTGATGGCTCCATAATGACTATTGCTGATGCCCCCTGGCCTGGATTTACTCCAGATCTCTTAAGTATTATGTTGGTAACCGCAATTCAGGCAAAAGGATCTGTACTTATTCATCAAAAAATGTTTGAATCAAGACTTTTCTTTGTTGACAAATTAATTGATATGGGTGCCCAAATTATTTTGTGTGATCCTCATAGAGCTACTGTAATTGGAAACAATAAACAACAACGCTTAAGAGGTGTTACTATGACTTCGCCTGATATTAGAGCCGGGGTTTCATTATTAATAGCTGCATTGTCAGCAAATGGAACATCTACAATCAACAATATAGAGCAAATCGACAGGGGATATCAAAATATTGATACTCGTTTACAAAATTTAGGTGCTGATATTACTCGAATTAGCCAATGAAAAAGCTGCTGCTGATAATAAGTGTTCTAATTTGTTTATCATTTTTCTTAGGCAAAAAGGAAAAACCTGTTGAAGGATTAAACATTGGAAATATAGCTCCTAACCTTACGGGTGCTTCTCCCTATGGAGACACCTTAAGTTTAATCAATTTAAGGGGTAATTATGTCTTTTTAGATTTTTGGGCATCATGGTGTAGACCTTGTCGTTACGAAAACAGAAATTTAGTCAAAACGTTTAATCACTTTAATAACTTTGTTTTTCCCGTTAAAAAAACATGGATGGGCAGAACAAAAAAAGTACAGGGGTTTAAAGTATTTAGTGTTTCTCTCGACGCAAATAAAGCGGCTTGGTTACGAGCGATAAAAAATGATCAACTTACATGGCCATGGCATATTTCTGATTTAAAACACTGGAACAGTAAGCTTGCAGCCAAATACAACATTAATAGTATTCCTACTAATTTCTTACTCGACCCAAAAGGCAAGATTATTGGCAAAGACCTAAAAGGCAAACAACTGGATACATTATTAGAATCTCTAAGATTTAAAACTGATAAATGATTAAGGATTAAAATCTATCTTTTTTTTATCGTAATTTTGCCAAAATTTCAATCAACTGACATAATATAGTGTCAATTTGTCCTGTAATGATTTAAGAATATGGATTGGCAAGGGTATTGATATCTAAAGGAAAATAATTTACCAAACGAAAACAAATGGGTAATAAGGAAGAAAAAGTAAAGAAGGAAGAGGTTAAAAACGAGGCGGAAAAGAAAAAAAAGGAGGAAACTAAAAAAGAGGAAAATCCAAAAGTTTCAATGGAGGATAAACTTCAACAAGCTGAGGATAAGTTTCTACGAATTTTCTCAGAATATGAAAACTTCAGAAGAAGAACGCAAAAAGAAAGAGCAGACTTAATTTCCGGAGCAGCAGCAGATGTTTATAAAGTTCTTCTCCCAATTTTAGATGACTTAGATAGAGCAAAAGATAATATTGAGAAAGCAGAAGATGTTGCCTCTTTAAAGGAAGGTTTAGAATTAATTTTTGATAAATTGACTAAGTCTTTGAAGTCTAATGGACTTGAATTAATGGATGTAAAGGAACAAGACTTCAACGCTGATGAACATGAAGCAATTACAAATATCCCAGCTCCTTCTGAAGAGTTAAAAGGAAAAGTAGTTGAGGTTGTTGAGAAAGGATATACTTTGAATGGAAAAATTATACGATTTCCAAAAGTTGTTGTAGGAGCATAAGACAAAAAATATGTCAAAAAGAGATTATTACGAAGTACTGGGAGTAAGCAAATCGGCTGAAGATAAAGAAATCAAGAAAGCCTACAGGAAACTTGCGATAAAGTACCACCCTGATAAAAACCCAAACGATAGTGTAGCAGAAGAAAAATTCAAAGAAGCTGCTGAAGCGTATGAAGTTTTAAGTGATGCTCAGAAAAAAGCGCGTTATGACCAATTTGGTCACGCTGGAATGGGTGGAGCGGCAGGTGGCCATGGTGGATTTGGTGGCGGAATGTCTATGGATGACATTTTTGAAAACTTTGGAGATATTTTTGGTGGATTTGGTTTTGGTGGTGGCAATGGAAGATCAAGTGGTGGAAGAAGAGTAAGTCGAGGGTCCAATATCAGAATTAAAGTATCACTGACTCTGGAAGAAATTGCAGAAGGTGTTGAGAAAAAAGTAAAAGTCACTAAAGATAATGTGTGTTCAAGTTGTAAAGGATCCGGAGCAGAAGGATCAAGTGGTCACTCAACGTGTGGAACCTGTAACGGAACTGGACAAGTAACAAGGGTAACCAATACATTCCTTGGGCAAATGCAAACTTCATCTACTTGCCCTGCATGCAATGGACAGGGTACTGTAATTACAGACAAGTGTAAAAAATGTAATGGAAAAGGTGTAGAAAGAGGAGAAGCTGTTATACCTATTAATATACCCGCTGGTGTAGAAGACGGAATGCAGCTTCAAGTTAGTGGTCAGGGAAACATGGGCAGCCGTGGAGGTGTTGCTGGTGATTTATTGGTTGTTATTGAGGAAAAAACCCACGATTATTTTCAACGAGAAGGACAAAATTTACATTACGACCTTTTTGTAAACTTTGCTGATGCTGCACTTGGAACACAAATAGTGGTTCCAACACTTAAAGGTAAGGTTAAAATAAAACTGGAAGAAGGTACTCAATCTGGAAAACTTCTACGTTTAAGAGGAAAAGGTTTACCAAGCGTCAATGGGTATGGAACAGGCGATATTATTGTAAATGTTAATGTATGGACTCCTCAAAAAATTTCATCTGACGAGAAAAAAATACTTGAAAATTTAAGAGAATCTGAAAACTTCAAGCCAAATCCAGGTAAAAAAGACAAAGGATTCTTTGAAAGAGTAAAAGAATATTTCAATTAAAACTACGCCTCGCTTTCGAGGCTTTTTTATTTGTTTGATATCAAAACAAAAACCTATCGGTGAATTATCAGTGCTTAAGGGATTCGGTTATTCCATTCTCCTTTATCACTAATTAACAAAAGTCTTTAACAAACTTTAGGTTTATACAATTAAATCTTCCTTCATTTTATTTATTTTAGTTCATAAGGACTATGGCAATAAAATATATTATAAAAGCCCATAAAGTTGTAAAGAGATATCACAATCATACGGCTTTAAATAAAGTAAGTATAAAAATACCTAAAGGCTCTGTTTACGGACTACTTGGACCAAATGGAGCTGGAAAAACAACATTTATACGCTTGATTAACCAGATATCCAAACCGGATAAAGGGGAGATTTTATTCTACAATAAGCCTTTAACTGAAGAACACATCCAAAAAATAGGTTACCTGCCAGAAGAACGAGGCTTATATAAAAAAATGAAAGTCGGAGAGCAAGCAATGTATCTTGCTCAACTCAAAGGAATGTCTAAAGTTGAAGCAAAAAAAAACCTAACCGAATGGTTTGATAAATTTGATATATTGGATTGGTGGGATAAAAAAGTAGAAGACCTATCAAAAGGTATGGCTCAAAAAATTCAATTTATTGTTACGGTTGTTCATGAACCAGAGCTGTTAATTTTAGACGAACCCTTCTCAGGCTTCGACCCAATAAACACGGAATTAATTAAACAGGAAATATTAGAGCTTAAGAAAAAAGGAACCACCATCATTTTTTCAACACACAACATGCAAAGTGTGGAAGAAATTTGTGATCATATCACTTTAATTAATCAATCCGAGACCATTGTAGAAGGACCTATTGAAGAAGTAAAAAAGCAATTTAGTCAAAATACATATGTTATTCATTTTATAGGTAACATGATTACCTTTACAAATGCATTATGGACTGGCTTCGAACTATTAAAAAAGGAAGAAATATCAAAAACAGAATATAAAGTAACCGTATCTCCAACTGGACAAAACTCTATTAATGAATTAATTCAAAATATAATACATGGGTGTAAAATAAAGTCAGTTTACGAATCTTCGGCAAAAATGCACGATATCTTTATTAAGGCCGTTGCACAATCAAATGAACCCAAAAATTTGACTAAAGGAATCAAGAATGAGTAAATTAAGATTAGTTCTTCAAAGAGAATATAAAACACGAGTCAAAAAAAAATCTTTTTTGCTGCTTTCAGTTATATCACCGCTTATAATTGCCGGACTTGTTATCGCTCCTATTCTTATTCAGCAATCTACTTTCAAACAAAAGATAGTCCTAATTGTTGACAACACCCTTGCTCTGGGTGATTTACTTGAAAAAAATAAAAGTTCAAAATATATCCATTATGTTAATATGCCAATCGATGCAACGATAGAACATGTTGCTAATCGATATGAGAATTCAGAAGACACAATGGTGCTCCATCTCAATAAAAATTTTGGAATCATTTCAAATAGCCCAGGGCAATTATACAATAATGGGCATCCTGGTCCAGGAATTATAAAAACCATAAAAAATGATTGTTTTGATCTCTTTAGAAAAATTCAAGTGTACAAAATAACCAATTTAAATCTTGAGGAGGTAGACAAAAGATTAGGAGATGCCTGCAACATTCAATACGAAGGTCTGGGAATAAATCCTGAAGTAAAATCATATTTATCTCTGGCGGGAGGATTATTAATGTACTTATTGGTTTTAATATACGGAGTACAAGTTATGAAAGGCGTCCTGGAGGAAAAATCAAATAGAATTATTGAAGTTGTTTTATCTTCAATAAGACCTGTAAAACTTATGTGGGGTAAGATACTCGGAATAGGTTTAGTTGGAATAACTCAATTTTCATTTATAATTATTTCTTCCATAGTTATTTTCAGTGTTATTCAGTCCTTTCTAGACATTGATGCTTCTGGACTTGTTAATGACCAAATTATGATAATGGATACTGATGGAAAATTGGTAAATGCAAATATTCCAGTATTAACTCCGGAAGAAATGGATACGGTTTATGCAATTGAAAGTTTAAAAGCATTCTTACCAACATTCCTAATCATAATGCCTTTTTTATTTGTTGGGGGGTTTCTTCTCTACGCATCTTTTTTTGCTGTAGTTGGTTCAGCATCAAATCCCGATACGGAAACACAACAATATATTTTACCCATCACTGTACCTATAATATTAAGTATGCTTATTGCTACCACAATTATGAATAATCCTGATTCTAATTTAGTTTACTATTCTTCTATGTTTCCTCTTACCTCTCCCATTGTAATGGCATCAAGACTTCCCTATATAAACTGGGCAACTGATTGGTGGCAAGTTTTAACAGCAATTGTTCTTTTGTTTGGTTGCGTATTGTTCAGTACACGATTTGCAGCCAAAGTATATAAAACTGCCATTTTAATGTATGGACAAAAATTAAGTTATCGTAACATCAGGAAATGGTTTAAACAAAGTGGTTCATGAAAGTTGCAGTCATTGATATTGGTACCAATACATTTAATTTACTGATTGCGCATAAACCAAACAGAAGGCTAATTCCCTTAGCAATTCACAAAGAGTTTGTTTTTCTTGGAAAAGGAGGTATAAACAACAATACAATTCAAGATGATGCCATTTTAAGAGGCTTACAAACCATAAAAAAATTCAAAAAAATAGCCGACGATTTAGGTACCACCAAAATTATTGCAATAGCAACTTCAGCAGTAAGGAATGCGAAAAATGGAAATGATTTTGCACGTAAAGTGAAATCTTTAACGGGTATTGATGTGAAAATCATAAATGGAAACCAGGAGGCTGAATACATATACAATGGAGCCAGAGAAGCAACCAACCTTGGGGACAACCCTGTTTTAATTATGGATGTTGGAGGAGGAAGTACTGAGTTTATTATTTGTGACCGTTATCAAGTGTACTGGAAAAAAAGTATTGAGGTTGGAGCTGCCCGATTATTTGAACAATTTCATAAATCCGATCCCATTCTGCAACAGGAAATTGAAAACATTGAAGCGCACCTTGAAAAGAAATTAAATCAAGTAATTGAAAAAGCTCTTGATTTTGAAGTTGAAACCCTCATTGGATCTTCTGGTGCCTTTACATCCATAGCCAAAATGATTACCCACAACTTAAATGAGCCAGAAAAATTAAAAAATTCTACTGAATATGAATTTGACCTTGTAGAATTTGAAAATATAAGAGAAAACATTGTTCATCTCAACCTTGAAGAACGAGTTAAAATCCCTGGACTAATCAAAGAAAGAGCTCCAATGATTATTGTTGGCACGGTGCTTGTTAAATTTATTCTTGAAAAGTTAAATATTCAGCAATTTAAGCTCGCTCGCTATGCCCTTAAAGAAGGAGTAGCAAGCGAATTTTTAAATTGTATTACACATTAAAAAAACGGGAATGGGAAAAATTTTAGTTATTGATGACGAAAGACCAATTAGGAGAACACTATGTGAAATCCTTGAATTTGAAAAATTTGAAGTTGATCAGGCAGAAAATGGAGAAGATGGCCTAAAGATGGCTCAGGAAAACGAATATGATGTTATTTTATGTGATATCAAAATGCCCAAAATGGATGGCATGGAGGTACTTGAAAAAATAAAAGAATTAGATTACGATTCAACCATTGTAATGATTTCTGGTCATGGGACAATTGATACAGCAGTTGATGCACTAAAAAAAGGAGCTTTTGATTATCTTCCTAAACCACCCGATTTGAATCGGTTACTTGTGACCGTTCGAAATGCCATGAATAAAAAGGAGCTGGTTCAAGAAACTAAAGTTTTAAAGAAAAAACTCAACAAAGTAAAATCAGCAAATATTATTGGTGAATCACAAGCAATTAAAACTGTAATCAACATGATAGATAAGGTTGCAGCAACCGATGCTAGAGTTTTAATTACAGGAGGAAATGGATCAGGAAAAGAATTGGTTGCTCGTCAAATTCATGAAAAAAGTCCAAGAGCAAAATCAACACTGGTAGAGGTGAATTGTGCAGCAATACCTTCTGAACTAATTGAATCGGAGCTTTTTGGACATGAAAAAGGAGCTTTTACATCTGCACACAAACAACGAAAAGGAAACTTTGAAACCGCAAATGGCGGAACTCTTTTTCTCGATGAAATTGGTG
>PBJD01000019.1 GCA_002720635.1 Flavobacteriales bacterium | reverse complement strand
GTAATTATATTGTCTATATTTAATGTTGCAGAATTTGAATTTAAAGTTTGATTACAACCGTTACTTATTACACAGCGGTAATCGTAAGTGTCCATTGTTAAGCTTACCGAGTTTATTGTCAAAGAGGATGTTGTTGAACCCGAATAAATTCCTGAATTGGAGATGTCTACAAATCCGCTGCCATTGTCCTCTTGCCATTGATAGGTTTGACCTCCGGTTGATGCAACAGAAAAACTGGCATTTGCACCCGGGCATAATACTGCATCTATGGGTTGCGAAGATATATTTACAGCAGGACTTATGTAAACTCCATAATCTTCAGCTTCTCCCGTAAAAAGATTATCACAAGGACCAGAAAGATTATGCTGATCATTGATAACACGCATTCTCAATAAATTGGATTCAATTGCATCCAATGGAATAGTCACCGTTCCTGAAACTGTTTGAGTTCCTGAACCTGCTACAGTATTTCCTGAGAAAACAGATTCATCACTATCGTCTAAAGTGCCATTATCATTATAGTCAATATATACTGCATATTGCCCTTCCTGACTTCCAAGGTTATCAACCGTTATAGATAAATCATAGGTTTCACCTTCGGTTACACAAGTAGTTCCAGAGCATGAATTGTCTATGTAACCATTTGTTGTAGGAGATGAGGTGTAATTTATAGTATTGAAAGTTACATCACTTAATGCATAGCCATAGTATCCTGGATTTTGTAAACCAGGAGTACAAGCTGTTTGTGGAGAATCATAAATCGTTATATAATTTGATTTCGCTTCTTCTGAACCATCTCCGGAACTGTTTGAAGCGATTAAACTTACTGAATAGTTTCCGGAGGAATTAAAAGTTACAGAAGGATTCTGATCAGTTGAGGTTTCAGGTGTGCCTCCGGAAAAAGACCAGGACCAGCTTGTTGGGTTATGAGTTGATAAATCATAAAATTGAATAGTTTTTCCGTTACAGCCATTTGATACGTCACATTCAGTTGTAAAGTCAACATCTGGAATTTCAACAGGAGTGCATCCGGAGGAAGTCAGTAAACCCGGTCGCCCAAAGGTTAGATAATTTCTTGCTCTTGTTTTTTGATCTTCCGTAAATTCTGTTTGGCACACATCACTTGAATAGTCCATGAAATTATTCATATGACCAGACCATGGAGTTCCACATGCGTTATTACCCGAAGAAGGACATCCTGAAGTCCTGTCATGCGGAGGGGTATCGCAACATCTGTCTCCATCTGTTGTGCAATCTATATCAGAGGGACAGCTTGTTCCGTCATTATCGCCTTCAAAAGTATGGTATAATCCGAAAGCATGACCCAATTCATGAATCAGCGTGACATTCATATCAGTATAGCTTTTCACATTTAAACATCGTGACCCGGTAGGGTCATACCCTATTGCATTATACATTATAACTGTTCCATCAACTGATGAGCTTGCTCCCGGGAAATAAGCAAAACCCTGAGTTCCTGATTCTCCATTATTCCCATTAATTTCACTCACTACCCAAATATTATAGTAATCGGTGTTTGGCCATTTACTTAATGCCTTAATGGTTGATTCATTATCTGTTCCGGTAAGCGTGATACCATTTGTGCTGTAATCGCTTGTTCCAGATGCATCAACTCTATTCACCCCGTTAGTAGGATTTCCTGAAGGGTCCTGTGCGGCCATGCAAAACTGAATTTGTAAATCAACACCACTGGAATTATATGGACTGTTTCCTCTATATGCATCGTTCATACTCGCCAATCCAGACAAAATCTGTTCATAGGAAATATTTGTGCCGGTGCCTTCAGCTTCTCCAAGGTGCATAACATGGAAAACAACGGGAACTGTTAATAACGTTGAACTTTGACGTGTTGAGTTATCAACTTTAGAAAGTAGTTTTTGATTTTTTTTGAAATTTGATTTGTAATTAACGTCATTTTGCATTGCTCTTTTATGAAGAAAATCGGTTAAACATTCTTCCTGTGAATCAGGGATTTCTAATTGAGCACTTACCCAGATAAATTGAAAAAGAATCAAACAGATCAATATCTTTAATCTCATAGGTTACATTTTGGTTCGAAGAAAAAAAGGTTGCAAAATTATGTTGCTTCTCTTAGTTCTCTCCTTCTGAAAAAACAACATTTACAGTCACAATATAAAATAGATAATATCAGTTACCAAATAAGGATTTAAGTAAAATGTAATTCAAAGGATTAATTTGAGTATTTATGCATCGTTTTTTCAAACGAATTCTTGGAAAGAACAGTTGAAGCAATATTAAATTTTGGAAAGACCGGAGTCATAGTAGACTTTTCAAGATTGTTGGTTACTGCTGTCAGTATTGATTTTATGCCTTTTTGTATACGTATACAGCATGAAAAATATACCAGTAGCTGCTACAAAGTGTTTTAATGGATGTCCGCTTACGCCATTTAACAAGTGGTCTGTTTCATGATCGAAATGTTCAAAAACTTTTGCAAATAAATAGGATACCGAAAGCACCCAGTAGCCAAAGGATAAGTTGTATTTTGATCTAAACAGTATTAGTATTACAGGTATTGCAAGCATTGGATAAAATTGAACCAGTGCATAAATTCTAAGGTCGTTAAAAACATGCCAGTAAATTACAGAAAACAAACCTGTTAGTAAAGCTGGAGTCAGAATTTTTAGTCCCTTTTTCTCATCAATAAACTCACTTATGATTATTGAAAACAAAGACATAAATGCAATGGTCATAGGCAGTCTGTCCCAAACCAATGTCTCGTTATTCGGATTCCAATGGTAATAGCCCGAGCCGAAAGAAACAAGTGATATCCCTGTAAAAAATAGTAGGTATTGAATTTTTGGTTTTGGAAATTCAGATGCCTTTAAAAGTCCTGTAAAACCAACGATAAGAAAAGGGAGGTTGGAAACAACATTCCAAAAATTAGGAATGGTGAAAATTGTTTTCGAATCGCAAAAATGATGATAAGCAGTATCTTGCTCTATTGGAGAAATAAAAAACAAAGCCGCAATTGATAAAACNGCTGTGGCGATTAAAATAATATATCCAACTTTTTCTTTTTTCATTCTTGCCAACTTCTCTCTGTTTTAAGGGCTCCTTTCCTACAGTTTTTATGAAAAAAAACAGGGTGACTAAAAGAACCACCCTGTTTTGTGAAATTTGTTAAACCTGTAACTAAAAAACTTTTTTTTAGTACTCAGCTTTCTATTCGAAATCTTTTATGCTTATTGTCTAAACAACAGATTAAGGGTTGTAAGGGAAAGATGAGTGGTGTAAATCAATTTTCAACTCACCATCCACTAACTTGTATCCAAAAGTATATTCTACTTTCGCTTCGTTACCTTCTAAATCTGTAAAATAGTAGTTACCCATTGCAATAGCACGATTTTCCTCAAGAATTAGGTTTGAATTTTCAAAACGAACTTTTGTCCATGGGTTAATTGCAAAACCACCATCTTCTTTACAAACTCTATCTTCTCCAGCAATGAAGTAAGACGCTGCTTCAGCTTTCGTTGGTCTGAATTGTTCTTCTTTACACTTAGTAGGTTTAAACAAAACTGGACCCGCTTCAAACAAATATTGTTTGTCAATAAATGCACTGGCATACGATTCGCACTCTAAACGATCGTCTCTCAAAGACCCTATCTTTACAACACCAGCCCCCCATGCGTTCTGAGCTTCAATTACTTGTTCTTTTGTTATCATTTTTTTTCAGTTTATAGATGTTAATTTAAAGTTTGATTGTGAGCTAAAAGTATAAAATTCATTGAAAAATTAAGGCCTTGGAAGTGTTAAAATTTCTATAAAAAATTGAATTCGCAGATGCTAATAAATTCTGGATGTGTTGTTTTGTGAATTCAGTACCTAAACCAGTATCTCAGCCACCGCCATCCAGGTACCGTATTTCGTTCTACTACCCATATAGTAAACTTCTTCAAGTCTGAGATTTTCAGATTCAACTAAAGATGTAAGTTCTTTTGAATCATTTCTTTCAAAGTCAACACCGAAGCGAAAAGATTCATTAGTTACTTCCAGTCGTTTTTTTCCGGGAAGCATATCTCCGTGAACAAATTTATTAGAGTAAAAATCAGCAATAATAACACTACCAGGAGCAGCATTGTACTTAATTTCTTGTAATGTGTTTCGAATATCCTCATCGTATAAATAAAGGGTAACTCCTTCCCATAAAAAAATGGTTACGTTATTTTTATCGTATCCTGATTCATACAATGTATCGAACCAGTTTTCTGCACTGAAGTCTGCAGGAACAAAATGTACATTTGCGGTGTTGATACCGGCTTTATGTAAATAATTCATTTTCAATTGCTGAGTTTGTTCTTTGTCAAGCTCAAAACATTTAATGCGACGTTCACATATTTTTCCATAGCAACGCGTATCAAATCCGGCACCCAGCAAAACAAACTGCTCAGAATGTTTCAATGATTTTTGTATTAGCCGATCAAAAAATATAGTTCTGGATATTACTAAGTTGTATAAACCANCATCTTTTGCCTCTTTAAAAGTTGGATAAATTAAATTTTCGCCAGTTGTGAGTTTTAGTAAATATAGCGGAAAGAGAACCAACCAATGAGCTAAAGAAGAGGTGTTAGGAAGTGTATTGAATAATTTTACGGTTGCGTCGTCATTTCGTATGCCGAATTTATCCATAGTCCATCTACCGTTTATAATTTCAATAGCAGTAGAGGAAACCCCCAATCGTTTACTTACATATATTTGTTTGTAGTATATAATTATCCCACCAATAATTCCAAAAGGAAGGAATAGAATCTGAATTATAAAAAATAGAATATAACCTAGTGTTTTTCTCACAAAATCATTAATTTATCTCCATTTATTAACTCTTTCCGTATTATTTTCAAAAATTCCTGCAAGAGAATTAATTCTTGCTTTTAGTAAGAGTTTTCTACCGTTAAGTGTTCTCGTGTATATGAGATCACAAGAACCAACAAGATTTGACCATTTAGTTTTAAAATATTCTGCAAATATCTTTTTCCTTCCCAGAATATAGGGAACAGAATGGTAATCTTTTTGAGGTAAAAAACTGAGAAAAAAGCTTTTTCTGATAATTATATACCTGGGGTTTTTAATTTTTTCTATTGTTTCCTGAAGCGATTTAATAAAAGTTGACTTTTCATAAGTAGTTCCTCCCTCTAAATGACAAAAGATTGCTCCTTGTTTATCTACATTAGTGATTATTTTCAGATTAGAGTAGCTGGTGTGAATACTGCCTGTTTTTATTAAGGATTTTAANAGAGCATGACTAATATTTTTAACGTCTTTTGATATATCTCTATATTTTACATATGCAGTAAATGNNTTAAGCGTAAGCCGTCCAAACAAGACGATTCCGACAATCCCGATCGACATCATCCAGAACATAAAATCCTCCATACTTTTTATATGTTTTATGGATTTTGCAAAACCTTTAAGTACTTCAAAAATAAACCCAACGAGAGCAGAACCAACCATTCCAAACAAATATTTTATTGTCCGATTGTAATAAAGAGATTTCACTTTTTGATATTCCTCTTTTTCCTGAAAAGGAATCTTCATTTCTTCAANTAATGTTGTTCCATTATNNAGGGCTTTTTTCCACTTTTCCTTGAGCTCGCTGCGGTATCCTGAATTGANGAGCATTTTACTGTTTATTCGGTCAATTGTTTTTTCTGATGTTATCTTTTGTGGAAGTGAAAGACGGGCTATACCACTTTCTATATTTGTCTGATCTCCAAAGGAAATACCTACAAATGCTTTAAATCTTCTTTTGAGTAATGCAACATCATCGCCTCCATCAATTGCAGTAAGATCAGAACAAACCAAATGCCATATATTACTTGTTTTTTGGGGGTCTTCTCGGTGACTCCTAATCGCACGGCCTCTCATTTGATTGGATGAAACATATGAGCCAACAAAACTTGCGAGAATTAATGAATTTATCGCCGGAGNATCCCANCCNTCACCGAGTAAAGATTTTGTCCCCACGAGAACTTCTATGAAACCGGATTGAAAAATTTCTGTGGTAATATGAACAACTTGATTTTTCAATTGATCATTGGAATGAATTATAACATAGTTTTTATCAAATGGTAAGGGATGTGAATTAACCTTCTCGATATTTAAATCAGTTGCAGTTTTTTTAAACTNTTNGAGAGATGAAACCGGAATTATTACAAGTGAACCGGTTAGAACTCCAATTTTGATTTCTTTTTTGTTGGTTCTTCGCAATTGTTCAAAAATAGGCATAACGCCAATTTTGTTCAANAGCATGTCATTGGTTGATTCATTAACAAGAAATTCTTTTCGAATGTAGTCTGTAAGAATAACCATTCTTAAATTACTTTTTAATTGGCTGAATTCAAAATCAACAATCTTTTCAACTCCTTTTAATTTACTCAAGCTGGAACTCAGAAATTTGTTTATTGTTTTACAATGTTTGAAATTAATGGATTTTCGTTCTAATACTCCATGTCTTTTAAGCTGATTGACTAATTTCTTCTGATGTTCTTCATATTCACTAAAACCACCTGGATTTTTGAATAAATAAAATGAAAGTAAAGTTTCTATCCATTCATAATTTAACTCAGGGAGATTAAAGTTTTTACTTCCTATAATATCGAGATGGTTTTTATCTATTTTCTCACCTGCTGAATTCAGAAATATCAGAACAGATGAATAACATTCAATATTCGAATAAATCCAGTTCAAATTTTTTTTGGGCTCATTGTATATTGGATGGTTTTTTAGTGCAGCAAAAATAGTTTTATCTGCTTTTAATTGGGCGAATAAAGAGTATAATCGCTGACGGAAATTTACAATTTTTTGATGTTCATCATCTGTCGGTCTTGAAATATATGTATAATCTTGATGAGGGCATAAATCGCCTTCAACTACTAGCTCAGGAACAGAAATTTCGGCATCCACAGGACCGTTTAATTCAATGTATCTTTGCCATTCCGCATATGAAACATCATATGGTGGAGTTGCTGTAAGACCAACAATAGTAGGGTTTAATGCTTTTTTTATTTCATTCAGAGATTGCCACCAGGCATTTTTGAGATGATGCGCTTCATCAACTACAATAGTTCCTATATTTTTAGATTGCAGCAGCGAGGCTATCTCTTTTGTTTTTATGGTTTTTGGTTTTTTATAATCGCTGTTTTCATTAATTTCTTCATCAAAATATTCTTGCTCCTTCTGTCTGTTACCGCAGCAGGCAGCATGAAGCGACTGATAGGTGGCGACTGTTAAAAAACATGGATTTTTAATATCCGTTGATATCCATTCAGGCCTGTTTTCTATTTGCAAAAAAAGATCACAAAATCGGTTTATCCATTGATTTCTAATGGCGATTGTAGGGGCTAAGATTAATGTCGGTTTATTTAGTTTTAAAATGACTTCTAAACCAAGAACAGTTTTACCGGAACCAGGCGGAGCAATTATATGCAGGTGGTTATCATTGATATGTTCCTCCAGCTCATTAAGAACTCTTTTCTGATATTTTCTCCACTCGTACTTGAATTTTGCCTCAGGCGGAAAACTNATTACTTTTTTTTCGTCANTTAAATTTATATGCATATGATTATCTCAGGAAATACATTATTNTAATGCACAAATTTTTTAAGATTTCACATTNATTAAAATTAAATTACATTTTTGTNAATAAAAAACCANTAGANGGAAATGANTNCAATANTTTTNTTTTNGGAATATTTTTTTTNAATGTTTTTAAAACCGATTAAATTAATCATATTTTCAATTAAGCAAGTAAGGAAGTAATATAGTAAATTGTTAAAGCAACACCTAAAACGGCTCCAAGATAACCAAATGTACGACGAACTTTATGGCTTCGGTGTTTTATCTTTTCCTCACTCATTTCATTTTCTCCAACATCCGACATGGAGATGTACATAGCTCCGAAAATCCCCCAGGATAAAGCCATTTCGAAACCATCAATAAAATATACCAACACTCCGGAAATCACAAGAGAAAATCCTGCAATGAGATGAAGTGCCTCTATTGAAATCAAATGTTTATTTTTCATAATACTGGTTTAACACACGCATTCTTCACCGCAGCAACTCAGGTCGGAGAGGTACATTCCGTTTCTCTTCCAACCGTCCACCAATACGGATACGTTTTCTTTTTTGTACTCTTCTTTTAACAAAATATCCTCTACAATGACTCCAAAACGTTGTCTGAACTTATAAATAAAACAAAATATATGATCATCATGTCTTACCGATGGACCTGTTAAGTAAATGTTCTTTTTTTCAAAGAGTTCATCTGTTTTTTCGTCTAATTTTGGAAACCCATCTTCTCTATTGGTTATAAGATGTTCTATTGGTTTTTTCACCAACGAAAAACCAGTAGCACAAATTGGTTTTGATTCTGTTTCAAGAGAGGTGTCGTTTTTCAACTGAACTTTATACCCGTTTTCTGTTTTGGAGACAGTTTCTGCTTCTCCAATGATTTCGGTATACAACTCAGAACTCTTTAATGTATCATATTTTGTATAAGTATACGGAGATAAGACTCTTGAAGGGTCACTGGTTTCCATATCATCAATAATTTCAGGATTTATTACCGTTACCTTTTTATTGTTCTGAACCAAATCGAAAGCCATTTGAATTCCACTTTCATATCCTCCGATAACCACAAAATTGTCTTCTTTCAGCTCATCAGGACTTTTTATCAAGGAACTATGAATACAATGTTCTTTTCCTGAAATGTTTTCAATTTTTGGGTTCTGGAACTCGCCAGCTGCCCAGATTAAATACTTACATGAGTATGTGCCTTTTTGAGTTTCAACCGCCCAGCCATTTTCTTCTTCACTTACTGATTTTACTTCATTATTTCTTTCCACGTTAAGCTCTCGATAGTCTGCAACCCCGGAGAGGTATATCGCATATTCATCACCCGTTAAATGTTCTTTATTGAATGCAAAAGCAGGTGAAGTGGATTCGAAAATCGAGTTTAGGTCCATTTGACCAAAAGCGTTACTGGGAAATGAAGGAGTAATCATCTCCATGTTCTTTGGCCAGTCTAAAAACGAATTTCCAATTTCACTTTTGTCTAAAATCAGGTGGTTGAGATCCGATTGACTTAAAAGCGAGGCAACACCAATTCCAGCGGGACCTGCGCCAACTATTATAACATCGTAATTTATCATTTTTATTCCATGCCTTTTATAAATTGAAGATCCGTTTGGTTTGTATCAAGTTCTCTGTAGAAGCAGGCTTTACGGTGATCTCCGTTACTGTCATAAGTATGACAAACACCTTGACCCAGTAATGTAACCTGATATACAAGAGCATCCTGGTCGCAGTCGATGAGAATTTTATCCATCTTCAATAAATCTCCGGAAGTTTCACCTTTTGTCCAGAGTTTATTTCTGGAGGTACTCCAGAATGTTGCCAGTTTTGTTTCAAGAGTTTTTTTAAAAGCCTCTTCGTTTACCGAAGCCAACATTAAGATTTGTCCTGTAGAAGTTTCTTGTACAGCCACAGGTAAAATTCCTCCTCGCTTTGAAAACTGAGGATCCAACGTCAGTCCTTCTTCTAAATGGTTCTTTAGTTCTCCCATAACACGTACTATTAAGACTAAATACCTTGCAAATATACTATATGATTCTTTGCCAGATAAATTGCAGGGGTTGCAATTATACTTCAAAATTAAAATAAATGCAACAAAGTTGCATTTGTGAGGTGAGGAAATTTTACATTTAAATAAAATGAAATCACATGAGCTACCAGGAACAGTTTAAATTATGCTGAATTGATGATTCTTGATATATTTGCAACTGAGTTGCATTTGTGAGGTTTTTCATTTTGCTGCTACCTTGTTTTAGTGCTTTATTCCAATACGAAAATGGCGATTAAAGATATCATCAATTCCAAAAAATGTTTGTTTATTTGTAACGGAGGTTCCTGCATAAAAATGAACGCAGAAGAAGTTACTCAAGCCATTCGGAAATCAATTCAGGATTTTAACCTCGAAGATGAATACCATACCATACGAACAAAATGTATGGGTAGGTGTGATGATGCTCCGGTGGCTATGTTGGCTCCGGACAACATATGGTTAAAGGATATAAAGCACAACCAATGCGATTTGCTTTTGAGTGAAATTGAATTAAATGAAGTGAAGGAAAGTGATAATTTCCTGTATAAAATGGGGGAGGCAACAATAAACAGCAATTCCGTTCCAACTAAATATCGAACAACAATTAAAAAATAAAACGTATGAGTAACAATAGAATACCAGTAACGATTTTAACAGGTTTTTTAGGTTCAGGAAAAACTACATTACTAAATAGAATTTTAAGTGAAAATCATGGAAAGAAAATTGCCGTGATTGAAAATGAATTTGGTGAAGTGGGTGTAGATAATGAACTGGTTATTGATGCCGATGAAGAAATCTTTGAAATGAATAACGGTTGTATTTGCTGTACGGTTCGTGGAGATTTAATTCGAATTCTTACTCGTTTAACCAAACGGAAAGATAAACTCGATATGATTTTGGTAGAAACCACAGGAATGGCAAATCCAGCACCTGTAGCTCAAACTTTTTGGGTGGATAATGATTTGCAGGAGCAATATAGTCTGGATGCCATTATTACGATGGTAGATGCCAGACACGTTAAATTGCACATTAACGATAGTGATGAGTGTAAGCAACAAATTGCGTTTGCGGATATAGCCATATTGAATAAAACCGATTTGGTTTCAGAGCAGGAATTGAAAGGAGTTGAATCCGCAATTAGAGGTATTAACGCAATGTGTGAAATTTACCCTGCTGAAAATGCTGCTGTGGATTTGAATAAAATACTGGATGTTAATGCATTTGATCTGGATAAGAAAGTGGAACTCAATCCTAAATTTGGAGAAGAAGAGTTTCCTTTCGAAGCTATTGTAAAATACAAACTACCAAAGGGTAAATTATTGCTGGAGCTGGATGAAGGGCCAGATCCAAGCATCGATATTCTGATTAAACCTTATACGAATTTAGAAAGTCAAAAAAATGAGGCAACAGTTGCTTTTTCCGGTGATGCAGTTGAAGTAAAAGCGCAAGGGGAATTGGTTTTAAACCAGTTACTGCAACTCGAAACAACCAAATCATTTCAATCTTTTGACCTGGATTCTGAAGAAGGGGAATTTGTGTTTTTTACTCAGCATGGGCCAGATGAATTTAACATGCAACTGAAACAAAACGGTGAAACGATAGAGCCCCTGGAAATTATAGAAATTGAGCATTCACATTCACACGATGATGATGTTTCGAGTGTTGGTATAGAGTTTACTTCACCATTGAATTTAGAGAAATTTCAAACCTGGATGTCGGGATTACTGCAGGTTCATGGGCCGGATATCTTCAGATGTAAAGGGATTTTAAATTTCTCGGGTACTGAAAACAGAATTGTTTTTCAAGGAGTACATATGCTGTTTGACGCCCAGCCAGACAGACCATGGAAAAGCGATGAAGAAAAGAGAAATCAATTAATTTTCATTGGCAGGAATCTGGATAGACAAATGTTGAATAACGGGATTAAAGGTTGTTTGGCATGATGGAATCAAAGGTTGACTATGCGATAAAGCAATTAATTGATGATTCTAAAAGCAGTTTGAACTGGAGGTTAAATCTGGACTGCTTTATATTGAAAATCATAGCTGTTCCATCATCAGAATTCATTTGGGTAATTGGTAGTGAGGAGAAAGTATTTTTGATTGATGGAGAAACCGCTACCATTGTCAAAGAGTTTGAAAATCTTGCCGAGATTATTTTTTCAGCAGTGATACATCCTGAAACGTACGACTTGATTTTATCTACGAGTAGTGGAATTCAACTCTTAACTTTTGAAGGGAAAATATTTTCCTTAGTGGAAGAAGAAGACTGGTTTGAGCATATTGCTATAAGTTCTGATGGACGATTTATACTCGCTTCAAAAGGGAAAACGTTGTATACCCTGGAACAAAAAGACGGAAATTATCAACTTACAGCAAAAGACACCTCATTTACAAGTACGATAAGTGATGTTATTTTTAATGTGGATTCTTTTTTAATTTCCAATTATGGAGGAGTAAGAGAGTATCCTGTTTCAAACCTCGAAGAGTATACCTTATTCGAGTGGAAAACATCTTTATTAAATATTAGCTGGAGTCCAGACAAAAAGTACATTGCTGCAGGAACGCAGGAAAATGCAATCCATTTCTGGCCTTATCCACTGGAAGAAGAAAAAGATTTTCAAATGGGTGGGTATCAAACAAAAGTAGATACTATTCTGTGGTCAGCAGATTCAACACAGTTTCTCGTAAATGGGGTGGAGGATGTGCATATCTGGGATTTTTCCGACGGCCCCCCTTTTGGTAAATCACCTAAGATTCTAACGTGTGGTTACGGAAAAATAATCGATTTTGTATACGATGGAAATCTTCTGATTGCTGTTAGCGAAGAAGGTATAATCTTTTACTTTTTACCAAACAAATCCAATGAATTCATAAACATAAAAGCAATTGATGCGGAAATAACGTGCTTGAGTTCGGCGGGTATAGGGCGTAATGCTTACGTTGGTTCAAAATCTGGAGATATATACTGTTTCTAAGTACCTGTTTTACGTAAAATAAAAGTGAAAAGCAGATGCGGACCCTTTTAAATATAGCAACACTATTCTTCAGGGGGGTTAGTTTGTAAGCTTAACTATTTTTTTTGGCCAGGGATCGGTGAATTCATGTCCATTTTTCCAAAGCTTTATTTCTTCCTCTGTAAGAAAGCATTCTTTGAGTGCTTCGGTAAATCGATCTACTTTGGATTGATCTCCAATAACCGTTAAATCGCAACGGCGGTCACCAAATCGTCCTTTTTCTTTGGCAACTTGCTCTTTCAAAAGTTCCAGTTCAAATTCCAAAAGACCATGATCATCATCTTCAAGAATCCCGGCTCTCCAGGAGCCAATTAACTCCAGACTTATACTTCCGGCAGCCTGATTCCACAACAAAGAGTATTTATTTCTGCTCGAAAGCCAAAAAAATCCTTTACTTCTGTATATGCCTTGATCGAGGTGCTCATGGCAGGCATCCCAAAGGCGTTGAGGGTGAAAAGGTCGTTCGTCTTTTATTACACGGGTGGCTAAGTCGTAGGGCTTGTCTTGGTTTTCCTGTGATTCAAGTACGGACTTTAATTCCCCAATTAATTGAGCAACCTGGAAGTAATTGTATTCCGGGAGTTCGAATAAAGCATCAATATTTAGTTTGCCAAAGTGAACAGAGTGCGTTGATACATTGGGGTTTATCCCCTGAATGTAAGTTGCAATATCTGGAAGCTTCTCTTTTGCTATGCGGTCGGCTTTGGTAAGGATGAGGTGACTGCAAAACATAATTTGCTCTACCAGTAAATTTACGGTGTCTCGTTTTCCTTGAGTTATGTTGTGCTGCATTTTAGGCACCAGGTGTTCTCCATAATTATAATCATGCGCAAGCATTAAACTATCCACTAAGGTGAACAATCCCGTAAGTTTAACTTCTTTATGCTTCTTAAAATACTCCACAAGAGGCAGGGGATGACAACTTCCCGAAGTTTCAATGATGACCAGCCTTGGATTTTGATTTGACAGCAGTTTCTTTAGAGTATAATCAAGCTTGTCGATTCCTTTTTTACTACTCAGGACACAAGAGGAAATGGATTCCAGAATTTGATTGTTTTCTTCTACAATGTCTGTATTGCTTATTAACTCTCCATCAACATCCAGCTCACTCATGTCATTCACAATAGCGCAAACAGGTATCTCTTTTTTTTTGGACTGGCTTAAAAGATTTCTGAAAAGGGTCGTTTTACCAGATCCGAGGAATCCATTTAGGATGACAACTTCAACTTTGTTTGAGGTGCTCATGAGTTTTTGGAATTGCTTATTCTTCATTAAAGTCTGCTTTGCTAACAATTTAAAGATTTTTTTCAGACTTTTTCAGCTTTATTTAAGGCATTCATTTTTTCAATTAAATCCAGTGTGCAAATTTAATATACCTCGATGATTGGTGCAACAAAGTTGCACCAATCATTATGGCAATTAAATACTATTGTGTATTTATAATTCCCCTCAGGAAGGATTTATTTTGGTTTTATAATATGTGATTTTTTTGTTTTTTTATTGTTATTTTAGCGATAATTAAATAAAAAAATGAAAAAAATAATCTTCCTTTTAGCGATATCTGTTTGTTCTTTTATGAGTGATGCTCAAATTCCAGGGGTGGTTAGTTACGATTCAGGGGATTGGGTTGGTTCGCATGAAACTGGAAATGTGGTAGAATATCAATATTTAAAGTGTTCAAATTATTTTTCCTCTTTCCTTATAGATTTGGAATTCGAGCAGGATGATAATTATTATTGCTCCACGGCTTACATCACTCTAACTAAGAATAGTAGCGATACTAACATTGTTAACTCGAACGATACAACGTTTTACTACACTTTGAAATCAACAAGGCATGATACAGTTAAAATTTATGGAGAAAATCAAGGGTTGATGATTCAATTTGTTGGTTTTATGTTGCCGAGAGTCTTGGACTCAATTAAATTTAGTAGCCGATATAATAACATTGAGGGAGATACTATCTTTATATGTGATTATGGTACTGATGGAGTAAGTTATGAACTTATATTCCCTGATTCTATTCATGTTGAAAATCTACCTTTTGGACATGCAGAAGATAATTTCTGCCCTATGCGGAGTTTGGGTGTTCAATTTCATGTTAACGGTACCGTTTTTTCTGAAGATAGCGCATTAAACCTAAAAACAGGAGATGTTATAAAATTTCAAACTTCTGGAAATCGTGGTTTTTTTTGTGATACTGTTTCAGTTTGTGATTGGGAGAATATTGACACAATATCTTCACCCGAATTGATTGTTAAAATAGTTGAAAATGAAAAGCTTAACCTATTTGATTCCTTAGGTGAAGTTGGTAAGATATGCCCAGGTGAATCGATTCTGTTAACAACAGAAAACGATGGTTTTAAATGGTATACTTATGATTCGAACCACAGTTATGAGTCTATACAAGATTCCTTTTTAGTCAAAACACCCGGTGAAGAATATTTGCTCATTGAAGATCTCCCATGGGGTTCAGATAAACAATGTCCCGCTATGAGTGAAATTGTCAAAGTTGAATCTAAATCAGATTGTAAAGGGTATGTGAGTGGATATGTAAAAGATAGGCTATCATATAACACTTTAGAAGGAATAATGGTGTCTACGGATAAAGGGCAAACAACAGTTTCCGATGAAAATGGATTTTATGAGCTCTACTTTGGTATGGATGATGCTCCAA
>PBJD01000018.1 GCA_002720635.1 Flavobacteriales bacterium | reverse complement strand
TAAAAAAGTACATGTTATGAAAAAGGTATGGATATTTTTTTTGTTCGGTATAATAACGACAAATACGTTTTCCCAAATTAGCAAAGTTGGATTTTTTGCCGGGGTATCTAATTATTCAGGAGAGCTTGGATCAATTAGCAATGGTAATCTTCCAGCTTTTGGAATGTCTTATAAATATCAATTTAAAGAAAATCTGTCTTTTATTGAACCAAAAATTTCTATCTATTTCGGAAAAGTATCTGGTGATGACGATCTTCATGTTGACATTTATCGCCAAACACGAAATTTACATTTTAAATCAAATATTATTGAATTTAATGGATAGCTTCAGATAGGTTTGCCTTTTAATAAACTGGATACCGATTTAGCAAGTTATCACAGGAGGTTTGCTCCTTTTTCAACGGTGGGGTTTTCAATATTTAGATTTAATCCGAAGGCTGAATATATTGATGGAGAATGGTATGAATTAAAACCCCTTGGAACAGAAGGGCAGGGAATAAATCCGACAAGAGATTTATATTCAAGAGTTTCTGTTACTTTTAATATTGGACTTGGAATAAAGTTGAAGATTTCGAAAAGAGCGGAACTGGAAATGAATTACACAATTAGGTTTACAGGAACAGATTATCTAGATGATGTAAGTACAACCTATGCAGATAATAGTCTTATTCGAGAGAAAAAAGGAGATATAGCTGCATTTTTTGCAGATCCAAATGAGGGCACATCAGGAACCTATCAACCCTATCAGACGCGTGGTGATCCAACAGATAACGATATATATATTTTTAAAGGAGTGACGCTATACTATTATTTAAACAGGTGAATATTAATGAATATAAATATACTGCATGCTATTACTATTTATAGTATTTACCCTCCGGGAATGAACCTTCCATACACTAACCGCCAGGAAACATTGCAATAACTAAAGCCAGTAATCTAATATTTGGAATGTCTTTCAGCCTATTCAATACAGAATTTATCCTTTTACAATTATATACATAGGTTTTAACATTCTTTTAATCTTTGGAATTAGTTAATTTATTGTTTCATTTTAATGTTCCGTCAGAGTTTAATGAAGCACATTGAAGATTCTCTAATTTATCTTAATGTTGCTTCTTTTATTCTTTGTTTCATTTACTATTTAAATAGTTCCTCGAATACAAAAGTTAAAAAAATGTCTGGTATGGTTTTTGACGCAGGCTTATTCTACTGCCAAGGAGTTTAGCACATTACCAAGGGAAGTCTTCTATTCAAAAGAAATATTTAAAGCCTTTACTACATCTCTGATAGGAAAACCAAAACCTATTCCTTCAACTCCTATCCCTACGTATTTTGAATTTAACAAACCAATTACCTCACCATCAGTATTGAGCATTGGCCCGCCATTACTGGAGTAATTAACACTCGCATCAGTCTGAAAAACTTTTAAACCTGAAGAAGTTGACCTAAATCCCGAAATTATACCTTCAGAAAGGGTAGTATTATTTTCACTTCCACCACTTGATGACACACAATAAACAACTTGAGCTAACTCTACGCTCTTATCTGACGAATGAGGTAAAGCCATGGTGTTTTCAGCATTTATCTTTATCACCGATACATTATAGCTTTTATCAGACCTTATTATTTCAAATGGATACTCTTTTCCATTTCGTAAAACAACTGTTTGCTTTCCAGTATCATTTGGATAACAAAAACTTGTCAAAATATAACCATCATTGCTAACCAAATATCCACTTTTATGCTCGCCTCTGGAGTTAACAGAAACAACAGCATCTATGCCATTAGCTAATGTTCCCCCAATGTTTTGAGGTTTATCAATAATAAGTGCGCTTGACATATTTTCACTTTCATCTACTTCTTCGGTTTTTAGTAGACTCTTAATCTTGTCACTCCTCAAAAGATTAGAAAGTCCCTTTTGAACTATTTCATTTGTTAGCTCCTCCCAAAACGTTGTATCTATACCTTGATATGCTGGTACGTAATCATTTGTATTATCCATGAAAAAATTTAATCGTCCATCATAATACTTATTATCACTGTATTGACCAGATACTACATTTGTTTCTATAACTTCTAAAGGGACATCATAAAAATCAGTGATATTCCATTTGAGATTCGCAATTACCTGATAGTATGTATAGGGTAATTTTCTTTTTCCCATGTGAATTGTATTGAGAACAACATCTTTCATCTCCAATTTTAATTTAAGAGAATTCTCATAGGAATAAGTAAGCCCAGTGTTGTTGGCAGTTATATATTTTTTTGATAAGAGAGTATTTTTAGTGGATTCCACGACATCTAAATATTTTATTTTGGATGAAATTGAATACGTTTTATTAGCAAGACGACTATCTGTTAACCCCCCAGAATTATATTCTTTACAAGAATACTCGAAGGCTCTCATGTGATCAGGTAGTACAACTTTTGTTAGTTTTATAAATTTATTTTGATCACCTTTGAGAGGCACTTCCAAAACATTTTCTTTAAGATTTATCTCCTCAGGATACTTGTATGCTTTCCCGGTGTAATAATCAGTAATAATACCAACTCCAAATAAAGGTATATCTAAGAATACTAATTTAGAAAAGCTATTGGGTATAACAACATATTGTTCATCAATACAGCCCTTCTGTTTTAAAGTAAGAAGCTTTTTTTGTGAATTCCTTTTAAAATTAACCTCATTAACATTTCCTAAAACAACACTGTCAAGTACAACTGCAGCACTGTAATTTTTATTCTTTAACTCTAAAATATGATTATCGGGTGTTAAAATAGTTGCACAACTTGTGAATACTAAAACAAAAGAAATAAAAAGTAATCTAATTAAAATCTGCATTTATAGAAACTTAAGGTTAAAGACTTCAATGGCTTTTGTAATTGGTATGCAAAAAGACAAACCTTCTATTCCAAAACCAACTAATTTTGAAGTAACTACTCCGAGTACCTTACCTTTTTTTGTAACTAAAGGGCCTCCACTATTTCCGGGACTAACACTTGCATCTGTTTGTATGAGTTCGTAATCCTGAAATTTTCTGTAACCGGAAACTATTCCCCGACTAATTGTTTGACCAAGGTTTTCAGCATTAGGTGTTCCGATACAATAAATACTTTCGGATATTACTGGCTTTTCAAGATCAGAAAAATCAAAAGGAACAAGATTATTTTTATTTATTTTAAGAAGCGCTAAATCATGAATTTTACTTACCCTAACAACCTCATAGGGGATAATTTCTCCATTATTTAAAAAAAGTTCTCCTCCTGCAATGGAATTTGCAATTACATGATAATTGGTGATTACATAGCCATCTTGACTAATTACAAATCCACTCCCATGTCCGTCCGCTGATTTAACGGTTACACAAGCTTCGACTGCATTGGTCAAAGATTTCACTTTGTTGAATGATGAAATCATTTGTAATTCACTAAATTTTTCGGATTCCACTTGAGCAGTATCATTTTTCAAAAATTCCTGAGTTGATTCCAAATAAATAAATTTTGAGAAATTACGTTCGATTACATTTTCAACTGCATTATCAAACTCCAAAAAACTCATAGTCGATTCCTTTGAAGTAAAATGATTTGATTTAACATATATTACATCAGTTGAAATTGGCTTTTTATAAAAATCAAGCACTTCCCATTTTATACCTACCTCCAACTGAAAAAGATAGTCTCGCCGATACTTAAACCTATTCATACACAACTTAATAATAGTTGAGTTAATGGATATATTTTTGGAGTAGGACTCTCCTAAAGCTCTATTACTATTATCAAGATATTTATTTTTCAATAAAATCTTATTTAATGAATTTGAGTATTTAGTATTAGCTAAACTAACACCTTTATTCGCCTCTATTTTATAAACACCCTTATCAAGGCTGTAAAGGAAACTTTTATATCGTGGAAAATCAATCAGCACCAGACTATCTTTTGGCAAAATGACTTCTACTTTATTTAAAAAAATGCTCTTTTCATAAATCTCTTTTTCCTTAATCTTAGGAACACTGTTTGACAACAGCAAAGAATCTCTGTAATTGAATGCCTTTCCTGTTGAATAGAGATCTATTAATGGTGGTATTGCGTAAAAATATCCAAAAGGAACCCAAGACACAACATACCAAGGATTAGTAACATCTTGAACGACCATGTAATGTTCGTCCATGTTTTCATCATTTCTAATCTCAATTCGCTTTACCTTACCATCCCGTTCCAAAGTTAATTTGTTGTCTTGAATACTTTTTTGATTCCCGTCAACATAAACTTTCGAATTCTTTTTCACATTTACTATAATTTCCTGAGTATTCGAGGTGAAAACTGAAGCACAGCCTGTGCATAAAAACAATACCAGGACACTAATAAACACTATACTTTTCATCTTATTTAGAAAAGTGCAAATATAATTAAAAATAAATTCCAAAACGAATACACAAAAAGGGTATAATTAGCTCGAGCAAGTTCTCATGAACTACGTTACTTCGTAAAAAAACTCAGACCTACGGTTGCAAAAGCTCAGCATTTTAAAATCCGAAGATGGGTAATCATCTTTTCCTTTTAAATATCAATCATACCCTCCATCGATGAGACTTGAGTCCATCTCTTTTTCACGAAGATCACAAAATATTTATAAATTCGTTAGAAATTTGTCTTAAACGTTGTATCAATAAAAATGAAATTCTTCAAAGCGTTCATTATTAATACANTACTNATTTNTAATGNGTTCTCACAAGTAACCATCAATGTTGATGAATTCTCTTCAAATCTGGACTACTTCAGTAGTTTTGGTAGTGGATCAGGAACAGTAAGCACCTCGATTAATCCTACGGAATTTTCCAATGGAACGAGCAGTTTAAGCATTAACTATTCGTTCAATCCCGGGAGCAACTCATTTTTTACTATTCTTAAAAATTATGGCACCACCCAACAAGATTATTCTTATATGGCAACAGGTTTCTCTATTGACCATATGGGAGGTAATGTTAGTGATCAGATTGGTATTAGAATTTGGGAAGACATTAATGGAAATGGTTCTTTTGATGGAGAAGATGAAGTTTATCAATCCGAAAATATCGTGATTGGCTCCTCCGACTGGACTACTTCTGTATTTGATATAAACTCCTTTACTAAGGTAGTTGGTAATGGAAATGGACTAATTGACTTAAATCGAATCAGAGCCTGGGATATCAAAATTTCAAACGCCACTTCTACCGCTCACAGCGGAAATATATTAGTCGACAATTTCTCATTAGAATCAAGCTATACTCCCCCTTCCTCTGGATCAGCCAAATTAAACGGTGCTTTTATTCAGCTTTGGAATACATCAGGATGTGAATGTGGCGGATGGACACAAGCTCAATGGGATTCGGAGTTTGAAAAAATGAGAGATAATCAATTGGATTATTTGATTGTTCAGTACAGTATTTATCATGACTTAAGTTGGTATTCGCCTTCTAGCATTTCTTCTGTTGTGTATAAAATGAATACACTCAACTACATTGTAGCTGCTGCTGAAAAGGTTAATATGCAGGTGCATTTCGGTTTATATTTTGATGAAACATGGAATAGTTCCAACAAGTCATCAGCCACTACCTATTCGAGTATTTTATCCAAACATAAATCAGNTATTGATGAGTTGTGGGATTTGTTTGGAACAAGCTCTGCTTTTGGAGGTTGGTATATTCCGCAAGAGTTAAACGATTTGGAATGGCAAGATGAACCTGAAAAATCATTACTTTTTGAATGGGTAAAGGACATAACGGATTATACGGAAACTAAATCCTCAACAAAACCTATTATGATTGCTCCTTTTTTCAACTTATGGCTTCCTGCAGATCGGCTGGAGAATTGGTATGATGAATTGTTACAAAAAGCAGCCCATCTGGACCGTATTTATCCTCAGGATGGGGTTGGAATTACTCTGAAAAATCCAAAATACCACATTCCTCTGTATTATTCGGCAATCAAAAGAGCTTGCGATAATAATGACAGAACATTCGGTGCAACGATAGAGACTTTTCAACAAACAAGTGGTTGGCCGGTTAATAATGGTTCATTCGCTGCTACCTCAACTGACATTCTATCATTAAAAAAGCAACTTTGGGCGGCCGAAGAGCAGCAACCTCATGAACTTATTCAATTTAGCTGGTCTTATATGCAACCAAATCTTTCTTCTCCATCAACCCAATTATATAATGACTACTCTAATTATTTAGACGATATTACAACAATAACAAATGTTGATTTAGCGCTTAACAACTCCATTTCAGTTTATCCTAATCCAACAACTGGACACATATCAATAAACACGAACAACAGATTAAAGAAAATAAAAATTTTCTCCATTAATGGAGTCTATTTGTTTAGCTCGGAATCTGAATATATAAGTCTAAACTCACTAAAAAACGGGGTATATTTATTAAAAATAGAGCTTGATGACGGTGTTATTAATAGAAGAATAATCAAGAAATAAACTTTGTGACAAATGTTATCAGTTAATAAACTCTTATGAAAACCTTTCTTCATTAAAAACTCATTTGTACTGATACAAAAGATCAGTATTTTAAATTCGCAAGCTCCGTTAGTTCGGCTTTAGGCCTCATATGCCCGTCGGGGGGAAGACTTGAAGCCACTACTTTACACGAATACTATAAAATATTTATAAATTCGTGAGATAATTATTTTAAACTTTACAGAGCATTTAAGGAAAGGAAATGATACCGTTGAATGTGAGCTTTGGAATTTACGTCCTCCTTCCACAAGGATGGGCATTTATGATAACAATAATCCTAATCGAATGCCTNGGANTTAGCTACATTTTGACAAAAAAATNGTACAGTANAAAAGCTTATAAGACTGCNATTTTCTCCAATCTGATTAGTGGAATAATTGGTTTTATTGGTTCGATAGTCATGAATGGAGGTTGGTGGTTAGTAGTTTGGTTTCCCTGGGTAAGTTATAATGAAGTAAGAGGACCCGAAGGATTTAAATCGTTAGCGATTTTTTATGGGATTGCTTTCGTATTGACATTACTGATTGAAGGATTGGTAAATTACTTAATTTTGAAAAATGACTTTAAGAAAAGTAAAATCATGAAGACAACAATTATTGTTAATATCATTAGCTATGCCATTGGTTCTTCAGCAATGTATTCATACAGTTTTTAGAAAATGAAAATAACACTCTGCAANACAACCCANACGAAATGCCCTCAAGGAAATTAATCATAACGTCAGGCACAATTAAANAAATAATATGATTTATGCTATACTTTCAATATTAGTCTCTTTTATTATTGCTTTCGGTAGACAAATTTCTGTATTTGGAAAGATAGAGTCAGGACTCTGGTTCTTCTCAAAATTTGAAAAAAAGAGATTGGTTTTCACCTTATTCAGTGTTGTATCTGGAATAATTTCAGTGACTGTTTATTCAATTGAAACCACAACAGCAGTTCTATTAAGCCTAAGTCTGGTTTTTCTTCTTTTCAGTTATTTTTTTGACATGCGTTATTTCTTCCCTGAAATCAACAAAGTGACAAGAACTAATGCCGAAAATGTTGATATTGATGAGAATACCAAAATAATCGGCTTAACACTTAATAAATCNTCAGTAGCATATCCATTAAATGAAGCTGTAATACCAAGACATATTATCATAGACAAAATTGACGATAAACAGATACTAATCAGCTATTGTGCTTTATGCCAGAGCGCATTGGCTTTTGACACTATGGTTGGCAACAGGGAACTGTTCTTTAGAGTGGCCGGTGTGTGGCGAAGAAATATGATTATTTATGATACCAAAACGTATAGTCTTTGGCAACAAGCTACTGGAGAATGTATTTATGGTGCATTAAAAGGAAGGCAACTGGAATTACTTTCCGGAGAAAATATGACTTGGGGAGAATGGAAAACAAAGCACCTTAAAACAGAATTTGCAATAGAATGTAAAGAAGCGAGAAAAGGTTACCTGTCAAGAGAAAAAATGAATAAATTAATCAATAAGGCAACCTACAACATTATAGTACCTGGTTTTACCGACCTATCTGATTTACCTGAACGAGAAACTGTTTTTGGAATNNAATACAATGGAATTTCAAGAGCATACCCTAAATCACTTCTGAAAGAAATGAAGAATTTTGAAGACAATTATGCAGNTAAGGTTCTGCAACTAAAATACAATCAATCAGCTGACTATTTGTATGCAGAAGAAAAGNATAACAGNAATAAGATTATTGTTGAAAAGCATTGGTGGTTAGGTTGGAAAGAATTTCACCCTNANACAGAAATATGGNAAAAATAACNACACAACAACGCATATATCTTATGGCAATCGNAAGGCTGNTCACAGNNTTTTCGCTCCGCAGTCAGCTTTGGTTTAAGAAGACAGNAAAGTNTTAAGAAACCGCCNCAAGNCATATGCAAAAAGTGTAGTATTAATTAAAAACAGAACTTAAGTTATAAGAAATGAAGCGATTAAGAATAGCATTAGACTGGACTCCTAACATTAATCATATTGGATTATTTATTGCGAAAGAATTAGGATATTATCAAGAAAAAGGAATTGAAATTGAAATTTTAAATCCTTTTGAAGATAATTATAAAATAACTCCGGGTAAAAAGTTAGAATTGGGCTTAACNGACTTTGCAATTGCACCTTTTGAGACTGTAATTAGTCTCAACAACAAAAAAAACATTGTGGATGCAATTGCTGTTTTCGCCATTTTACAAGAGGACATTAGCAGTATTGCGTCACTGAAAGAATCGAATTTCGAATCACCAAATTCCCTGGATGGAAAAATATATGCATCTTACAAAGCTCGCTATGAAGACCATATTGTGAAAGAAATGGTTAAAAATGATGGTGGAACCGGAAATATGGAAATAATTTATCCTGACAAATTAGGAATATGGAATACACTTTTAGAGGGTAAGGCAGATGCAACCTGGATATTCGATAATTGGGAAGGTGTTGAAGCAAATACCATGCAAATAGAACTAAATAAATTCTCAATGTCCGATTTTGGTATTCCATATTGTTATTCTCCTGTTATAATTACAAGAAACAACCAAATAGTAAGTAATAAAAATGATTATTCTTTTTTTATTCAAGCAACTCAAAAAGGTTATTCTTATGCAGTTAAAAATAAATCTAAATCCGTGAAAATTCTAAAAGAATATTTAACTGATTATGATAAAGCAAATATTGATGTTGGAAGCTCACTTGATTTAACAGCTCCATATTTTGGTAATGACAAAGAATGTGGGTTTATGAAACCTGAAAGAGTAAATATTTTTTTAAAATGGCTGGTAAAACACAAATTAGAGAATGAAAAAATTATTGAGCAGAACTTATTCACGAATAATTTATTAGAATAGCAACCACTGCTGANAATGCAAATAAAAAATAGGATAAACAGCAATAAATAAAAGTTTTATGCCAGCATCAAAGTGAGTTGTTAAACGAAAGTGGGTAGCATTAAAANCGTCTACTTTTAATGCTCAAACCGTTAGATTATAACAAGTTTACCACTTAACAAAATTTNNAGTATTCTNTAACTTATAGTTTAAATTACAGAACCGAAAAAAACAAAATAGAAGATGGAATACTTTTGGATAATTTTTTTAANAATACATTCCTTTTACTCAATACGCATCTCGATAAAAATAATTCAATCTAAAGAAATTAATAAATTCCAGAAAAAAGCACATATTGTTTTAACATGGCTAATCCCGTTTATCTGGGGAAATATTGTTAAAAATTTAATAAAAAAAAGGGAGTTNAAAACTATAACTAAAAAAGATAGAAAACATAAGATTTCATTTTTTGGCGGTGGCGGCGGATATGGTGGTAGCGGATATGGTGGTAGCGGATACGGTGGTTTTGGCGGTGGAGGTTTTGGCGGCGGCGGAGCAGGAGGAAGCTGGTGATGGCGCCTGTTAAAAAGCCTGTAAGACAGGGGTAATTAGTTCGAACAAGTTCTCATGAACTAAGTTACTTCGTGAAAAACTCAGTTTTTCGCATGCTCGGTTGCAAACCTTTTAGTTCGACTTTTTTAATCTCTATGGAATCTCATGATGAATATGAGTTAAATCACGGAAAAAATGCCCGCAATTCTCTCCTGAATTATTCATCCTTAATAGGATATTTTATTTTAATTTTAAAAATGGTTTGTATTTATTTAAAATTACAACTCAATTATTATGTTAAAAAAATATTGTCTCAAATCAAAATGAAAAAATTATATATTTTAATAATCGCTACATTATTTATCGGTATATCGTTATCCTGCAATAAAAATAATCCCAGAGAGGAAAAATGGATAGTGCAAAATGACACGGATCATTTTTTAGAGATAAAAACATACAGTAATGGACATCTGAGATTTAACATGAATATAAACCCAAATGACACGGGAATAATACCTACTAACGGAATATATTCAAACCCAGAGAATTCTTTAAGAATTAAACATAGTGACTCTCTAACCATTCAATTTGATGAAACAAAACTCTATGTATTTCCGCATCCACCAAACAAGGAATATACAGTTAACTATGACATACACTTTCCTGATAGATATGAGGTTCAGGATTGTGAAAAAAGAAAAAGATACTGTAAAAGAGTTTTTTACATCACAGAAGAACATTATTTACAAACTGACAGCTTGTAAAAACATAATACAACAACTTTCGAAGCTTCTATGTAACTAATTCACCTTAAAAAAAGGAGATGCAAGGATACATCATCTTCATATAGTAAAACATAACTCTGACTTTTGTAAAAAGCATATTGCATTTAGAAACTATCTTCGTAAAAAAACGGATATGCCAGCATACAACCAACTAAAAATAGAATTATCAAAATAAAACCGGGAAGACCGCAACGACTAAACTTATGCAAAACAAGTGTAATTTAGTTCGGCTTTAGGCCTCATATGCCCTTCGGGGAACAAAAGCTTTGAGTTGGTTCTCCCCTTTTATTTATCCTCGGTGCGTAAACAATTTTCCTACGCAATACACAGGTACCATTCCACGTTACCTTGTCTAAAGTATCAGGTTTGAAGCCACTGATTTACGCGAACACTATGAAATATTTATAAATTCGTGAGATAATTACACAAATCTTAAATACAAGTAAAGACAATATGTTAAAAGGAATTATTTCAACCTTAATAATTATCAGTTGCAAATTATCAGTTGCTCAAAGTGGTGAATTTGAAATCCAAAATAATGGGCTGATATATGGTGAATCTACAATTAATAGTTTAAAAAAAATTGTAGATTCATTAAATTTAAAATTTAAGGTCTGTGATATAGACAGAATATTTGATTCTAAATATCAAACCATTGGTCACCTGATACAAATAGAAAAGACGCAAGTTAAAGAAGCAAAAAAAGATATTGAGAATAATATCGGATTTGATGAATTTATTCAAAAATACCCTCAAACAAAAGTTGATGAAAATAATCTGATTGTAAGGTTTAGTTATAAGAATTATCAAGAAAAAGATGTAGTTGAATTCAGTAAAATAAGTCTTAGTGGTGGCTATGGTCGTGAAATAAGTTTTGAAAAAAACTTAGAGCAATATACACCTCAAAATCTTTCTAATTGGGTTTTTGATTATTCCGAAAAGACTTCATATTCCGAAGAATCAATTACAGCATTTTATTTTCCTGGCAAATTTCAAAGTGCCGCTATTCCTGAAGAATATTCTCAAATGATTAGCTATGCAGATTGCTTAATAGACACAACAGCAACAAAATTTAAAAATAATATAGAGTCTGGCTGGGTTGATGTTCCCGAAAACTGGAAATCACTATCTGAAAAGGAAAAAGAAAAGTTACTGGATGAGTTAAGAAGCACTCGCGTTATTGGATTTTGCAGCATGGATAGTCGTCCAAGAAAACACGCTGTAAATATTGCAATGCTGTCTGCAGAAACTCAAAACTGGGAGATTTTTCTCAGAGCACACTTAGATGTAATGAATGACCGATTTGAGAGAGTTAGTGACGGGAGTTATGCCTGGGGAGCACGCAAAACTTATATAAAAGAATTAGAAGAATNAAACATTGATGTTCTTGACTTGATTATTGGTATTTCATTAAGAGCTGAAAATTCATCACACAATCATTATTATGGCAGTATAAGCAGAATAGGCAGAGCTTTGTCTGAAACTAATAATAAAGCACAAGTTGAGAAACAATTATTTGAAATCTTGAGAAATAAGGATCTGGACTTGTATAACAGGATATTGATTTTATACATTATTGAAAACTACATCTATAATCTAACGAATGANGATGAGAAACAAAAACTGAAAACAGAGTTAAAAGAGTCCATAAAAACATTTCCGAAAAGACTGAGTGAAAAAATAAAAACAGAATAACCAATTAAAAAACTTTTTATAAAAATCATGGTCGCTTATAATTTGGCAAATCTCAATAACCTAAACGTTATAAGTAATTTAAATTTTGCACAAAAAAACATCTTTTGAAATCTATTCTGATTTATATATTCATATTTTTTTCTGTTTTTTCATTCGGTCAAAATAATGAACAAAAAGAGTTCCTTGTTTGCTACTCACAGGTATGGGGTTTTCTTAAATATTTTCATCCTGAACCAAGTAAAAAAGATTGGGATAAATACTTAATTGAAGATTACGAGAAGCTCTTGACCTGTAACTCAAGATTAGAATTCAATCAAATAATTTCGGATTTGATTAATGAATGCGGGAATTATAAATTTAAAAAAAGAGACATCGCTGACTCTCTGATTTTCAGAGAAAGTTTTAGCTGGCTCAATAATAGTTTGATTAACAAAAAGAATCATTCTTATTTAACTCAACTACGCAATAATAAGCCTGAATTCAAAAATAAATACATATCAAAAGCACCATCAGGCAATCCAAAAATAACAAATGAAAACAGCTATGGTAATTATCGATATAACCCCTCTATTCATTATTTATCAATTACTCGTTACTGGAATATCATAAATTACTTCTGTCCGAACCGAAACATAATACCCGAAAACTGGACTCAAGTTTTTAAAAACAATATTTATGATTTCATAACGGCCAATAACTATGAAGACTATTATTTTGCAGTTCGAAAAATGACTACTGAAATAAGAGATGGCCATGGGTTTATCAGAACTGAAAACAATCCAATTGATAAATATAAGTATACCCCGTTCTATTGTACCGGGCTTTCAGATGGCTACTTCATTAACGCTGTTTTGCAGGATAGTCTTCAATCAATTGACTTAAAGAGAATGGACAGGATTATTTCCATAAATGGAGAACCAGTTGAATATAAAATCAGACAAGTTGGAAACTTTCTTTCTACTTCAAATGATTACTACCTTTCCAAAGCCACACGTTACTTACGAATTACAAATCAAGATTCAATCACATTAGCTATTGATCGAGATGGAAATCGGGTAATTCGAACTTATTCTACAATGGACAAAGAAACTTTGAAATCAAGGTTTCGGCCTACCAAAGCATCTCCCCAAAAAAGTCCGTATAAATTTTTGAAAGATTCAATTTCAGGAAAAGAGTACTGTTATATAAATATGGGAAGGCTGAAAAGATCGGATATAAACAGAGAATTTAAGCGGAAATTAATGTCTAACGATAATTTAATTATTGACAGTAGAAACTATCCAAATTGGACCTTAATTAAATTATCTAAATTATTGATAGAGGGGCGTAGTAAATTCGCGAAATTTATAGCTATGGATTTTGATTACCCTGGTTCATATAAATGGACTCAGAGTCAAACTATAGGAAACAAAAAGAAAGGATACGAAGGAAAAATTTATGTACTGGTTGACTATAATACTATGAGTCAGGCTGAATATACGGTAATGGCATTTCAACAACATTCAAACACAACCGTAATTGGCGGCCAAACCGCGGGTGCGGACGGTAACGTCTCTGAAATACAGCTGCCATTTGGTATTAAATCCGTTTTTTCGGGATTGGGAGTATTTTATCCTGACGGAACACCAGCACAGCAAGTCGGAGTTAAAAGAGACTATGAAGTCCTGCAAAGCAGTAGCTATCTTCAAGGGAAAGATTTAATTTTAGAAAAAGCACTTGAATTAATTAGAAATAAATAAAACGAACGTATAAAAAAACCTAAACTTTTAAAAACGGAGCTTAGCTGAACCGTTGCAGGTTATCACAACAAATGAACATTAAATGCGGAGAGATAACTTCATTTTAAACTGAAATTATAAATCAGATTTCCGATTATGGTCATAGCGATATTTTGCACTTAAAACTCCGGTAAGGCCTTCCATTAACTACTCGATTTTACCTNGGTGTGCTTTCTCTTCGGAAGCTTAGTCATCATTGCCTAATTATCGACTTCAGTCAATACAACAGAACTGATGTCCACTCTTAAAACCTCAAGTGTTTCTGCAATATCTTCTGCTACATCCTGTTGGTAACGACCACCAAGATGAGTGGCTAAAAACTTTTCTATCTGAGCATTCATAGCCATTCTGTTCAAGGGCTTTCTGAAACCATGCCCTTCATCCATTGCCAAAAGATATTCCACAGGATGACCCTTATCTCTTAGTGCGACAGCTATCTGGTCTGCCTCGGCTCTTTTAACACGCGGGTCATTTGCTCCCTGAACAATAAGAAGAGGTTTGGATATTTTATCAGCACTGAATAATGGGCTTGCTTCTCTCAATAGTTTCCGGCCCTCTTCAGTTTCAGGGTCACCTACCATTTCGTATANCCATTTTCTTCCNGANTCCCAATATGGAGGTATGGACTCTAATAGTGTAAAAAGATTACTTGGCCCAACAACATCNACCCCGCAGGCATACTCATCCGGCGTAAATGCCAGACCTGCCAAAGTAGCGTAACCGCCATANGAAACTCCCATTATCGCCACNTTATCAGGATNAACAATACCTTTTTCCACAAGATACTTTTTTCCCCAGGTCACATCATCCTGCATAAGCTTCCCCCATTGCTTATCTCCGGCATTCAGGAATTTTTTTCCATAACCACCACTGGCTCTGAAGTTAGGTTGTAAAACAACATATCCTCTGTTATTCAGGAACTGTACTGTACTTCTGTAACCCCATTTATCCCTTGGTCCTTTTGGTCCTCCATGTACAAGAATGACTGCCGGCATATTTTTCCCCGAAGAACCTTTAGGTATTGATAAATAACCTGGTATTAACATACTGTCGCTACTTGGGTAGGAAACAGATTGCATATTAGACAGATACTCTTCAATTTCTTTCAGGTCTGGTCGCGGTGTATATTGCAGGATTGGTTTATCCGTAACCAGGTCATAGAAATAAACCTCAGCTGCCACGTTATCCCCTGATACAACTATTAGCATTTTAGTATAGTCTCTGGTGAAGCTGGTAAACCCGATCTCCTTTCCGGGGAAATGGCCTTTCAATTTATTGAATATGTCTTCCCATTTTTTATCCTTGAAGTACCTGACTCTCTTATCATAAGTGTATGATGTGGAGATGATTTCTCTAGTATGATTATTCACCCAGAGTCTACCAAAATCCACCTGCCCTTTAGGGTCTGATTCCACTAAAGTCACATGTCCTGTCTCAGGATTCATTTTATAAAGAGCAGAAAGGTTTATATCCCCTTTGTTAGTTATCAGGTAGCATTCTTTGTTATCCGGAGTCCAATTGACTATAGATGCAGACTCTTGAAGATTTGTGTTGTATATCTCTTTATATGTCCCATTATCATCTATTCTAATAATTTGATCCATTCCACTTTCATCAGATCTATAAGCGATTCTCATTTTTTCGTCCCAATCAAATTCAAACCCAACATAACGGTTGTCATTCTCCAGAATCCTGGTTAATTCACCTGTTGATATTTTTAAACTGTATAGATCATGCCATGCCTTATCTCTATCATTAATGCCAATCATCATCATATCTGGATTCTTTTTGGAAACCATATAGATCCGGGCAGTGATGCCTTCCATTGGTGTTAAATTTTTGGCTTCAGGGGCAGTGCTTGTCGTCCCCTCTAATGGATTGACTGCATAGACATTGAAGTTTTCATCTCCACCTTTATCATTAACAAATAGTACATACCTGGAATCATCTGTCCAAAAATAACCTCGAATAGGAGACTCACTATCCGTCAATAATCTGGCTTTATCAAAGCTTTCGTCGAATCCCTTAACCCAGACATTCATGACGCCATTGTATTCTTTCATAAAAGTCACATATTGACCATCCGGACTAAGTTTTCCTCTCGCTATGACAGGGTTACCAAAGAAGATAGCTCGATCAATCACTGGCGTCGCTTCTTCATTAATATACTTTATCGGGATAGAATCCATTGAAGTCACCTCTTCGGTCTGAGCACTTTGAATTTTTCTATTACAAGAGCTAGCCAGTCCAATGAATAGAAAAAAAGTTAGGATTAGTTGAATATTTTTATTCATAAGGTTTTAATATTTGTCAATTACTGTATAGGATTTCGTATTTTCCACAAAAAAATCAGAAATAAATATAAGCGAATATCAGCAGGTAACAAAGTATTGTTAAAACATATCTTCCTGACATCAGATAATCCAGATATCAGAAGAATCGCTATTTTTAATAACTATGCAAATTCAAGTAGACGAAAATATTACCTTAGATAAAATCAAAGAATCCGACTTTGATAATATAGTTAAATACTTAAACGACAAAGAAATTTCAGACAACACTCTTATTATCCCCTTCCCTTATAATATTGAGGATGCAAAATGGTGGAAAAATCACCTTGACGAATTTGAAACTAAAAATAAAGTTCAAAAAGGTTGGATAATCAGGCACAGAAATGCAGGTGCTATTGGTTGTATTAGTCTCAATAACACATACGGATTATCATCACATAAAAACGAAATAGGTTATTGGTTGGCAAAACCCTTCTGGAATAAGGGGATAATGAGTAAAGTTATAATGAAATTCACCGATTATTGTCTTACTGATTTAAATTTCGACAGAATTGAGGCTCCTGTTTTTCACTTCAATAAGAGATCAGAAAAAGTTCTTCAAAAAAGTGGTTTTGAATTAGAGGGAACTTTAAGAAAGTTCACTAAAAAAGGACACCAGTTAATTGATGTAAAAATGTATTCCAAAACAAAATAATCGCCTGACAAAACGAGGGAAATTAGTTCGAACAACTTCTCATGAACTAAGTTATTTCGTAAAAAACTCAGTTGTTCGACAGCCCGGTTAGTTCGGCTAATGGCCTGAAAGGTCCTTCGGGAAACAGATTTCAAGCCGGCGATTTATATGAACACCGTAAAATATTTATACATTCGTAATGATAATAACCTTAAACCTTTTCACGTAAAAAAAACAATGAAAAAAGCAGAAATAATTTTTGGAGCATTAGCAATAATTGGT